>DATLRQ010000158.1:0-19130 GCA_035534555.1 Candidatus Micrarchaeaceae archaeon
CAGCCCGTCAGCTGGCGCCCGCAGCCCGGACATACCTGCTCGGGCACCTCGACCTGCTTGCCTGCCGCCGCGTACTCCGACACCGACAGCCGGCACGGCCATACGATGGACAAGGGTGTTGCGTCACCCCGCTCGGCCCTCCCGGTCCCACCAAGACTGGGAGGGTCATTTCGTAACCGGGTATTCCCCGGTCCGACGTCAGCCTATGAAACCAGCCTCAATGAGCGTTGCCGATTCCTGCACCTTCGGCCTCATTCAGACCTGCCGGTAACACCTGGCGCCGGGTCCGACTCTGCCGGTGACCGCGCGGCCGCGCTCTCGGACACCGACTGCGCCGACTGCGCCCGTAGTTTGGTTTGAGAGCCAGAGCCGGAGGAGGCGTGATGAGGCGGAACGTCGCAATCGCCATCGCAGCCCTGCTGGTGATCGGACTGGTTGCGGTGGGCATTGTCCACCTGGTCTCGCTACGCAGCACTCCAGTTGCGGCCGTGGTCAAGCCAAAGCCCAGCACCTGCGCAGACGCCTATCGGGTGTTGAAGCTCTTCCCCTCCGAGGTCAGCGCCGCCAACCCCGTCTGCCTGGTTCAGTCGCTGCAGCTGAGCGGAGAGATCGTCGGCCAGGTGGCCCAGGCCTACACCGTCGAGCAGGACGGTGTGGCGCCGACCCAGATGTGCAGCGAACCCAAGCGCTGGAGCGGGTTTCCGCGAGCGCTGCTGGCGTTCGTCGCCGCCGGCAAGGGCTACCGGCTGCGGATCTCCCCACCGGGCAGCTCTGAGCACCAGCCGGTGACGATCAACGAGCTGAGCAGCGTGGTCGAGCTGGCCTCGATCTCGGACCTCAGCCAGGACTGGAACCAGGTCACCGGCAGCCTGAGCGTGGATGCCAGCGGGATCACCGGCAGCATCGACGTGGAGGCGCTGCGAGACGTGAGCGGGGCCAAGCCGGAGCACATCACGGGCCAGTGGGCATGTGGGGCGCCGCTCCCCCTGCCGGCGTTTGACGCCAGCGCCCCGTGCGCCAACTTCTATGCCCTCAATCAGCTGGGGGCGGACGACGTGGCGCGGATGCAGGCGAACGCCTGCCATGCCCAGAAATTGAGCTTCAGCGGCGATCTCAGCGCGCAATTGGATTCCGCGGTGACGGACGTTGGAATGGTGCCCAAGGCAGGGTTCGGCGGCGACAACCTGTGCCGCGCCATCGGCCAGAGCTATGAGGCGACGCTCAAGTTCTCGATCGGGGACGAGAGCTTCTTGCTCAACTTGGGCGCCGACCGGTACCCCTCAGTCACGCCAGGCCAGTACACGGCCCGTTCCGGGAGCTCGATCGGGGCAGTGTTGTTCTTGGGCCACGCCGATCCGAGCAATCACGGTGCGTTCGTCACCGACGACCAGGTCTACTGGCTGGGCAGAAGCGGCAGCTTCACGATCGCCGGCGACCTGAAGTCGGGAACCATCGATGCCACCCTCAGCGGCACGCTGGTCAATTCGGGCAGCACGGTGCAGATCACTGGCAGCTGGCGCTGCGCGGCCTGAGCCGAGGGTGACGCCTCGGCTCTCGAACGTGCTCGTCTACGGGCTCTCCGTGGTGGTCCTGGCAGTCGTCATCAGCGCCACCGCCGCATTTGCACTAGGCGTCAGGACCACGTTCGGGACCGGCATCGCTCCTAGCTTGGGAAAGCAAATCGAGCGCGACTTCCTGGCCGACCAGGATGCTGAAGCCGCCGCTCTGTCCGGCGGCGATCCGAGCCCGATCGGCGGTCGCTTGACCGGCAACGCACTGGTGGACGTGAGCCAGCAGATCAGCAACCAATCCGCCGCCGGTCCAGCGCCGAGTGTGAGCTTTCAGCCGGCTTCGCTGAGCATCGTTCGCGCGCAGGATCCGACCGATCCGAGCCTGGTGAGCGAGGTAATTGAGGACGGCACCAAGTCGGTGACGAGCGCTGCCGGCCCGAATGCGGCCCCGACCCAGCAGGCGATCGCCTTCCACGGGGAGTTCTGGCTCCGCCAGGACAGCTCAGGCCGCTACCTGATCGCCGACCAGAACATCCAGAACCAGCCCGCCTCAAATCTGGGTGCGTGGGCGTTGATTGCGGTCGCGGTGGCATGGGTCAGCATCGCGGCCTGGCTCGTGGCGCGCCTGCGTGCCCGCGCGATTCCGGCGTCGCTCGCCGCAGCGCTGCCTGAAACCACGGCCGCAGCCCTCGAGGCGCCTGTTGATGATCCACCGTTCGAGGCGGAAACCGGCCCTCCGGCCAGGGTCGTGATCCGCACCTTCGGCGGCCTGCATGTGCACCAGGACGGCCGGGACTGGGCGGCGGCTCTGCGAGCTCGTTCGGTCACCGCGTTCATCTGGCTGCGCCTCTTGGTGGCAGCGATCAAGGACCCCAACAGCGGGCAGCCGCGCGACGAGCTTGGCCGGCAGGCAAGCCCCGGCCTGGACCGCGAAACCCAGCTCAAGCAGATGCGCAACCTCACCCACCAGGGGCTGCCTGAGCTGCCGGCGGCTCTCAGGGAGCGGATCGTGGTCGAGCCCCAGGTGATGCGCTTTTCGTTCGACGGCTGCGCGGTTGACGCCCTCGATCTTCTGGCCGCCTGCGTTGCGTGCGCAGGTCGCAGCCGGCTCACCAATGCTCAATCGGCCAGGGCCCAGCGTGCCCTCGAAGCGACGGCCGGCACCTTCCTGCCCGAGTTCGAGACCATCGAGGACATCGCGACCGATCGCCACCCCACCTGCACGGAGATGATTCGCGAGCAGCGAGAGTGGCTTGCCGGCAAGCGCCTGGAGCTGATATTGGTCCTGGCCGATTCCTACCTGGCCGGCCGTCGCCCGGCGCAGGCGATCGCGATCCTCGAGCCTGCTTTCCAGGAGCGCCCCGAGCGCGGTGATTTGCGCGCTCGCCTCGCCACGGCCTACAGCCGCTCCGGCCGCCACCCCGAAGCTGCCGCACTTGAGGTCCAGCCTGGCCCCAGCCCAATCGCGGACGTGGTCACAGTACCGCCCAAGTAGGTCAGCTTCGAGGCACTTCGGCCATCAACGGCCGACGAACCGAACCCCACCGGACCAGCGACTTGCTCAGGCTTTGGACGATTCGACTCGGAGACTTACGTCGATTCGATTCGGCCCAGCCGCCGGGGTCAGGCTGACGTCTATTCGGCTAGACCCAAGCGGCGGGGTCAGGGTTTGGTCGATTGGACCCGGCTCCGGCACCGTGGTCACGTTTACCTCGATCCGACCCGGCCCAGGCGCCGTGGTCAGGTTTACGTCGATTCGATTACTTGGCGCCGGTTGCCCAAACGAAACACTCGGCGAAATCCGTGCGATTGCGCCCGTTGCTCCGCCACACGCTGTCAGGGCAAGCAAGCCCACGACTGAGAGAACCAATAGCCGGTGTCCCATCTCGTGCGCCGTTTAGCCTACCGCGGCTCAGTGCGAGATGTGGGCGGGAACTTCAGCTCGCCGCGCTGAGATCAGAAGTCGCAGATAAGACGGCATAAGACGCAGATCAGTCGCTAGAAGTCTTCCTTTTTCCGCCTCCTCCATACAGATAAGAGAAGTAGAGGGCGCAGGTGCCCGACACAAATCTCAAGACGAGGAGGAGCAATGGAAGTACCCGAGCTGGAAACCCTGCCGGCGGCGACTCTGCCGCCGACGCCCGAGCTCAGCTGGTCAGCGCTGTTGGCCGCCTACCGGCTCGGACCCAAAGAGCGCTGGTCGGGCCTTTTGGTTGAAAGCCTCGGTCCCTGGCTGACCAACGCCCGCAAGACGCTGCTCGCCAGCGCGCTCTACCTCGACGACGAAGACATCGCTCAAGAGCTGGTGCTCGAGGTCCTGGCCATGGCCGAGCGCTGGGATCCTCGTTGCGAGGACTGCTGGATCCCGCGCCGGTTGGTCGAGTACGCCGAGGACCAGGTACGTGGGTCGCTCAAGCGCGAGCGCCGCAACCTGGGGCTTGAGCTGACCGACGAGATCGAGGCGCCGCCAGGCGAGCAGCCCGAGGTCCTGTTCGACTCTCGTCTCGGACTGGTGGCGGCCGCCGACTTGCAACTGATCCATCGCGTCAAGGTGCTCGGCGAGCCGGTCGAGATTCTGGCCGCAGAGGCCGGCATCACCCCCCGGCAGATGCGCCAGCGGGTGCGCAATGCCCGCCTGCGGGCGCAAGCAGCAATCAGCGCGGGAGACGGACAAGCTTGATCGGGGCACCCAAGCCGGACACCTCGATCCGAGCCCAGATCAAGCTGCGCCTGTCCGACCAGGAGCGAGCTGAGCTCAAGGCCCTGGCCGCCGGCCAGCACATGTCGGTCACCCAGCTGCTTCGGCACCTGGTCGGCCGCGAGCTCGGTGAAGCCGGCTTGGAGTCGGGCAATGGGCGCGACGAGTCGGTCATCCGCGACGCGGCGATCCTGATCGCGGTCGAGCAAGTTCTCAAGCTGGAGGAAGCTACCACCCCGGGCGGCTTCACGCGTTCTCGCCAGCTCCTCGATGCCGCCGCCGAGGCGGCGATGGAGCGCTTGGCCGCTGCCGAAGAGATGCTTCGGCGCCAGGACCTGAAATGAGGTCTGCACGCTCGGTGCTGGCGCTCCGATACACCCCGGTCTCGGTGACCGGCGGTGTCCGCAAGGCGGTCGGCGGCTTTGTGCGCTACGTGCAGTTCCGCGACCAGCACGTCGAACCCGAAAAGGGCGGCCTCGACGCTTACATGCGCTACGTCGCCCACCGCGACCGCACCTCGCCAGGCGGCCGCGTCTTCGGCTCCCACGAGGACCGCGAGGTCGACCGCCGCCGCTTCGTCAGCTATGTGGCGCGCTCGGTCAAGAACCTTGAACCGAACTGGGTCCAGGGAAGGGACGGCAAGCGGGTGGACCGCCAGCGCGCCGTCTACACCTTCGTCCTCTCGCCCGAGGAGTGGCGTGGACTCGATCTACGCCGCCTGGCGCGGGCGGCGATGAAACAGCTGGAAAGGGATGCCGGCGGTGGCGGGATTGGTCCCTGGTTTGGCGCCGAGCACCGCAACACCGCCCACCACCACGTCCATATCGTGCTGGCTGCGCGACGTGAGCTCGCGCCGGGGAAGTTCAGCACGCTGGTCATCAACCGCCAGCGCCTGCAACGGATGAAGGAAGCGATCGCACTGGAGATCGGTTACCAGCGCCGTCTTGACGTCGAACGCGATCGAGGAGGGCGAACCAGCCCGCAGTCAAAGTCCGCCGCGCAACCCTACCCACGAGCCGAAGCAGTCACCGGCTGGCGAGCGCAACCGGCTCGCCGACCGAACCAACGCCGCGGCTTGCGCTCGAGCAGGCACTACTCCTCGGGTCGGGTCTTCGCTGCGGCATTAGGCCGGCTGCGTGGCGCGGCCCTCATCTACCACCACCAGATGGAGCGCGAGCTGGAGGAGGCGCGCAACCGCAATGAGCACGAGGGGTGGCTGCGATGACGGCGGTCGCCAACGTGATCGCCGACCTTCTGATCTGGGCCATAACCGGAGTCATTCGGCTTGCCCTGGGCGGCTGGAAGTCCGACCGCCCCCAAAGCCATGGCGCCAGCCGCTGGGCCGGTTGGCGGGATCACCGGCGCTTGGGCCGGCTCGCCAGACCCGAGCGCGCCGCCGGCGACGGCATCGCGCTTGGATTTCTCGGCCGCAAGATTCTGCAGTCGCCGGCCGAAGACAACGTCCTACTACTTGGCGTACAGCGCTCGGGCAAGACCTCGACTGTGGTCGTGCCCACGCTCCTGACCTGGTCGGGCGCAGCGGTCGCGACCTCGACCAAAGAAGAGCTGGTCCGTCTCACGTCCAGGCATCGAGCTGAGCGCGGGCCGGTCTGGGTCTTCGCTCCGCTCGACCGCGACACCTCGTGGATCCGAGACCTCGGGCTAGAGGCCGCGAGCTGGAATCCAATTGCCTCAGTTACCGACTGCGGCTCCGCGGCCGAGCTGGCCGACCACTTCACCGCCGCCGGAAAGCGCGGTGCAGCGGCGCACTGGTATCTCTCCGCCTCCAACCTGATCACCGGCCTTTGTGTCTTCGCCCAGGAACGCGGCGGTGACATGGGCTCGGTCCTGATCGCCCTCAATCGCACCGCCCAGGCCGACTACGTCGAGCTCTCCAAGGTGGTCGATGACGCCCACGCATCCGATCTGCTGATGGCACATGCCCTCACCCCGGACCGGGAAGCGGGCTCGATCGCTTCCACCGCCCGGTCGTGCCTGGGGCTTTGGGTCGACGACCGTGTCTGCAGTGCGACCTCGAGCAGCGAGCGGGAGCTCGACCTCGATCAGCTGTTGGTAGGAGGCGGCACGCTGTACCTGGTCGCCCCCGCCGAAGAGGCCGAGCGCTGCCGGCCGCTCTTCTCGGCACTGATCGCCACCCTGCTGCGCAAGGCGACGCTGCGCGCCCGGACCCAGGGCGGAGTCCTGGCGCCGCGTCTCCTCTTGGCCCTCGACGAAGCGGCCAACTTCGCCCGCATTCCTCGCCTTGCCGGTTACGCCTCCAGCGGTCCCGGCCAGGGGATCCAGCTCTTGCTTTGCTTCCACGACCTGGCCCAGATCGAATCCGGGTACGGACGCGAGGAGGCGCGCACGGTCTGGAACAACTGTCGCGCCCGCCTTCTCCTTCCCGGCCAGGGCGACCTCGTGACACTCGAGCACTTCAGCCGCGCCATCGGCGACGAGACCCGGACCTACCGCGTCAGCCACGGCGACGCCAGGAGCTCCAGCTCATCCGAGCAACGCACCGGGCGACCGCTGTGCAGCCCGGACGACTTGCGCCGTCTCGGCGAACCCGTACTCGTCTACTCCACGGCGCCGGCCGCCCGCTTGAAGCTCAGGCGCTGGGACCAGGTCCCCCACTTCCGCCGGCTGGCCGAAGGAGGCGGTCAGTCCACCGTGTCCCAGCGCCGCCCCTCTCTCATGCCGTCGGTCCTGTTTGGCCGCATTCGCGGCAAAGGAGGTTCCTGAGTGGCCTTTCTGAGCGGTTCGGACATCAACATCCATCCCGACCTGAACGGCTTGCCGGCCAACGTGCTCCAGGGGCTGGTCCACCTGGCCAACAACACGGCCGGTCTGCTGGTCCTTGTCTCGGCGATCGGGATCGCGGTCTCGCTGCTCGGCTGGGTCTTCGCCTCGTTCACCTCAAACCCGCAGCTCGTCGAGCGCTCCAAGTCGTCCCTGGGCGTATCAATCGCGGCCATCGCTTTCCTCTACCTCGGCATCGCCGCCGCCAACTACGCGGGGCATCTCTTCTCGTGACGCCTTCCAGCGGTCCTTACGCCAGCTACGCGGCGCAGATCGTGCAGGCGATCACAGCCTGGGCGATCAAGGACGCGCTCTGGGGCATCAGCAACCTGATGCACTCCTTCGGCGACGCCACCGAGCCCGACTTCGTCGCCCTGGTTCCCATCTATAACCGCGTGCTCGCGATCTCACTTTTGATCCTGGGCGCGGTGGTCGCTTTCGGCATCGTCGAGCGGATCTTCGGTGGACAGCTCGGGCTCGACCTCTCGGTGGTGCCGCGAGTCATCGCTTGTGTCTTCTTCGCCTATTCGGGTCTTGCCATCGTGCAGTACGCGACTGTGCACGCAGCTCTCTTGGGGCACGCCTGGGACAAGGAGCTCTCAGCAGCAAATCCCAGCACGGTCGTATCGGCGGGCAACGTCGACCTATCCCAGGTCCACCTCAACGTAGTGGCCCTGATCATCATGGCCCTGCTGATCAGCTTCCTTGCCATGGTCGTCTACCTCGAGCTGATCGTGCGGGCGGCGCTTGTCCTGACCATCACCGCCTTCGTGCCCTTGGTCTGTGTGCTCGCCATCTGGCCACGCTTGGCCGGTGGCGCGACACACCTGGCCGAGTTCGTGATCGGCCTGTTGCTGGCCAAGTTCGTCGTCGCCACTGCGTTCGTGGTCGGTCTCTCGCTGCTGCTGCCGGCGGTTCTCGGCGAAGCCCCGAACAACGGCAAGGCCGACTGGATGGCAAGCGGCTTCGCGATCCTTCTAATCACCGCGATCTCGCCGGTCGCCCTCTTCCAAGGCATCAAGTTCGCTCACGGCACCGCCGGAACGGTCGCCCGCGGCTGGGGCGGCACGGCCGCCTACATGCTCCCGATCGGCCTCGTGACTCGCCGAGCGGGTGGTCTTCTCGCTCCTTTGACAGCTGCAGCTCAGGGCCGAGCGGTTCGGGCTGTGAATGCTGGACGCCAGCGGCTGAATCGGCCGCGGAGCGCCGGCCAGTGACGATTGCGTCGATCACGGATAGCGCATGCCTGCGCGCGGCCGTGGCTCGCGATCAGACCACACATTGGCGGAAGGCCGTCGCCCATGTCCGCTAAGTCAAGAATAGAGTCATCAACTAGACGTCCGACCTCCCTTCGGGATGCCAAGCGCCCACATCCGTCTGACATTCTCGGTCGGCGCGGAGGGGGTCAAGGGGGAACCCGCGGCGTTCGGGTTCCCCTCGCTGACGGCGACCAGTCGCCGGAGGGTGACCTGGAGCCGCTGCTCCTACGTCCGATCCAAGTTGCTGCGATGCTCGGTCTCAGTAGATCGAAGGTCTTCGAACTGATGGCTGCGCGGGAGTTGCCCGTGGTTCGGATAGGTCGGGCGACTCGAGTTGGGCGCCGAGAGCTGGAGCGCTGGGTAGTTGACCAGACATCGTGGGAGCCACGGGCTGGTCAGGGTCTCCTTCGCCGACTCCAAGGGCGTTCGGGCCAGGTGTCGCGGTAAGGCCAGTGGATACGCGCCGAGCTAAAGGCGAGGGTACGGTCTATCGCCGATCCGACGGCCGATGGGTGGGGCAAGTAAACCTGGGCTGGAAAGACGGTCGACGCATCCGGAAATCGCTGCAGGGATCGACCGCCAAAGAGGTGCGGGACAGAGTTCGCGCCCTCGTTCGAAACGTCGAAGACGGCGCCCTGCCTGCAACTCGCAGCCCTCGCTTGAGTGACTTCTTCACTCAATGGCTGACCTCGGTCAAGCCTGCGCTGCGCCCGTCAACCTACGCTTCGTATGAAGGCACGACCAGGCTTCACATCACGCCGGAAATCGGCCATGTGGCCCTCGACAAGCTGTCAATTGACCACGTTTCACGACTGATCGCCCGGAAGAGAGGTGAGTCTCAACTTTCGCCACGATCGACGCGCTACGTCCTGCAGATCCTTCGAATCGCACTAAACAAAGCTGTTCGCTGGGGCCTCGTGACTAGGAACGTCGCCACCCTGGTCGATGCCCCACGAGTAGCTCAAAAGGACGTTCGGGTCCTGTCGCCTGAGGAAACGAAACGGCTTCTCGAAGCAACCCATGGGGATGAGATGAAAGGCCTGGTGGTCCTGGCGGTCAGCACCGGCTTGCGTCTTGGCGAGGCCTTGGGACTCCAGTGGCCGGACATCGACTTGGAGCGACGACAACTGAGAGTGAGCAAGACTCTTCAGCGCGTGGCTGGGCATGGTCAGGTCCTGGCAGAGACGAAGACGCGCCGTAGTCGTCGCTCAATCGTTCTGCCGGTCACCACTGCTGAAGCCCTTCGAGACCATCGGACCCTTCAAGCTCAGCTACGCCGCGCGGCTGGGTCTGAATGGTACGGAGGTAACTTTGTATTTACCTCGTCCACAGGACGCCCGCTCGATCACCGCAACGTCCAGCGCGCCTTCAAGCGAATCCTTCGCAAAGCGCGACTACCAAAGATGCGTTTCCACGACCTCCGGCATTCGTGCGCAAGCCTCCTGCTTGCCGAAGGCGTGTCGCCCCGCGTTGTCATGGAAACCTTGGGGCACAGTCGCATCGCTGTGACGATGGATACCTACTCCCACGTAATGCCCGCGCTGATGCACGATGCGGCCGATGCGATCGACCGGAGCCTTCAAAGGGACACCGCACAGGAGCGATAACAACGAGCTGTGCTTGTCCCACCGGTAATCGGTACAGGGGCTCGCTGAGTTGGCGGAGCCTTCCGAGTCGGTGGCTAGCCAAGATCCGCATCGTACCGTTCCGTTTGGGGTCCCGTCAATGGCTTTCGACTTGCGAAGAGCTCGCCAGGGGCGACTTACCTGGAGTTAAGCTGGCGAAGGTTTTGAGCTCCGGAAGCCACCATACATTCGACCCCGCGGCGATCGATACGCATGCCGGCCTAATGCGTGGGCACCTCAGTGAGATCTCTACTGAAGGTCTATCGATCCGCCTCCACTCGAACCAAGCTGGACTTCTGCTTCCAGAACTCAGGAACGCACTCAGCGAGGCGGTCGTTGACCTGGCCGCGCTTATCGACGAGATCCGTTTCTCGGGATCGCTAGCTGCTCTCTTGATCGCCGACTACGAAAGATCCGTTGCCGTGGATACCGAATCGGACGAGACCAAGGAAATGCGGGATCTCGGCATCCCGATCGCCGCGCTCGCATTGCTTGCACCCTATTACGCGCCGTTACCATTTCCAGCTAGTCTCGTCATCGAACCCCATAAGACAATGGCTGGTGGCCGGGTCTTGAGCTTGTGGTTTGCCGGGCAGATGCTGGACTCGGCTTTGTTCCGGGTGGTGGCTGCCCTAGATCGCCTGGCAATCATTCTTTGGTGTAGCGCCTCGCTGCCGTTTGAGTCAGCTCACGGTCGCGTGCGGTATCCAGCGTTTAGGCCGACGGACCTCGCTAAGCTTGCTGGCTCCTACTCAAGTCCTTCATTCGGGCAACTCGAGCACCTTGCCCATCACCCACTGTTCGAGTTGCTACTCAGGGTTCGGCATGGGTTCACCCATTCCAGTCGTCCTCCTTCCGAGCTTCACGGTCACTACCGCCTCGCCTATGACGTCGGTGGCCCAGTCGAGTCAGATCGGATAACACAGGCAATCGACCGCGAGACGCACATGGCGATCCTGCTCGCAACGTATAACGAGATTCTTCGAGCCGCCGTCCACGCTTGCAGCGAGTGCCTAAGCGCGGCACCTTCGCCGCCCGCGAGCTAAGTCCCCCACGAACCATCCAATCGGGTGGAAAGCCAAGAGCGGATTTAGACCGAGAACACCTTTAGCACCTCATCGCCGTAGTGATTGATCACCTTAATCGCGATCTTGCCACTCTCCGGCGTCGGGAAGGGGCGGCTGGTTGTGCTGTAGAGCGTTGACCAAGTGGGCTCGTCGATATCGGCGCGCAAGGCTCGGCGCAGGTTTTCATAGGGATCGTCTGCACCGAGGAAGTAGGCGTGCCGGACAAAGAAGCTCTCGCCGTCGTAATCCGTATCGATGAACCAGCAGGCAATGTCGTCTGTCGAATGGCTGCGAATGACCCCGGTGGTTGGGTCATACACGTCGAGCCCCCGGATCTCAGCCCGGAACTGGCCATCGCCGGTGGGCTCAATGCTGATATCAGGCAGGCCGAAGACCATGAATAGGTTCGCCGCGCCAGTCTTCTTGAGTAGCTCATCGCCCATTGACAGGTCGGGATTCATCCTCGCTTTGAGGATGGTGAGACGCCCGAGGTGTCCGACTTCATCGCCGACCAGGGACTCGAAAGCGAAGCCACAGACCACCAGGAGGTCGGCGATCTTGACGGCCTCCTTGGCCGCTTCGCGAACCAACTCTGGGCCCACGGTGCCATACTCGGGTCCGATGCTGACCGCAACCGTTCGCCTCTTCTCCGCCTCCGTGTACTCGCCGACGGCCTGGATATAGACACCGCCTGGCCACGAGTCGAGCCGGTCGAAATTCAACCGCTCATGTTTGACAGTGTTCTGGACCCCGGCCTTTCGCAAGTAGTCGATGATCCGCTCCAGGAAGCGGCCGGCCTCCTCTTCGGCGGCGCCGCCGACAGAGGATGCATCGGCTGGCAGCACCCGATGGGGCGACAGGCTCTCAACCGTAAAGGGCCCGGTCACCCTCACGATCCTGTTGTCCGCGTAGGGTCGGTCGTAAAGGATCTCGCTGTCAGAACGACTCGCAATCGCAGCGTCGATCTCCGCGCGGGTCATGCCCTCGCTGATGTCGGCGTTGTTCGCAATTGATTTGAGGCTTAAGTGCGGTACGCGCTCATGAACAAAGCCCCGGCTCACGTCGCCAGAGACGGTTTCGTCGTGTTGAGGAATACGCCCTTCTAACTCAGCTTGTTTGGCCGCGCCCGCCTTGGAGTCGGCTAGCAGGTAATACGGGTAGCGCGCGGCCATCAACCGGGTCCGAGCGAGCGCGAGCGCGACACGGCTCGTGTCGATCGTGATCCACCGCCTTCCCCATTGCTCGGCAACATACGCAGTGGTCCCGCTACCACACGTTGGATCGACGACAAGATCGCCGGGGTCCGAAGTCATGAGAATGCATCGCTCAATGACCTTCGTGTTGGTCTGGACCACGTACACCTTGTCCTCGGTAAAAGCACCAGTTGCGGTGTCCGTCCAAACGTTACTGATCTCAGCGACTGGAAAGTCGTCCAAGTAGCGGACGTAGCTCAGAGAGTTCGGGCTCGGAGGCACCAGCCTGTTCGCTAGGGCAAGCCGCCCAAGGCCTTCCGCCGTGGTTGTCCAGTGTCTGGCCCGACCAGGATGGTACATGTGGCCTCGGTACTCGAACGCAACGGTCCCGGTCGCAGTAGCCCCCTGCGAAGTCAGGTCCCCGTGGCGGTATGGCCTTGCTTCCACTGGAATTGCTGATGCGTCCGCACGCTCCTGGTCGGTCATTGGACGTCGAGTGCCATCCTTCATTTCAAGTCGCGTGTATCTCTCGCCGATGTCATCAGCAAGGGTTCGACGTTTGAAAAGCTTCCGAACCTTGATGCGGTCGATGTCCTTTGCGTACCACAGCAGATAGTCGCTGTTCCGCCCGAGATAGTTGCCAACCAGGTTTGCTGTCGTCCGGAAGACAATAGTGACCACGGCATTTCTGGATCCGAACACCTCGTCCAGCAAGCTGCGAACGAGGTGAACGTTTTCATCGCCCATCTGTACGAAGAGGCTGCCTGTTTCACTCAGCAGTTCGCGCGTGACAGTAAGCCGGTCGCGGAGGTAGGTCAGATAGGAATGGACGCCAAACTCCCATGTGTCCCGAAATGCACGGATCTGCTCCGGCTGGCGGGTGGCATCGGCCGCCTTCCCGTCTATAACGTCCCTGTCTCGCGTCGACACCTGCCAATTCGAGCCGAACTTGATCCCGTACGGCGGGTCTATGTAGACCGTCTGGACCTTGCCCTTAAGTCCTTCCTTCTCCGCTAGAGATGCCATCACTAGGAGCGAGTCGCCAAGGATCATCCGATTCGTCCACTGTTGGCTGTGTTGGTAGAAATCGACTAGCTGCTCAAACTCAAGGCCGTTGAACGCCCCAAACAGGTCAATCTGCTGCTCAGGTGCGCTCTGTTTCTTCTCGGTCCGGAGCTCCTCGATGAGCGCCAGTGGTGAGATCTTCTCTTGGATGTAGATGGGCACGGCCGGCACCGCGAGGTCCGAGCGATCCTGCTCATCCTTACCCTTCCAGACCAACTGCGGATCGAGCGAGGGATCGCGCGGGTAGAGAAGCGTTTTAGGTTCCTTCTCTTGCTCCTCGGCGAACGCTTCGAGCTCGGCGGTTGGGATATTCGTTCTCTGAGCCTTGCGATGCACAGTGGCATCGACCCTAACGCCGGCGCGCTTCCGAGGGCTAGCCATCCCTTTAAGACTTGCCGAGCTCGGCCGCCTCGGCGCTCAGGAACTTCCTGATCTTGTGGGCGGCATCCCACGGATCCCTAACCTCAATGAACTCCCAGCGGCCGAAGCCACCGTGGTTGTTTATCGCGGGTACCCATAACTGGCTGGCGGTGGCCACTTTTGCCGCCTTGTCCTTCTTGGCCCGTCCGGAAACCTCGACGATCAGGTTAAGCGGCTCGCTACCGGAGCTCGCTATGCGCACGATGTAGTCGGGCCAATAATTCGCGCCTTGCCCTTCCAGCGTGTAGGGGATGGCGAAGTTAAGACCTTGATTCTTGACATAACACAAGACTTCAGACATGCCCTCCAGGGTTTGGGCCAGCTTAGCTTCCCATCCACTGTCCAAAGCCACGTAGTTGAGGTGGCTCTTGGAGGGGTTGGTGGACCAGACTTCCTTAATTGTGTCGAAGGCGACGAAACGTGTGGAACCAACCGGATCGAAAGTCCTCAGTACCGGGAGTAACCTCTTCTCGCCTGACGTCCCCTGCATGATCGATCTGTGGATTCGTTCGGCGGCGGCGTGAGATAGATCGCTCAGGAGTAGCATTTGAGGGAAAGCGTCGTCTTTGCAGAGGACACACTTGAGCATCCATTCATGAGTGATTGACAAGAGCTGAGGAAACAGCCATGGTCGTTCGTTTCCGTCCCGGTCACGGAAGTGCTCATCCAGCGTGAGCTTGGCGATCCGAAAGGCGACCTCCTGACTACGGCGATTGCGAAGCTCGTTGAGATCGTGGACAACTCGCGCGCCAACGACAGGATCAAGCTCGACTAGGGTGGGTACGTCGCGGGTCGACAGTGTCATGCGGGATCCAGCTCCGAACTTGGCCTCTAATCGTTCAGCTGGCATTACGTAGCGATACCCGATCACCCGTGGAAAAGTGATTTCTGCCGCCATGCGCTCAGGCATTGCCTGGACTCGGTGCACTTCTTTCGGTGGACGCGGCTCACTCGTGCCGGCGACTGGCAAGAAGCTGAACGGGACCCCATATATCTCGGCGTATTCGGGATCAAAGAACCCGGCTTGGTTCGGTGAGTAACTCGAGCGCCGCAGTCCACGGCCGATAACCTGCTCACAGAGAAGTTGGGTCCCGAACGCGCGAACACCCAAGATGTGGGTGACGGTGTTGGCGTCCCAGCCCTCCGTCAGCATTGAGACAGAAACCACGCAGCGCACTTGTTCGCCCAGGCGCCCCCGCTTGCCAACGGTATTCATGACCTCGCGCAGAAGATCTTCATCTGTGATCTTGGCTACGTCTCGATCAGGGAGCCGAACTCGATACTCCTCCTTGAAACGATCGATCTCGACCGCGGCCGCCTTCTTAAAAGCGTCGTCCATCGAAGTTCCCGACTCGAGCTGTGCCGAATCGATGAGGAGTGTGTTGGGCCTCGCCACCCATGCGTCCCCGTTCACGTTGCTAAAGAGGTCGAGGTTTCCAGGAACCAAAGCGGTGCCGGCGGCCCCAGCGAGAGTCTTTTGCCAGCCAGCGATCCAATCGAAGACGAGCTTGGACACTGCAGTGTTGCTGCAGACGACGATGAAGACGGGCGGTGTACCGAAACCCAAGTCGCGCCAGCGATTGAAGGATTTCTCATAGTCGCCGTAGAGGGATCTCAATGCTCCCTCCAGTTCCTTGGGCAGATGGGGTTCTTCTCCTCGCATCGCGAGAGAGCGCCCCTTTCTGGGTAGATGCTCACGAACCCGCAACCAAAGATCACGGTAGGTCGGTATAGGACCGAGCATTTGATTGTCCGCCACAGGTACCCGGGGCACCTTAACGATCCCCGATTCGATTGCATCGATCAGCGAGAAGTCAGATACAACCCACGGAAACAGCGTTCCTTCCGGATAACCCGATCCGCGCAAGAAGAACGGGGTTGCGGAGAGGTCATAGATGGCTCTGACTCCGAGCTTGGCCTTAATCGCCTCCAGGCCAGAAACCCAAACCCGGGCGGCTTGAGTGTTCGCCTCTGCTTCAGAGCGTTCATCAGCCTCCAGCTTTCCTTCGCCAGTCCCTGCCTTATCTCGGTAACAGTGATGCGCCTCGTCATTTATAACGACGAGGTTGTGCTTGTTACCAAAGGTGCGGCAAACCCGCCGCACCATTTCTTCAGGGGTCTCTTTAAAAGCCTCCGGGTCGCCGTCTGGTCCTGCCAAGACCTTCTTGGTCAGCGAAGCCGCGGCAACCTTGTCGACCCGAATGAAGGGATGAAAGTTGGTGACCAAAATCCTTGCCCGCAACAGCTGCTGGAGCTGGTCAGATGTGACAAGGTCCCGCTCAACGTAGTAGTTGTTGGGGTCATTCGGTACAAGCACGCGCAGACGGTCACGAATCGTGATGCCAGGAGTGACGACCAGGAAGCTGTCGCTGAACCGGCGGTCCTGCGGGTATGCCAGCTTGTTCAGAACCTGCCAGGCAATAAGCATCGCCATGACAACCGTCTTCCCTGAGCCAGTCGCCATCTTGAGTGCAATCCTGAGTAGACCCGGGTTACTTGCCTCATTCGCCTCCCGAATTCGAGCCTCGATCCACGCGTCCCCATAGCGGTTGGCTACTTCGGCAATGTAGATCGCCGTCTCCAGAGCCTCGACCTGGCAGAAGAAGAGAGGTCGCCCCCTGTCGGCATTGCGCCAGTAGTCGAGCAGGGCCCTGGTCACAGGCGTTACCCCCTGATAACCGCCGCGACGCCAGATCGACACTCGTTCGCGGACTCGATTGATGAATTCGTTGGACTTGATCCTTTCCCCTAGCCAATCGCCGGGCAGAAGCTCTTGGCCGCCGCGCCTCTTTGGAGGCGGAATTGGGATGAAATACGAGCTGATTCGCCGCGAGTCGGCTATCTCGCCAGTGATCCCATCGTCCGAGAACACGAAGTGACGCCGAGGTTCATCGTATGGGGAGTTAATGACTGGGTTTTCAATGACTACGTCGGGCATGAGTCGAGCCCGATTCTATGCGTGCCCGCCCGGCGTTGCCGTCACCGTTGCGGTCAGCCAGGTCAGCGACCGGTTAGCCGGCTGAGGCCAGATGCGATAGCCGTAACGGGCCAGTTAAATTTCGAAATTGGAGGGGTGGATCGGAGTCGAATCACCCAGGACACTTCAGCAGTGTCCCGCAAACGAGGCATGAGCGCCGTCACAAATCGGCCATCACTGTCGGGAATCTTCTGATCGGATGCAAACGTTCCCACTGGTCGACCGCACGCAAGTCAACGCACTGGGCCACGTTAGGCAGCAGTTAGGCAGCAGAATAGGCAGCAAAGACTTGCCCACAGTGGCTCGGAATCATGGCAACTAGCCATTTTTGAACTCAAAATCGATGGTGGACCCGAGGGGATTCGAACCCCTGACCTTCTGAATGCCATGCACAGGGATAATCGTCTACCAGAGTCCACCAGAGTCGTTTTCGAGATCAGACCTGCCGTTCCCGGTGGCCGATTAGTCCACCAGAGTCCACCGAAGTCCACCCGATAGGCTGTCAAAATGAGAGCCGTGCAACGGACGGAGCATCTGACCGCGATCATCGAGCGCGAGGACGACGGGTACGTCGCCTTGTGCCCGGAGCTCGACATCGCGAGCCAGGGGCAGTCAGTCGAGGGGCCTCCAGCAACCTGCGGGAAGCTCTCTCTCTTTTCTTTGAAACTGCCAGCCCATCAGAGTTGAAGGAACGGCTCCATACCGAGGTTTATGTGACCCACTTCGACCTCAAGGTTGGGTAGGCTTCGCAGGCTTTCGGGCCGACAAGTCTGCCGAATCCTCGGCGAGCATGGATTCGTTGAGGTACGTCGGCGCGGGGAGCCACATCGTGATGCCCGAACCTTGCCAGGCGCGCTGCGCACAGGCGCCGAGCTGACGCTGGCCTAGGTGCATGGTCAGGTCCCGCCCTGGCTTGGACGCGTGACCGAGCCGACCAGAATGCTGGATGAGCTATTCATCGCCGAGGGCAGGCTTCGCCAGCGGTACTGTGTAGGCGTCAACCTCCAACTCGAGGACTCCGCTTAGCGCGAGGGCCGTCCTGCGCGCAAGGCCGAGCCGTCTGGCCCTATTGGCCCCGCGGGTCGTTCTCTAGGTTTGATTCGTGAGCTTCTTGCTCGCTCGGCGAACTGGCTTGGGCCTCGCGGTCGCACTCCTGATGGCGGCTTGTGGATCTCCATCGGCGAGCGCTCCCTCGCCCACGCCCAGCCCGACCCAGAGCTGCTCGCCGGCTCCGACGCCCACGGCGAGCCCATCACCATCTACCTCGCCCTCGCCGCCTCCCACTCTTTCGCCGGCGCCAACCCCAACGCCCGATCGCTCGATCAAGGTTTCACTGTCGGCTCAGCACCTGTGGGTTTACGACGGCCAGACCGTGGTCGTCTCGACAGACGTGACGACCGGAATGCCGGAGATGCCCACGCCGACCGGCACGTTTCGGATCATGGCCAGATACTCGCCGTACCGTTTCATCTCGCCCTGGCCCAGGGGCAGCCCCTACTACTACGATCCGCTGGACGTCAACTACGCCATGCTCTTCGCAGAAGGCGGCTACTTCATCCATGACGCCTGGTGGCAGCGCAACTTCGGCCCCGGCGGCAACCTCAAGACGGGGTCCCACGGCTGCGTCAACGTCCCGCCCGCCGCCATGCCCGCGGTCTATCAATGGGCACAGGTCGGTGATCCCGTGATCATCACCCAGTAGAGGTGCATGCCTGGCCGTGCTTCGCGCGGCTCGGGGTGCGGAGGGACTAGATCTCGACCATCACCGTGTCCCGGATTGAACCTGGAACGAAGAGTCCGGTCCCGCGTAGCTCATGCCGAAGCAACAGCAGCTCAGCCTGGGGATCCTGTCGCCGAAGGTGGACGTCAGCGCCGTCCAGCAGAAGTCGAAGGCATGAGTAGACCAATCCCAGCAGCATCGAGGTGGAGCGATCCTATCCGGTGTGGAACTTTAGCCTGGTAGCCAGCCTCCGACGAATAAGTGCGTCCCACAGGCTATCGGAGTGCCTGACCGTTATCAATCCAACAGAAACCGCTTAGCCGATGTTTGTCTCAAGGCACCTGAGCGTCGTGATGCGCCTGAGCGAAATCGATCTCTTCAGGTTTCAGGCTTGCCTTGTTCACCGGCACGACAAGACTCCAATGATTTCCAACAGGGCAACGCTGAACGCGCGCCCAACCCAAACGGACGGCCTTTATGGAGGCTAGTGGTACCCACAGAGTTGTAAAGAGGTGGCCTTGGCGGCAGCGGACAATCACCTCGCCCCCGACTGGCACACCTCGAAGCCGGGGCGCAACAAGCGTGAACACAAAGGCCAGCAATAACGCGATCACGGCGACGGCAAGCCCCAAGTGCATGCTCTATATACGACCCGGACATCTACTTGGGCGTGGCGCCTCGCAAGAAGGTTGCTAAGGGCGGTTCGCCTGTCAGCTGCCTGTCATACGTCTGTCCTCTAGGGTTACGTGGCGCGTCTAAGACGCGATTTTGATCTCAGAAATTTGGTGGACCC
>DATLRQ010000159.1:0-7758 GCA_035534555.1 Candidatus Micrarchaeaceae archaeon
CGCTCTCGAGGTCGCAGCGGACGTGCTCGACGCCGACACCGGTCGGCTCACCGGGGCTACGCGAGGCCACCCGGATGACCCGGTCGGTCCGGCGCAAGGCGGGAAGCAGCCTGCGGCCGATGAAGCCGGTTCCCCCGAGGATCACTATCCGTTCCATGAGAGCTCGGGTGTCAAGCGTGGTGGCGAGTTGATCTTGGCTGTCGGCGATGTCGCCGCTCCGGCCCGCAGCAACACGGTGACGATCTCCAGACCTTTCGAGCTGGCCCGCTGGAGATCGGGTTTGGCAAGAGATCCCGTCCGCAGCGTGTTGCTCATGCTTACCTAAGCTTGCTCCTGGTCCACATGCCGCGTCGCCGTGCGAACGGCTTGGATCCTGCCCCTGTCATTTGACAGGGTACTGGTCGATGGGAAATGTGAGATGTTGAACATCGGGGGTCGACAGTCTCCTGGATGTCAGATCCGCGGATCGATTCGAGCTTGTGCCGGGTGGCAAGCGATCGTCCCTCGCCACCGACCCCAGACCTCGATGTGGTTCGATCAGCCGATCGATTGCGCGAAGGGTACGGCAGGGTCCGGTAACGGTGAGTTGATCGCCAGGTGCACGGTTGCTTCGCTGCCGCCGTTCCAGTTGCGATGTGGAACGCCTGCCGGGAACACCACGAGAGTCCCAGGACCGGCCTCATAAGTCTTGCCCTCGATTTCCAGGCTCATGGTGCCGCTGAGGATGTAGAAGAGCTGGTCGACCAGGTGCTTGTGAAGACCCGCCGGCGAGCCTTCGCCTGGGGGGGTCTTGATGCAGTTGACGCTGCAGCTCGAGGCCCCCGAATCGGGACCGATGAGCGTCTGCGACACTAGCTCCCTCCCAGCGGCGAGGCGGTCGAAGTCTACCTTTCGTATGTACTCCATCAAGTCCTCCAATCTGATGACCACCAGGGATTTCGACACTCCAAAGGCCTGGTTCCACGCGCGATGTTCGCAAGCCGCGCGCGCCCCGCAGGGCTCTCTACTGCAGCTCCCGGTGCGATGACGGTTCCAGGTGTGCTGCGCGCCACGCGGGTAGTACCCCGGCAACCGCCCCCAGCGCGGTGGCGAATCCGATCACCAGTATGGTGAGGCTGGGCGTGATCAGAAACGGTGTCGAGTGACCGGGTGGCGTCCAGGCGCTCGCGATGAATGTGATCAACGCGCCAAGGCCGTAGCCGACAAGGCCGCCGAGGACGCCGATCAGCGTCGCCTCGGCCACGACCTCACCCATGATGTTGAACGTCGTCGCCCCAGCCGACCTCTCGAGGCCAATTGCGCGCGCTCTCTCTTCTACCGCCCTGAACATTGTGCTGACGACGGCCAGGCCGCCGATGACAAACGCCAGGAGCGCCGCCGCGGTGGCGATGAGGGTGAAGATTGCACCGCTCTGCTTGAAGCTGTTCACCAGGTCGCTGGGTTTCGATGCCTGGACGCCGCCAACCTGCTGGTTGATCCGATCAGCGATCTTGTCCAGATCGGTGATGGACGTTCCCGGCTTGGCATACACGTCGATCCCTCCGGCGAATTTCGTTACGTCGACCACGTCGCGTTCCGCGACGGGCAGGCTGTCCTTCAGCAGCGTCTGGCCGTCGGTGATGTTGACGTAAGCAAATGTGTCAGGCGCGCTTCGCGTGGCGTTGAGGATCCCCACGACCTTGAAAGTGTGGTTCGTGAAGTCGGGCGACGCATTGAGCGGTTTAACAGGCAGGTCGATGGTGTCGCCGATCTTCTTGCTGAACTCATCGTCAATCGTCGACCCGAGCACGACCTCGCCGCTGGAATCCGCATCGATCGCATGGCCCTGCGCGTAGGTCGCCTTCAGGCTGGTCCATGCTGCTTCGGTGGGATCGCTGGCGACGATCGTGTCAAGGATGCCGAAGGTGGCCGCGCCGGCACCGGGTTTGGCCGGAAAGACATAAGTCGGAAAGGCAGTTGCGACACCCGGCACCTTGCGGATCTCATCGATCTTGGTCAGCGGCAGGAGCAAGGGGGCCTGTCCGACAGGGGGACCGACCTGCACGTTGGACCCGAGGTACTGGACACGTCCGTCAAGCAGGACGTTGAAGTTCTCGACCATGGCTCCAGTGGTGGTGAGCGCGAGGACGCCGGCGGCGACGCTGGAGATCGTCAGAAAGCTCCGCAGCTTGTGGCGATAGAGGTTGCGGACGATCTTCATCTCGTTCGTTTGCCTTCCAGCCACGCTACTCCGAGGGACCAGGCGCGGCCCGGTCCCTTGGATCGACGTGTGCCTACCTAGCTCGCCTTGTCGGCGAATTCGTTGGTGTAGGTCTCGCTCAAGTTGGCTGACTGCCCCTTGTAGCTGGATACGAACTGCTGCTGGATCTTCTGAACGGTCTCAGGGCCGCCTACCGGCATCTTGCAGTCGGTGCCAAAGATTCCCAGCTGGCTCTGTAGGTCCGCGATGTAAGAGGCCTTGTCGCCGGCAAAGTAGTCCGTCGGCATTTTGTCGGCGATCTCGGTCGCGGTGTGCGAGTGGATGAATTGGAGGGTCTTGACGTACGCGTTCACCAACCGCTGCGCGACGTCCTTGTTGCTGTTGACCCAGTCGTTCTTGGCGAAGACGCCGATGAATGGGTAGTCACCGCCAAGGGCCGCGCGTGTGTCGGCCGGCGTGAGGAGGCTGACGAGGATCTTGCCCTTGCCGCTGTTGACCAGCCGCGAGATGGTCGGGTAGGTGGTCATGCCGGCGGCGATCTTGTGCTGCTGGATCGCCGCGATGAAGGTGTCGCCTGCGCCCACAGCGACGTACTGGGACTTGGTCGGGTCGAGCCCGGCGGTGCCCAGGATGGCCTGCGTCAGGACCTGCGTACCAGAGCCGAGGTCGGT
Source organism: Candidatus Micrarchaeaceae archaeon (assembly GCA_035534555.1). Taxonomy (GTDB): domain Bacteria; phylum Chloroflexota; class Dormibacteria; order Dormibacterales; family Dormibacteraceae; genus Palsa-872. The sequence continues at coordinate 2,872 of DATLRQ010000159.1, forward strand.
GACGCCCAGGTTCTTGCCCGCGAGGTCCTTGGGCGACGAGATGTTGGTCAGCGAAGCATCCACGACCTCAGCCTCTCCCGGCGCAATGCCGAACTGGCAGATGGTCTCGATCTTCTTACCTAGAGTGTTGAGGACCATCGGGTGAACGTATGCGCCTGATCCGGCGTCGACGTTGCCCGCCACGACCTCTTCCTCAGAAGCCTGGCCCGAGCCTTCGTCGATGAGCGTCACATCCAGGTTCTCCGCTTTGAAATAGCCGAGCTGCTGGGCGAGCATGTTCGGCAGGTAGATCTGCTTGTTGAGGCCTCCGACCATGATCTTGAGAGAGACAGTGGCCTGAGTGCTCCCTCCACTCGACGGTGTGGTACCGCCACACGCGGCCGCGATGGCGAGCACTGCGATCGCCGTGAACAGTCGTTGACTAAGCCTACCCATGCACCGTTCCTCCTTCAAATCCTTGCCTCGGTGACGGCTTGAGGCCGCCACTTGATCAAGCGGTTCTCGAGCGCTGTGATCAATGCCTCTGCCACCAGCGCCATGGCAGCCAGCAACGCCATACCGGCGAAGACGCCGGCCGTGTCGAAGTTGTTCTTCGCCGCATAGATCAGCTCGCCAAGGCCCTGGGTCGCGCCGAACAGCTCTCCCACGACCGCGCCGACCAGAGCGAGCCCGAAGCTCGTGTGGAGGCTGGCGACGATCCACGACAGGGCCGACGGGATCAGGATCTCGGTGGTCAGTCTTCTGTCGTTCGCGCCAAGAATGCGCGCGTTGGCGATGAGGTTGCGGTCTACCTCGCGCACGCCCTGAAACGCGTTGAAGAAGACGACGAAGAAGACCAGTACCGCGGCCGTCGCGATCTTTGCCCTGATGTCCAGGCCGAGTGCGACTGCGAACAGGGCACCCACGACCACGCGCGGGATGGCGTTGAAACCTTTGATGTACGGACCGAGCACGTCAGCGAGCAGGGCGCTGCGGCCGAGTGCGACTCCGAAGATGATGCCCAGGATCGATCCGGCAGCGAAACCGCCGACCGTCTCTTCCATGGTGACCAGGACCTGGACCCACAACGGACCCAGGTCGGTGCCCTGGGTGACCCAGATCCAGACCTTCGCGACGATCGCGGATGGCTGAGACCAGAAGAACACGTCGACCCAACCAAACCGCGTGGAGAGCTCCCAGGCGCCGAGGATCACGAGGCCGAGGAGCAGGCGGAGGCCCGCCACGGAAAGGCGCCGGCGCTGTGCATCGTGCTTTCGCCTGGCGGCGAGATCCGACAGCGGCCGTTCGGCCTGCTCGGCGGCAGCCTTCATACGGAAGCTATGCCGCGCCGCTGCGCTTCTGACGTTCATAGCTCACCAGCACCTCGTCTTTGAGGTCCTTCCAGATCTCTTCGTAGATCTCGGCGAAATGTGGTTGGAAGCGAATCTCCGCGACGTTGCGTGGCCGCGGAAGGTCGACCTTGTAGTTGCTCTTGACCGTGCCGGGTCCGGCGGTGATCACGAAGACCCGGTCGCTCAAAGAGATCGCCTCTTCCAGGTCATGTGTCACGAACACGACGGAGGCCGAGCTCGCCGCCCACAGCGCGAGCAGCTCATCCTCCATGAGCGACCGTGTCTGGACGTCGAGAGCGCTGAACGGCTCGTCCATCAGAAGGATGCGCGGGCCGTTGATCAAGCTCTGTGCCAGCGCGACACGCTTCCGCATGCCGCCCGACAGCTGGTAGGGGTAGCGGTCCTCGAAGCCGCTCAGGCCGACCCGGGAGATCCAGTCCCGCGCCCGCTCGCGGGCGTCGCGGTTCGAGGCGCCCCTGTAGCGCGGCCCGGCGGCGACGTTCTCGAGCACGGTCTTCCACGGAAAGACCGCGTCGGCCTGGAAGACATAGCCGATTCCCTCGCCGATCCCGCTGACCGGCTTGCCGAACACCTCGACCTCGCCTTCGCTCGCGGGCTCGAGGCCTGAAATCAGGGCCAGCGTGGTGGACTTTCCGCAGCCTGTGGGCCCGACTACAGCACAGAACTCACCCGGCTCGACAGCCATGTCGAGATCGCGCACCGCGGTGTAGATCGTGCCGGAGGGGGTGAGGAAGCGCTTCGTGACACCACGGAGTTCGATGGCAGGCGACATGCCACTGAGGGTGAGGCCCTCGTGGGATTCACACAATCCATGCGGTCGTTTTGGCCGTTTTGGTCGTTTTGGTCGCGCCGCGGGTCAGGGCGTGGTAATAGGATCACGAGGGAATTTCCGGTGAAAACGCGGCTCCCGCTCGCTTACCAGATCCTGGTTTTCCAGGTTGCCATCATCCTGCTGTCGGCGCTGATGGGAACCGCGGCTGCAGTCTGGCAGGCGAGCCAGGAGCTCGACCATCAGTACGAGCAGCGCTCGCTCGCGATCGCCGAATCGGTCGCGTCCGACAGCTCGATCCAGGACGCGCTGCTCAGCGACGACCCGAGTGGGCTCATTCAGGACGCGGCGGAGAAGGTCCGGCGGGCGACAGGCGCAACCTATGTCGTCGTCACGGATCGCGCGGGCATCCGGTACTCACACCCAAATCCAGCCATGATCGGCCTGCCGGTTGACGAAGGCCCGGGCGCCGTACTCGCGGGCAACACCTGGGTCGGTGTGCAGCGAGGCACGCTTGGCGTTTCGGCACGCGGTAAAGCGCCGATCTTCTACGGGGGAAGCGTGATTGGCATGGTGTCGGTCGGCTTCCTGGAAACCACCGTCTCCAACCAGTTCCTCGCTGAGCTGCCCGGGTTCGCGGTGACAGTGCTGCTCGCCCTTGGCCTCGGCGTCGCAGGTTCGTGGCTGCTTGCCTCGCGCCTCAAACGCCAGACGTTCGGACTCGAACCGTACGAGATCGCGGGCCTGCTGGAAGAGCGCGAAGCGAGCTTGCAAGGGATACACGAGGGTGCGGTAGCCACGGACAGGGATGGAACCATCACGCTCGCGAACGACGAGGCGCACCGCTTGCTGGCGCTCCCTTCGGACTGTGTCGGCCGCAAGCTGTCGCAGGTGCTGCCGCCAGGCCGCCTCCTGAAGTTTCTCTCGGGCGGTCTGAACGACGAAGACGAGGTCCTCCTCGCGGGGGACCGCGTGCTCGTCGCGAGTCGGCGCGCGATCCGCGTCCACGGGCGCGAGATCGGCTACGTCGCCACACTGCGCGACTCGACCGAGCTGAGCGGCCTGGCGCGCGGGCTCGGAGTGGACAGTCTCACGGATGCGCTGCGAGCCCAGGCGCACGAGTATTCGAACCGCCTGCATACCATCGCCGGCCTGGTCCAGATGGGTCGTGGTGACGAAGCGATGAAGCTCATCGCGCAGACTTCAGGCGTGCACCAGGAGCTCACCGAAGCGCTGCTCGACAGGGTGGGGGATCCGGTTCTGGGCGCGCTCCTGCTCGCAAAGGCGGCAGTTGCCTCGGAGAGGGGGATTGAACTCCGCGTGAGCGACAACACGGTCATGACCCGCAGCGCCCTGGACAGTGAGGATCTGATCACCCTGCTCGGCAACCTGATCGACAACGCGCTCGATTCGGCCGCAACCTCGCACCTGGAGCGGTGGGTCAGCGTGTCGGTGACCGAGGAGAAGGACGAGATCCTGATCAGCGTCCACGACTCGGGTCCGGGCGTGCCGGAAAGCCTCAACGGCCAGATCTTCCAAGAGGGCTTCAGCACGAAATCCGGCCCGGGGCGCAAACGCCGCGGTTTCGGCCTCGCGCTGGTGCGCCAGGTGGCCCACCGGCATGGGGGCACGGTCAGCGTGGTCAATGATGGCGGCGCGCTGTTCACGGTCAGGCTTCCTCTGAGGGTGACCGCGGCCACATGATCCGGACGCTTGTCGTGGACGATGACTACCGAGTCGCCGACCTCCACTGCGCCTACGTCGAACGTGTTCTTGGCTTTGCCGTCGCCGGCCGGGCGCACACCGGCGCCGAGGCGCTCTCGAGCGTGGACCAGCTGAGACCAGACCTGGTGCTGCTCGACATCTACCTGCCCGACATCTCGGGCCTGGAGGTGCTGCAGCAGCTGCGCGAGGACGATCACCCTCCGGTCGACGTGATCTCCATCACGGCGGCGCGCGAGGTCGAGAGCCTGCAGGCGGCGATGCGCGGTGGCGTTGTCCATTACCTGATCAAGCCGTTTCTGTTCGCGACCCTCGAGGAGAAGCTCCTTTCTTACGCAGCGGCGCGCGATCGTATGAAGCGGATCGGCCATGCGGAGCAAACCGATGTGGACCGCATCTTCAGCACGCTGAGGTCAGCCCGCAACGCGCCCCTGCCGAAAGGCCTGTCCGACGCCACCCTGGAATTGATCGTCCAGGCGTTGAACCGGTCGAAATCGGGTCTGGCGGCGACCGCGGTGGCGGATGAGGCCGGCGTCAGCCGTGTCACTGCCCGTCGCTATCTCGATCACCTCTGCCAGTTGGGGAAGGTGGAGCTCACCATGCGCTATGGAGGGCCGGGCCGTCCCGAACACCGTTATCGCCTGGTGAGCGGGATCCCAGCCGCGAGATAGGGCCACTGCCGTCCAGCTTCCAGGGGGCAGCGGGCGAAAGTCGTTGAAGGACCGCCGTGTCGGAATCGCGTCGCGCAGCTTGATCCCGGTCCACTCGTCCGCTGGCGTGTAGAGGTAGAGCCGAAGGACGGCTGTCCGCGACCTGAAGATCGTGAATTCGAGGTTGATGCGGCCGAGCTTCGCGTGTTGGAGTTACTTCAACCCTTCCGGGCGAGCGCGGACATCCTGCTTCGAAGACCGCAGGGCGCCCGTGCCTAGAGCCAGACGGTGATCGACGGTCTGCTAATGTCCCACTGACATGGAAGCTGAGCGGCCTCCGAATGTTGCTCGGCGTCTGTTGGTACTTGTCCTTGCGGTCGGGATCGTGTGTGCC
>DATLRQ010000160.1:0-29033 GCA_035534555.1 Candidatus Micrarchaeaceae archaeon
ATCTTCGCTTTGATCGTCGGCGTTCTCGCCCAGGGAAGCGAGTACTCCTGGCAGACACTCAAGACAGCGAACACCCAGCTTCCCGGCCGCATTGCCCTCTTGATCGGGAGGATGCTGGCGGTTTCTGCCTGGATGCTGCTGTTAGTCCTGAGCATATTCGCCCTTGATGGCTTTGTTGCCTTCCTGCTCGCTCTGGCCGATGGAGCGTCAGCGGCGCTACCTCCGGCTTCGGAAACCCTGAAGGGCATTGGCGCGGATTGGCTGATCTTCGAGGTCATGGCCATGCTCGGATTCGGCCTCGCGACTTTTTTCCAGCAGTCGGCGATGGCTATCGGGCTCGGGCTCGCGTATTCGCTCCTGGTCGAGAACCTCCTCTTCGGCCTACTGGGGTCCCTGGGGAATGCGTTCAAGCAGATTCACGATCTGCTTCCGATCGCAAACGCCAACCACCTTCAACAATCCTTCGGTCAAGTCTCGAGTGTGGTCGGCTTTTCGGTGGTCAGCTCCGGGGAGATCGACGTTGCGCGAGCCGTTTTGGTCCTACTGGCCTGGACCACTGTTCTGGCTGTTGGCTCGGCAGCACTGACTCGATTTCGGGATATCACGTGATGCAGCGCTAGCGCCAGAGAAGGTGCCCGGGCGCGGCCCGAGGTAGGGGGTAGTCGCTCTTGGTGACCCGCCCAGTGGGCCGCGACCCAATTCGAACACGTTAAGAAAATACAGGGCAGCCGGTGGTAATCTGGCCCACCTCCGGCGGCGTCCGAAGCTGGCCACCCACCGCGGGACGCCTCAGTCGTAGTAACTACCGAGGCACAGGTCCAGACCTTGACCATGAGGGCCGCAACCGCGAAACGAGTCCTCCCCGGCGATGGGATCGGGGAGGATTCACGTCAGGGACAATGTTCGCGATGACTCCGGATCCCCCCGAGGAATCGGTCGGCCGTGACGGGTTTGCCCAGCAACTGGGGGCCGAATTCACCAACTTCCGTATCGTCCGATCCCGCGTAATCACGCTCTTCGCGACCGGAGTTGTTTTCGTGCTCCTGTCCTTCGTGAGCGCCTTGCAGGGCCATGGGGGTAATAACGTCGTACCCACCGGTCCAGATGGTGAAGCGGTCACCGATACTTATACGTTCGTACATCAACCCCTCGCCGGCAACGGTACCCTCACGGCCAGGGTAGCCACATTTTCGGGGGCGTATGCCCCACTCTCGAACACTCAGCTTGGTGGCTCTCAATTGCAGTCTGGACTTGCACCGTGGGCCAAAGCGGGAATCATCCTCGAACCGGACACGAATCCGGGCACCGATTACGCAGCCGTGATGGTCACCGGCGCTCATGGTGTCCGGATGCAGTACAACTACACGAACGACAGGCCGGGAATTGGCGGGCCCGTCGAGACGTCCTCTCCCCGATGGCTACGGCTCACCCGAGTCGGGGACGTCGTCACCGGCTATGACTCCACCGACGGCGACCACTGGACCGAGATCGGTACCGCCCGCCTGACGGGCCTGCCACGCACGATTCAGATCGGGCTGTTCGTCACCTCTCCGGTGTACTTCCCTGCCGAGTCCAACAGCGGCACCCCCAGCGTTGCGACCGCCGCCTTCGACCACTTCTCCGCGCAAGGTGACTTTCCCTATGGCTCGTGGACGGGAGACACAATCGCCGGTTTGTACCCCACCCTGCCGTCGGATCCCACCTGGCAACAGCAGTCCGCCGACTTCACCATCAGCGGGTCCGGCGACATTGCACCACTCGTGGGGGCCACCGTGTTCAGCATTTGGTCAGGGGCAAGCATCGTCAACGGGACAATCGTGGGGCTCCTGATGATCATCGTGCTCGCCGCTTTGTTCACCACTTCCGAGTACCGCCGCAAGTCCATTCGTGCCACCTCTGCCGCCACTGCACGCCGCGTCCTGGCAGCCAAATTCGTCGTCGTCGGATCGCTGGCGTTTGTGGTCGGAGCCACGGCTACCGCGATCGCCGAACCAATTACCCGACACGTCCTGGTCGCCAACGGGGTCTATCTCTTCCCGCAAGGTGCGCTTGCGGTGGCCAGGATTATTGTCGGCACCGGGCTGTTCTTTGGGCTCGCCGCAGTATCGGTCGTTGCGCTGGGCTCGATGTTGCGACGTACGGCCATGACGGTCGTTGCGGGCGTCGTGCTTCTCGAGGCTCCGGGCGTTCTCGCCACGGTCTTGCCTGCCTCCGAGAGCTGGCTGATGCGGTTCACCCCAACCGCCGCCTTCGCTATCCAAGCCAGTCTGCCCAAGTCCAACTTGGTCACCAGCGCCTACACGATAGTGAACGGCTACTTTCCGATCAGTCCATGGGGCGGCCTCGTCGTGCTCGCCGCCTACACCGCGATTATCCTGGGCGCCGCCATGTGGCTTCTCCGGAGGGGAACACCGTCCTCTAGTCCCCTTCCTCAATTTGGACAGTTCGAACAATGACGTCTGGACTAGGAGACCGAAGCGCGTCGTCCGGATACGTGCTCAACGCCCCTCTTTGGGGTCCACCTTCGATTGCAGCGCCGCGGCACGCATCGCCGGGAATGCCGATTCGATTGGTCGAAACCGACAAGGGCGGAGCCAATCTTGAGGGACTGCCACACAAGCAAGTGAGTCACGCGGTTGTGCGGCGGCAAAAGTCGATGCCGGGTACCTCGGATGGTAGGTGAGTCCGTACATCGTAAGAAAATTCAGGGCACGCGGAGGCTTCTGGTTCGAGTCTTCTTGGCCCAAGTTGTCTCGTGAGTAGAGGTGTACGGTGCGAGCCAATTCGCCGGCCAGGCGCCACTGTTAGGAAGACGCGCGAGGCTAGGCGGGCTGTTTGAGTGACTTCCGGAATGTCAATTGCTGCGTGACGTACTTTCTGAATCCCACACCTGAATCGCTGACTCTTCTCTGGCGACTCGAACTGAGGGTCGTAGCCCGAATAAGGGTCTGTAGGGTGAGACAGAATAACGTCGTGCCGAAGCGTCACTTAGTGCTGACTACGGAGGGACCCGGGTGGCCGGTGTGAAGTCCCTTATGGAGGAGGAGTTCCTGATCGAAGGGCTGAGGTGGATGATGAAATCGCGCCCCTACAACAACCGCGTGATCGCGCTTCACCGGCAACGCCAGTTCGGCGTCTACTCCCCCGGAACTGGTCATGAGGCTTCGATCGTAAACTCCGCCATGGCGGTGGATTCAGTTCGGAATTGGATGGTTCCTCAGCCTACGATAGCCGCGATGTGACCAAAGACCGAAAGACGACTCGCCAGGGCCCGCCGAAGTACGGTCCCGCCGACTCGATGGTCACGCCGCGTTTCTCCGGCGTCCGAACCTACGCTCGGCTACCCCACGTGGTCGACATAGATCAGGACGTCGACGTTGCCGTCATCGGCGTTCCCTTCGACACCGGAGGAACCTATCGCGTAGGGGCTCGTTTTGGCCCAGAGCACATCCGTAGCGCCTCGGCCCTGATGCGCCCTTACCACTATGCCAGCCATGTGGCCGTCTTCGAGCAACTGTCGGTGGTTGATTACGGTGACCTGCCGGTGGTGCCGGGCTACATCGAGGAATCACAGCGCCGGATCACCAAAGCCCTCCTGGAGGTGCTGAGTGCCGGCGTCATCCCGATCGACCTCGGGGGGGACCATTCGATCGCTCTGCCGGAGCTGCGGGCGTTCGCTGAGGTGTATGGAAAGGTTGCGCTGATTCAGCTGGACTCTCACAGCGACACTAATTCGGCGTATTTCAACCTGCCTCACACGCATGGCACGCCCTTTTTTCACGCGGTCAAGGAAGGCCTGATCGACACGTCCCATTCGATCCAGGTCGGCCTTCGCGGCCCCATATATTCAGAACGTGAATATGAGATCCCTCGCGAAATGGGGATGGACGTGGTCACCGCCATCGACGCGCACGAGCTGGGGATGGCCGCGCTCGCCGATCGAATTGCCGCGCGAGTCGCCGATACCAAGGTGTTTCTGTCGTTTGACATCGACTTCATCGATCCTGCCTATGCGCCGGCGACGGGGACTCCCGAGATCGGCGGCTTCACCACGTGGGAGGCTCAATCGATTCTCCGGCGCCTGGGTGGCATCAACTACGTCGGTTTCGATGTGGTCGAGGTCATCCCTGAGTACGACGTGGCCGAAAACACGTCCTTCGTCGCCGCCAACGTCGTGTACGAGTTCCTTGCGCTGCTCGCCAGGAACCGGCGAGACGGTCTGACGAAAGCGTGAGCGGCCGCCTCGCCGGCAAGGTCGCCATCGTAACCGGCGGGACGAGCGGCATCGGGGAGACGACCGTCCGGCTTTTTGTCAGCGAAGGCGCCCGCGTGGTCATCGTCGCGCGCCGCGCCGGACCTGGCGACGACCTGGTGGCCGACCTCGGACCGGAGGCCACGCGATTCCTGTCCGGAGACGTCGCCAGTGAACTAACCGCGAAGACGGCGATCAACCTGGCGGAGAGCTGGGGTGGGGTGGACGTCCTGGTCAACAACGCCGCAATCGATTGGGTGAGTCTCATCCTCGAGACCTCGGAAGCCGACGTCCGGCGCGTGCTCGACACCAACTTCCTCGGGGCATTTCTGATGCAGCGTGAGGCTGCCCGCAGCATGCTCGAGCGCGGTCGCGGATCCATCATCAATCTGACGTCACGCAACGCCTCGGTCGGTGTGCCGACCATGGGTCTTTACGCTGCGGCAAAAGGTGCGCTTCTCTCGTTGACGAGGGCGGCGGCCATCGAGTGGGCTGACCAGGGCGTGCGCGTCAATGCTGTGGCGCCGGGACTCACAGCCACCCCGCTCGTGCGCGCATGGATCAACGAACAGGACGATCCAGTTGCGTTCGAGAAAGCCGTGACGGCCGCGATCCCTCAGGGCCGGATGGCCCAACCCATCGACATCGCCAACGCAATCTTGTTTCTGGCAAGCGACGAGGCTCAACACATAACCGGCATCACTCTTGCAGTCGATGGTGGTTACACAGCGGCGTGACGGACCTCAAGTTCAGGATCGAGTCCCGGGACGCCTCTCAACGAGTAGTGTCAGTGCGCATCTCGGGCGTCTACAACTTCGGATATGCCGGACGGGACCAGGCGTCGGTGCGCGCGCACGTCCGTGAGCTGCAGGACCGAGGTGTCCCGGCACCGGCTGTCGTTCCAGCCCTGTACCCACTGGGCGCTGGCGGAGCGACCACAGAGACCCTGATTTCGGTTTTTGGCGATCAGACCTTCGGCGAGGTGGAGTTTGCGTTGATCAACTCATCCGCGGGGTGGCTCGTTACCGTCGCGTCGGATCACACGGATGCTTTGGTCGAGACCGTGAGCGTATCCCGCGCCAAGCGCAGCTGTCCGGATCTGGTGGGGGATCGGGCTTGGCGACTAACCGATGTCGCAGACCACTTCGATGAGCTTGAGCTTGTCTCAGAGTGCGCCTCAGCCGGCAGCGCCACGACCGTCGAGGTCCAGCGAGGTTTTTGCGGAGCTCTGCTGTCTCCCGCAACGCTGCAAGAAATCTGGACGCAGCGCCTTGGACGTATGCCTCCCCAGGGCACGCTGATCCTGTCCGGGACGATCGGCGGGGAGCTGCCGATCGGCATGCAGCGTTGGCAGATGCGTCTACACGATCCGATCCGTGCCGCTGATCTCCGCCTGGCCTATCAGGTCGATAGCCTTCCCGACGAGCTTGGCTGAGGTGCACCGTCGGTCAGCTGAGCGGTTGTCCACCGCAAGTCGGGTGGCACCCTCTCGACACGGGGTTCAACGTGGGGTCATTCAGCGCCCCTATAACGTGAACGTTGACGGGCCCGCCGATTACTGGCCTAGCTCATGCAGACGTCGACCTCGCCTGTGACGGCCTTGAGCCGGACAGGCTCGCCGCCGACCTGCGGCAGTCTGGTACTCGTTCGACCGCCGGGGCAGGCTCCGGTTGGGCTCTGCGCGGGATTGTCGGCGGCGGTCGCGTTCGGAGCCACGGTGGCCACCCTTCGGCAACAGGCCCAAGACGACAGCCAACTTGGCGGATGAACACGGACGCCAGCGGACAGCCACGGAATCTTCACGCTCATGACTGAACGTGGGCGGATGGTTATGGATGCCTGCGGACAGCGCGCCCTTAGTCTTCAAACCGTCTGCGGGTTTCGAAAAGCGAAAGCGATGGAACCACTGTGCAGCCGGCGAATCTGGTATCACGCGCGCGCGTCCTCTATGTGTGACTTACCCGGATCTCCCCGACCGATGCCGATGCTTGCGATGACCGAAATCTATCGTGAGCGATCGACATCGACTGGGGTTTCGGCCTCCAACTCCACCTCGACTAGGAAGCCATCGCCTATGAGGCCCGCAACGTAAACCATCGTGTTCGCGGGGGCCACCGAGCCCAGTACTTCCGCGTGAGCTCGAGCTGCCCCCTCCCAGTCGGCGCCCGGTGCGAGGAAGACCCGCGTTCGGACCACGTCGTCCAGTCTGCCGCCGAGCGCTTGCATGGCGGCGCTCGCCCTTTGGAGCGCGACCAACGCTTGCCCGTACGTGTCGCCTGGGTGGAGAGCGCGACCATCGGCGGCGGTCGCAGTGGTACCACTCACCGCGATGTGGCCGAAGCGGCGCACCGCCCGCGAGTACCCAGCCTGCTCTTCCCAGCCTCCGCCGTCCCGATGCCGGCGAGTGATGTCGGACACTAGGCAACACTATCAAGGGGCTACCAAAATGAAGTTCAGCGTTCGGTTCAACAACGACCTCTCGGTCGAGCGCTTCATTCACATGGCCGCGCTCGCCGAAGAGGCGGGCTTTGACCAGATTTGGGTCTCGAACGACCTGTTCTGGCACTCCGCACCTGTCTTGGTGGCCGCAGCTGCTAGGGTCACCAGCCGGATCGCCCTTGGCGTAGGCGTCTTCAATCCGGTCTCCATGCACCCAGCCGAGATCGCGATGGCAGCGTCCTCTTTGCAGGAGGTCTCGGGAGGGCGCTTCTGCCTTGGTCTCGGGGCAGGTGCGGACGAGTTTCTTGAGTGGGCGGGTCTGGCGGCCGGTCCGCCGGTGTCTAGGACCGAACGAGCGCTCAAGGATCTGCGCGCCTTACTTTCCGGTGCTGCTCCGGAGGGCTGGCGCCCCGAGGGCCGGTTGCGTACTGGGCCGGTGTCGGTGCCGATCTACATCGGCGCGATGGGGCCTCGCATGCTGCAACTTGCCGGTCGGCTCGCGGACGGCGCGCTGCCCCTGCTCTTGCCGCCCGAGCGTTACCTCTTCGCCGCCTCTCAGATCATCGAGGGTGCCCGCCAATCCGGACGCGACCCTGAATCACTCGATGTGGCCGCCTGCATCTGGTGCTCTATCGACGGCAATGGGGCGAGAGCCAAGCGCGCTCTTGCCTCCAAAATCGCGTACTACGGGGCAAGCTTCTCGCCTCATGTGCTCGAAGGGGTTTCGCTCACGCTCCTCGACTTCCGTTCGATTCAGCAAGCAATGTCCGACGGAGACACCGAGCGGGCCACGGATCTAGTGACACCCGCGATGCTCAGTCTTGGGGTTGCGGGCAATGTCGAAGACGTGGTCGAAGCGGGCGCAAGTCTGGTCGCCGCCGGGGCCCGCCACATTTCGTTTGGGCCTCCGCTGGGCCCGGATCCGGAGCAGGCGGTCGCGGCCCTCGGCGCGAACGTACTTCCAGCGCTGAATGCAATGCGATGAGATGCTTTGGTTCGCCGATCTCCTTCGAGTGGCCGCACGCTGGTCGGACCCCATTGGAGGCGCGAAGACGTGGGGGCCTGTCGGCAGCTTGTGCGACTGGCCCCTGCATGCTCCTGATAGTGCGGCCTTTATCCGTAGCGGCGCGGTCGCACGAGTTAGGACCGTGAGGCACCACCTTCAGCCGACCGTGAATCCGAGCACTGGCCAGCACAGGTCCAACCTTGGTAACCGCGGTGGGGTCTTGCGGCAGCTGTCCGAGTTCCCAGGCAACGCATCAACGCGAAGAGGTCGCCCTTAAACCCGGGCGGATTGGCGGGGACCGTGTATGCCGGCAACCCCGGCACCCCGTCGACTCTTCACGCCGACAGCGCCGCCGCGTTGTCGCAGTACGACCTCGCCTGCGCGTGGACCTACTGAGCCCTTAACCCTTCCGACCGCGAGCCTGGCCCGCTGGGGCCTGGCTCGTTTCGGTTTGTAGGGGCGCCGGGCGAAGGTTGCCCGCGAGCAGCGCGATCGTAAGCGCGCCGGCGAGCGGGATGAGCATCGCGATGCGAAGGCCAAAATGGTCGGCCGCGTGGCCAATCAAGGCTGGGCCGACGACCGAGCCCGCGTAGCCCGAGGACATCACGACCGCCAGCGCCGTGCCGCTGGCGCCTAGGTTCGCGCCAGCCGCGAAGGCGAGTGGCAGGATGACGGCGGTTCCGATGCCGACGAGCGCAAAGCCGGTCGCCGCGCCCGCCAGAGCCGGAAACGCGACCGCCAGCGCCAAGCCGCCGGCACCGAGCAGCGCCCCGAGGCGGACCACGATCACGGTGCTCGTGCGCGCCGTCAGCCGGTCGGCGCGAAATCGCGTCAGCATCGCAGCCAGCATGAACCCGCCGTATCCCGCGGCCGCGACGCCCGGGTTGACGTGGCTGAGGTCGCGCAGATAGAGCGTGCTCCAGTCAGCGGTCCCGCCCTCGACTAGAAAGCCTGCCAAGGAGACCACGGCGACGGCCACGACCGGACCTGTCAGCCACAAGCGTCCAGCGCCCGGCGGTGCGACTCGCGCCGCTCCGGAGCGGGTGTCGGGCAGGTCGCGCAGGAACCACGCCGAGGCGACCGCGACCGCCGCCGCAACAGCCGCGAACTGTGCGACCGGCGCGATCGCGAAGTAGGCCGCGACGCCTGCCATCAGCGAGCCGCCCACAGCGCCGAGGCTCCAGAACGCGTGAAAGCCGTTGATCATCGGCCTGGCCGCGAGGCGCTCCAACTCGGCCGCCTGGGCATTCTCGAGCACGTCGAGCACGCCGGCGCAGAGCCCGTTCAGGAGCATCCCCACCATCAGCTGCGGCAGGTTGGCGGCCAGACCCAGCGTGACGAGCGCGACGGCCAGCACAGGCGTGCCCGCTCGGACGAAACGTCTGGCTCCAGATCCGAGGAGGACGCGGGCCACGGTGGCGCCCACCACCGCACCTACCGCGAAGATGAGCAGCGCGTCTCCGACCTGGCCGTCGGTGAGGTGCAGATGGTCCTTCACTGCCGGCAGGCGCGGCACAAAGCTGCCGCCGACGATGCCAAAGGCGAGGAACGCGACCGAGACTGCCCGGCGCTGCTGGATCAAGACGCCAGCGCCAGTTCGAAGGTCGCCATTTTCACCCGAGGTCAGGGCTTGTCGGTTTTCGATGGCTTGCCGTGGGGACTGGCAAGTTGCTCGGACTAAATGGTGGGTTCGGTAACCAAAGCCTGAGGTGCGCAGAAACTCCGTCGTCGATGGCTCGACGAGCGTAGCGTCCCGACATCACCCGCGCCGCCTCGGTTGGCAACGATCTCAAGCACCGCCCGTAGATACCAACGGCCTTGAAGGCGACCGCTCCAGGCTCTTCACCTGCTCGGACGGGTGCCCTCGACGGTCATTCCTTTGGTCTTTTAGGTCCGCAACCGTTGCGTCGAGCCGCTGACCGCACCGACAACACCCGAAGACCCATAGGGAGGAGACTCGGTGGGATGACCACACCAGCTCCGAGCACAGACCAGAACCAGGCGAGCAGTATCTGGCTGCTGGTGCACGCCGAACGCGCCGCCCTCGCCGAGGATCTCTCAGCCCTCGATGATGCACAGTGGGCGCATCCGTCACTATGCGAGCGGTGGGTGATCGAGGACGTCGTCGCCCATCTCACCGCGGTGGCGAGCATCGGCCCGGTGCGCTGGTTTGCCAGCGTCTTGGGCGCACGGTTCGACTTCGACCTGCATAACGGTCGGCGGCTGGCCGAGTATCGCGGCGCAACACCCGCCGAGACCCTCGAGCGGTTTCGCCGCATCGTCACCAGCACCAAGGCAGCCCCCGGGCCCACCGCCGCCTTGCTGGGTGAGGTAGTCGTGCATGCTCAGGACATCCGCCGTCCCCTCGGGCTGGTCCGCATGCCCCAGATGGGAGCGGTCACTGAGGTCGCCCGTTTCTATGCCCGCCGAAACTTCGCGGTGGCCAGCCGGACCGCTATCGAGGGCCTGCGGGTCGAGGCGACCGACGGTCCGTTTGCGACCGGCACGGGTCCCCTCGTAAGCGGCACGACGCTCGCGTTGACCATGGCCATGGCCGGCCGCGGTGCCTACTGCGACGATCTCTCAGGCCCAGGCGTCTCTATCCTGCACGCGCGTTGTTCCTCCGGCTGACCAGAAAGCCAGGAACGAAGCTTTAGCACGGCTTTCGTGGCTGTGCACGGGCCCGCGCGGCACCTACGGCGGCGCCTGCTGTAATCTTGTCCTATGACAATAGTTAAACCGCCTCGTCCCGAGGGCAGCGACCCTTTTTCGGCGGCCGCACGCGGACCGGCTTCACCGATCGCTTTCCGACTTGATCCCGCCTCCGGCGTGCCGACGTACCTGCAGCTTGTCCAGCAGGTCGAGCACGCGCTCCGGCTGGGGTACCTCAAGCCCGGCGACCAGCTACCCAAGGTCCGAGACGCGGTCGCCTCACTCGCGATCAACCCGAACACCGTCCTCAAGGCCTATCGCGACCTGGAGACCAAGGGCCTGGCTACCGGGCGGCCAGGCCAGGGTACGTTCATCCGGGCCACTCTCAGCCGGGTCGCCCTACCCGAGCTGGCCGAGCTGCGCCGCTCCCTTCTCCTATGGCTGGCCACGGCCGGAGCGGCAGGGCTAGACGAAGACGGGATCGTGGCGCTGGTCACAAGCGCGCTGAGGGATTTGCGCGAACGGCGCGGCGACACGGAGGGCGTCGGATGAACGCTGTCGAAACCAACGGCCTGGGCAAGCGCTACGGCAACGCATGGGCGCTGCGTGACTGCACGCTGGCGATTCCCGCGGGACACGTGGCCGCGCTGGTCGGCCCCAACGGCGCAGGCAAGACCACCCTGTTGAACCTTGCCGTCGGGCTGGCAGCGCCAAGTGCAGGCACCGTCATGGTGCTCGACGGGCAGCCCGCCGGATCGCCGGCGGCGCTCGACGGCATCGCATTCGTCGCGCAGGATGCGCCCCTGTACAAGAACCTGTCCGCTTCGGAAATGTTGCACTTGACCCGCAACCTGAATCGCCGCTTCGACGAGGGCTACGCCAAAGCTCGACTGGCGGAGCTCGGCATCCCGCTGGAGCGTATGGCAGGCAAGCTTTCGGGCGGCCAGCAATCGCAGCTTGCGCTCAGCCTGGCGCTCGCCAGACGGCCGCAGCTGCTCGTGCTCGATGAGCCGATGGCGATGCTCGACCCGCTCGCCCGCCACGACTTCATGGCCACTGTGATGGCCGCGATTGCCGACGACGGATTGTCGGTGGTGCTGTCCTCGCACGTACTGACAGAGCTGGAGCGGGTGGCCGACTTCCTCGTCCTGGTTTCCCATGGGAGCGTCCAGGTAGCGGGCGCCGTCGATGACTTGCTCGCCCGTCATCGCGTACTGACCGGTCCGGCTGTTGAAGCGGACACGTATGCGGAACGCCTGAACCTCGTCCACTCCCAACGCGGCGAGGCGCAGGCCCACATGCTGGTAAGGATTGACGCAAGGACAGGTCCGGTCCCCCCAGGCTGGGAGGCCCACCCGGTGAGCCTCGAAGAGCTCACCCTGGCCTACTTGCGCGAGCCCGACGCCGCGTGGCTGCCCGGCCCCGGGCGCGCCCTGGGCCGCGAGCCGACCGAGGTGGCGAATTGAATGCGCTGAATATCCCCGCTGCATCCGGACGGAACGCCAGGCTGCGGCCTCTGCCGTGGCGGCGAATGGCATGGGTCACCTGGCGACAACACAGGCTCGCATTGGCGGGTGTTGTCGCGCTCTTCGGAGCGGCGGCCGCGTACCTGCTGGTTACAGGTCTGCCGATGCACGATGCGTACGCAGCTGTGGCCGGCTGCCGCCCAGCAGGTTCAGATCTCTGCAACCGAGTAGTCAACGATTTCTTGCGGACCTACGCGCCCGGCGTCGGGGTTACTTTTGGCCTGCTACAGGCGATCCCGGCGCTGATCGGAGCGTTCGCCGGCGCCCCGCTGCTCGCCAGGGAGTTCGAGACTGGCACCTTCCGCTACGCCTGGACCCAGGGCTTCGGGCGGGCACGGTGGACCGTCGCCAAGCTGACGCCACTTGCGGTCGCGGTCACGATCGCCGCGGCAGCGTTCAGCATGCTCGTCTCCTGGTACGTCCAGCCGATCTTCGACGCGGGGGACAATAACGGGCCCCTTTATCCCACCCTCTTCGACCTGAGCGGGGTTGCGCTCGCCGCCTGGACGCTGGCCGCGTTCGCGATTGGCGTTTTGGCCGGCATCCTGGTCCGGCGGGTCGTACCCGCCATGTTCGCGACGATCGCCACCTGGGCTACTCTCGCCTTCGCGACCGGGGCGTTCCTACGCGCGCATTACCAGGCGCCGGTGGTCACAAGCAACCCAAACATTCCTACAGGCGCATGGATCATCAACCAGGGTTGGTTCAAGGGCCGCAACCCGGCCAGCCTAGACACGATCAACCAGACCCTGGCTCCGGTCGACGTAAGGGCGGTCACCCCCAACCTTTTCCAACCCGGCCCTGCAACCCCGGCCAACGTCGGCGACCCCGTGCAGTACCTGATCCAGCACGGTCTCACGCAATTAACGACCTACCAGCCGTCCAGCCTTTTCTGGACGTTCCAGTGGATCGAAGGCGGCTGGCTGCTCGCGCTGTCTCTGATCCTCATCGCCGCGACCGTCTGGCTGGTTCGCCGCCGCGCCGCCTGAAGTTCAGATAAGGAAACTTTGGTCCGAAATGAACTGCCGGGTTTGATGGAGCTGCAGGGTGTCCTGACTTCGGTGGAGCCGGATTCTTGGATTCAAGCCGCTGTTGTTGGCCGACTGTGAGCCTCGAACTCGAGTGGCGTGATCATACCTAGCGACGATTGCCGACGTTGGCGATTGTGGAAGATCTCAATGTAGTCGAAGATTGCTATGGCCAACTCGACACGCGTTCGCCATCGTTTTCGGTCGAGCAATTCCACCTGCACCGGTTCCAGAACGATTCCATGACTGCATTGTCGAAACAATCTCCGACCGAGCCCATTGAGGGGAGCAGACCAGCGTCCAGGGCTCGCCTAGTAAACGCCTATGAGGTGAATGGTGTGCCTTGGTCGCTGTGAATAATCGTGGTTCGATTCGGACGGCGCTGGTCGATTGCCATACCCAGCGCGTTGGTCACCAGCGCTGTAGTCGGTCTACCGTCGATTGACCACCCGGTTACGCGTCGCGACCAGGCGTCGAGGACGACGGCGCATTAGACCTTTCCTTCCCTGGTCGGGTGCTCGGTCACATCGGTGACCCAGAGTTCATCGGCTTGGTCGCGAGGTACTGGGCGGCATTCTGATCTCAACACCTACAATTCAGAACGCCCTTTTCCGGAGTAGCTCAACGGTAGAGCAGACGGCTGTTAAGGCTGGCGGCTCGGTCGCAATGCCGCAAAACTGCAGCACTTTTAAGATCGAAACTGCAGTCAAATGCGGCCAATCGCACTTTTTCGTGCTGCAGTTTTAGCCGCGAACATGCGGTACAGGACAATCTGGAGGCGTTTTAACGAGACCGACTGTAAACGTAAGGCTGTCGATGTCGTGTTTACGATTGGTTGACGCGATGAACACGGGGCAGGCGGCGGCGACCTGGCTCAGCACTCGGGTCGAGATCGGAACCATCGCGGCGCCGATGTGTTCGCGGCTGGGCTTCTGGTCATGGGCAGGAGGAGGTTGGAGTGCTTCGGATGGAGTTTTCGAACCCCACACCCTCGGGGAGGAGGTGCAGGCACCGCAAATCGACTATTCGAACCCGACGCCGCCTTGAAACGTTGACCATTCTTGTCCGATGGCCGACAACATCTTCGAGCACCCACGTTTGGCTGCCATCTACGACGCGCTCGACCCCGACCGGAGCGACCTGGAGGTGTACGTCGCCATTGCGGAGGAGTTGGGAGCCCGTCGCGTGCTCGACGTCGGTTGCGGCACAGGAACGTTCGCGCTGCTCCTTGCGGATCGCGGTCTCGAGGTGATCGGCGTCGACCCAGCCGCCGCCTCCCTCGACGTCGCGAGGGCCAAGCTGGGCAGCGAACGCGTCAGATGGATTCATGGGGACGCGACGGCGCTGCCCCCGATGCAGATCGACCTTGCGACGATGACCGGAAACGTCGCGCAAGCGATCGTCGACCCGCTTGATTGGGAAGGGACGTTGCGCGGTATCCGCCACGCCCTGCGGCCCGGAGGTACTCTCGTCTTTGAGACGCGCGATCCATCGCAGCGCGCATGGGAGGAGTGGAACCGCGTGGCGTCGCACATGATCACCGAGATCGAGGGCGTCGGAACTGTAGAGAGCTGGGATGACGTTCTCGAAGTCAACGGACCGCTCGTCACCTTCCGGGGGACCTGCGTGTTCGCCTCGGACGGCGAGGTGCTGACATCGGACTCGACGCTACGTTTTCGGGAGCGCGACGACGTCGTGGCGACCCTCACGGCGCAGGGCTACATCGTCGACGAGGTTCGTGGAGCGCCCGACCGGCCGGGCCGGGAGTTCGTGTTCTTCGCGCGGCGGGCGATGGCGGGCCAGGTGTGATTTGACTTCGCCACGATGGGCCTCCGTACACTGCGATGATCGGTCACGTGGTTGCTGCCCCGGGGCTGACCCGTTCGTACACAGGCCTAGTGCCCTTCTAAGGATTTGTCGCTCTGGGGCCAGCAACCCACAGAAATGGCGGCGCCGAGCGAGCAGTGACCTGATAGGAGGCTGGCAAGAGCCCCATCGCAGTGCTGTCCGCGCGCCCGGCTGCCGACCGCCAATCCATCCACCCAGAGGAGGCCGATGGCAGCACTCAGTATTGCAGACGTCCCCGCTAACGCCAACGTAATCGTCGGAGTCGACACCCACAAGCTGTAGGGCGGCAAAAGGTCATCGCTCACGCCGCCCTCGCGTAGACGTGGTGAAGTCCGCCTAGGATCGGTCGGCTGACGACGGCGCCACGCTCTATCGGCCGGCTTGGCACTGGCGTCTCCAGTTGAATGGTGCGATGAGGGCGATCATTGACCACCCGTTGCCAATAACTAGCATCTGCTCGCTTTGCTCACGGAGTTCGTGCACTACTACAACCACGCTCACGCCGCCCTCGCGTAGACGTCACCCCCGTGTTGATGTTGAGCTTGGACCAGTCGACCGGCCAGCCGGACTTCGCGACTGGACCGGTACCCTTTCACACGACCTGAACCAAACTCGGGGGGCCCTTCAACGAACCTCCGGGTGTGGATAGTGCCTACCCCCCGGAGGAATTGCTGCCGCAGGTGAACGTCCCACTCAACGAGACTGCTGTGCCAGCCGGGTTCGCAACAGGCAGCGCGGTGAGATTGGAGAGGCTACCGGAATTGCCGTCGTTGACGATGGTCATCGAGGCAGTGGTGTTGTTGGGATCCGGTATGTAGCCGTTGCCGCCAATCGTTCCCTCCAGGAAGTCTGCTTGAGCGGCCGAATATGTGCCGCCGCCGGTGAACTTGTTCTGCGAGACCTCGATCTGGACCGAGACACCTGAGTTCGTGGTTCCGACGATCATCACCGCGTACGTCCCCAGCTGTTCCGCCCCCTGTAGGTTGCTGGGGCAGGTCACCGAGGCCGATGTCAGGGTGCCCGAGACTGCTCCGCTGAAGGTCAAGTTGATGGCGCCATTAACCGCGGGGCTGGTCGCCGGCGCAGGGCTGGCCGCCGGTGCGCTGGTGGCCGCCGGGCTGCTGTGACTGGTCGAATCCTGACTCGACGGCGAGGACAACGAGGAACAGCTGACGAGCAGTACCGCCGAACCCAGGGTTAATGCAGTCGTGCTGGCGACCAGCCAGCGGTGCGCTGCCCGGGCTACGGAACCGGTGGATCTCAGTCGTGGTGCCATCCGCGCGCCTCCTACCTCAACCGCTTTGTATAAAACGGACCCCGCCGTCGGTATCAGGCCGTGCAAGTGAAAGATCCATCAACCGTCGCCCGTCCGCTCTGGTTGGGATTTGCAATCGGGAGACTGGCGCCGGCGAAGGACCCGGATCTGGCTCCCCCGAAGATCTGGATCGTGCCGCTGCTCGAGCCTGCGGATGGATGTCCCGTGTAGGCGGTCCCTCCATACGAGAACAGAATTCCCGCTGCCGGGATCTGATAGAGCCCTGGGCCCGTGTAGCTCATGCGACCGCTGAGGATCACGTTCTTACCTCCCGCGGACAC
Source organism: Candidatus Micrarchaeaceae archaeon (assembly GCA_035534555.1). GTDB lineage: Bacteria > Chloroflexota > Dormibacteria > Dormibacterales > Dormibacteraceae > Palsa-872. Next base: position 16,348 of record DATLRQ010000160.1, read on the forward strand.
TCCGACGATGTCGAAGAAGAACTGGCCGTTGCCAGACTGGCAGACCACGTTCGCCGAACTCAGAGTGTCCGAAATATCGCCTCCGAAGGAGAGATCGGTGCCTGCGACGTGTGAAGGGGTGCTGCTGGGTGTCCCGTATGGCGTCCCAGGAGTCGCGTTGGCCTGGCTCTGGTTTGCGCCACCCGCTGGCAGTGTGTTGACACAGCCAGCCAGCGCCACCGCCATGGTGAAGGTGAGGACAACGTGCAAGACCCGGCGGCGGCCTTCCATCACCAGCTGCGTCTTCTCGATCGACATCGCCGCCGCCTTCTCGCGTTAAATGGCTTGCTTCGCGCCGGCTAGCGCGGACTTAGGCGGCGGGCTGCCAAACGAATACGGATCGAGCGTCCGCACCTCGGTGATGGAGTCAACCGGGAGGCGGTTCAACGTGGAGGCGCGGCGCACTGCCTCCGGGGTGGGCGCCTCGTAGAGGCAGAAGCTCTTCCTGCCATCGCCGCTCACGTACGAATGGATCCAGGTCACGTCGGCCCGCGCGTTGGCTTCCAGCGTCGCGCGGCAGGTTTCAGCGCTGCTGACGGCCGCCGACATGCCGACGCCATCGGCGAAGGAGCGTTCCACGACATATCGGCGCATCCGGTGCCCCTCCTCTCTAGTAATGACAGCAGGACCGTAACAGGGAGCCAACGCCCCCACATCGGGGGTTTCCCCCATTTATGAGTTCGGCGCCGCCACCGTACTGAGGGACTCCGAGAGGAGACCGAGTCGGCGCGCTTCGGCGATTGCGCCCACCCGTCCGCGCGCATGCAGCTTCGCCAGTACCGAGCCGACATGGTGCTCGACCGTTTTTGTGGAGACGAACAATCGGGCCGCGATCTCCGCGTTGCTGAGGCCCTGGGCGAGCAGTGAGAGCACCTCGAGCTCGCGTCGAGTCAGGTGTGCCGGGTTGACCAGCGTCGTCGGCTGCGCCCCGCGGGGGATCCGCCGGATGCCGCGCTCGCGAAGCCGTCGCGTCGCCACAGCCGCGGCCTGTCGTGCACCGATGCGCTGCAGCTGATCAACGGCCTCGCGGGCGTCGCTCTCATCAGCACGGGCCCAGAGGATCGCCATCGATGCTTCGTATCGGCAGCCGAGAGCCCCCCAGGCTTCTGCCGCGGCACGCGGCTCGCCGGCAAGTTCTCGTCGCCACGGCTCGGCCAACTCCATAGTGATCGGCTCCGGATGGCCGGCGCGGGCCAGCCAGGCGTACAGCTCGCCCGCCTGCCAGGGAGTGCCCCGTGCCTCCGCCAGATCGAGCGTCGCCGCGGCCGCCTTCACCGACTCCTCGAGCCTGCTCGACAGCAGCAGGGCGGCCTCGAGCCGGGCGGCCGCAGCGGGGCCCAGGTACTGAATCTCTTGCGTTCCATCCGCGATCCGCCAGGCTTCGTCAAGTGCTTCCCACACACCTGGATCGCCGCGACGAGCACGAGCGCGGCCGAGCACCGTCAGGGCGACCACGCGGGTGTCCTGCGCCTGATAGCGGCGGAGCACGGCGCCGACCTCATCGGCGGCGGCATCCAGGTCGCCCGTCTCCAATGCCAGCCGAGCACGCTCGGCCCGCATCAGCCCGACAAAGACGTCGAAGCCGTGCTCGTCCGCGTAGCTGATCCCGGCATCCAGTGACGCCCTGGCCGCGGGGTAGTCATGGTGGAACAGTTGCACGCTGGCGAGGTTGAGCATGCTGCGTCCGACGTGCTCGTCCAGCCCGCCGACGCGCGCTCGCTCGATGGCAGCGGTGAGCAGACTCCCGTCCGGATCCGCGCCTCGTTCGAACTCCGCGCAGCCGATGTAGGCCAGCGCGTGCACTGCGGTTTCCTCCTCGCCCAGGGCTTCGGCCAGCGCAACCGCGCGCCGGCCGTAGCGCAGCACGTCGTCGTACTCGTTGGCCCGCGCGGCCACACCGGCTCGGGTGCTGAGCGCCCGCGCCAGCTCAGGACTCGCCGGCTGCGCCTCGAGCAGAGCAACCGCCCGGTCACCTGCCTCCCGCGCCGTGGCCCCGTTCCCGATGGTGAGCTGCACGCGGCACAATCGAGCCAGTGTGTCCCCGACCCGGCGGACATCCCCGGCCTGCTGCCAGATGTCCAGGGCCCGGTGGAACAAGACCAATGACTCCGCCATCTGATCGCTCAGGCTGCATGCGCACGCCTGCCGGTAGACGAAGTCGGCGACGTCGGACGGGGAGCGCCGGTGCTCAGCCGCGACCGCTGCCGCACCGTAATGCGCTGCCGATTCGCGATGCGCGCCCATTGCCGCCGCTCTCGCCGCCGCGGCGGGAGCAAACTCCAGCACGGCGTCCCAATCGTCGCCGGCAACGGCATGGTGCACGGCGCGGGCGAGCTCCAGGTCGCTTCCGCGCTCCCGCAGCCACGCAAGCACCCGGCGATTGAGCGCGCGCCGCTGCGCCGCCGGCAAGCTGTGCTCGATTACGTCGCGCGCGATCTCGTGACGGAACCTCAGCCCGCCGCCGTCGGCGACCAGGATGCCGCGGCGCTGACACTCGTCGATCGCCGCCTCGGAGTCCGGGCAGAGCGTTAGCAGCAGGTCGAGCTCGACACGCTGGGGCGCCACCGCGGCGACCTCAAGCGCCTCCCGCGCTTGTGGGGAGAGCCGCGCCGCGCGTGCCATCACCGCCTCGCGCACCGCCGAAGGCACGCCTGCGGTCCCCGCCGCCAGCACCTCGGTGGCGAAGAACGGATTGCCTTCCGTCAGACGATAGAGTGCGTGGGCGTCGATGCTCCGCCCCGTCGCGAGGGTGGTGACGGCTGCCTGGGAAAGAGGAGGGAGGGTCATTCGGAAGACCTGCTCGCCCGTTCCCAGCTCCCCCGTGAGAACGCGCACCGGATGTGTTTGGTCGAGCTCGTCGTCGCGGTACGTGACCACCAGCACCACCCGTGTCGTGGCGATCCGCCGGCCCAGGTATGTCATCAGGTCAAGCGTTGCAGCGTCTGCCCAGTGCAGATCCTCGAAGGCGAGGAGGCGAGGCCGCCCGCGGAGCATCTTGAGACAGGCCGTGAACAACTCAAAGCGCGCAGGCCCCCGATCGAGAAGTTCGATGATGGCCGGATCGGGAAGCTCGTAGGCGATGTCTTGCAGCGGCCCCAGCGGACGCGGGGTCGCCAAGGGGTCGCACGCTCCGATGAATGCCTCTATCCCGCGGTCCCGGGCTCCTGCCACAGCAGCGTTGACGAGGGCTGTTTTCCCAATCCCGGCCTCGCCGCCGACGAAGACGAGCGCTCCGCGTCCTCGGATTGCGACGTCGAGGTTGTCCAGGATCAGATCGAGCTGTTCATTCCTCTCTAACAGCATGCCGCGCCCATCGTATCGGCGTTTGGTGTCTGAGCTTGCGCCGATTCGATGGAAGCCTCGACACTCGGGCAAGCCCTGAGCTTGAGCCCAAACAACCGGCGCGTCTGGGATGACTTAAAGACTGTCGGGCGTCCCACCGCGAGTGTTCGTCTCCCGCCGGAACCGACGGAGCGCTGGTCGCTGACACCCGCGCGGTCGCCCTGACCGTGCTCGGCCGCGTCCGCACCCACCGTGGGGACCCAGCCGTCCGGGAGGCCCTCGACGACACCCGGCGGACCCCGGACGGCACCGGGGGAGACCAGCATCTCGTCCACGCCGTGTCTGGCCGTCTCGGGGCCGCGCTCTTGCTCTCGGCGGTTGGATTCTCCTCAACTTGGCGACTGGGACGCTGAGTCTTGCGCGCGCGCGCCACTCCCTGGCAGCTGTCGAGCTACACGCTCTGGCTGGCCAGAGCCGCACACCCGACCCGATCAGCGTCGAGCTCGCCGAGCCGTGGCACCTCGAGGCGGCATTGCAGGCCTAAACGGCTTACATGGCGCGAGTTCAACGGCTCTCGTGCTTGGCGAGAGACTCAGCAACGTGGACATCGCGGCCCGGCTTTCGTGTCCGCGAAAACGGCCGAGCACCACGTTGGCGCGGTGCTGGCGAGGCAGGGTAACCGCCGAGCCGCGACGGCTCCGTCTGCTGATCGATTCGCACCGCGGCACGGCGTCAAACACAGAAAAATAAATAGGGGAAACCCCCGATGTGGGCGTGTGTCCCTCGCCCTAAGGTCTCGTTGTCACTGATCAAGGGATTGAGGGCACGGGATGCACAAATGCGTGGTGGAACGCTCTTTCGTTGACGGCGTGGGGCTGTCACTGGCCTCCGTCGGCGCCGCTCGGCGGGCGATCTTAGTGGCGAAGGCGCGCGCGGCCGTGACCTGGATCCATTCCTAACGTGTGCGGCGACGGGAGCAGGAGCGTCTGCCTGTACGAGGCGGCCGCACGGGAAGCGGTGGCCGCGCTGCTGCGCAGATTCGGCTCCCCGTGGACACCATCACCGAGGTGAAGGCACTGGATCCCTTCGGATACGCCCGCCGTTGACGAGGCCAGAGCAGCCAGTGGGTCACGTCGTGACCGCGGCAATCGCGGTGGCCTTCGTGGTGGCCTTGGCAGTCGGTCAGTCTTCCGGAGCTGATGCTGCGGCGGCAGACACGACACTGTCGACTTGTAGCGAATCGGCGTTGCAAGCCGCGGTTTACGCCGGTGGGACGGTGGACACCTCGGCGTGCCCGCGGATCACCGTATCCACGCCAGTGGTCGTGCCGGCGGGCGATACCGTTTCTCTAACAAGCACCAACGGAACGCTGATCTATGGCGGTGCCGGAGGGTCCGGATGCACCAATCCCGTCAGCCAGGTCTTCCTGGTCGATGGCAATCTCACTCTTCAGATGGTGAATGCTGAGGGTGGCACCGTCGGGGCGCCCGCTCAAGGCGGTGCCATCGAGGTTGCCGCCGGGGCCAACCTCACACTGGAGGGCTCCGCCATCACAGGGTGCGCGGGCGGCGCGGCGGGAATCGACGCGCTGCTTAACCCGGGACAGGTCGGAACCAACGGTGGCGACGCCGAGGGCGGAGCCATCTACAACGCCGGGGTGTTGCGGATCGGTGGCTACGAAAGTGGCGGATTCTTGACATCGAGTGCTATTCAGGGGTGGGCGTACGGCGGTGGCGGCGGCACTGGCGGTTTCGGTGAGTCTGATGGGGCTGGGACCGGCGCCAGCGCTGGGGCCAAAGGTGGCACCGGCGGAGCCGCTGCCGGCGGCGCCATCTACAACTCGGGCACGCTCTATGCGACCGCAGCGAGCATCACCGGAAACGCCTATAGCGGCTTCGGCGGCTCGGGGGGACCCGGCGGGCCAGGCGCAGCGGCCGCCTACGGATCGCCTGGCGGCGTAGGGGCCAACGGCGGCGCCGGCGGTCATGGGAGCTCTGGGTTCAGCGGGGGCGCCGGAAACGCGAGCGGTGCCGCCGAGGGTGGGGCAATCTACAACGCTGGCACCGCCGTCCTTTACAGCACTGGCCCCGCCCAGGCGGTCGGACTCAGTGGCAATGCGGTCAGCGGGCCTGCCGGATGCGGCGGCAGCGGCGGCGCTGGGGCGAGCGGCGGGGGCGGCGGTGCGGGTGGTGCCGGTCTCAACTCGGACTCGGCCAATGGTGCGGACGGCGGGCCCGGTGGTAGCGGTGGCTCAGGCGGTACGGGAGGAAGTGCGGGGGCCGGCGGGAGCGGCGGATCTCAAGGGCCTGCACAAGGTGGCGGGATCTACGACACCGGGGCCCTCTACTTGGGTGGCGTCAACGGCTATGGCGTGGCTCGCGCATCTTCCGCGGACTGCATTTTCGACGGTCTCGACATCGGAATCGCCGGAAGCGCTGGCGGCGTCGGCGGATTGATCGGCTGGGGAGGAGGCGGGGGCGACGGAGGCAACGGCGGTAACGCGTCCGCCGGCGGCCAAGGCGGCTTTGGCGGCGCCGGCGGGTCGGGGGGAGCAACGGGCACCGGAGGCAACGGCGGCTCCGGTGGTGCCGGCGGCGACGCAGCCGGCGGTCTCATCTACTCGACCGGCACTCCCACCATCGTCGGCAGCACCCTGTCAGGCATAGCCACAGGCGGACCGGGGGGGCCGGGCGGTGGGGGCACCGTGGTCGTGGCAACCGCGGGAAACGGTGGGGCCGGCGGCAACGGCGGTGGCGGCGGCAGTTCTACTAGCGGTGTCGGCGGATCCGGGGGCGCCGGGGGCGCTGGCGGGGACGGCGGCAGCGGCGGCGGCGGTGGCGCGGGCGGCGCAGGCGGCAAGTCGGGCTCCGCGGACGGCGGGATCCTCGACGCCGACGCTGGGGCCGTGCTGACGTCCGACAGCCTGTCCTCCGGCCAGGCCACGGCCGGTGGACTTGGTCTGGGAGGCCCCGGAGGTCCGAACGCCCTGGCGGGCAACGGCGGCGCCGGTGGGAGCGGCGGCGGGGGCGCCACGGGTTCGACCGGGAATGGGACGGCAGGTGCCAACGGGAATCCAGGAGCCCCGGGCACCACGGGCGCCTCCGGTAAAGCTGGCGCCTTTGGGTCGGAAGGTGCCGCCACCAACCAGACGACAGATGGCTCAGGACTTGGCTCACCTCTCGACGCCATGGCTCCACTCCCCGACGGCACCGTCGGCGTCCCCTACCACGCCTCACTCGGTGCGAGTGGCGGCACCTCGCCCTACGACTGGGGTCTCGCCTTCGGCTCACTTCCCGCCGGGTTGGGGCTGTCGGCCGACGGGACGGTGATCGGGACGCCGACCGAACCCGGCAGCGCCGAGTTCACCGTGGCGGTCAAGGACTCGGCGTCCCCCGCCCAGCTCACGGTGGAGACCTTGGGCATCAATGTCGCGCCTGAAGCTAGCGAAGCCAATCTGAGCGTCACCGCGGTGTCGGGACCGCCGCCGCTCGCGGCGGGTGGCACGGCCCCGGTCTCGTGGACGGTGGCAAACATCGGCTCGACTGCGACCAGTAGCAGCTGGTCCGACGCGGTCTACCTGAGCACCTCGCCGACCGCGACCACGACCTTGCTGGGCACCTTCAGCGAGAGCGACCACAGCCCGCTCGCGGCTGGCGCATCCTACACCGACACCGAGTCGGTGACCATTCCCGCAGCCACGGCGCCGGGTGCCTACTACCTAGTGGCGGTGGTGGACTCGGGCGACTCAATCAACGAGTCCTCCTACGCCGACAACCTCAACTCGGCGCCGCTCACGGTGAATCCGCCGCCTCTTATCATCACCGCCTCGAGCGCTTCGATGACGTACGGCGGCACCGTCCCGACGATCACCCCGTCTTACTCCGGATTCGTAAACGGCGACAACGCAAGCTCGCTGACGGCCCTGCCGACGTGCTCGACAGCGGTGACGTCCTCCTCGCCGGTCGGCACCTACCAAACCAACTGCGTTGGCGCCTCCGACCCCAACTATGCCATCAGCTACGTGCAGGGAACCTTAACCATCACGAATGCGGCGCCGGTGGTGTCGGTCGCGCACACCCCCGATGGTCAGAACGGCTGGAATGTGCACTCGCCGATGACCGAGAAAGTCAGCGCCAGCGACAGCGGCAGCGGGCTGGCTTTGGTGAGCTGCACAGTTGACGGCAGCAGCGTGCCCATCACTGCGGCGTGGACGCTCAGCGTCTCGGGCGATGGAATGCACCTTGTGGCCTGCTCGGCGACCGACATGGCCGGCAACCAGAGTACGGCCAGCGACCAGGTCGCGATCGACACCACAGCGCCGGTGGTGAGCTACAGCGGCAACGCCGGCACCTACACGGTGGCGGACACGGTGAGCATCACGTGCTCCGCCAGCGACCCGACTCCGGGGTCTGGGCTGGCGAGCAGCACCTGCCAGAACATCACTGGGGCCGCGTACACCTTCGCGCTGGGCACGGACAGCTACTCGGCGAGCGCGACTGACAATGCTGGCAACGTGGGCTCGGGGTCGACGTCGTTCACGGTCACCGTGGACGCCGACAGTCTGTGCATGCTGACGCAGCGCTGGGTCACCGAGCCGGCCGTAGCACGCAGTTTGTGCGTTAAGCTTGATGCCGCCAAAGCGTCCATCGTTGGCGGGGACACCAATAGCAAGGACGGGCAACTAGCCGCCTACCGCAACGAGCTGTCCGCGCAGACCGGTGTGAGCCTCCCAGCCGACAAGGTCGCGATCCTTACCAACCTCTCCCGGGCAATTTAGGCGGTGTGGTGCACAGAAATTCCGTTGCGATTCCATTCACGCCCTCAGCGCGAAGAATGTCGGCCTGAGACGGAGGCACCTAGGTTGCTTGGCAACAACAACCGGCCTGGCTGAACCGTTATGGTCCGCGCTCGTGCTCCTCGCGTCGATCTATTCGATGGTTCGGCTACTCGTGGGCGTCATCGAACTCCACCGCCGCTCGTCCCAAGAACTGCAGCTTGAGGTTCTGGCGCTTCGACACGAGGTCGCCATTCTGCGCCGCCAGGTCAAACGGCCCGATCTCTTCCCCACCGATCGACTGATCCTCGCCGCCCTCGGTCGCCACCTCCAGTCTGGCAAGTTGATGTTCTCGCCGGCCACCCTGCTGCGCTGGCACCGGGATCTGGTTCGGCGCAAGTGGGCGGCGTTCCAAAGACGACCCCGCCGTGGACGGCCACCGATCCCTGCGGAGATCCAAGCCTTGATCCTCCAGATGGCCCAAGAGAACCCGCGTTGGGATGATCGCCGCGTCAAGGGCGAACTGCTCAAGCTCGGCATCAAGGTCTCGGCCACTGCGATCCGAATGCTCTTGCGAAAGCATCGTGTACCCCCAGCTCCGCGTCGCATCGGCCCGACCTGGCGCGAGTTCATCCGGGCGCATGCCTCAGCGATGATCGCGACCGATTTCTTCACGATCGAGAGCGTGTTCCTGCGCACGATCTACGTCAGCGTCTTCCTGGAACTCGGCACCCGGCGGCTGGTCTTTGCGAACTGCACCGCCAATCCAGATTCAGCTTGGGTCACGCAGCAGGCGCGAAATGTGGCGTACGAGCTCCAGGATCTCGGTGTCCCGGTGCGCTTCGCCATTCACGACCGAGACGCCAAGTTCACCTCCGGTTTCGACCCCGTCCTCGAGTCTGAAGGCGTGGAAGTCATCCAGACCCCGTACCGCGCGCCTCGGGCAAATTCGCATTGCGAGAGATCGATCGGAAGTGCACGAAGAGAGTTCTTCGACTTCATGATCGTGATCGGAGAACGCCACCTGCGTTTGCTGCTCGAGCGCTGGCTGGACCACTACAACCGCGGTCGACCCCACATGGCGCTCGATCTGGTCGCACCCGATCCAAGGCCAACGGCGGTCGCCGGTGCGATCGTGCGCGAGCGAAAGCTGTTCGGCCTCACCACCGAGTATTCACGAGCGGCATAACTCCGCCCACCACCGGCCCCTCGGGCTCGTGGCCAGCTCGGATCACCTGCCAGCCCTCTACAGCCCCCAAACCTTGATCCAATCGGCCATCGCCGGACTTTGTGCGCACCACACGTCGGGATTGCAGCTTGACAGGCGTTTCCGTATTCAGAAATTTGGTGGACCCGAGGGGATTCGAACCCCTGACCTTCTGAATGCCATGCACAAGGTAAGTAGTCCACCAGCGTCCACCAGAGTCGTTTTCGAGTTCAGATCGGACCTTCAGGTGGTCGTTTAGTCCACCACGGTCCACCGAAGTCCACCCGATAGGGTGTCAAAATCGTCCATCGGAAGTTTCGGTCGGTCCACAAAGCGGGGTCACTTCACGAGCTTTAGGAGAGCCGGGCATTGGGGAACCCCGACGAACCTCTCAACAGCGCTGGTCCATTCACACGGACTGGACCGTTTTCGTCTTCTCGGCCGGCGACGCGACCGTCGAATTCGAGAACACCGGCGCGACGAATTGGACTAGGCTCCACCGAGATGCTCCATATCTTCATCGGGTCAGCCTGTGAGGAGGTCCGTCCCGGCGCAACCGGGCGCGTCGTACCCGGGTACATCGCCGAGGTGCAGGACGCCGCGGGCAAGCCAGTACCAGTGCCGAGCTTGGCCGCTTGGCATTAAAGGGTCCGACCGGATGCCAGTACCTGGCCGGCGACAGGCAAGGCACATATGTTCAAAACGGATGGAACCTCACCGGCGACACATTCGTGCGTGACGCTGAGGGATATCTCTGGTTTCAGGCAAGGTCGGATAACATGATCATCTCGTCCGACTACAACGTCTCAGGCCCGGAGGTCGAGAATGCCCTACTACTACACCCGGACGTGGCTGAAGTCGTGGTCGTCGGGGCGCCAGACCTGGCATGGACCTGAATAGTCCGGTCCCGTCGTCGACCTAACCTCCAGAACGGCAAATCGGGACGGCGTCCGAGTATTGCTTCAGGATGCAAGCTAAATGCCCCCAATGCTCGCCGCCGACGCCTTTGTTCGCGTCGGACCAGTGGCCCATCGAGGGCTAGACCTGGCTCCCACCGAATTACAAGCCGGTCGGACGCGACATCCCTTCGGAGTGGGACCATTCGTTCGGCTGGTGATGCCACCCCTTCCCGATGACACCGGTGTCTATCTCTGGCAGGAAGGCCACCGGATCGTCTACGTCGGGATCCTCGATGCCCATCCGAACTTCGCGGCGGCGGTGGCGCAGATGTACTGTCCGGTTCACTGGTGACGAACTGCCGTTGGGAGCCGGTCGACGGCTTCGGATCGCTGGCTGAGTACGAGCAGCTTCGGTCGCGACTCACGGAGCAGGTTCAGGCACGGTTGGCGAGCGAGCGGCGGATCTCCTGGGGCCGCGGGTGGGGCAGCGCGTGGCACGAGGAGTGGTTCCGCTGCCAGGTGACGAGGGAGACGTGGCGGTTGATCGCGCCTGATCCTCCCTTTCGTGGCATCTTCAAGCCGGTCAAGGACTCGCGCCTCTGAGTGGTCAGTTAGAGTCACCATCAGGCGACGCCTGGCGTGGCCGCCCGGAGACGGCTCGGTCCCAACGAGGAGTTCGAGAGCGCCACCTTGAGAGCGCGACTACTTCGGACTCGGAGCGGGGGCCAGAAGTCACGGGACAGGCGAGCAGTGACGCTCGATGGCAGCAACACCAGAGACGCATGAGAGATGAATAACTTCTGTAGGGCGTGCGGGGCAGGACTCAAGCAGGGTGCACGGTTTTGTGCAGTTTGTGGCAAGGCGGTCAGTGAATCCGATGCTCCACAAGTGGTTGCACAAGCGGCGGCGATAGAGCCGGTGACGGTTGCCCGGCAGTACTTAGCAGACGGGAAGTGGGTGGTGGGATGGCCTACTGTGGAAAGCGGTCCCTGAGCCGCCCTTGGGCCCCCTCCGGTGGACGCTCCCACGCCGGGGATCACGGCATCGCCCGCCTCTGGGGTGACGAGCGGAGCTCCTCCACCATCAGCGGCTACAACACCCTCGCTCGATTCGAGCGCGCGCGGTGACCTCCGAACTCGTGGAGGAGGGCGATGAAGCCTCGAATTCCCCGAGCCGATGGGGCGGGCCGGACGGTATCTGCGGAAATGCCGGACACCCGACCTGAACGGACTCTCAGCGTCCTAGAACGGGCTGCCCCTGCCGCTCTCTTGGAAAGCGAGGCATAGAGTCGATCTGATGGAACGTCGCCGCGTGCGACCTTTGGCCAGCACCTCCTCCAAGTCGCGGCGACCTTACGACACCGACGAGGAGCGGCGTGACCGCCGCCGAAGCCAAATTATCAACGCGATGAGTATCAAAAGGCCCGAAAGAGCCCAAAAGAACACGATAGTGAGGCCCTCGACACTCTTCGCACTTTGTACCGCAGAAAACCCTAGTGCGTTAAACGCTGGGACGACAAAAAAGGATGCCACCAAGAGCACCACGCCGTAAATGAAGAGCCCCAGCGGGTGATTTGTCTTTTGCTTCTTGGGTGCCGCCATCCCAGTAGGCGCGCTCACCGGTTGGGTGGCCACCCATTGCGTGCCGTTCCACCACCAAGCGCCGTCAGCGGAGAAAAAGCTCTGTGGCTGTGCAGACGCCTCCGGCGGCAAATCAGGAGTCCGTGCGGCAGGCGGCGGAGTGAGCGCCGAAGGGCTAACAGGGGGGGTGGATGACGGCTCTCCGGCCGCGGCCAACTTTCGACCGCAGTTCTCGCAGAATGCGGCCCCTGGCCGGTTCTTGGTGCCACAGGCTGAACAGGACACAGCGTCGGGGGTGATGTCCATCGCTGGTATTAAGGCCCCGTATCCGCTGGGTTATTACTCGTACTGCACCAGCTTCCGCCGCCCCCACTGTACGGCTGCATGGTGCCGTTGTTCGCCCAGGTAGTTTGCACGCTTTCGCAGTCAGCCTGCGATGAAAAGCTTCGGGATTCTACTCCCACGGAACCGCCCATAGTGGCCGCGCACTGGCTCTGACCTCCGCACGACCAATGGAGATAGTAGGTTCCACTCCCGGTCCCGCCGGTCATGATCGCGTGAATCCAGAAGAAGCCGACGGCTACGATAACAATCGCCAGAAAGACCCAAAGGCCGTCTTGGTTGGTGGAGTTCTGGGGCGGCGGAGGCGGATCCTGTATTGGCGGTGGGGGTGGCGGTGGCGGCACGAAGGGCGGTGACGGTGGCACGAAGAGCGGTGGCGGCGGCGGCACGAAGGGCGGTGGCGGCGAAGCATGTGGTTGAAAACTAGCAAGCTGATGAAAAAACCCGCGTGCGCAGAAGCGCGCGCGGTCTTAAGCTGCCGGTAGCACGTCCACCTCTTCGTCCCAGCACACGTCTTGGAGGTCTTCGCATGCGAGGTAGCATCGATTACCAGAGTCGGCTCA
>DATLRQ010000161.1:0-46595 GCA_035534555.1 Candidatus Micrarchaeaceae archaeon
AGCGCGGATCTGGTCGGGTTACGGAATCCTGGCTACTAACATCGGCCGAATGGCAGCCTTGGGGTGCTGAAACCAAACCCGATACCGAATCCGGCCTCCCCCGAATGCCGATTCTCTAGGTCTACAGCGAGCCAACTCACACCGAAGGCTTTTTCAGGGGGATGTAGTTAGCATTCGCTGGTGACGATCAAGTTCGCTGAGCGGATGTCCAGGTTGGGGACTGAGGGCGCGTTTGTCGTGCTCGCCAAGGCGCGGAAGCTCGAGGCCGAGGGCAAAAAGATCGTGCACCTCGAGATCGGGGAGCCCGACTTTGCAACGCCTGACAACATCGTGGAGGCGGGCATCTCCGCGATGCAGAACGGTTACACGCACTACACGCCTGCCAGCGGGATCATGGAGGCGAGGGAGGCGGTCGCGGCCTTCGTGGAGCGCACGCTCAAGGCGCCTGTCGATCCCTCGGACGTCGTGCTCGTGCCCGGGTCCAAGAACGTGCTGCTGTTCACCCTGCTCGCTTGCATCGAGCCGGGCGACGAGGTGATCATTCCCGACCCCGCTTATCCCGCCTACTCGTCGCAGGTCAACTTCATCGGGGCGGTGCCCAAATTCGTGACCCTGCGTGAAGAGACGGGGTTTCGCATGGACCTGGATCAGCTAGAGAGCCTGGTCACACCCAAGACGCGGATGTTGATCATCAACACGCCGCAGAACCCGACCGGGGGGATTCTCACCGAGGATGACGTCGCCTTCGTGTGCGAGCTCGCGCATAAGCACGACCTGCTGGTGGTGTCGGACGAGATCTACAGCCAGCTCGTCTACGGGTTCCAGCACGTGTCGCCCTTGTCGCAGCCGGGGATGAGGGAGCGGACGGTGCTCATGGATGGGTTGTCTAAGTCATATGCGATGACCGGGTGGCGCTTGGGGTACGCGGTGGCGCCCAAGGCGCTGGCCGCGAAGCTGGACCAGCTGATGATCAATTCGTCGTCGTGTGCTGCCGGGTTCACGCAGATGGCGGCGATCGAGGCGCTGAGCGCGCCTGAGTCGGAGCATGCGGTGCATCGGATGGTCAAGGTGTTCGAGCACCGCCGCAATCTCGTCGTCGATGGGTTGAATGCCATACCGGGGGTGCGATGCGCTCGGCCGCAGGGCTCGTTCTATGCGTTTCCGAACATTATGGAGACGGGGTTTGATGAGAGGGAGCTCGCTGACCGCTTGCTCACCGAGGCGGGGGTGGCGGTGTTGCCGGGGACAGCGTTTGGGGCAGCGGGCAAGGGGTACATCCGCCTGGCTTATACGCAGTCAGAGGATGAGCTCAAGCGGGGGTTGAAGCAGATCGGAGACTTTATCGCGGCCAACCGGGGGTAGGGGCTTACTCCGCGGGTTTCGGTTTGTAGGTCAGGATGACGACCCCTTCTGGACCGACGTGCTTGGTGTCGACCAGCTTTAGCGCTGCTTTGGGGAGGCCTTCTTGGAAGAGGCGCTTGCCCTGGCCGAGGACGATGGGGTAGAGCATGAGGCGGTACTCGTCGACCAGGTTGTGCTTGGCCAGGGTCTGGACGAGGTTGGCGCTGCCCGCCACGAGGATGTCGCCGTCCACCTCCTTCTTGAGGCGCTTGACGTGGCCTTCGACGTCGTGGCGGATGACCGTTGAGTTGTTCCAGGTCGCCTCCTCGTCCTTGAGGGTCGTGGAGACCACGTATTTGGGCATGCCGTTCATCTTGTCGCCGAACCAGCCCGTGTCGGGCATCGTCGGCCACGCCTTGGCGAAGCCTTCGTAGGTGATGCGGCCGAGGAGCTGGGCGTCGGCGGCCTTGAGCTCGTCGCCCTTGAACTCATCGCCCTCGTCGCCTCGGTTGAAGTCGAAGGACCAGGTGGGGTTCTCGATCACGCCGTCGAGGGTGATGAACTCAGTGACCACGAGCTTGCCCACCACTCCAGCCTAACGCGCCATGGGATTTGGGGCGGCCGAATGAGCAGGACGCGAGCGAAGGCACAACGGGTGAGGCGAGTCCGGCGGATTCCAGCCGTCCGAACGAGCACGGGCTGGGGAGGGGCGACGGGGGTGCGGGGACCAAAACAGCGGCCGTGCAATAGGCTCGACGAGCGACGCGGTGCCCGATCGGATGGTCTCCGGAGCGCGCGTGCCTGGGTTGCTCGGGGCGGCTTCGAGCCGCGCCTTCCCTATATTGTGTTGGCGATGGATGAGGGGCTCCGGCGCCTGACCCAACCGTTGGTCAGGGACGGCGGTCATCTGCGACCTGCATCGTGGGATGAGGCGCTCGACCGGGCCGCCGCCGGGTTTACGAAGGCCAGGGCTTTGGGTCCCAACGGCTTTGGGATGTTCAGCTGTTCCAAGACCACCAACGAGATGAACTTCACGGCTCAAAAGTTCACGCGCGCGGTGATGGGCAGCAACAACATCGACAGCTGTAATCGCACTTGACACGCTCCAAGCGTCGCCGGTCTGGCGACAGTGTTCGGAGCCGGAGGAGGAACCTCGTCCTATCGCGAGGTTGAGCGGACAGACCTCGTGATCCTGTGGGGCTCCAACGCTCGTGAGACGCACCCGATCTTTTTTCATCATCTCCTGCGCGGCGTGCGCAATGGCGCCAGGCTCATCGCTGTCGATCCTCGCCGCACCGGTTCGGCTGAGTGGGCTGACATATGGCTCGGCCTTGACGTCGGCAGTGACATCTCGCTCGCGAACGCGATGGCCCGCGTGATCATTCACGAAGGTCTCGCCGACACCGGCTTCATCGCCCGCGCCACCACCGGTTACCAGGAGTTCGCCAGCTGCGTCGAGGCTTATCCGCTCGAACGCGCCGAGCGCGACACTGGCGTCCCGGCTGATGCGATCCGCGAAGTAGCGCTGGCTTACGGGCGCGCGAAGACCGGGATGATCTGCTGGACGCTCGGCATCACCGAGCATCACAACGCGACTGACAACGTCCTCGCCCTCATCAACCTCGCGCTCCTCACCGGCAAGGTCGGTCGCTTCGCCTGTGGCTTGAATCCCCTTCGCGGGCAGAACAATGTCCAGGGCGGCGGCGACATGGGCGCCATCCCCGCGAGGTTCCCCGGTTTTCAGGACCTCGAAGAGCCTGCCCACCACGCCAAGTTCACCAGCGCTTGGGGCGGCGCGAAGTTTCCGACGAAGAAGGGTTACCACCTCAGCGAGATGTTCGAGTCGATGGACCACAACGAGCTGAAGGCGCTCTACATAATCGGCGAGAATCCCGCGCGCAGCGAAGCCGACCAGACTCGCGCCGTCCGCCTTCTGAGTGGTCTCGACCACCTCGTCGTGCAGGACATCTTCCTGACCCAGACAGCCGAGCTCGCGCATGTGGTGCTGCCAGCGGCCGCCGGGTGGGCCGAGTCGGAGGGCACCGTCACCAACAGCGAGCGTCGCGTGCAGCGCGTGCGCCGTGCTCTCGATCCCCCGGAAGGCGCTCGCGACGACATCGAGGTCATCTGCGAGATCGCCAAGCGCCTCGGGTCCGATTGGGGCCACCCCACGGCCGAGCAGGTCTGGGACGAGTGCCGCAGCCTCTCGCCCATGCACGCCGGCATGTCCTACGCGCGGCTCGACGAGCTTGGTGGCATCCAGTGGCCGTGCCCCGACGAGGCTCATCCCGGCACCGAATTTCTGCACGCCCGGCTCTGGAAAGACCCTATCGACGGTCCCGCCGCGCCTTTCCATGCGGTCGAGCACGATCCGCCCGTTGACCTTCTCACCGCGGAGTTTCCGATCCGGCTCACCACCGGCCGCCGGCTCGACTCGTTCAACACCGGCGTGCAGACCGGCGGTTACACCTCGCCCTTGCGCACTCGCGAGGCCATCCTGATCTCGCCCTCGGATGGTGCGCGCCTCGGAATCGCTGATGGCGAGAGGGGGCGCATCAGCTCCCGGCGCGGCTCCGTCGAGGCGCCGATTCGGTTTGATGCTTCGCTGCGACCCGGCCTCGCCTTCATGACGCTCCATTTCCCGGACCAGGTCGCCACCAACATCCTGACCATCGACGCCACCGACCCCAAGTCCGGCACCGCCGAGTTCAAGGCAAGCGCGATCCGGATCGACAAGCTGGTCCCGGTCCCGGCCAAGTAATTTGGACATACGGACCACAGGGGGGCCGCCGACAGCCGAGGAGATGGCCGCTGTCGATGGGTTCCTGGGAGCGCCTGAATCCCTCTGGGAGGGTGGCGCTCGTGTGGAGTCCGACGATCACCTTGCCTACGGCGGACGCGCCGCACGCTCTCGCCGCCACCTTCTGCTGCCGGTGCTGCACGCGGTGCAGGATCACGTCGGTTGGGTCAGCCGCGGCGCGCTCGAGTACGCCTGCCGGCGCCTCTCGGTTCCGCCCGCCGACGCCTATGGAGTGGCGAGCTTCTATGCGCGATTCGCGCTCGAGGCTCGGCCGCCGCTTGCGGTTCACGTCTGCGACGACATCGCCTGCAAGTGCGCCGGCGCTGATGCGCTTTGCGACGCCCTTGAGAAGGGCTTCGGTCCCGCCGGCACACCCGGCGCGTCCGGCTCCGCCGCCTGGTATCGGAGCCCCTGCCTAGGTCTTTGCGATCGCGCTCCGGCGGCACTCGTCGAGCGAGCAGGAAGCCGGCACACCGAAGCTCGGGTCGCGCCGGCTGGTTACGAAACGCTGGGCGGGATCCTCAGCGGTGCGTGGCCTTCCGGCGATGCGCCAATGCAGCCACGGAGCGGAGCCAGGCTACTTCGCAGGGTGGGGATCGTGGATCCAACCAGTCTCGACAGCTACGTCAAGACAGGAGGCTATTCGGCGCTCCGCCGGGCGCTCGAGCTCGGTCCCGAGGGCGTCATACGCGAGGTCACGGACGCCAAGCTGCTCGGCCGCGGTGGCGCCGCTTTTCCGACTGGACGC
The DNA here is from genome assembly GCA_035534555.1 of Candidatus Micrarchaeaceae archaeon. Taxonomy (GTDB): domain Bacteria; phylum Chloroflexota; class Dormibacteria; order Dormibacterales; family Dormibacteraceae; genus Palsa-872. Next base: position 4,890 of record DATLRQ010000161.1, read on the forward strand.
AAATGGGACGCCGTGGCGAAGGCCCCGGCCCGTCCTCACTACCTGGTGTGCAACGCCGACGAGTCAGAGCCCGGCACTTTCAAAGATCGCGTGGTGATGGAGTCCGACCCGTTTGCGGTGGTCGAGGGCATGACCATCGCCGCCCTCGCAACAGGTTGCGAGCAAGGCTACCTCTACATCCGCACCGAATATCCGCTGGCGCGCGAGCGCATCGAGAATGCCATCACCCACGCACGTGCCCAGGGTTTTCTCGGCGCCAGCGTGGCCGGTTCGGGGTCGGCCTTCGACATCGAGGTCCGGCGCGGCGCCGGCGCGTATATCTGCGGGGAGGAGACGGCACTTTTCAATTCAATTGAGGGGAAGAGGGGAGAACCGCGTAACAAACCTCCCTTTCCCGTCGCCGTCGGACTCTTCGGCAAGCCGACCCTCGTCAACAACGTGGAGACTCTGGCCAACGTGCTCGAGATCTTGAGCCAGGGCAGCGCGGAGTTCGCGAAGCTCGGCACACCTGAGTCCGCGGGGACCAGGCTGTTCTGCATGTCGGGTCACGTTCGAGCGCCCGGTCTTTACGAGGTGGCGATGGGCACCACGTTGCGCGAGCTCCTGCAGCTCGCCGGCGGCCTCCGTGAGGGCAGGGCGCTGCGCGCCGTCCTCCTGGGCGGTGCGGCCGGCTCATTCGTCACCGAGTCGCAGCTCGACGTGCCGTTGAGCTTCGAAGGCACTCGCGCCATCGGCGCGACGCTCGGGTCGGGCGCCGTCATCGTCTTCGACGACACCGCTGACCTCGAACAGGTCCTGCTCCGTATCGCCCGCTTCTTTCGCGACGAGTCGTGCGGGCAGTGCGTGCCGTGTCGCGTTGGGACTGTGCGGCAGGAAGAGGCCCTCAAGAGAATCCTCAGCGAGCGCAATCAGTCGCTTCGTGAAACCGATGTCGCGCTTCTCAGCGACATCGCGCAAGCGATGCGCGACGCGTCGATCTGCGGGCTTGGGCAGACCGCCGCCAACGCGATCGGCTCCGCCGTGATCCAGTTGAAAATCGCAGGAGTGAGCTAGATGTCAGTGTTTGTCGGCCTGCCCAAGCGCATGGTCACCGTCAACATCGACGGTGAGGGCGTGCAGGTGACAGAGGGCACCACGATCCTCGAGGCGTGCCGCGGCCTCAACATCGACACCCCAACGCTCTGCCAGCTCGAGAACCTGACCCCCGTCAACGTCTGTCGCGCGTGTGTGGTCGAGGTCGAGGGTTCTCGCGTGCTGGTGCCCGCCTGCTCCCGCAAGGTCGAGGCCGACATGAAGGTCCACACCGACTCCGAGCGGGTCCGGCACAGCCGGCGCATGGTCCTCGAGATGCTCGCCTCCTCAGTTGACATGTCGCTGTGCGGGCCGCAGGTGAGTGGCTGGATGTCGCAGTACGGCGCCAACCCACAGCGCTTTGGGCCGGGCGCGGCCACCGTGGCGCAGCCCGTCAAGATCGACAACGACCTCTACGTGCGCGATTACTCACGCTGCATCCTCTGCTACAAGTGCGTCGAGGCTTGTGGCGTCGACGCGCAGAATACCTTTGCGATCGGCGTGGCCGGGCGCGGCTTCGATGCGCACATCTCGACTGAGTTCACAGTCGATCTGCCCGAGTCGGCGTGCGTGTACTGCGGCAACTGCATCGGCGTGTGCCCGACCGGCGCCCTCATGTTCAAGAGCGAGTACGACATGCGGCAGGCCGGCACCTGGGACGAGTCGCAGCAGAAGGTGACGGAGACCGTGTGTCCCTACTGCGGGGTCGGCTGCATGCTCGAGCTGCACGTGCAGGACAACTCGATCGTCAAGGTGACCTCACCGCTCGATCACAGCGTCACCGCCGGCCACCTGTGCGTGAAGGGTCGGTTCGGCTTCCAGTTCGTCCAGCGGCGCGGGAGATAATTCCCACATGCCCATCTACTGGACTGAGGATCCCGAGGCCAACCGCCTCCTCGAGACCGATCCTCTTGCTTTGCTGATCGGGTTGGTGCTCGATCAGCAGGTCAAGATGGAAAAGGCCTTCGGTGGGCCCTACGTGCTGAAGCAGCGGCTCGGGCACCTCGATGCCCGCAAGATCGCCGCCATGGATCCGGATAAGCTCGTCGCCGCATTTCGCGAGCGGCCCGCCCTCCACCGCTTTCCCGGCAGCATGGCGCTGCGCGTGCAGGCCCTGTGCCAGGCGGTGGTGAACGAGTACGGCGGCGATGCCGCCGCCGTCTGGACCCAGGCTCGGGATGGGGACGATCTTGCAGTTCGGATCAAGAAGCTGCCCGGCTTTGGGGACATGAAGGTGAAGATCCTGGTGGCTGTGCTGGCCAAGAAGTTTGGGGTCAAGCCCGCGGGCTGGGAGAAGCATGCCGCGAACTGGCACACCGTCGCTGACGTCGATTCGGAGGCGACGATGGCCGAGGCGCGGGTGGTCAAGCGCGAGATGAAGTTGAAGGCGAAAAAGACCTAGGGTCTGCTAACGTTTGCGCTCCGGCCGGTCCAGCCGTAGTGAGCTGGGCGACGAGATCAGACGAGATGAGGGAGCTCTAGATGAGGGAATGCGCACCCACCCGGGAGGAATCTCGGGCGCTGGCTTTGGACTACAAGCTCATCCCCGTGTATCGGGAGGTGCTTGCCGACATGCTCACCCCCGTGCGCGCGTACACGCTCCTTTGCCCTCCCGGCTCACCCGGCTTCCTGCTCGAAAGCGTGGAGGGGGGCGAGAGGCAGGCGCGCTACTCCTTCATCGGCTTCCAGCCCAAGGCTCTAGACCTCGGCGACGGCGACCCATTGCCCGCCCTGCGCGCCGTCGCCGGGGAGGCGACCGCGCCCGTCCGCGGCGTCCCCCGCTTTCACGGTGGGGCTGTCGGCTATCTCGGCTACGAGACGGCGCGCCATTTCGAGCGCTTGCCCCTGGCCGACGGCCCGCCGCCGCCCATGCCCGAGAGCGCCTTCCTGCGAGCTGAGGACCTTGCCGTTTTCGACCACGTCACGCGGCGGTTGAAGCTCCTGACTATCTTCAGACCCGACCGCGAGGACTACGACGCCGCGGTTGCGCGCATCGACGCGATGGAGGAGCGGCTCGCCTCGGACCAAGTGGCGGTCTGGCCTCGAGGCGCCGACGGATCGCCGTGGAAATCGAACGTGACCGCCGGCCAGTTTCACGCGATGGTCGATGCCGCGCGCGAGCACATCCTCGCGGGCGACGCCTTTCAGATCGTCGTGTCGCAGCGATTCCACAAGCCGCTGGCCGCGAGCCCTTTTGACGTATATAGGTGCCTTCGAGCGATCAACCCGTCGCCCTACATGTTCTTCCTGGCGCTGGGCGGGGATCGTCACGTCGTCGGCACCTCGCCGGAAAAGCTCGTGCAGGTCGAGGGCAAGCGGGTCGAGACGCGGCCGCTGGCCGGCACGCGCCGGCGAGGTGCCGATCAGAACGAAGATGCGAGCCTCGAGAAGGAGCTCCTCAACGACCTCAAGGAGAGGGCCGAGCACGTGATGCTCGTCGACCTCGGACGCAACGACGTCGGCCGTGTGGCACGGCCGGGCACGGTGCGCGTCGACCGGCTAATGGAGGTCGAGCGCTACTCGCACGTCATGCACATCTCGTCCACCGTCAGCGGGGAGCTTCGCGACGTCTGCACCTCACTCGACGCGCTGAAAGCGGCGTTTCCGGCAGGAACTGTCTCGGGCGCACCCAAGATTCGTGCGATGGAGATCATCGCCGAGCTCGAACCCGAGCAGCGCGGGGTGTACGCAGGTTCGCTCGGTTACGTGAGCTTTGGCGGCAATCTCGACATGGCGATCACGCTGCGAACCGTCGTCATCGCCGATGGCATCGCTTACGTGCAGGCGGGCGCGGGGGTCGTGGCGGACTCGCGGCCGGAGAGGGAGTTCGACGAGACACTGGAGAAGGCGGGTGCGATGTTCAAGGCGATCGAGATGGCGGAGGCGATGTGAGCACAGCCCTGCCGACTCCGAGGCTTGCGGTGATCGACAACTACGACTCGTTCACCTACAACCTCGTGCAATACCTCGGCGAGCTCGGCGTCGAGCCGACCGTGCACCGCAACGACCAGGTGAGGGTCGACGAGCTCGCCGGATATGACGGTCTGCTCATCTCTCCCGGGCCCGGGATGCCGGAGGATGCCGGCATCTCGACGCAGGCGATTCGAGAGCTGAGCGGCAAGGTCGCGATCCTCGGCGTGTGCCTTGGGCACCAGTGCCTCGGAGAGGCGTTCGGCGGGAGGGTGGTGCGCAATGCGCCGTGGCACGGCAAGACGTCGTGGATTCGGCACGACAACTCGGGCGTGCTGGCGGGGGTGAGCGATCCGTTCGAGGCGACGCGGTACCACTCGCTGATCGTCGAGCGCTCATCGATCCCGGAGGAGCTCGTGATCACAGCCTGGACGGCTGAGGACACGGTCATGGGCCTGCGCCACGCCCGGCACCCGACCTACGGGGTGCAGTTCCACCCGGAGTCAGTGCTCACCAAGGAAGGCAAGAAGATCCTGGCCAACTTCATTCGCAGGGCGGCGAGGAAGATCGCTTGATCGAAGCCATTGCCAAACTGGTCAGGGGTGAGTCGCTTGCCGAGGATGAGGCTGCCGCCGCTTTTGAGGAGATCATTCGTGGCGACGCCACCCCCGTGCAGATCGCCGGGTTCCTCGTCGCGCTGCGCATCAAGGGCGAGACGGTCGAGGAGCTCACAGGGTTTGCACGTACCGCCCGATCGATGGCGACGCCCATCGAGATCGACGGCGCCCTCCTCGACACCTGTGGCACTGGCGGGGACGGGCTGGCGACATTCAACATCTCCACTCTTTCCGCGATCGTCGCCGCGGCTTGCGGTGCGCGCGTGGCCAAGCACGGCAACCGAGCGGCCTCATCGCTATGCGGCTCGGCCGACGTGCTCGAGCAGCTGGGGGTCAAGGTCGACCTCGCGCCCGAGGCGGTCGCGCGTTGCGTCGACGAGGCCGGCATCGGGTTCCTCTTTGCTCCCATCTTCCACCCGTCGTTTCGCTTCGCCGCCGTGCCGCGCAAGGAGCTCTCGATGAGGACGGTCTTCAACGTGCTTGGTCCCCTGTGCAACCCGGCCGGCGCGAGGTACCAGGCGCTTGGCGTGGCCGATGGCAAGGTCGCCGGGAAGATGGCGGACGTGCTCATCCGTCTCGGGGTCGAGCGCGCCATAGTTTTTCACGCGGGCGATGGCATGGACGAGCTTTCGGTGAGCGGGCCTTCGCATGTCATCGAAATCGACGGTCAGCGCAAAGAGTACGAGCTCGATCCCGCCGAACTCGGCCTCGGGCGTGCGACCGTCGATGCAATGCGCGGCGGCGGCCCCGAGGAAAACGCCCGCATCGCGCGCGAGGTGCTCGACGGAGCCCGCGGCCCTCGGCGCGACGTGGTCCTTCTCAACTCAGCGGCGGCCTTGCGCGCGGCCGGCCTGGCCAAGGATTGGAAGCAGGGTCTCAGCGCTGGCGCTGACGCGATCGATTCCGGACGCGCCGGTGATGTCCTCCAGCGCTGGGCGACAATCTCCCAGGAGTGAGCCCCACCGAAGACCTGCTCGCGCGCCTGGTCACCGAGGCCCGGCAGGATATGCAGCGCCGGCGAGCATTGATCACCCCGGACGACCTCGAGCGGGCGATCTTTGCGCATTCGCCCAAGGACTTCGCCGGTGCTTTGAGGCGGCCAGGGCTGGCGGTCATCGCCGAGATGAAGCAGCGCACTCCGAGCATGGGCGTGCTTGCCGAGGACTACAGGCCCGGCGACCTAGCGCGCGCCTACACGATCGGTGGCGCCGCCGCCATCTCGGTGCTGACCCACATGGCGAGCTTCGGCGGCCGTCCTGAGCATGTCGTGGCGGCTCGCTTCGCCACCGACCTGCCGATCCTTCGCAAGGACTTCGTCACCGATGCCTACGAGGTGGGGGAGGCGCGTGCCGCCGGCGCCGACGCAATCCTGCTCATCGTGGCCGCGCTCGACCCCGAGCGCCTGGGCGAGCTGCTGCGCGTGACGCGGAGCCGCGGCCTTGCCGCGGTGGTTGAGGTTCACAACGAAGATGAGGTGCAGACCGCAGTCGCCGCGGGAGCGCAAATCATCGGTGTCAACAACCGGGACCTGCGCACGTTCGAGGTCGACCTCGGCCTCACGGAGCGGCTGCGCAAGGCGATCCCGCCAGACGTTGTCGTGGTGGCGGAAAGTGGCATTCATTCGGTGGACGACGCGCGCCGCATGCGCGAGGCGGGAGCCGACGCGATCCTGGTCGGCGAATCGCTGATGCGCGCCGAGGACCCGGCCGCGCGAGTCCGGGAGCTCGCGTCGGCATGACGATCCTGATCAAGATCTGCGGCATTTGCGACAGTGCTGGCGCTGAGGCGGCGATCGAAGCCGGCGCCGACCTGCTCGGCTTTCACTTCTGCCGCTCCGACCGACGGCTCACGCCTGAGGCAGCCAGGGCGATCGTCGATTCGCTCCCACTCCGCCCCACGATCGTCGGGGTCTTCATCGACCAGGATGCCGAGGAGGTAAGGGAGATCGCAGAGTTCGTTGGGCTCGATCTGCTGCAGCTTCACGGCTCTGAGCTGGTCGGCTACGACGCGGGCAGGCCGCTGATGAAGGTGCTGAAGGTCAAGGACGGCCAGGTCCCCGACGCCGGCGCTTGGCCGGACCCGATCATGCTCGATTCGTGGTCGGCCGACCAGCGCGGCGGTACCGGCCAGACCTGGGACTGGGAGAAGGCTCGCGACCTTCTCCGCTCGCGCCAGGTATTCATCGCCGGCGGTCTTCAACCGGGTAACGTGTCCAAGGTCGTGACCACCTTCAAGCCTTACGGCGTCGACGTGTCGAGCGGAGTCGAATCCGCCGTCAGGGTCAAGGACCCGGACAAGGTACGAGCATTCGTGCACGCGGTTCGTATCGCTGAGGTGGTCGCATGAGCCACCCCGAGCACGGACGCTTCGGCGCCTACGGAGGGCAGTACGTACCCGAGACCCTCATGGGCGCGCTCGAGGAGCTGGAGGACGTCTGGCACGAGGCGAAGGCCGACACCCAGTTCCAGCTCGAGCTGGCCGGGCATCGCCGCGCATTCGTCGGACGACCGACGCCGCTTTACTCGGCGACGCGGCTGGGGGCTCATTTCGGCGGCGCGCATATCCACTTGAAGCGCGAAGACCTGTGCCACACGGGCGCGCACAAGCTGAACAACGCGGTCGGTCAGGCGCTGCTGGCGTTGCGGATGGGGAAGCAGCGGATCATCGCCGAGACCGGCGCTGGTCAGCACGGCGTCGCGGTGGCGACTGTGTGCGCGCGGTTCGGCTTCGAGTGCGCCGTCTACATGGGCACCGAGGACATGCGCCGCCAGTCGATGAATGTGCGCCGCATGAAGCTGCTCGGTGCCGAGGTCGTCGAAGTGACCGCAGGGACCAAGACATTGAAGGATGCGACCTCCGAGGCGATCCGCGATTGGGTGACCAACGTCCGAACCACGCACTACATCATCGGCTCGGTTGTCGGTCCTCACCCGTACCCGGAGATGGTCCGCGACCTGCAGCGCGTGATCGGCGACGAGGCGCGCGAGCAGTACCTGTCGGTCGACGGGAAACTACCCGATGCAGTCATCGCATGTGTCGGCGGCGGCTCCAACGCAATTGGAATGTTCACCGCTTTCCTCGAGGACAAGGACGTAGCGCTGATCGGCGTGGAGGCGGCGGGCGAAGGTGTGCGCTCCGGTAAGCACGCGGCCTCGCTGGTGGGCGGGCGCCCGGGCGTGCTGCACGGCAGCTATTCGTACGTGCTGCAGGACGGCGACGGCCAGATCCTGCCCACCCACTCGATTTCCGCCGGCCTCGACTATCCGGGCGTGGGTCCCGAGCACTCCTTCCTGCGCGACTCCGAGCGCGTCCAGTACGTGGCCGTCACCGACACGGACGCGGTGACTGCTTTCAAGCTTTGCACGCGGCTGGAGGGAATCATGCCGGCGCTCGAGCCGTCGCACGCATTGCATCACGCAGGGGTGATGGCGCGCGAGTTCGGGCCGGGCGGGCGAATCCTCGTCTGCCTCTCGGGTCGTGGGGACAAGGACATGGACTCGGTCGAAGGTGTCTGAGGGCCTGCGTCTGGAAGCTGCGCTCAAGGCCGAAGACGACCTGAAGCTCGTCGCCTACATGATGGGCGGTCACCCCAATCGCAAGCGCTCGGTCGAGGTAGGGAAGAAGCTCGCGACCTCCGGCATCGCTGCCCTGGAGATCGGCATTCCCCATTCCGATCCACTGGCCGATGGCCCCGTGATTCAGCACGCGGGGCAAGTGGCGCTCGAGCACGGCATGACCGTGGAGGCCTGCCTCGAGCTGGCCGCTGCAATCGCCCAAGAGGGCACGCCTGTCGTGCTCATGACCTACATCAACCCGATCCTGGCCTACGATCCGCGTAAGTTTGCGGCGGAGGCCGCACAGGCGGGAGTCGCCGGCGTGATCGTGCCCGACCTCCCGGTCGAGGAATCCGAGCCGGTGGCCGGATGGCTGCGGTCGGCCTCGCTGGACACCATCTTCATGGTCTCGCCGACGACCTCGCTGCAGCGTCTGCAGAACATTTGCGAGCGCTCGAGCGGCTTCGTCTATTGCGTCACCGTCACCGGCATCACCGGAGCTCGGAAGGAGCTGCCCGAGGGGATGCCGGAGCTGATGAAGAAGGTGAGGAGTCACACGCCACTGCCGGTGGCGGCCGGGTTCGGCATCTCGCGACCCCAGCATTTGCAAGCCCTTCGAGGCCATGCGGACGCGGCGGTCGTGGGGAGCGCAATCGTCGCCGAGATCGACAAGGGCCGCGACCCCTTAATCCTGGTGAAGGAGCTTTTGAAGGCGTGCCGGTGAGGGGGATGCGCGGTGCGACCACCGCGGCGGTCAACACGGCTGAAGCCATCACCGAGGCGACAGAGGAGCTGCTCGTTGAGCTGACCCGCCTGAACGATCTGGACAAGGACGAGATCTGCTTCGCCTACTTCACCACCACCCACGACCTCACAGCCGAGTTTCCCGCCTATGCCGCGCGCCGTTTGGGCTGGCTAGAGGTGCCGTTGCTGTGTGGCCACGACATGGACGTGCAGCTGCCGAATCCGCGCGGGGTGCCCATGTGCATACGTATCCTTCTGCTTTACAACACACCCAAACCGCAGTCGGCGATGCGCTTCGCCTACCTGCGAGGAGCCAAGGCGATCAAGGCCGACCTCGATTTGTTGAAAGGAACTCTTATCCCGTGATCATCGTCATGACGCACACCGCGACTGACGCCGACATCAAGGCGGTCGTCGATCGCGTTCACGAGATCGGGCTCAAAACCGAGCTCTCGCGCGGCGAGGAGCGGACTCTTGTCGGCGTCATCGGCGGCAACGCCTACGCGTACAAGGAGGCGTTTTCGCACCTCAACGCGATTCACGAGATCATCCCCATCACCAAGCCCTTCAAGCTCGCGAGCCGCGAGTTCCGGCCCCTCAACACGGTCGTCGATGTCGGCGGGGTGAAGATCGGCGGCGAAGAGGTCGTGATGATGGCCGGCCCATGCTCGGTCGAGGGCGAGGACATGCTGCTCGAGACGGCGCGCCACGTGGCCGCCCAGGGCGCGACGATCCTGCGCGGCGGCGCTTTCAAGCCGCGAACCTCGCCCTACTCGTTCCAGGGCCTCGGCGAGGCGGCGCTGAAGATGATGGCGCTGGCTCGGGACGAAACCGGCCTCAAGGTCGTGACTGAGGTGGTGGCGCCCGGCGACGTCGAGCTCGTGGCGCGATACGCCGACATCCTCCAGCTCGGCACCCGCAACATGCAGAACTACGCGCTGCTCCAGGAGGCCGGCCGCTCTGGCAAGCCGGTCCTTCTCAAGCGAGGCATGTCGTCGACCATCGAGGAGTGGCTGCTGGCCGCCGAGTACATCCTGTCGCAGGGCAACCGCGACGTCATCCTGTGCGAGCGGGGCATCCGAACTTTCGAAACGTCGACCCGTTTCACCCTGGACCTGAACGCGGTCCCGCTGGCGCGCGAGCTGTCGCACCTGCCGATCATCGTCGACCCCTCGCAGGCCACAGGCCGGTGGTCGCTGGTGCGGCCACTTTCGCTGGCGGCGGTGGCGGCCGGCGCCCACGGGCTGATTGTGGAGGTGCATCCCACGCCGAACCAGGCCCTCTCAGACGGGGCACAGTCCCTCGATTTCGAGAACTTCGATCGCCTGATGGAAGACCTCAGACGGCTGCTGGGCGCGATGTCCAGGCAGCTCGCTTAGACCGCACCGGAACGTGCCCGCTGTCGCGATCGTGGGCCTAGGTCTGATGGGATCCTCGCTGGCTCTCGCGCTCAAAGAGGCGCAGCCGGGCACCGTCGTCGTCGGCAGCGATCCCGACGCGATGACGTTGCGCAAGGCCCTGGACCGCGGCATCGTGGAGAGCGCGAGCGCCGACCTGTCGGTCGTGGACCTGGTCGATATGGTGGTGGTCGCGGTGCCGATTCTCGCCCTGACGAAAGTGTTCTCACAGCTGCGTGGGCGGGTGGACGGAAAGGTGGTCACCGACGTCGCCAGCACCAAGGAAAGGGTGCTGGAGTGGGCCGCGGCGTCGGGCATCGACCTGGTGGGCGGCCATCCGATGTGCGGCAAGGAAGCATCAGGCATCGACGCCGCGGATGCCTCGATCTTCAAGGGCGCGCCGTGGATGCTCACGAAGAGGGAGCCCGCTGTGACGGCGCTGGTCGAATCGGTCGGGGCCCACCCGATCGTCATGGATGCGGCGACGCACGATCGGCTCGTGGCCGGCGTCAGCCATGCCGCTTTCCTGCTTTCGGTCGGCTACGTGCTTTCTCTATCCAGGCGGTCCGACTGGCCCGAGGCCTCCCGCCTGGCCGCCTCCGGATTTCGCGACATGAGCCGGCTTGCGGCCGCCGACCCGGAGCTCTACGCGGGGATCTCGCGCACCAATCGCGACCACCTGATCGAGCAGCTCGACGCCATCAGCGCCACGCTGGCCCGCTTGCGGCGCCACCTTCAGGACGACGATCCGCGGCTGGTGGAGCTCTTCGAAGAGGCGAAGTCTGTTCGCGACCGCTGGGTTCGAGAGACGAAGTCAACATGATCGCCACAGTTCGCAAGGCGGAGAGGCTCGAAGGCGAGATCACCGTCCCTGGCGACAAGTCGATCTCGCATCGCGCTTTGATTCTCGGCTCGCTGGCAGATGGATGGAGCCGTGTGCACGGACTGTCCCTCGGCGCCGACGTTCAGTCGACTGCCAACTGCCTTCGGGCGCTGGGGGCCGTGATCGAAGAGTCAGCCGTCCGCGGGTTTGGGCTGGATGGCGTGCGCAAAGCCGACCGACCACTGGACTGCGGCAACTCAGGCACGACGATGCGCCTGCTCGCGGGCATCCTTGCGGCCCAGGACTTTGTGAGCGAGCTCACCGGCGACGAGTCGTTGACCCGGCGGCCGATGGACCGCGTGGCGAAGCCGCTGCTCGAGATGGGCGCACACGCCCAGTGGCCACCCTTTCGCGTGGGCGGCCGTGTCCCGCTGCGCGGCATCGAGTACGAGATGCCGGTGGCGAGCGCACAGGTCAAGTCGGCGGTCTTGATCGCAGGCCTGTATGCGGAAGGCACGACCGCCGTCATCGAGTCGGTCCCTACGCGCGATCACACCGAGCTGATGCTCAGGTCAATGGGCGCCAACATCACAGCACACGAGGGACGCATCGAGATCCACCAGGCGACCATGCTCAAGCCGTTCGACATCGAGATCCCAGGCGACCTCAGCGCGGCGAGCTTCTGGCTGGTCGCGGCGGGCCTGGTGCCTGGGTCCACAGTCGTCTTCCCAGGCGTCGGCGTGAATCCCACGCGTACCGCGTTCCTCGACCTCCTGAGACACCACGGCTTCGACATCCACATGTCGCGCAAACGCATGAGCGCAGGCGAGCCGGTGGCCGACCTCGAGGTCCACGCGGCTTTTTCGGACGACCCGCTCGAGGTTTCCGGCGACACCGCTGCCGAGATGATCGACGAGCTGCCCATTCTCGCGGTCACCGCCACCCAGCTCGCTGGGCGCAGCCACATCTCAGGCGCGGCCGAGCTGCGCGTCAAGGAGTCGGACCGCATCGCCGCCATGACCGAGGGACTCGCGACGATGGGCGCGAACATCACGGCCAATGAGGATGGCTGGACGATCGAGGGCCCGACCACGTTGCGCGGCGCGCAGGTGCGGTCGTTCGGCGACCACCGGGTGGCGATGGCGCTGGCCGTTGCCGGGCTGCTCGCCGATGGCGAGACCGAGATCGAGGACGCCGAGTGCGTGAATATCTCCTATCCGGGTTTCTTCGACCAGCTGGACGACCTTTGCTGACCGTCCGATCGGAGCTCGAAATCGAAGTGGTCACCCTCGAGCTGCACGAGCTCGAGGTCACCGAGCCACGTGAGGACTTCGAGCTCGAGGTCAAGCGGGCAATGCAGTTGGTCCGAACCGGCGAGGTGGGCGACCCGGCGCCTGCACGCGCTCTATACCGACGGTTCGGCATCGATCCGACGCGCGTTAGGCCCTCCTCTGAGGCGCTGCTGCGCCGGCTCAAGAAAGGAGAACCGCTCCCACGCATCAACTCGCTGGTCGACGTCGCCAACGCGTTGTCGGTGCAGCTGCAGGTGCCGGTGGGGTTGTACGACCTGGACAAGGTGCGCGGCGATGAGCTGGTGGTGCGTCTGGGCGCCGAGGGCGAGAGCTACACCGGCATCGGCAAGGAGCGCGTAAACGTCGCCAGCCGGATCTGCGTGGCGGACGCGGCCGGCCCGATCGGGAATCCCACCTCCGATTCGGCCCGGACGATGATCACCACCGATACAGAGCGCGCGGCGTGGATCTACTTCCTGCCGGTCAGCGACGAGACTGTTGACCGCACGGCCGAGCTGATCGCGGTGTTCGGCCGCGGCCTCGTCCGCGTGCTCTGATGGTCACCATTCTTGGGGCCGGCGTCGCTGGCGTTTCGCTGGCCTGGGCGCTGGCGCGCCGCGGGCGCCGGGACGTGGTGGTTTTCGACATCGCGACCGAGCCCTCGGGCTCGACCTCCAAAGCCCTTGGCGGATTTCGCACGCAGCATGGTAGCGAGCTGAACATCGCCCTGGCGCTCGCATCGCGCGATTTCTTCGTCGCGCACGCCGAGCACATCCACTTTCAACCCAACGGCTACCTTTACCTCGCGGAGACGCCGGAGATGGCGGTGGAGCTGCGCCGCCGGGCGGACTTCCAGCGTACCTGCGGTTTGCCGATCGAGCATCCCGACCCTCGTGCAGTTGTGCCGTGGCTCGACGACACCGGCATCCGAGGCGCCAACTTCTGCGCGCTCGACGGGTTGTACATCCCGCTCGAGATCCTCGGCGCGTACATGGAGGAGGCGCGCGAGCTCGGTGTCGATTTCCGCCTGGGGCGGGAAGCGGGGCCGCGGGATCTTGCCGCCGACATCGTGGTCGTGGCCTGTGGCGTGTCGTCGCCGGGGGTGGGAGAAAAGCTCGAAGTGACGCTTGCCGTCGAGGCCGTCGAGCGCGGGGTGTTCATCACCGGCCCATACGATTGGTTGGGTGACAAAGTGCCGATGACGCTGGAAGCCGGGTCGGGCTTCCACTTCCGGGAGCGCGATCGCAGGCTGTGGGTGATGGGACCCGGCGATCAGCACGATTGGGGTCGAGTTCGTGATTGGCTCGCGATGCGCGCGCCGCGGGCTCTGGTGGACGAGCCCGACGGTTTCCTCACCGGCTACTACGAGGTGACCTTTGATCACCATCCGCTGGTCGGTGAGACCTCGCGCCACGGCGTGTGGGCGTCGTGTGGCTTCAGCGGGCATGGCGTCATGCAATCGCCCGCGGTGGCAGACAACCTGGCCGCGATGATCAATGGTGATTCGCCGCCGCTCGACATCCGTGCCTTGAGCCCGCAGCGGACGAAGCCCCTCATTGACACGACGCAGCTGTGAGCGCGGCCTCCGAGCAAGTGCTGTGCGTGAAGAGAGAAGACATCTTTCCCGACGGCGCATGGCATGGTTTCGTCAGCGATGGGCTCGATCAGCACCAGGCGGTGATTCGGGAGCGGCATTTCTTCATGACGCGCTCCAAGGTCGAGGAAGACCCCGCCTATCAGCAGATCATCCCGTACGTCGTGTTTCGCCACGGCGACAGGTATTTCCTGACGCACCGCCTGCGCGCGTCATCCGAGAAGCGGCTGCGCAAGCAGTATTCGTTGGGGGTTGGCGGCCACATCAATCCCGGCGACCTCGAGGGCGGCGATCCGATCCAGGATGGGCTGAAGCGCGAATGGGAGGAGGAGGTCAGCTACGACGGCAGCTTCGAGGCCAAGCTGATCGGCCTGCTCAACGATGAGTCGGCGCCGGTCTCGAAGGTGCACCTTGGAGTCGTGTTTCTCGTCGACGGCGACACGCCGAACATCGCGATCCGTGAGACGGACAAGCTCGCGGGTGAGCTACTCACGCTCGACGAGATGCGAATGTATTACCTGGAGATGGAATCGTGGTCCCAGATGGTTTACGACCGGCTCGCGCGGGGTGAGCTGCCGCGATGAAGTTCGTCGAGGTTGGCGGTGTCCGGCTGTCCGCGATCGGCCTGGGCACATGGCAGTTCGGCTCGACCGAATGGGGTTACGGCAAGGACTACGCGAGTGGCGAGGCCGGCGCCATCGTCAAGCGCGCCCTGGAGCTGGGGGTGAACCTGATCGACACCGCCGAGATTTACGGGCTGGGTCGATCCGAGAAGATCGTCGGAGAAGCGATTCGAGGCCGGCGGGACAAGGTGTTTCTGGCGACCAAGTTGTTCCCAATCGGCCTTCCTTTCATGGTTGGCAGTCGCGCCCGCGCGAGCGCCAAGAGGTTGGCCGTCGACCGGCTTGATCTGTATCAGCTCCACTGGCCCGGCCCGCTGTTTCCGCCGCGCTCGACGATGCCGCGCATGAAGCGGTTGGTCGATTCGAGGTTGGTGAGCCACGTCGGGGTGAGCAACCACTCCCTGGCCCAGTGGCTAGCGGCCGAGGGTGCCTTGGGCGGGCCCGTGCTTTCGAACCAGGTGCGGTTCAGCCTGATCTCGCGTGGTCCGGAGAACGAACTCCTGCCCTGGGCGCAGCGTGAAGGACGGCTGATCATCGCGTATAGCCCGCTGGGCCAGGGCTTGCTCTCGGGGAAGTACCAGAAGTCGCCGCCGCGAAACTTCAGGCGCGGGCGGCGCGCTTTCAGCGCGGAGTCGCGACAGCGGCTGCAACCGCTGGTGGATGCGTTGGGCGAGATCGGTGCAAAACATGGAGCGACCAACTCGCAGGTTGCTCTGGCCTGGCTCATCCGCAAGCCGAACGTCGTGGCCATCCCCGGCGCCTCCAACCTGAGGCAGCTCGAGGAGAACGTGGCGGCGGCGGACGTCGAGCTCACCGACGATGACGATGCGCGGTTGACGGCGCTGCCATTGTCGGCCGACGGATAACATCGACGACTTGAGCGCTCTAACTCTGGAATCGGTCGAGCTGTTTCGAATCCGCCTGCCGCTCGTGGCGCCGTTCGAGACGTCGTTCGGGGTCCAGACCGAGCGCGACATCTTGCTGCTGAAGGCAACGACCAGCGACGGAGTGGGTTGGGGCGAGTGCGTGGCGACCGAGGAGCCGACCTATTCGCCCGAATACATCGCGGGAGCGCAGCACGTTCTTGTCCACCACCTGCTGCCGAGGTTGTTTGACCACGGGCGCCTGTCCGCGGAGGACGTCGCGGAGGTTTTGAGACCCGTGCACGGCCACCAGATGGCGAAGGCATCGATCGAGATGGCGGTGCTTGACGCCCAGCTGCGCGCGAGGGGCGAATCGTTCGCCCATTTCTTCGGCGCGGTGAGGGAGGAGGTGGATTGTGGGGTGTCGGTCGGGATCCACTCCTCGATTCCCGCGCTATTGCAGACGGTGGGCACCTACCTCGACCAGGGCTATCGCCGGATCAAGCTGAAGATCAAGCCTGGGTGGGACGTCGAACCCGTACGCGCCGTTAGGGAACGGTTCGGCGATGTGCCCCTGCAGGTTGACGCCAACACCGCGTACTCAGTGTTGGACGCCAAGCACCTGGCCGAGCTCGACGCCTTCGAGCTCCTGCTGATCGAGCAGCCGTTGCCTGAGGAGCAGGTGCTCGCGCATGCGGAACTGGCCAAGGTGGTCCAGACCGCGATCTGCCTGGACGAGTCGATTACGTCCGTGCAGGCGGCGGCGGACGCGATCCAGCTGGGGGCTTGCCAGGTCATCAACATCAAGCCTGGGCGGGTCGGGGGCTATCTCGAGGCGCGGCGCATCCACGATCTTTGCGTGCGGCACAAGATCCCGGTGTGGATGGGAGGGATGCTGGAGACGGGGTTGGGGCGAGCGGGCAACGTGGCGATGGCGGCGATGCCGAACTTCACGCTGCCGGGTGACACGTCGGCGTCGGACCGGTACTACCACCGCGACATCACAGAGCCGTTCGTGCTGGTGGAGGGGAGGTTGAGGGTGCCGCAGGGACCAGGGCTGGGCGTGACCGTTGACACGGAGTTTCTGGCGGAGATCACGCACGCACGCCAGATGGTCGAGCGCACAACCTAGAGCAACTCGTCGGTCAGCCCGAGCACGGGAGCGGGATGGCACGGCGGAGGTGTGGGGACCAAAAACAGAGGCCGTGCCATGGGCTCGGCGAGCGAAGCGAGGTCGGCCAAAACTGCAACCGTCGCCTGAGCACGGGGCATGGGCATGGCGCGATGGGGGTGCGGGGACCATCGTCTGCCGCAGTTGGGTGGGTGGCAGGTGGTCAAAGTGGGCGTGAGTTTCGGTTCGTATCTTCAGATCGGGTGGCCTTCCGCGGGGCGCGTGCCCGTGGTTGGTGCTGGCGGCTTAAGGTGAACGGCTCACGGTCCAGGATTGGTCACCAGGTCGGTCATCGCGCTGGTGTCGGCAGCTTTGCCTAGGCGCGCAAGGCCGAGGCGATCCTCGATTGTCGCCAGCAATGAGTAGTGGTTGTACGAGCGCGCGCTCGCATGGTTGACTGGATGGGGCTGGACGGCCAGCGTGAGGACGTGGTTGTCGCTGCCATTCCCCTCATCCCAGGTGATGAGCAGCAAGCCGTTGTTCTTCCAGGCGTCGCTGGCGAGGATCAGAGGCACGGTTTGCGAGAGCCACTGATCGGCGGTTGCCGTGGAGCAGTCATGGCCGTCGTGACACTGGCCAGGTGTGATCCAGACGAAATGCGGCACCTCAGTCCTCATGTCGGCCGCGAAATGGCTGAAGTTGACGACCTGGCTGGGGCAGGCGCCGCCGTAGTACGCGAACGGGTTGTGCTTGAGCGCATATGGATAGGGGCTGTTGAAACAGCCGTTGGTCATGCCCTCCATGTAGGCGCGCCACAAGATGCCTGCGGATGTGAGTTGACGGCCGATGCCGCCCGCGGGCAGGAGGTGGTAGCCGTCGTCCGCGACTCCCCACGTGCTGCCCGATGTGAGCGCGAGATAGTTGGGAAGGCTGGGACTGCCGACCGCGTGATAGTCGGTGGCGACTGAATACTTCCTCGCCAGCGCGGCCGTGTACGACCCCGTAAGGGCCTGGCCGTAGGTGTGATTCTCCATGACGATGACGAAGACGTAAGACTGCGAAGTGGTGACTGGCGATGGCTCGAGCGAAGGAGATGGAGAGGGCGAATCAATCGGCGAGGGAGTGGGAGTGGCCACAGGGATTTTGGCCGTGGCATGAGTGCACGCGACGAAGAGACAAATGGAAAGCATCAGGGCAGCGGCCTTCGGGGCCCTCACGTGATTAGACCTTACGATCGCAAGCTGTGAAATTGCTTGGAGCTCCTTGGGATCTCTCATTGAACCTGCAGCGGGGCGGGCGCGTCACCTCGCTGCATCTCGACGGCCGTGAGCTGCTCGACCAGGGGATTGGCATCGACGAACCATCGCGTGACAATTTCGTCGAAGCCGGCGCGTGGGGGTGGGACGAGATGGTGCCCACAGTCGACCCGGCTCGATATCCCGGGCCAGGCGTCTGGGCCGGTGTCGAGCTACCTGACCACGGTGAGGCGTGGCGCCTGCCATGGTCGCTGCTGGACGAGACGACATCGAGCGCGACCATGAAATGCACGGGCGTGGCGCTGCCATGGCAGTTGCAGCGGCGAATCGAGCTAGATACCCGCGCTGTCCACGTTGATTACACGTACAGGAATTCCGGAGAGCACCCCATGTACGCGTACTGGTGCTCGCACATCCTGTTTCGATACGAGCCAGGAATGGTGGTCGAGGGGGTCGCCGGCTTTGCTCCGCCGCCCCCAGGCACCAGCTCCAAGCTGCACCTGCCGCGCGGCTCGACCTCAAGCGCTGGTCTCGCATGGAGCGACGGATCGGCCATCGAGCTCGCCTGGGATTCGACGCTGACGCCCTACGTCGGCGTTTGGGCGTGCAACGGCGATCTGGGCGGTTACCAGCAGATCGCCGTCGAGACCGCGACGGGAGGCGACGACCGTCCCGATCCGTCCGCGCCCCCGCCGGTGCTCGAGCCAGGCGAGCAGTTGAGGTGGTGGCTCGAGATTCGCCGCGCCTGAACCCCGGTTGAGCTCGCAACTAAACTGACACACCAATGGCCAAGCTTCTTGGGCTGCGTTGTCGTGAGTGCGGAGCCGAATACGAGCTCCAGGCCACGCACGTCTGCGAGATGTGCTTCGGGCCGCTCGATGTCGTGTTCGATTACGCCGCGCTCAAGAAGGTCGTGACCCGAAGGCGCATCGAGGACGGACCGCCTTCGATGTGGCGCTATCGCGACCTGCTCCCGATCGAGGACTCGACGCCAATCGTCAGCCTTGGCGAGGGATTCACGCCGTTGGTCAAAGCTGACAGGCTGGGAGCCGAGCTTGGGCTTCGCAACCTGTACCTGAAGAACGACAGCATGAACCCGACCAACTCGTTCAAGGATCGGGTTGTCTCGGTGGCGATCAGCTGGGCACGCGCCCATGGTTTCGAGACCATCGCCTGCGCATCGACAGGGAACCTGGCCAACTCCGTGGCCGCCTACTCCGCGCGCGCGGGGCTCGAGTGCTTCGTCTTCATCCCCGTTGACCTCGAGCCGGCGAAAATCGTCAGCATCAGCGTGTTCGACCCCAACGTCGTCGCCGTGCGCGGCAACTACGACGAGGTGAACAGGCTGTGCAGCCAGCTGGTGGAGTCGACGCCGTGGGCGTTCTGCAACATCAACATCCGGCCCTTCTACGCCGAGGGGTCCAAGACCGTCACTTTCGAGACCGTCGAGCAGCTCGGCTGGAAGCTGCCGGATGAGATCATCATCCCGATCGCGAGCGGCTGCCAGTTCGTAAGGCATCGCCAGGCGGTCAGAGAGCTCATGGACTTTGGCCTGGTGCGCGAGGACAGGGTGCCCGCCTTCACGGGGGCGCAGGCGCTCGGTTGTTCCCCTGTCTACAACGCCTTCAACTCCGACACCCCCGAGAGGGTGCTGCCCGTGAAGCCCAACACCATCGCGCGCTCCATCGCGATCGGGAATCCGTCGGACGGCATGTATGTCAATCGGATTGCGATGGAGACGGGCGGGGTGGTGGAGGCGGTGACGGAGGAGGAGATAGTCGAGGCGATGCGCCTCCTCGCCCGGACCGAGGGCATCTTCACGGAGACCGCGGGTGGGGTGACGATCGGCGTGCTCGCTAAGCTGGCGAAGGCGGGGCGTTGGAAGGGCGACGAAACGATAGTCGCTTACGTCACCGGCCATGGTCTCAAGACCGCCGATGTGCTCGCCTCGGTCGACGGTCACGCGAAGCGAGTGGAAATAGAACCGACCCTAAAATCGTTTCGCGAGAAGGTGAATATTTAGAAATGCCGCAATTTCGAATCCCGGGCCCGCTGCGCCGGCTGTCCGACGGTCAGATCACGGTGGCGGTCGAAGCGAGCGATCTCGGGTCGGCGATCGAGGCGCTGGATGCCCGCTACCCCGGTTTCCGGGACCGGCTGCTGGACGACAAGGGCGAGCTGAGGCAATTCGTGAACGTGTACCTGAACGACGAGGACGTCCGCCTGGGGCCGGGGCTTAAAGCCAAGGTCAGCGAGAAGGACGAGATCTCGATCGTGCCGGCGGTAGCCGGAGGGTCGGTTCGGCTTTAGACTCTCGGGCGATGGGTGGTAGGCGCCGGCTCAAGCTGATATTCGGGCCCGACATGGTCAAGGAGCCCGTCATCTATCAGATGGGCAAGCAGTTCGAGATCGTCACCAACATTCGGCGCGCCGACGTCACACGCGACCAGGGCTGGGTCCTCCTCGAGATCACGGGCGAGGCCGAGGAACTCGATCGCGGCGTCGAGTACCTGGAATCGCGAGGGGTCAAGGTCGAACCGGCAGAGGGCGACCTGATCGAGTAGCGGTGGAGCGCGCTGTTGATGTCGCCGTCATCGGCGCGGGTCAGGCCGGCCTCGCCACCAGCTGGTTCCTGACGCGGGCAGATGTCGATCACATCGTGATCGGAGTTGCTCGGGCGATTCCACGGAGCCGACGGCTCGACGCTTCACTTCGCCGACGACCTTGCTGACAGCGTTGACTTTGGCGATGGCCGATGGGCGGACATCCGGGGCTGGATCGATCGGTGCTGCACAGCGACCGGGACACCAACGCCCGATTACGACGTTCCGCCACCGGCGCGGATCAAGACGCGCACCGATATGGACCTGGTTCGCGACGGCATCGGAACTGTGATCTGGACCAGTGGCTATCGGCCCCATTACGGCTGGGTGAATCTCCCGGTTTTCGACGACATGAGCTTTCCGGTGCAGGTCGACGGGCGCACGGCAGTGCCTGGGCTTTACTTTGTAGGCGTGCACTGGATGAGAAAGAACAAGGCGGCCATCCTCTACGGCGTCGGCGGGGATGCGGAGGTCGCGGCTCGGCAGATCGTGGAGAACCGGGCGTGAGGATCGCTGTTGCCATGTCCGGCGGGGTCGACTCTTCGGTGGCGGCTGCCCTGCTCCGGGCGCAAGGTCATGAGGTTGTCGGCATCACCCTGCAGCAGTGGCCTCGTGGCGATGCTGATGAGAACAAGCGCAACGCCGGTTGCTGCTCGCTTAACGCTGTCGAGGACGCGCGCCGTGTCGCCTCGCTACTCGACATTCCCTATTACTGTTGGAACCTCGAGAAGGAGTTCGGCGAGCGCGTCATCGAGCCCTTTCACCGCGACTACCTCGAGGGACGGACGCCCAACCCCTGCGTCCGCTGCAATGCGTTTGTGCGCTTCGACCTCATGCTCGGCCGCGTCCTCGCGCTGGGCTTCGACAAGCTCGCGACAGGGCACTACGCGCGCATCGTCGACGGCGTTGGTGGTCCGGAACTCCACACTGCCGTCGACCCCGCTAAGGACCAGTCCTACATGCTTTATCACCTCGACCGGGAGCGGCTGGCACGGATCGTTTTCCCGCTCGGCGGGATGGACAAGCGCGAGGTGCGCGAGCACGCGCGAGAGTTCGGCCTCCCGGTTGCAGACAAGGCCGAGAGTATGGAGATCTGCTTCGTCCCCCGAGGGGAGACTGCTCGGTATCTGAGCGAGCGGCTGCCTGTTCGCGCGGGTGTCATCGTCGACTCATCCGGCCGCGAGCTCGGAACGCATCGCGGCACCGCGGTCTACACGGTCGGCCAGCGCAGCGGGTTCGGAGATCTGTGCGAGGCCGGCCCCTGGTACGTGCTGAAGATCGACGCGCCCACGAACCGGCTCGTGGTGGGCCGGCGCGAGGAGCTGGAGACGCGCGAGGTCGACCTTCGGGACGTGAGCTTCATTGACGGCTCCGCCGCCGAACCCATCGAATGCGAGGCGCGCCTTCGATACCACGCGGTTCCAATCGCCGCCACGTACGAAAGCGGCCGGCTCAGGCTGAAGGAGCCGTTCCTGGGCGCTGCTCCGGGGCAAGCCGCCGTCCTTTATTCGGGGAGCCGGGTGCTGGGCGGAGGGATCATCGCCGCAGCCGCGGCCTAGCCCGGTTGATCGAAACCGAACACCTGATTGTGCGGCTGCCTCAGGCCGCCAACGTGCCCGAGATAGTGAGCTATTACGGCCTCAACCGCGACCACCTTCAACCCTTCTCGCCGACGTTCGCGCCTGACTTCCTGGACGAGAGGATGTGGCAGGAACAGGTGCGGATACGAACGCGCGAGCATGCCGCTGGCGAATCGTTTCGCGCGTTTCTGTTTCCACGTTCAGACCCGGACAAGATTGTCGGCAACCTCAACCTCACCCAGGTGCACCGTGGCGCGCTCCAATCGTGTGTGCTCGGCTACAACCTGGCGCATGGCGAACAGGGCAAGGGCTACATGACCGAGGCCGTGAACGGCGCCGTCGCGTTTGCCTTCGAGAGATGGCGCCTGCACCGGGTGGCTGCCAACTACATGCCTCGCAACGAGCGAAGCGCAGCTGTGCTCCAGCGCTGCGGCTTTCAGGTCGAGGGCCTCGCGCCGGCCTACTTGCTGATCAATGGAAGGTGGGAGGACCACGTCCTCACCGCGATCGTGAATCCCGCCCTCACCGGGTTCGACCTCTGACGTGCCGTCGGCAACCGATCTGGCAATCGGCGTCCTGCGCTGGGTCGAGTACGTAGGCCTTATCTATGTGATCGGGGTCTTCGTGGTCAGGCGGCTGGCGAGGAACTCGCCGCGCATCGCCTGGGTGCAGCCGAGTATGCACAGAGGCCTGGCGCTCGCGCTCGTCGGAGGGCTTGGTGTCGTCCTCGGCGAGGCTTTCGCTGCGGGCCACTCCGTTTCCGGCGCGATTGGTTTTCTGAGCGGGAGTCCGGGCGGCTGGCTGCGGATCGCGCGAGTCGTCCTCGAGGCGGGGGCTCTGTACACGTGCCTCAGCGGACGGCCGCTCGTCGCCCCGCTCACGTTGTTCGCTGCCGCCTCGCTGGCGTTCGTGGGTCATGCCGCGCAGTCGGACTCGCCGGCGGGCGCGATGTTCGCCGACGTCTTACACGTCGTTTCCGCAGGTGCGTGGGCGGGCGGCATCCTGGCCCTGGCAACCCTCAGGCCGCCGGGAGGCTGGAGGGGGGAAGAGGGGAGGATGCTCCTAGTGCGTTTTGGGCGCGTCGCCCTCATCGCTTTCGCCATCACGGCGATGACAGGAGTACTGGACGCGACCGGTGAGCTGCGCGATCTCTCAGACCTGTGGACGACGTCGTATGGCCTGGTTCTCAGCGCCAAGTCGGTCGGCGTGCTGGCGATGCTCGTGCTGTCGGTGCTCGCTTGGCGGCGGGGCCTTGCGCTGATGCGCTTCGAGGCCGGCATCGCGCTGATGGTGCTGGGGGCCACGGCCCTCCTGGCCGCTTATCCGCTGCCGCCGGTTGGGATGTCTGGCGCCGCCGGCTCGGCACTGACGCTGGTCCAGACGCCATGACGGCGGCCTAGAATCGCGTTGTGGCTGCGGTGCGCGAGGTAATGAGCACCATGCTCCACACGGTGAGTCCTTCGACCACCGTCGGTGAGGCTGTCGCGCTCATGGCGCAGCACCGCATCGGCTCGACTGTGGTGATGGACGGCCACCGCCTGGAGGGCATCTTCACCGAGCGCGACACGGTGCGCGCGATATCGCAGTCGCACGACGCGCCGGGCCACGAGGTGTCGTCCTGGATGACCCGGAACCCGATAACTGTGGGGCCGGACGAGGATGTCTTGTCGGCCCTTAAGACGATGCTCGACCACGGGTTTCGCCACCTCCCGGTGGTCGAGAACGGCGAGGTTACAGGCATCGTCTCGATCAGGGACCTGGCCGGCTAGAACTTTCCCCGGAGAACCGGGCAAGACTCGACCCCCGAGGTCGTTCTACAAGCGTGTTTCGTCGGGGGCGCCGTTTCGAGGCGACGACGAGCGCGCTGGGGTACGGCGAGCATCCGACCTGGTCCAATGGGCAGGGGGTGGAACCAGAGCGGGCGCCGGTCGCGCCGAAGGCGACGCTTCTGCGCTATGACTCGCCGCCCTGGCTCATCGACCAAGAACTTCGCAAGCACCACCGCGAGCGCTCACACGCCGCTTCCCCATTGCGTGGAGTCTCCACCCAGGAGGTTCTTGCCGCCCTGGTGGACGCCTTCAGCCCCGCCGAGCTGGACTGGGATTTGGTCGGCGTCGAGTTCGTTCAAGCTCACCCTGAGCCGGTGGGGCCCGTGGACTCTCCGGTTGAGCTGC
The DNA here is from genome assembly GCA_035534555.1 of Candidatus Micrarchaeaceae archaeon. Classification (GTDB taxonomy): domain Bacteria; phylum Chloroflexota; class Dormibacteria; order Dormibacterales; family Dormibacteraceae; genus Palsa-872. Next base: position 29,102 of record DATLRQ010000161.1, read on the forward strand.
TCGCTGGAGCGCCCTGGGCCCTGGATGGGGAGTCTGTGCAGCAAGCGCCGGGCTTGGTCGTCCCCTCGGGCCCTGCGGTACACCTCCCCGGCAAGCGGGGAGGACAGTCACCATTCAACTCGAGGCGGCCGGCTCGGTGGGGGCGCGAGCATGACCAGATAGTCGCCGCCGTTCGCGAGTTGGCTTGGGACGGTTACTTCGCGCTGGTCGGCGACATCTTCAGGCGCGAGGGCTATGAGGTGTTCGGCGGCGAAGGGCCCGATGGCGACGTCATCGACATGGAGGCCGTCCGTGGCGCTGAACGCTTGCTCGTCAACTGCCAGCTCCGCGGCTTGGAGCAAATCGGCGTCGAGCCTCTGAGCGAGATGTCAGTGGTGGCTCAGCGCAATGACGCTGGCGTCGCGATCGTCTCGGACGGGAATTTTGCGCCCGAGGCGTGGTCCTATGCCGACGAGCAGGGGATCGCGATCATCGACAAGGAGATCCTCACCGGCCTGGTGCTCGAGCTCACGCTCGGCAATGCGTTCAGCACGAACCTGAGGGCGAAGGCGCGGCGGCTCTTGACCCTCCTGCAGCCTGCCTCACGGAAGTTGGGCGCGACAACCAACATCCAGTAAGGAGCCGGTCCGGCTCACTCGGTAAACTAAGCCGTCCCCGCCCCACACGTTTTCAACGCGCCTATCAGGAGGCGCGAGGAGTTTCAGCGAACTTGGGTCTGCTCGCATTACGGCGCTATCTGCCGTACCTGCGGCCTTACATCGGCCTCGTCATCGTCTTCGGCGTCGCCCAGCTGGGCAGCCTCGCTGCATCGGCTGCGATCCCGAAAGTCATCCAGGGCATCATCGACGGGCCGATAACCCACCACCAGCTCGGCGCGATGGCGCCGATGGCCGGTCTGCTGATCGCCATCGGCGTGGCCGAGTTCGTCTTCATCTTCCTACGGCGCAACTTCTCGGGTGTCGCGTCCTTCCGCATGGAAACCGACCTGCGCAACGACTTCTACGCTCACCTGCAAAACCTGCAGGTCGCTTTCCACGACAACTGGCAGTCGGGCCAGTTGCTGTCGCGAGCCATCGCCGACATTTCCACCGTGCGCCGCTTCGTGAGCTTCGGCCTGATCTGGTTCCTGCAGACGATAGTGACCTTCGCTGTGGTCTTCGTCTTGATGCTCAGCCTGGATTGGCAGCTTGCACTCGTCGTCGTGGCCTGCATGCTGCCGATCGCCTACTTCAGCAATCGGTTCCATGACAAGTACAAGGTGATCGCGCGCCGCCTCCAGGACCAGCAGGGCGACCTGACCACGGTGATCGAAGAGATGGCCACCGGCGTGCGGATCATCAAAGCCTTCGGGCGCATGCCGTTGATGCAGGAGCGCTTCGAGGACCAGGCCCGCCTCGTCAAGACGACAAGCCTCACGGGCATCAATGCGCGGGCGCGCCTGTGGACCCAGCTCAACTTCCTCCCCAACCTGTCGCTCGTGGCCGTCCTGCTGCTTGGCGGCATCAACGTCGTGCAGGGCAGCCTCACCATCGGCGGACTCGTCGCCTTGATGAGCTACGTCTTCATGCTCACGTGGCCGATGGACGCCATCGGCTGGGTGCTGTCGATGAGCGAGGAATGCCAAACCGCGTCCCAGCGGCTCAACGAGGTGCTCGATTCGCGTCCAGAGATCGCCGATCGCGCCGGCGCTTGCGCTCTGGACGCATGCCGCGGTCGCATTGAGCTCCGCGGCGTCGGGTTCAAGTATCCGAAGTCGAACGACTGGGTCCTCCGCGACGTGAATCTCGTGATCGAGCCGGGAGAGACGCTGGGCCTGGTCGGGCGCACCGGAAGCGGCAAGACCACCCTTGCTTACCTGCTGCCCCGCCTGTATGACATCGCCGAGGGCAAGGTGCTCCTGGACGGGATGGACGTGCGCGATCTGCAGCTGCGGTCGCTGCGGTCGCACATCGGCGTGGCGTTCGAGGATCCCATCCTTTTCTCCGCCTCGGTCCACGAGAACCTGGTGATGGGCAGGCCCGTGGTCTCGGACGAGGAGCTCAAACGCGCCATCGACGTTGCGCAGGCGGGTTTCGTGTGGGACCTGCCATGGGGCCTAGAGACCCGAGTCGGCGAGCAGGGCTACACGCTGTCGGGCGGCCAGCGGCAGCGACTCGCCCTGGCGAGGGCGGTGCTCGGCCGCCCTCAAGTGCTCGTCCTGGACGACCCACTTTCTTCGGTCGACGTCCACACCGAGGCGCTGATCGAGGCGTCGCTCGGAACGGTTCTCGAAGGGGTGACCGCGCTGCTCGTCGTGCACAGGCCTTCGACGCTCGCGCTGGCCGATCGCGTGGCGCTGCTCGATGGCGGCACCATCGTGGCTACCGGCACTCACACCGAGCTCATGCGCTCCAACGACCTTTATCGAGCGCTTCTGTCGCAGGAGTACGAAGTCGAACCCGCGGTGGCCGGCTCATGAGCGTTATCGCACCCGCTGACAGATGGCGCGGAGTGGCGTCGGAAGAGGTCGATGATTTCTCGGCCACCGTGGCCGGATTGCTGCGTAAGCGCAGCCGTGCCCTGCTCGCCACGCTGGCGCGGCCCTATAAGCGAGAGATTGCCCTGGCCGGGTTCCTGATCCTGGTGCGTTCCGCTGCTTATCTCTCTATCCCTTATCTGGTGGGCCTCGGCATCGATCGCGGGATCCTCGCCGGCAAGAGCGGCAACCTCGAGACCCTCGACCTCATCGTCGCCGCCCTGCTGGGCGCGCTCACGCTCAACGCGGTCGCCAACTTCGCCTTCATGAGGCTTTCGGGGCGCGTCGGCGCCGACATTCTTTTCGACCTTAGACGGCTGCTCTTCAGTCACGTGCAAGAGCTGTCACTCTCCTTCTTCGAGCGCTACACCTCGGGGCGCATCATCTCGAGGCTCACATCAGACATCGACGCGCTCAACGAGCTGCTCGCGACCGGCCTGACGTCCGTGCTGACCTCGCTGATCTCGGTGGTCGGGATAACAGTGATCCTGCTTCACCTCGACCCTCGCCTCGGCGTCGTGACCCTCGTCGTGATGCCGCTGGTGTTGGGTCTGACCGCCTGGTTCCGGCACAATTCGGCCCGCTCGTATCGAGCGGTCCGGCTGGCGATAGTGCTGGTGATCGTTCATTACGTGGAATCGCTGGGCGGCATTCGCGCCGTGCACGCGTTTCGGCGCGAGCCGCGCAACCAGGAGATCTTCGAGGACGTCAACGGGAGGTACCGCGACGCCAACATCTGGTCGAACCGCCTCGCGTCGACGTTCGGCCCAGGAATCATTCTCCTGGGCCGCTTGACCATGATGTCGGTGCTCGTGCTCGGCGGTTTGCTGGTCGTGCAGGGTCAGCTGACGCTCGGCGTGCTGACAGCGTTCGTCCTGTATCTGAGGCAGTTCTTCGACCCGATGCAGGACCTGTCTCAGTTCTACAACACTTTCCAGGCGGCCGGCGCAGCGCTCGAGAAGCTGGCGGGGGTCATGGAGGAGACGGCCACAGTGCCAGAGCCGCGGGCACCGGTGCGGCTGGGCGACGTGAAGGGCGCTGTCGGTTTCGAGGGCGTGACCTTCGCCTATCGGGACAAGGACGTGCTGCACGACATCGAGCTGCAGATCCCCGCGGGCCAGATTATTGCGCTGGTCGGAGAGACGGGGGCGGGTAAGACGACGATAGCGCGGCTCATCGCCCGTTTTTACGACCCCAGCGTTGGGAGGGTGACGCTGGACGGCGTCGACTTGCGCTCCATCGCCACGTCTGACCTGCGGAGGGCCGTGGCCGTTGTCACCCAGGAGAGCTTTCTGTTCTCGGGCACGGTGGGGGACAACCTTTTGTTCGGGAGGCCCGAGGCGACGAGGGAGGAGATGGTGGCGGCGGCGCGGGCGATCGGGGCCGACGAGTTCATCTCCGCACTCCCCAACGGTTACGAGACTGACGTGCGCAGGCGCGGGGTGCGGCTGTCGTCCGGGCAGCGGCAGCTCGTGGCATTTGCCCGGGCGTTCCTGGCCGATCCGCGGGTGCTGATCCTCGATGAGGCCACGTCGTCGCTGGACCTGCCTTCGGAGCGGCTGGTGCAGCATGCGCTGCGCACGTTGCTGCGCGGCCGCACCGCCATGATCATCGCCCACCGCCTGTCCACCGTCGACATCGCCGACAGGGTGCTGGTCATCGATCAGGGTCGGGTGGTCGAGGACGGGAAGCCGTCAGTGCTGCGGGTTGAGAGCGGTCGTTACGGATCGCTACATAAGGCTTGGGTGGAGTCTCTCGCCTAGGCCTCGAACTGCCTCTCAATGCCATACTGCGGCCGATGCTTTTGCGCCTGGATCCTTTGCGTGTCACGGTGTACGCCGCCGGTCTCGCCTTCGTCCTGCTTCTTGCCGCTTATGGGTTCGCCGCCATCGAGTCTCGACCCACGCTTGGTGGCGTCGTTGCCGCTCTTGCCGCCATCGCGATTGCCGGTTGTGGCCTCCTGTATGCTTGGCGGCCTGCTGCCGGCGGCATCGTCGATTAGCCGGTAAGAGACCACTCTCACCAACCACGGAGTGCCGATGGACTCCCTCCACGCGATTGGCTTCTACGTGTCCGCCGCCGTGTCGCTGGCCGGTGGGCTCTCTGTAGCGTTCCTGCCCGACCGCGTTCGCCGCGGTATGGCTCTCGGCGCGGTGGCGATCGGCGTCGCCGGCACCTATCTCTCGCTGTCAGCCGGTTTCGCTGCCCTCGTCGCGCTCGCGTGCTATGGCGGCTGCGCGGTGCTTCTCGCCGGGCCCACCTACCGGGTCCTCGAGAGCGTCACGGCCGTGATCTGGCGTCAGCTGGGAGCGGTGGCGGCGGCGGCCCTGCTGCTCGCGCTGGTCTATGCCGCTTACTTCGGTGATTTCTCCCAGTCCAAGTATTTCGGAGGCGACTTTGGCAGCGCCGCTCTCGGCAGGCGGCTCTTTGCCCACGACGCACTGGCGACCGAAGCCGTTGCCGCTTTGGTGCTTGTCGGTTTGGTCGGGGCGAGCATCGCCTGGCGGACAAGGGATCGCAGCCGATGACCGTGGGCCTTGCCGCTGTGCTGTTTGTCGCCGCCGGGTTGGTGGCAGTCGGCGCGTTCATCGCGGCGTGGCGTCGTGACCTCACCGCCGCGCTGGCCGGCGTCCCGCTGATGTTTGCCGGCGCCGGCACGGCGTTCGCCGGTGTCTCCCGATTTGCCGCGGCGCCCGCCGGCGGCGGGCAGCTGCTCGGCCAGGAAGTCGCACTGCTGCTGTCGGTCGCGGCCCTTGCCGCCGTCGTGCTGGGCGTCGGGCTCGCCGGTCGGGAGGGGCGCCGCTGAGCTCGCTCACCGCGATCGCCGGCATCCTCACCGCAGCATCGGGCGCAGCATCGGGCGCTGCGTCAGGCCCCCGCAGCTTCAGCTTCGACCCGTTCTCGACCCTCGGGTGGGCCGTGCCATGCCTGCTGCTGACCCCGCTGGCCACGTTCGTGTTCGCGATCTCGGGGGTGCGAACTCGCCGGTCGGCCAGCAACCTCGCGATGTTTGGAGCGCTCGTGACCCTCGCCCTGACGCTTCTTGCCGGCTGGGCACTGGTGAAGAAGAGCGCGCCGTACGTGCTGGCCTACCCATATATCAATCTGCCGGTCGCGTTCTCTGGCCCGACCAACTTCCAGGGCTTCGGCATCGACATCGTGCTTCGAGTCGACCATTTGACTGTTGCCGCTCTGGTCGTGGTCGAGCTATGCGTGATCGGTGCGCTTGGCTGGCATCGGTACATGGGACGTGTCGAGCCCGGCGCCGCCCGCTTTCATGCGTTCGTCAGCCTGTTCCTCTTTGCCTGCGTCGGCGTGCTCGTGAGCTACGACCTCGCCGAGCTGCTTGCCTTCTGGGGGCTCGCGGGTGTTGTCGCCTATCTGTTGCTCGCTCATCGCTGGAGCGTCGACGCCGCTGCACGGAGCTCGCGCATCGCCCTGGCGCTGCCTTTTCTCACCGACCTCATCCTTCTTCTTGGCGTCTCAGTCTTGTACTCGCGTTACGGAGTTCTAAACCTCACCACGCTCCTTCCGATCCTCAGCACCACCCCGGGAGCGACAGTCAAGGCGCTTGCCATCGCGGCGGTCCTATTGTTCGTCGGGGTCGGCGGCAGGCTTGCGCTGTGGCCGGTCCATTCGTGGGTCACGCGCACGTCTGTTGACTCTCCGGCCGCGGCGTCAGCGATGACTCAGGCCGCGTGGTCGGTGATCGCCATCGTGGTCCTGTACCGACTCATGCCGATCGCGGGCGCGTCGAACACGCAGACGTTGCGTGCCCTGCTCTACGCGTGCGCGGCGACCGCCGTCATCGCCCCCCTCCTGGCGCTGACGACGAATGAGCCTCGCAGGGCCATCGCGCTGCTCGGCATTGCGGCGACCGCTGTCGGCGCTGCGGTCGTGGTGGACGGTTCCGCGAAGCTCGGCTTCACCTTCACCTTTGCGGTCGCCGGCGTTGCCTGCGTGCTGGCGGCAGCACTGGCGCGCGTCGCGGGCATCCTTGCCGCCTCCACCATCGCCGCCGCGATGCGCACAGATGACATCGCCGAGATGGGGGAAGCGTGGCGGCGCATGCGCGGCAGCGCGATCGCATTGCTGATTGCGGGGGTGGTGCTCGGCCTGAGCGCATCCGGCGCTCTCGCCTACTCTGTCTCCTCTGGATCAAAGCTCGGGCTGGTGCTTGGCGAGGCCGTGCTGCTGATCGCAGTGGGCGCCCTGCGAATCTTCCTGGCGGTTGCGATCGGGCCGCTGCGCCGGCGGCGCGCATTCGAGCCGGATCGTGTCCGCGACATTCCCGCCAGCGCCCTCAGCTGGGCCTACGGGCTGGCTCTCGCGGGCGCTGCGCTGGTCGCCGCCTCCATGGCCCACGGCTGGTTGGACTTCCTCGACGGCCATTCGCACCCTGGCCCCAACACAGTTGGGCGCGTCCTGTGGGTCGCGGTCGCGCTGGTTGGATTTGCAGCGGCAGCCATCGCATTCCGGGCCAACAAGGACGGCTCCATCCGTGCGTCGACTGGGGCCGGCACCGCTCTGGACGGATCGGTTTGGCGGGCCCAGGGCTGGGCCGCGCGATTCATCGTCGCTCCGGCGGCCGCCATCGCGGTGGCGACGGACGAGTGGAGCGTCGTCCGTGACGACGCGCTGGCGCTATCCGCCGTCGCCACGGGCAGGCTTGCCGCGCTCGCTGCCCGCGTGCCGGTGGTGCCTGCGGTGATCCTGGCCGCGGTGGTGCTCGCCGTGGTGTTGGGGCTCGTTTCGCCAGGGGTGTTCCGGTGAATTTCATCAGCGTGCTAGTGACGGCGGTGCAGCAGGCGTCCCCGACCCCAGCGCCGGCGGCGTCCCCAACTGCTCTGCCGGTGTCGGTGCCGGGCTCGGGCATCTTCCAGTCGTCGCTCCTGCTGAGCCTCCTGATCTGGGCGCCGGTGTTGGTCGCATTGGTGATCGCCGTGCTGCCCAACCCGCGCGGGCGATTCGACACGTTGATGAAGCAGATCGCCTTCTTCACCAACATCGGGATGCTCTTCATCCTCTGGGTTGCCTATAACCAGTTCGAGCCTTTCCTCAGCACAGTTCAGTACGAGGAAAACGTTTCGTGGCTGAGCAGGATCGGCGCCGTCTACCACCTCGGTATCGACGGCCCAGGCCTCGTGATGCTGATTCTTTCCGGTCTGATCGGGCTCGTGTCGATCCTCGCCTCGTGGGGCATACGCGAGCGCGTACGTTCATATTTCTGCCTCCTGCTCATATCCGAGGCGTGCATCAACGGGGCGGTGGTGGCGCACGACATGTTCGTGCTGCTGCTGTTCTGGGGCGCGTCGACGGTGCCGCTGGCCCTGCTCGTCCTGGGCTGGGGCGGGCCGCGACGCGAGTCGGGGGCCTGGAGGCTGGTGGCCTACTGGGGCGTGGGCACAATCGCCCTGCTGATCGCCACCCTCGCCCTCTATGCGGCGGCGGGCGCCAACAGCTTCGACATGGACGTGGTGTTCAAGGTGCCTGTGAGTCCTCGGATCCAGCTCGTGGCCGGCCTGGCGCTGATCGTCGCGGCCGCGACGCGACTGCCACTTTTCCCATTTCAAGGTTGGGTGCGCGATGTGTACTCGCATGCGCCGATTGGCGTTTGCATAGTTGTCGCCGGCAGCGCGTCGCGGCTCGGTGCTTATGTGCTGCTGCGGGTGCTGGTCGGAGCCGAGCCCATCGGAGCGCAGCTGCTTTCACCGCTGCTCGCCCTGCTGGCCGCGGCGACGGTGATCTACGCCGGCCTTGTGGTACTTCGCACGCATGACCTGCGCCGGATTTCGGCGTACCTGTCCATGGTCCCGGGTGGAGTAACCGTGCTCGGCCTCGCAGCGCTCTCGCCGCTGGCGATTGGGGGCAGCGTGCTGTCGCTCTTCTCGGGCGGGCTCGCGGCCGCGCTGATCGTGGGCGTGTGCGCGACGCTGGCTGAGCGTGCCCAGACCGGAAGCCTTTACGTGCTGAAGGGCCTCGCGCCGCGCATGCCCAGCCTCACCTGGATCACTGTGTTTGCTGTCCTCGGGCTGCTGGGCCTGCCGCTGATGGCGTCTTTTCCCGCGTATGAGATGACGTTCTTCGGCGCCGTCAAGAACCAGCCGCTGGCGGCATTCGCGGTGGCGGGCGGGCTCGCGATCGTGGCCGCCGCCCTGGTCGTCATCCTGCATCGCGTCCTTTTCGGCACTCCGAATCCCGACGCGCCTGGCGTTTCGGATGCGTCGTCCGGCGAGAAGTGGTTCCTCGGCATACTCGCGGGCGGGCTGCTCTGGGTCGGAATGTTCCCTGGCGGTCCGAAGCTGCCCGGGACCGACACGCCGATCTTCGACCCGGGCCTCGTCAACTCGATGGCGGCAGGCATCACGGAGCTGGCCGCTCCGTACGCGGCCAAGTGATGAGGTCTCTCCTTCTCGTTCCCGAAGCCCTGGTGGCCGGGACCGCCATCCTTCTATTGCTGGGTGGTCAGACGGGCTTTTTGCCGCGGTCGTGGCGCGGCCGCATGCCGGCCGTCGTCGCCGGGGTGGTCGTCGTCGCTTTCATCGTCGAGCTCTGGGTGGGCGGGACCGTGTCCAGCCTGTTCGGCGGCGGCTTCATCCAGGATCGCTTCGCCCTGTTCGCGAAGGCGGCGGTGCTGCTCGCGGTGGTGGCCGCCATCGCGGTCGCGGACTGGACCGCCGAGGACTCGACCACAGTCGGAATTTCGATGGCGCTGCTCGCTGCGTTCGGCGTGATGGTGGTCGCGTCGGCGGGAGATTTTGTCCCGCTGTGGGCTGGGCTCGAGCTGGCGGGGGCAGCCGGCGTGGTGCTGGTCGGCCTGAGGCGGCCTGACATCGGGCTGCGCCTGCTGATCGTCGGAGGCATCGCGACGGCCCTGTTCGTCACGGGCTTCGCATTTGTCTACGCGACAGCGGGCACCGCCGACCTGATGACGGCTCGCCAGACGCTGGCGAACGCGGCGCCCACGCTACCGCTGGCGATCCCAGTCCTTCTTCTGTTCGGCGGTTTGGCCGTGCGCGCCGGCATCGCGCCATTCCACATCGCCAATGTGACCGCGAGCCTGGGCGCCAGCCCGTTGGGCTCCGGCATCATGCTTGGCCTGGCCGGCACGGCAGCGCTGATCGCCGCCATCAAGGTCGCTGCAGTTCTGACCCCGGTATCCGGCACGCTTTCTCCCTACCTGGAGGCGATTGCGGCGGTGGCGATGGTGGGGGGTGGGGCGGCAGCGCTAGGGGTGAGGGCGCCGCGCGCCAGGCTCGCCTACCTGGCGGTCGGGCAGGCCGGGTGGGTGGTCGCCGGCCTGGCGACCCACTATCTCAGTGGTCTCGGCGGTTCGCTGTTCCTCGTTGGCGCATTCGTGCTGGCCGCCACCTGCGGACCGGTGGTCCTGGCCGGGGCCGAGGGAGGGGAGGCTTCGCTCGCGGGCCTGGGCGCGGTCCGGCCGGCCCGGGCGCTGGGGATCGCGATGGTTTTCCTCTCCCTGGCCGGCGCGCCGCCGCTGGCCGGATTCTTTGGGGAGTTTGCGGTGGCGGCGGCCCTCGCCCAGGGCGGCCACTTCGGTCTCCTGGCTCTCGGGCTGCTCGGGTCTGTGCTCAGCGCGGTGGCGGTCCTGGGCACCCTTCGGGTTCTCTATCTGCAGAGCCCGCCGGAGGAAGGCCGGCGGGCGGTCGGCGTCGCGCTTCCCACCTGGACGCTGATTTCCTCGGCCGGCGCGATCGCGATTGGCATCGTGATGGTGGCCTATGGGGCCCTTGCCAACCCCATCCTGAGCCTCGCCTACCAGGGAGCAGAAGCGCTGGGCCTTCGGTAAACTGCCCCGCAGACGTCGCAGCTCACGTCCTAGAAAACGCCCTGGAGGTCCCGCCTAGACCGTGGCGACTACTCGCAGCCGCCGATCGGCCCGTCGCTCGGCAGCGTCGCCGCCCGCCAAGGGACAGCCTCGCGCGCGCGGCCACGTCCGGCCGCCTCGCCGGGAGGCGCGCCACGCGTGGATGGCGAGGATAGTCCTGGCCGTGTTCGTGGCGGTGGCCACTTTCGGGCTGCTGGGGACCGGCGGGACGATCGGGGTCGTCGACTACTTCGCCGGCGACCTTCCGTCGATCGACGCTTTGCCGGCGACCAAGCTCACCCAGACCAGCCGCATCTTTGACCGGCACGGCAACCTGATCGAGGCGCTGTATCACCAGAACCGGACGATCGTGCCGCTGAGCAAGATCAGCCTGACGCTACAGCGGGCGACCATCGACACCGAGGACCGCACCTTCTACTCCAACCCGGGTGTGGACTACCGGCGGCTGGCGATCGCAATCGGGTACGACCTCACGCACGGCTCGGCGACGCTGGGGGGCTCGACCATCACCGAACAGGTGGTGAAGAACAACTTCCTGGATTCGGCTGCGGCGCAGAGCAAGACGATCAGCCTCAAGTTCCGCGAGCTCGTGCTGGCGGAGGAGATGGAGCGCCGGTACACAAAACAGCACATCCTGGAGCTCTACCTCAACACGATCAACTACGGCAATGGCGCGTATGGAGCGGAGGCGGCGGCAGAAACTTACTTCCAGGTGCACGCCAGCGACCTGACCTGGGCGCAGGCCAGCTTTCTGGCCGGTCTGCCGCAAGCGCCGTCCGACTACGACATCTTCGGCACGCCCGACCAGGTCGATGCCACCAAGCAGCGCTGGCGCGAGGTGCTCGACGGAATGGTGGCCGTGGGCGATATCAACCTGTCGACGTCGATCGACCTGTTCAACAGCGACCTGATCGACAAGATGATCGCTGCGCACGAGCGATTGCCCGCAGCGCACAACCCCCTGACCGCTCATTTCATCGACTACGTCGAGAGCTACATCTCGCAGAAGTACGGCGACCAGGCGATGTACGAGGGCGGCCTGCGAATCACGACGACGCTGGACCTGAACACGCAGGTGATGGCGACCAAGTGGGTGAAGGCGGGGGTGAAGACGTACGCCGCGCGCGGCGTGAACACCGGGGCGATGCTAGTGATGAACCCGAACGACGGCGAGATCCTGGCCATGGTCGGGAGCGCCAACTACGACAACCCTGCAATCCGCGGCCAGGTCAATCTGACCGGCGTCGATCCGCTCGGTTGGCGTGGGGTCGGCTCGTCGTTCAAGGTCTACACGTATGGCGCCGCGCTCAACGCGGGACTCATCACGCCGGCCACGCTGCTCAACGACGAGAAGAGCGTCATCGGCGGCCATGTGTTCAACGACTGGGACAGCAAGCACGAGGGATACATCACGCTGCGCCGGGCGCTGGCGGAGTCGCGCAACCTGCCGGCACTCTGGACCTACAGGCTCGAAGGCGGCGATCGGGTCGTGTCATTCATGCACAGCCTGGGCATCACCGCCACGATCGAGAACCCTGCAGGCGTGTCGACCACGCTGGGCCACGACGCGATCTCCATGGCGCAGCACCTGGCCGCGTACTCGGCATTCGACAACGGTGGATACAAGATCACGCCGACCCCGGTGCTCAAGGTGACCGACGCGAGCGGCAAGGTGCTGGAGCAGTTCAACCCGACGGCGAAGCGGGTCCAGGTGATCAGCCCGCAACTCGGCTACGTCATGACCGACCTGCTGCGCGGCCCGGTGAAGCTTTACCTCGGCGACCTGGGCAACCGGCCGGTGGCCGGCAAGTCGGGGACGACCGAGGCGTACACCGGCTCGATCTTCATCGGGTACACGCCTGGCCTGGCGGTCGCGGCATCGCTGATGCACATCGACGCTGGTCCCAAGTGCAAATCTGGCTACGCGTACCTCGCCACGAACTTTCCTCCATCGGGATGGCAATGCCCGACCGGGGTCCTCTTTGGCGAGAACGTCGGGATCTCCGTATGGAAGCCGTTCATCGAGGAGTACTACGCCAAGCATCCGTGGCCGGCTTTCTGGAAGGAGCCCGCGGGCGTGGTGACGCGGATGGTGTGCGCTTACGACGGGGGCCGCATCGCGACGGGCGGCTATAACGAGCTGTTCATCCAGGGCATCGGCGAGCCCAAATATCCGTGTGGGGCCAACCCGCCGCCGGGAGCGCCGCCATACGTGGCGCCGTCTCCGAGCCCGATGCCGGCGCCGAGCGTCGCGCCCGCACCCAGCCCCTCGCCCGCCACGACTCCCTAGGCTGCAGTGAGTGAAACCTAATCGGGCGGGCGTCGCGTTTGGTGCCGCCTACATCGTTCTGGGCGTCGCCTGGGTCGCGGTGGCGAAGCCCGAGTCTCCTTACTGGCTGGTGGCCTGGTTCGTGGCCGTCGCCGTGTTCGGCGGTTTCGTGCCTGGGGTCGCCAACCAGGTGTCGCTGGCGCGCGCACACCTGGCGGCGCCCGCGCTGGTGTACTCGCTGGCGTCCAATCGCCTCGGGTTCCTGGCGGTGGTGCTGGCGTTGGCCGGTTTGACCGATCTGGTCGATGGCACGATCGCGCGGCGCTTCGACAAGCCGTCGAGGCTGGGCGGCGGGCTGGACCCGGTGGTTGATGGCGTTCTGCTTGGGGCGGTGGCAGTCGGCCTTGCGGTGGGTGGGATCTTCCCGCTGTGGCTCGCGGCGGTGATCATCTTGCGTTACCTATTTCCGGCGGTCGTCGCCCTGGTGTTGCTCTCCAGCGGGCGGCGGCCTGAGTTGCGGCACACCGTGAGCGGGCAGATCTCGACCGCGTTGATCATCGTGCTGGTGGGCGGCATCTGCCTGTTCCGGTTCATGAACCAGGACGCAAGCAACGTCGTCATCGGCGCGATGATCGTGATCCCCATCGCCACGCTTGCCACGTTCGTCCACCTGGGTTGGTTGGCGAGGCGGTCGATGGTTGCTGGGGGCGGGTAAGATGCTCTTTGGTCGCGCTAAGTGGGGTGCTGGCGGTACCCTGCACCGGCAATCCGCCTTAGCCGGACCGAATTCCCGCGCTGAGGTCTGGGCTCTCACGCCTGGCCGCGGCAAACGGCGTTGAAGGTCGGGACCTGCGCAGCTCGGGTCTCCGAACCCCGTCAGGTCCGGAAGGAAGCAGCGGTAAGGAGAAACTCGAGGGTGCCGCAGCCATCCGGGCCCGAGCTGTGAACCGCGGTGCGAGCTGGGGGTCTTCGATCGAAGCGGGGGTGCGCGGCCATTTGAATTTTTATGCCTGAGTACCAATCCCTCTATCGCAAGTACCGGTCGCAGACCTTTGCCGACCTGGTCGGCCAGGAGGCCGCATCGCGCGCGTTGCAGGGCGCGATCATCTCATCGCGGGTCGCTCACGCCTATCTCTTCAGCGGCAGCCGCGGCACGGGGAAAACGTCGGCTGCCCGCTTGTTGGCGAAGGCGCTGAACTGTTCGGGTCGCTCGCGTGATTCCGCCGAGCCGTGCAACCAGTGCCAGTCGTGCGTCGAGATGACCGCGGGCTCGGCGCTCGACCTCATCGAGATCGATGCGGCCTCCAACCGCGGCATCGATGAGATTCGCGACCTGCGCGAGAAGGTGAACCTGTCGCCAGCGCTGGGGCCTTTCAAGGTCTACATCATCGACGAGGCGCACATGCTCACCGAGCCCGCGTTCAACGCTCTGCTCAAGACGCTGGAGGAGCCCCCGCCGCACGTGGTGTTCGTGCTGTGCACGACCGACGCGCAGAAGATCCCGCTCACTGTGATCGGGCGGTGTCAGCAGTTCGTGTTTCGCCGACACAGCGAGGAGCAGATCGTCGGTCGCTTGACGCACATCGCGACGACGGAGAACGTGCAGGTTGATGACGATGCGATGCAGCTGATCGCGCGGACCGCGCAGGGATCGATGCGCGACGCGGTGGGCCTGCTGGACCAGCTGGTGCCACTTGCGACCGGGCCAATAACGTTGGAGGGCGCGCGCTCCCTGCTCGGCATCGCCGACCCGCGCTTGCTCGACTCGCTGCTGGATGACGTGCTGTCAGGCCGCGCGGCCGAGGCGCTCGATGAGCTGAACCGCGTGTACGCCGCCGGCGCCGAGCTGCGCCAGGTGGTGCGCGGGTTGATGGAAAGCTGTCGCGATCGGCTCGTCGCCGCGCTGACACGGCACGACCAGCCAACGGCGCGCAGGTTGTCTTCGGTGCTGGACGCGCTGCTTCACCTCGATGGCGAGGTGCGGCGGCATGCCGAGCCGAGATTCCTGGTCGAGGCCACGCTGGCGCGGCTCGCGGTCGAGCTCGGCACCACGCCGGCGCCCGCGGCGATGCCCGCCCAGGCTGTGCCAACCACCCAGAGTGTTGCCGCGTCACCGCGGGCCGTGGTGGCGACGCCCCAGCCGGCTGTCGTCGCCAGTGCGCCGGAGAAGGTCGCCGCGCCGGCGGCTGACAGCGCTGTCAGCGGCGGCTGGACCGAGGTGCTCGAACAGCTCAACCGCACGGTGCGCGCTGTCTATCTCGACGCCCAGCCCGAGGTCGACGGGTCGACCCTCGTGCTGTGGTTCAAATATGGCTTCCATCACAAGAAGGCGCAGGAGCAGTCGGCTCAGCTCATGCCCTTGGTACGTATATGGCTGGGAACTGGTGTGAAGGTCGAATACCGGCTGCGCGAGACGGGCGGCACTGCTGCCGCCCCCAGCCCGAAGGGGATGGTCAGCCCGGAGGATGATCCCTTCGTGCGCGAGGTGGTGCGCCGCTTCGACGGCCGTGTGACACGTGTCAAGGAGGTATCCGAGTGAAGGACCCGATGAAGATGCTGAAGCAGGTCCAACAGATGCAGGATCGAATGTCGAAGGTGCAAACAGAGCTCGAGACGGAAACGGTCGAAGCAAGCGCGGGCGGTGGAGCGGTGCGTGTGGTCGCGACCGGCACTCAGAAGGTGGTTTCGGTGACCATCGACCCGGCGGCGGCAGCGGACCCCGAGCTTCTGCAGGACATGGTGGTCGCAGCAGTCAACGAGGCGATGGACAAATCGAAGCAGCTGGCGGCCTCCAAGATGCAGGCCGTCGCGTCCGGGCTGGGCCTTCCGCCCGGCCTCCTGTAGCCGCCTCGCTTGCCCCAGCTGCCGGAGCCGCTCGAAAGGCTCATCCAGGAGCTATCGCGACTGCCGGGCATCGGGCCCAAGACCGCGCAGCGCCTGGCCTTTCATCTCCTGCGTGTGGATCGGCAGCGCGCGGAGTCGCTGGCGATCGCGATCGGAGATGTGAAGGCGCGCATCGGCTATTGCGAGCGCTGCTACAACATCGCCGAAGGCAGCCTGTGCGCGATCTGCATGTCGACGCGGCGCGACACGACGCTGCTTTGCGTGGTGGAGTCGGCCCTGGATGTGCTCGCCGTGGAGCGGACCTCGGAGTTCAACGGATTGTACTTCGTGCTCCATGGGGTGATCTCTCCGATCGATGGGATCGGCCCTGACCAGCTCCATATGCCGCAGCTGCTCGACCGCGTTCGGTCGGAGGGGGTGGTCGAGGTGATCGTGGCCACCGACGCCGACATCGAGGGCGAGGCCACTGCCGTGTATCTGCAGCGTTCTTTGTCGCCCCTTGGAGTGACGGTGACGCGGCCGGCTCACGGCCTGCCGGTGGGCGGCGACCTCGAGTACGCCGACGAGCTGACGCTGGCTCGTGCGATGGCGGGCCGGCGCTCCTTCTAGTTGTCGACGCCTGGCTTGTCGGCGCGGCCGGCGCTGCTGTTCGACCTGGACGGCACCCTGGTGGACAGCGTTTACCAGCACGTGCTGTCCTGGCGCGAGGCTTTGGACGGCGAAGGGATCGACCTGTCGGTGTGGCGAATACACCGGCGCATCGGCATGAGCGGCGGATTGTTTCTCAAGGCGCTCGAGCGGGAGCTTGGGCACGAACTCGGCGCGGGCGTGGCGAAACGTCTAGGCGCGGCGCACGCGGAAGGTGTGCTGGCACGCATGGGGCAGATCCGTCCGTTGCCGGGCGCGCGGGAGTTGCTCTCAGCGCTTTCATCGATGGGCGTGCGGTGGGCGATCGCGACGAGCGGCGCCGAGAAGACTGCGCGTCCCACGCTGGCGATGCTTTCGATTCCAGCCGATGTGCCGGTCGTCACCCGCGACCAGGTCGCTTACGCGAAGCCTAACCCTGACTTGTTTCTGGCCGCCTCCCAGCGTCTAGGCGTGCCGCCGGCTGATTGCTTCGTCGTCGGCGACAGCATCTGGGACATGCTGGCGGCGCGGCGCGCGGGGTCGCTGGGAGTCGGGCTGCTGTCCGGCGGATATGGCAAGGACGAGCTCCAGGAGGCGGGCCCGTACCGGGTTTACAACGACCCCGCCGACCTGCTGGAGCACCTGGACGAGCTGGGCATCCGCGGCACGGGCTGATTCCCGCCGCTTGGCTGCCCTGAGGTCTGATCGGACGGGTGGCCGGGTAGTGGGTCAATTTCAAATTGACCCACTACCGGTAGCCGAGCGGCCTTGCAATACGAAGCCGGCTACCGGTAGAATTCGCAGGTTCCTCTGACGGAAGGCTTCGCGCGCCCTAAAAGGCGCCGGGGTGTCGGCAGGAACCAGCACCTTGACAACTGAAGAGTGGGAAAGACTCTGAGAGTCTTAATGACTCAGGGCGAAGGCCTTGGGTCCTCCGTTTAGACGGAGAGTTTGATCCTGGCTCAGGGTTAACGCTGGCGGCGCGCATAACACATGCAAGTCGAGCGAGGGCTTATTTCTCGCAAGAGAGATGAGTTCCTAGCGGCGAACGGGTGAGTAACACGTGGGCAACCTTTCCTATCGCGGGGGATAACACCGGGAAACCGATGCTAATACCGCATGTCGTCACTGATCGCATGGTTGGTGAAGAAAGCAGCAATGCACGATGGGGTGGGCCCGCGGCCTATCAGCTAGTCGGTGGGGTAACGGCCTACCGAGGCGATGACGGGTAGCTGGTCTGAGAGGACGGCCAGCCACACGGGGACTGAGACACGGCCCCGACTCCTACGGGAGGCAGCAGTGAGGAATCTTCCGCAATGGGCGAAAGCCTGACGGAGCGACGCCGCGTGTGGGATGAAGTCTTTCGGGATGTAAACCACTGTCGGAGGGG
>DATLRQ010000162.1:0-3138 GCA_035534555.1 Candidatus Micrarchaeaceae archaeon
GCTATTCGGCTCCGCCGTGCGTACCGACTTTCGCCCCGAGAGTGATGTTGATATTGCGGTCACGCTTGATCCGGGGCTTCGGCCGGATCGCGCCGGCCTGGAGGCGTTGGAAGCCGAACTCGAAAGGCGTCTTGGCCATGATGTCGACCTTGTACTGGAGTCCGAATTGCGTCCACCGGTCCGGTATCTAGTCGACCGAGAGTCGGTATCCCTGTGAGTGAGCTTGGCCTGGTCGTCCTCGCGGAAATGCGAGACAACGCCTTGAAAGCAATTGAGTATTAGAGCGCGGTGGCGTGCGGTGGGAGGAGGACGGCTTGGTCGTCGATGCGGTCGCCAATCGCGTGCGACAGGTAACCGAGTTGGCAAAGTATTCGTTCCCTGAAGACGAGAAGAATGAATATCGACAAATTCCTTGGGACGAACTAGCACGAGCTCGCGACTTCTACACGCACCACTATCGAGACTTGAATGTCGAGTTACTCCGAGCAACCGTCGAGCGTGAGCTGCGAGAGCTTGTACGAGTGCTCAGCGCGCTGGACCTGCCGGACTTCGCGGACTCATGAGCCCAGAATCGGCTCCCGAAGTGACTTGTCGACCGCGCCGACAGGCGAGCGCCTACCTGTTGATGGGGCGGCGGGGGGTTCGCTACCGATAATCCAGTCGTATCGCTAGCGCTATTTGGCTCGGTCCGTGCACGGTCACGTCAAGCAGTACACATCACTAGATATACGGCCCACGGAGGGGCAGTCAGCGCTAAACCTATGATGATGATAGGATTGGCGTATGCCTACCCGCATTCCGGCCGCCGTCTTACGACGCGACCTCGGCGCCATCGCGGCTTCACAGGCTGGCTACTTCACGGTTGATCAGGCGCTCGGCGCCGGCTACGAGGACGCCAACTTTGGCCACCATCTGGAGACGGGCTCGTGGAAGCGGGTCACCCGGGGTATCTATCGGCTCGCCGACTGGCCGAACCAACGTGGCGACGACCTGCTTTTCTGGCATCTGTGGTCCAGGGGCCAGGCGGTGGCCAGCCACCTCAGCGCCATTGAGCATTGGGGCCTCGGCCAGTTGGAGGCGGACCGTCCCCAGCTGACCGTCCCCCGCTCCTTCCGGCGGGCCCTCCCGAAGCAGATCAGACCGGCTCCCGTCCTTCACCGACGTGATCTCGAGTGGCAGCGTGATGTCACCTTCTCCGACCGCGGATTCAAGGTGACCACGGTGCCGCGGACGATCATCGACATCGCACCCTTGGTCGACGCCGACCACCTGGCACTCACCCTCAAGGACGCTTTTCGCCGCGGCTACCTGAGCCCGGAACTACTAGATCACTGGATGCCACAAGCGACCGCGGAGGGCGCCGCAACGATCACGCGGGCACGGGCTCAGCTCAGGGAGGGCAATGTCGCCGTCCGGTGAGGGGGAGCCCAACCTCGCTAAGGTAAACGCCGCCATCCGCAGGCGCGCCGAGGAGTGGGGCCATCCCCACGACCGAGTCCGGCGGCGACTGGT
The DNA here is from genome assembly GCA_035534555.1 of Candidatus Micrarchaeaceae archaeon. Taxonomy (GTDB): domain Bacteria; phylum Chloroflexota; class Dormibacteria; order Dormibacterales; family Dormibacteraceae; genus Palsa-872. The sequence goes on from DATLRQ010000162.1 coordinate 1,513, forward strand.
CTTCGAGCGCTTGCTCGATCGTCTCGCTCGGCTCGAGGACGCCCCAGTTTGGGGTCTGGCGGGCGGGCAGGCCCTGCTCGTGACCCTTGGGTCTCGCGCCGGCCGGCCCACCCGGGACATGGATCTCGCTGTTGCGGGGACGATGGATGTGACCGGGGACGCCGTGCGTGACCTGTTGAGCCGGGCCTGCGCTCTCGACCTCGGCGATGGTTTCCAACTGGCAGTCAGCGACGTGGTCCTCGCAAGCCGCATGGACGACATCGGCAGCCGGGGCTTCGGGGTCCGCATGGTCAGCCAATTCCGGGGCCTGAGGTTCGAGACCGTGGAACTGGACGTGGCTGTCTATGAGGCGGTGGGGGAGACAGTCACCAGGCATGTCGACGGGGTACTGCCTTGGGTCGATGCGTTCGACGTGCCCACCATCCGCCCTGAGGTGACTTTCGCCGAGAAGCTCCATGCCACGACCCGTCGCTACGGAGAAAACCGCGATAGGCTCAGCACCCGTCCTCGTGACCTACCCGACATGGTGGCATTGATTCGCGAAGACGCCCTCGATCCGGCACGGACCCGCGAGGTGATCGCTGAGACCTTTCGGCGTCGAGGAACACACGACATACCGGCCGAACTGGTGCTGCCACCGGGGTTCGAGACGGCGTTCACCCGCTACGGCGAGGGCTATGGCCTTGAGGCGATGACCGCCGATGAGGGGATTGCGGTGCTGACCCAGTTTCTGGAGGAGATTGGGGTTCTAAAGCCGTCCGCGAAGTCGGGGTCCTAGGTGTCCCCCTCCTATGATCATCATTGGAAACCGCGTCGCTCGCGAAACTCGGCGCGCATTCACGCCCTGCTCCTGGCGACTCATGGGCTCGAACCCGATGGGACAGCCAGGGCACCACTGTGCGCAGAAGCGGCGCATCTAGATTCCGAACACGAAGCAATCAGCCGCGGGCTCGCCGCCCGAGCGCGTGGTTTCGTTCCCTCTCAATGTTCACCGCGGCGGCGACCAGGGCCAAGTGGCTGAACGCCTGCGGATAGTTGCCCAGCAGCATGCCTGTCCGCGGATCTACCTCTTCTGAGAAGAGACCGAGCGGCGAGGAGAAGCTGAGCAGGCGATCAAAGCGGCGCTCTGCCTCCTCGAGCTCTCCGATGTTGGCAAGAGCGTCCGCAAGCCAGAAGGCGCACATGATAAAAGTGCCTTCGCTGCCCGGTAGCCCGTCCTTGGTTTGGCTGATGTCGTAGCGACGGACCAGCGGTCCAATGCTCAGCTTTCGGTCAATCGCATTGATTGTGCTCTTCAGTCGCTCGTCGCCAGGCTCGAGGAAGCCGACCTGTGTCAGCCGCAGCGTGGCGGCGTCAAGCGCGTCCGTGCCGAATGCCTGGGTGAACGATCCCACGCGATCCGACCAGCCGCGGCTGGTGACGGCGACGTGGATAGTGCGGCGAGCGTCTTCCCAGCGCTGGGTGTTTCCGGGCAGACCCAAGCGCCGCGCGATCTTGAGCGCCCGGTCAAGCGCCACCCAGCACATGACCTTGCTGTAGGTGAAGTCCTGGTTTTCTCCCCGCACCTCCCAGATCGATGCGTCGTGTTCCTGCCAGCGGTCGGCGGCAAGGTCGGCAATGTGGCTG
>DATLRQ010000163.1:0-85668 GCA_035534555.1 Candidatus Micrarchaeaceae archaeon
TCGTATTCAGAAATTGGAGGCGACGCCCAGAATCGAACTGGGGATGGAGGTTTTGCAGACCTCTGCCTTGCCACTTGGCTACGTCGCCCCGGGTCCGGAAGCGATTCTAAGGTTAGGCTACGGAATCACTTGACCGCGCAAAACTTCCGGGACGTCATGGCACGGCTTCCCTCGGGCGTCGTCGTGGTCAGCGCGCGCCACGGCGCCGGCTATCGCGGGCTCACCGCCAGCAGCCTGGTGTCGATCTCGGCCGACCCTCCCATGGTGTTGGTCGGCCTCGAACGCGAGGCCACGACGCGAGCCGCCGTGGTCGAGGGGAAGGCGTTCAACGTCAACGTCCTGATGCGCTCCCAGGAGTTCTTCGCCGACCGCTTCGCGGGCCGCGCTCCCGCCATCGACGAGGCCTGGCTCCAGGTGCCGCACCGGCTGGGCACCAACGGCATCCCTCTCATCGAGGGTTGCGTGGCGTGGCTGGAGTGCCGCCTGGTCGCGACCCACGAAGCCGGCGACCACGATATCTGCGTCGGCGAGGTGGCGGCGGCGGTGGCCGGCGCGGGCGACCCGCTGATCCTGTGGGACAGAGCATTTTGGACGCTCCGCTGAATGGGGAGGTCCTCCTCTAATAAGGGAGGTCCTCTTCTTCCATCCCGAAGTGGTGGCCGACCTCGTGCAAGATCGTCCGGCGGACCTCCTCGACCAGCTCCTCGATCGAATCGGCGACCTTCTCGTGCGAGCGCTTGTAGAGGGTGATCTGTTCGGGCATGCCCAGCCCGGAGAGCGCCGTCGCCCCCTCGTACAGCCCCATGAGGCCCTCCGGCGACGCCTCCTCGATCACGAAGATCGTGTTTAACAGGTAATCCAGGAATTCCTGGGGGATCGAATCGATGGCGGCCTGCGCCGCGGCCTCGAATTCCTGCATGCTCACTCGCATGCATGAATTGAAGCGTGTGTTGGTGGTCGGCGCAGGAACCATGGGCTCCCAGATCGCTTTGCAGACCGCGCTGAGCGGTCGCTACGACGTCACCCTCGCAGATTCTGTCGAGGGCCAGCTCGAGAGAGCCAGGGCCCAGAACACCAAGCTCGTGGACCGGTCGGTGGAGAAGGGTCGGCTGACGAAGGAGGCGGCAGTGGCCGCGCTGGGCAGGATCCAGGACAGCAACGACCTTGCAGGTGCCGCGGGCGACGCCGACCTGGTCATCGAAGCCGTGGTCGAAGACTTCGACGTCAAGTCAGCCGTGTTCAAGACGCTCGGCCAGCACGCGGCCAAGGACGCGATCCTGGCCAGCAACTCCAGCACGATCGCGATCAGCCGCCTGGCCGACTTCACAGGGCGTCCGGAGCTGTGCTGCAACATGCACTTCTTCCACCCGGTCACTGTCATGCAGCTGTGCGAGGTCGTGCGTGGACCGAAGACCGCCGAGGGCACCGTCGCGATGGCGATGCAGTTCGTGCGCAGCATCGATCGCACTCCAGTCCTTCTGCAGAAGGAGATCTGGGGTTTCATCGTGAACCGCATCCTGTTCGCAGCATCAGAGGAGGCCTTGCGTCTCCTCGAGGGTGGCTACGCGAGCGCGGAGGACATCGACACCGCGGTGCAGAAGGGACTCAACTGGCCCATGGGCCCGTTCCACCTGCTCGACTTCAGCGGCCTCGACATCTTCTATGGGGCGATGAAGGATCGTCACCGGCAAGGTGAAGGCGAAGATGCGCCCGAGCTGCTGAGGAAGCTGGTGGAGGACGGCCACCTCGGCCGCAAGACCGGCAAGGGATTCTTCGACTACCCGTAGCGCCAGAATTAATGCTGCCCCCGTAGCCCAATGGCAGAGGCAGCCGGCTTAAACCCGGTCCAGCGCGGGTTCGACCCCCGCCGGGGGTACTGCGGGGCAGCCTACAATCGTTTCACTGTGCCAATGCACGACGAAGAAGACCCGGACGAGGATCCCGACGAGCCGGAGCAGCCTGCCGATGGCGTGGCGCCGACGAGCCACGTGCCCACTGTCGGCCTCCCCGCCCGCGAATGGGAGTACTCGACCGAAGTGCTGACGCTGGCCCAGGTGGCCGATGGCTCGACGCTGGTCAAAGTCATTCAGGCCTCGGCCGCGGACGGTTGGGAGCTGGCCGACGTGATCGATGGAGGGGAGAAGCGCGTCCTCCTGATGAGGCGCTCGAAGCGCTCGGCGCGCGAGTCGCGCAGGGTTGGATTCGCACCTCCGGCGCACAACTGACCTCACTCCCCGGCCGGCGCAAGCACCGCATCCTCGTGATCGAGGACGATCCCGACGTCAGGACCCTCATCGCCGAGGTGTGCCGGCTGCAGGGCCACGAAGTCCTCGAGGCGGCCAATGGCGCGCAGGCGATCGAGCTCGGCACCGGGGGACGGCCTGACCTCGTCCTCGTCGACTGGGTGCTGCCCGACATCAGTGGTACTGAGGTCATCCTCGAGCTGCGCCGTCAGGGCGTGTTGAGCCCGATGGTCATGCTCACCGGGCGCTCCACGAAGACCGACGAGGTGGTCGGCCTCGAGGTTGGAGCCGACGACTACATCACCAAGCCGTTTGACTCCCGCATCCTGGCGGCGCGAATCAACGCACACCTAAGGCGCACCGCCTTGACCGAAGCCGGCCCGGGCCGAGAGGGGATCCTCACCGTCGGCGCGCTGCAGATCGACAACGCAGCGCGCCGGGTCAGGGTGAACAACGAGGAGATCACTCTGACCATGACCGAGTTCAACCTCCTGGCCGTGCTGGCCGCCAACCCGGAGCGAGTGCTGACGCGGGCGCAGCTGCGCGACAAGGTGTGGGGCTACCCCCACGACCTCGACGACCATTCCGTGGATCCCCACGTGCAGCGCCTGCGACGCAAGCTGTCGGAGCTTGCCAGCCCCGGCGTGAGCATCGAGGCGGTGCCCGGCCTCGGGTATCGACTGTCCGTCAAGGGTGGCTAGCGCTCCCGAGCCCGCCATCTTCGGCCCGGTCGCGGGTGATCTGGAGACGATCGAAGCCAACCTGCGCCGTCTCATCGAGGCCGGGCCTGACGTCGTCTCGGCGCCGATGGCAGACCTTTTCGCCGCCGGTGGCAAGCGCATCCGGCCCGCACTCCTCCTGCTCGCCGCGAGATGCGGAATTTATGACCTGGCAAAGCTGACCCCGGCCGCGATGGCGGTCGAGCTCGTCCACGCAGCAACGCTCGTCCACGATGACGTGATCGATCGAGCCGAGGTGAGGCGAGGCCGCCCGACCGTCGCCGCCAAACTTGGTGATGAAGCGGCAATCGTGGTCGGCGACTTCTACTTCGCCAAGGCCTACGAGCAGGCGGCATTCACCGACTCGCCGGAGGCCGTCGCCATCCTCGCGCGCGCCGTCATGGACATTTGCGCTGGCGAGGTGAGGCAGCAGGCGATCAGGCATCGATACGACACCGATGTCGACGAGTACATGGGCAGGATCGAAGCCAAGACCGCGACGCTGCTCGCCGCCTGCTGCGACGTCGGCGCTCTCCTTGGTCGCCTCGATGGCCTCAAGCGATCCGCGATTCGCGCCTACGGCCGCCTGTTGGGCCTTGCCTTTCAGATCGCCGACGATGTTCTCGATTACGAAAGCAGCGAGGATGAGATTGGCAAGCCGATCGGTCACGACATTGCCGAGGGCTTCTCGACTCTTCCTTTAATGATGGCTCTCGAGGACGATCGCGTTGCGAGCCAGCTGCGGCACCTGCTCGAGGTAAATCGAGAGCTGACCGGGATCGAGGCCAATGAGGTGGTCGAGCTGGTACGCGCCAGCGACGGACCCACGCGAGCCATCGAGCGCGCACGACAGCTCGCCTCCGAGGCGCGTGGTGAGCTGAAGACTCTGGGCGACGGCGAAGCGCAGGCGGCGCTCGCGGCGCTCGCCACCTACGTGGTATCCCGAAAGCTCTAACCTGTCTGGGTGCTCCGAGCGGTGGTGGACTCATGAGCAGAGTGCGTTTGGTCGGCATCGGTCCCGGACATCCAGGCCTCGCCACAGTCCAGGCAGTTGAGGCGATCAAGGAAGCCGAAGTCATTCGTTGCTGCGATGGTTGCGGCGCCGCCCTTCTCCATCTGGCCTCGGTGCAAGCGGATATCGGGCCGCTCGAGTCGGCGGACGAGATAGTTCGCCTCGCGCGGACAGGGCGCAAGGTGGCCGTGCTTTTTCCAGGCAATCCATATGCGTTTGCCAACGGCAGCGACATTGCCGAGAAGTTGGAGCGCGCCGAAATCGACTTCGAAGCGGTTCCCGGCCTCATCGTCGAGCTGGCGGCGCCGGTGATGAGCGGCATCCCGCTCACGATCGAGGGCCAGTCGGCGTCGATCGGATTCGGGCTCGTCAAGGGCGCCGAGACCGTGGTGCTCCGCCTCGCTTCGGGGTGGTGGGAGTCAGGCATCACCGCTTTGATGGCCGACGGCCGCACGGCCGAGACGCCCGCTGCACTGATCCTCAACCCTGGCCAGCCAGGACAGCACCGCGTCTCCGCTCCTCTTGGCGAGCTCGCTCGCAAAGCGGCGACGTATGGCCTGAGGGGCGATGCGTTGCTCATCCTCGGCCCCGGCGTTGACAAGGCGGAGCGACTCGACACGCTGTCCAAGCGACCGCTTCATGGGCGGCGCATCCTGATCACGCGCGCGCGCCACCAGGTCGATCCATTTCGGCGCGAGCTGGTTGATCTCGGCGCCGCCGTCATCGAGATTCCAACCATTGAGATCAGCCCCATGCCCACCGACGAGCGGGTGCGCAGCGCTATCTCGCGCTTGAAGGGGACGGCTCTCGTGATCTTCGCCTCCGCGAATGCGGTCGACATCTTCTTCCGGATGCTGCTCGAGACCGGCGGTGATGCCCGGGCGCTGTACGCCTCGAAGCTGTGCGCAATCGGCCAGGAAACGGCCGAATCGCTGGAAGCTCGAGGGCTGCGACCCGAGCTCGTGACATCTGAGTACACAGCAGAGGGATTGGCCAAGGCGCTCGAGGGTTGGGAGATGGAGGGCATGCGGGTCTTGGTCCCGCGTGCAGAGGTGGCTCGCGACGCACTACCATCGCTTCTCGCCAAAAAAGGTGCTGAGGTTGAGATTCTTCCCGTCTACCGAGCGATGCGGCCTGTGGGGGCAAGCGAGGCCCTTTGGCGCCTCTTCAACGCCGAGGGCGTGGACGTGATCACGTTCACGAGCTCCTCGACGGTCGCCAACTTCGTGCGCGCATTCCCAGACGATCGGCTCCCTGCCGTGCTCGGCGATGCGGAGATCGCCTGCATGGGTCCCGTCACGGCCGACACCGCCCGCAAGCTCGGCTTGCAGGTCGCCATCACAGCGCGCGAATACACGACTCACGGGCTGGTGCAGGCCATCGCGGAGGCTGCGGTCAAGAAATGAGCAAGGCGAAGGTTCCGGTCCGCAGGCCGATCGCCACCCCCCTTGACGAGGTGGCGGATCTGCCGCCTCGATGGCAGGGTCGGCCCTGGAGGCCTCTGCTCATCTCCGGTGTCGTCATTGCTGCGGTCCTCGGCTCCGGGCTGGCATTCTCCGACGCGCTGCAGTCCCCGAGGCCCTCTGCTCTGGCCTCGTGCATCACCTCCACGCAGACCGGCCCGCACACCTTCATCGGCCCGCAGCCGATTTGCGTCGTGCCCGGCCGCACCTACCAGGCGACAGTGAACACGACCAAGGGGCCGATAACGATCCAGCTATACCCCACAGCGGCCCCGGTCACCGTCAACAACTTCATAGTGCTGGCGCTCGACGGCTACTACAACGGGATGGCGTTCACGACTTCGGACTTTGCGGTTCAGAACGGGGATCCGACGGGTGACGGCCGGGGTGGCCCCGGTTACAACCTGCCGAGCGAGCCCAATACGAGTCCCGACTGGGGGATTGGGGCCGTGGGCATGGCGCGGCCGATCGACGGCCCGATCAATGGCAGCCAGTTCTTCATCCAGCGGGCCGCGTGGCCGGGAGCGGGTCCGACCGCCGTTTACAACCGCTTCGGCACTGTCGTCCAGGGCATGGGGACGGCGCAGCTTCTGACCGCGCCGACAGACCTGATCACCTCGATCACGATCCAGGTGGGCTGACCGCCAAAATCACCCGAAATCACCCGGCGGTGGGGGCCGAGGGTAGCGGGCTATAATCCACTCGAGATGCAACTTCACTGGTTCTACATCGTCGGCCTGCTGGTTATCGTGCTGATCATCTTCGGACCGGGCCGGCTGCCCGAGCTCGGAGGGGCCCTCGGCAAGGCGATGCGTGAGTTTCGCAAGGCCACCACGGACATCACCAACGAGATGACATCGGCGGTCAACTCGACAACGTCGACGCCGACGCCCGCCGCCACGCCGCCACCGCCACCACCGCCACCACCGCCGCCGCCCGCGCAGCCCATCTCTTCGGAGGGCAGCGGCACCGCGGGCTCGCAGTCCGAGGCCACCTCTCCCAAGGTCTGAGCCTCTCGTGGCCCTTCTAGATAGGGTCGTTTCGCGCGCGCGTCGGCGCCCCCCGGCCCCCGTCGAAGAGCAGCGGATGTCGGTGATCGAGCACCTCGAAGCACTGAGGCGTGCTCTCATCGTCTCGCTGGTCGCCTGGGCGATCACGACGGTGGGTGCGTTCTTTGTCACTAGGCAGGTGATCGGCCTGCTGGTGGTGAGAGCCGGCATCGGCCACGCGTATTACTTCGGGCCCACCGGCGGTGTGATTCTTGAGCTGCAGGTCGCCATGTACATCGGCCTGGTGATTGCGGCACCTGTGGTGATCCAGCAGATCTGGTGGTTTGTCAGCCCCGGGCTGCACGCACACGAACGCCGCTTCATCCTGCCGCTGATCGTCGCCAGCATCGTGTTCTTTTTGTTCGGCGTCGCAGTGGCGATCTTTGCGCTGCCTCTATATATCCGCGTCCTCAACTCGCTCGCGCCGGCTAACACCACTTACTTCGCGGACATCAGCCAGCTCGTCGGTTTCATGCTCATCATGGTCATTGGCTTCGGCATCATCTTCGAGCTGCCAGTCGTGCTGTTCATGCTGGGGATGGTCCGCATCATCAACTCGAAGTGGCTGTACAAGAACAGGATATGGTGGTTCCTTGGGCTCGGCCTCCTGGCCAACTTCCTGACCCCGGGTGTCGATCCCTTCACGCCGCTGATCATGTTTGTCCCCCTCTGGATCTTTTTTGAAGGAACTGCATTGCTACTCAAGGTCATGAAACGGTGACGGGCCACTCGCGACCCGATGGACGTCAACCCGATCAGCTGCGCCCACTCAAGATCGAGCTCGGGGTCAACGTTCACGCGGAAGGCTCATGCCTCATCGAGATGGGGCGCACGCGCGTGTGGATCACGGCGAGCGTCGAGGACCGCGTGCCGCCGCACCGGCGTGGCAGCGGCCAGGGCTGGATCACGGCCGAGTACTCGATGCTGCCGCGCTCGACGCACGACCGTGGAACTCGTGAAGCGATCCAGGGACGGGTCGGTGGCCGCACGCACGAGATCCAGCGCCTTATCGGTCGCTCGCTTCGCGCCGCGGTCGACATGGGCAAGATCGGAGAGAGAACGATCACTCTTGACTGCGACGTCCTGCAGGCCGACGGCGGCACTCGCACCGCATCGATCACCGGCGCTTTCGCCGCGCTCTACATGGCGGTGAAGCGGATGAAAGATGCGCGGATGATCGATCAGATTCCGATCCGCCATTACTTGGCCGCTGTCAGCTGTGGCATCGTCGATAGCACGCCGATGCTGGACCTCGACTACACCGAGGACTTCAGCGCCTCGACCGACCTCAACTGCGTGATGACCGAGGACGGCGAGCTGGTCGAGCTGCAGGCGACGGCCGAGGGCGCGCCTTACACGCGCCAGGAGCTCGACATGATGCTCGCGCTCGCGCACAAGGGCATCAAAGAGCTGATCGTCGGGCAGAAGCGCGCGATCGCCACGCTTGGCTGAGCAGCGCAGCAAGCTGGTCATCGCGACCGGCAACACCGGAAAGCTGCGCGAGTACCGCGAGCTGCTGGCCGGCACGGGGCTCGAGTTCATCACGTTTGACACCGAGGTCGAAGAGGTGGGGGACACCTACGAGGACAACGCACGATTGAAGGCGGAGGCGGCCGCCGAGCGCTCAGGCCTAGCGGCTTTGGGGGACGACTCGGGGGTCGAGGTGGAGGCGCTCGCGGGCTTCCCGGGCATCCGCTCGGCGCGGCTGGGGCCGACGCAGGAGGAGCGCACCGCGGAGCTGCTGAAAAGGCTGGAGGGCAAGCCGCGGCCGTGGGATGCGCGCTTTGTTTGCGTGGTGGCGCTGGCCGATCCAGGCCACCCGACCCAGCTGTTCGAGGGGGAGTGCCGAGGGGAGATCGTGCCGGAGTGGCGAGGTGAGGCGGGCTTCGGCTACGACCCGGTGTTCCTGGTTCCGGGAACCGGCAAAACGTTTGGAGAGATGCGGCCGGAGGAAAAGCGACTGTACAGTCATCGGGCTCGTGCGGTCCGTGCGCTGCTGGAGTCAGGCGCGCTGGAGCGCCTCTATGATTGAGTCCGGCTTACGGGCGGTGGCTTAGCTCGGCAAAGCGCCTGGTTTGGGACCAGGAGACCGCGAGTTCGAATCTCGCCCGCCCGACCATCACGTTTTGAGACCTTGAAAACGGCCGATTTCGATCTCGTTTCGACCGTTTGGGAAGGTGTTGGGCGCGGGGTTGGAACTGCTGTGGAAAACCCCTGGAACCTGCCGAGTTAAGAGACTTGGGGCATTGCCTACCAGTCTCATGGTGGGGAAATATGCACAGGGTGAACCAGATAGTCAGCGTCCTTCCCGGCGGTTTTCCGAGCCCAACCCGGCGGCAGCCGCCGATCCTCGCCGCCTACGAGCACTTCCGCCTGGATCGCCAGGGGATGCTGGTCTCGCCGAGGACGCTGGAGTACTACGACGGCATGGTCCTGCCCTTCCTGCGGTGGGCGGAGGCTGACGGGTTGCAGAAGTTCGAGGCCTTGGACGTGTCTCGGCTGCGTGTCTACCGCGCCCAACTGGCGACGAGGCCGGGGCGGCATGGCCAGCGTCTGCAGCCGAAGACGATCCTGGAGTCGCACCGGGCGATTCTTTGCTTCCTGCGCTGGGCGAGGCGCGAGGGCTACCACGTCGATGGCCGCATCCTCGAGCTCACCGCGCCACGGGTGCCCGACAAGGAGCCGACGGTCTACCACATCGCCCAGGTGCGCAAGGTGCTTGCCGCCTGCAACCCCGCGGTGCCGACCGAGGACCTGGTGGTCCGGATCCTGGTCGGCTCAGGGTTGAGGCGAGCGGAGATCTGCGGACTGGCCGTCCTCGGTCCTGATGGCCTGTCTGACGTGATGACGGACTCGCTGGGGCGAGGGCGGGTCGAGCTGCGGGTGCGCTGGGACGCCGGCGCCAAGGGCCGGAAGTCGCGCCGGGTGCCGATCACGCCCAAGCTGGCGGCGGCGATCAAGCGATACGAGGCGCGCCATCGGCCCGAGACAGACCTATCGCAGCTGCTCATCAATGGCCACGGCGCGCCGTACCAGGGGCCAGGGATCAAGTCGATGATGGACCGGCTCACGGTGCGCGCAGGATTCCGGGTGCATGCCCACGCGTTCAGGCACACATTCGCGACGGTGGCGGCAAAGCTGGGTTGGAACTTCGAGCACCTCCGAGCAGCTATGGGCCACTCGGACTACGGAATGTTGCAGCGATATGTTCGGCTCGCGACGGAGCGTGACCTAGGACTGCGTTCCGACTGGCTGGAGCTGATCGCCAGCAACCCGGCGATGGAATGGTCCTAGTGATGACGCCGCGCTAGGATGCTGAACGGTATGAGCGCCCTCGCCGTCCGTCTCGGGGGAGTCATTCTGATCGTCTGGGGGCTCACCATGGTCTATGGGGCGTGGCGCCCGGACTCCTTGGCTGGCTGGTTTTTCGTCGGTCCGTTCGCGCTCCGGATCCGGGCCGAATCTCGTCTTCGCTATGTGGTCGCCGGAATTGGTCTGGTACTGACATTAACGGGAGCGGCCGTCGTCGTCATCGGTTAGCCGTTGCCTCCGCCTCACAGTTGCTCCTGAGGCTCCGGACGATTTGTGACGTTTTGAAACGCCGGTAAAACGTCCGAAGACGCCGTTGAAACGTCCCGCTTGGGCTGTTGTGCTGGACAGCGATGAGTTGTGCCGCTTCTGAAGGTCAGTCGACAGCGACCGTTTGGGGGACGTTTGGGACGTTTGGAAACGTCCTAGAACGCGGTTGGAACGTCCCGCTCCTACTGGTTTGCTTCGCGAAATGAGACTCAGAGTCGCTACCGGATTGGTAGGTCGAGGACGTCTGGGACGTCTGAAGCCGTCCCAAGTCGTCCCAAGACGTGGTTTAGAAGTCCCCGGGGTCGCTGGTGTCATTGAGCGCGATGTCACCTAGGTTCGCGGCCAACGCCGGGATCGGCGCCGACGCTTCGCCGGCACTGCCGACGCGCGGCGACGTCTTGCCTAGAACGCCTGTCGAGTACTTGGCGACGGACGGCCGAGCGCGCGTGCGCGCACCCGAGCGCGCGACGCGCAGCGGGAACAGGTCGGGATGTTGCCAAAGTGAATCGAGGGGTGAGTCGTTGGCGAGGCTATTGCCTCACGCTCGGCGGCGTCGGTCGGAGAGCCGGCAGGAGTTCGCGGCCGGCGGTCCGGGTCCCCTAACAGAGGACCGCCAAAAAACAGAGACGAGGCTCTGACGAGCTCAATCAAGGTCCTCGCCGCCGGCATCGACTCGCTCTACGTCTCCTTCAAAGGCGAGGTGGACGCCGCACGGCTTGATGGTATGGAGTTACTGAAGATCAAAGCGCAGGTGGCTGGCCAGGCGCAGAACTTTGCGATGGACCAACGCAAAGCGCTGATCCAGGCTTCAGGGTGGGGCAGCTACCGATACTGGCTCCGCTGCGGTGACTTCGATGTCTTCGTCGGGCGCGGCCGAAGCATGCCGGCGGTCTACGCGCGGATCGCGAGCGAGTTCATTCATGAAGTTGGCCCTCTCAAGGCGCTTGCCGACCTCAGGTCATTCGTGGGGGCGCTGTTGGACCAGGTCGGCGAGACAATCTGCTCACGAGTAGACATCTGCGCCGACTTCCAAGGATGGGTTCCGCGATCCGAGGATTACGACCGTTTCATCACCCGGAGTCGCCGCAACACAAGCCACATCGCCGTGCACCACGATGGTCGGCGTTTCACGGGGTTCACGTTCGGGCGCGACGCGATGGTAGCCAGGCTCTATGACAAGGGCCTGGAGATTGCGCATTCGGGAAAAGACTGGATGCGCGAGGTTTGGGCGCACCGGCTTGACGCGTCAGCACCCGTTTGGCGGTTGGAGTTCCAGCTGCGGCGCCAAGTGCTGGCGGAATGCTCGCTAAGCGAGCCGCAAGACGTCGTCGCGCAACAGCAGAGCCTTTGGGCCTATGCGATGCAGTGGCTGTCGCTGCGAGAGCCAATACCGGGAGCGACCAGGACGCGATGGCCGGTCGCCGGTGTTTGGGCAGACCTGACGCGAACGGAGGCTGGCGTCGCGTACAGCCCACTGGTGCGTAAGCGCATCAGGGAACACGACGAATCGGTCCTCGTCCGTGGCCTTACTGGCTACGCGAGCTCGCTCGCAGCTCTGACTGGCGTCAGCGACCTCGACCTGGCGATGCTTGTGTCCCGCCGTCGAGTGGGGGAGTACATGGACGCCACAGGACGAGACTTTCGCCAGCTGGTTCACTCCAAGCGGGAGCGTCTGGTGTGACTGTGCACCGGACTCTGGAATGGTCGGTCGATGCCGCCGTGATCGATCGGGCGCGAATCCTGCGGGGTTGGACGCGTCGGGACCTGGCGCGACAAGCTCACGTCGACGAAGGAACCCTGTGCGACATGTTCGCTGGCCGGCGCCGCCCGACGTTCGGCACCCTACGGGCGGTCTGTCAGGCTTTGGGCCTATCGCTCGAGGACGTACTCAGCTTCGAGCCGAACGGGGACAAACTGCAGTCAGCCCTCGGGCTCTCGGTCGGGTAGTTGGACGAGCCATGGAATCACCTGGATGACCGGTGCGACAAGCGCCTCGTAATCGGAACGCGTGAGCCCGTCGGGAAGCGCTGCGACAGCGAGCGCGGTATGGGACAGGGCATTCCACGCGGGGCCAGCCGGTGGGCCCCCTACGTAGTGGGCAAGGAACATGACATCGTGCGCCTTCACTGTGCCCAGGATGTCAACGGCGTGCCGAGCCGCCATTTGCTCGTTTGTCGAGTACTGCGGCGGTCGCCGGGCTCGCTCGGCGATCGCCTCGAGGTCCGACAGATTCAGCTCGACAATTGCACGATGCAGACGGCGAAGAGGCTCTGTGGCCAACATGGCGTGCGCATACTTCCGCTGCCAATTCCTTTCACGCCTTGCGGAGGTCCGTGAATCGGCCACTAGCCCCTAGGTGAGCCCACGACCGGGAACTCGTTCAAGATGCCGTCGAGCTCGTCCAGGACGCTAGGCAGATAGGTCTGGTCGAGGTCCAGTACGAAGTTGAGAATATTGTGTTTTTCGAAGAAGGGCTCAGCTTGAGCATGACCGGCGATCGTTATATGTCCGAGGCTGTCCGACCGTTGGACCTTGAACCGGAGCCATGGCTCCATCGAGTCGAATTGAGCCGGCGGCGCGCTGGCGTCGTCGTAAAGCCTTCGGAGCTGATCGTGAAACTGTGCGAACTCTTCGGCGCGCAAACTTGCCCCGTAGCGACCCTTCCAGGGACCGACAGCTATTTTGACGACCGATGTCAACCAATTGCCGTCCCAATAGTCAGACACGTCATGAGTGCGGGACAGCACTTCCACGTCAACATACGAGGTCGTTTCGTCGCCCAGGTGGAATGAGTGGTCCATTTGGTTCGAGCTCAGGTTATCCGCTCTCAAAATCATGCGGTTCCCGAGTTAAGAGACTTGCGGCGAGATGGGGTTCTCGAGCTAAGATCGAGTCGAATACGGTAGGCCTTAGCCTCCGGTTTGGGACCAAGGAACATGAGTTCGATCCGCCCACGACCATTTGGCTATAATTCTAGCCATGGAAACCCTCCCACTCGCTGACGTCAAGAACCGCTTGTCGGAGGTCGTCGCGAAGGTCGCGAGCCAGCACGACCGCGTGACGATCACCCGCAACGGCCGGCCGGCGGCCGTCCTGGTGAGTCCAGAGGACCTGGAGTCCCTGGAGGAGACTCTCGCCGTCTTGGGGGATCCCAAGGAACTTGCTGCCTTGACGCGGGGTCTGGCTGATCTGGACGCCGGACGCATCGCGACCTTGGAGGATATGAAGGCCGACCTCGCCCGACGTGCCTGAGCGATACCAGGTCGTTGTCAGTGCGGAGGCGCGCAAGTCTGTGCGCAGACTTGCCAAGGAGGTCCATGCCGCGGTGGTGGCGGCTCTCGCCGGACTTGCGACGGAGCCGCGCGTCGGCAAACCGCTCGTTGGGAAGTTGCGCGGTGTGTGGAGCCTGCGTCGCGGCGACTATCGCGTGCTTTATCGAATCAACGACAAAACCAAGCGGGTTGAGGTTGCCCGCATCGGGCATCGGCGCGATGTCTACCGCATAAGGCGCCGCAAGCCCAGTTAGGAGACTGGACGCCATAGCTGGGAGCCAGAAGCGGTAACGTCATACAATTGTGATACATTCACTAAATGGAGAAGGCGATTTCGATCAGGCTGGATGAGGAGGCCCAAGAAGCGCTCCGAAAACTCACCGAGTCGGGTCGAAACCAATCCGATGCCGTCCGAGAAGCGATCGTCGAGCTCGCACGACGCGGACAGCGCGGTGACCTCGTCGCAGAGGCGATGCGCCTGAGCGTTGACCGCGAGGATCGTACGGAGAAAGCTCGCGTGGCCCGTTTGATGGAATCGCTTCGTGCAGCGAGGTGAGGTCTTTCGACTGCGTGCGCCCCGAGGTACCAGAGGACACGAACAGGCTGGCCACCGTTACGGTGTGGTCCTTCAGGCGGATGAGCTGCTCAGCTTGTCTACGGTGATCATCGCACCTACCTCTATTCGCGCCCAGCCGGCCTCATTCAGACCCGAGGTGGAAATCGACGGGCAGCTGACTCGGGTCTTGGTCGAGCAGCTTGGGGCAGTCGATCCAAGCAGGCTCGGCGAATCCCACGGGCTACTCGCGTTTGGTGAGCTTCGTGAGGTCGATCACGCGCTAGCAGTGGTTGTCGGTCTCGGCGCATGACGACCGGCCCGAATAACGTGCGCGTCGCCTAACGAGTTAGGAGACTTGCGCGAATATTTCCATGTCGCGCTAAGATCGAGTTTGAATAGGGTAGGCCTGAGCCTCCGGTTGGGGACCAGCGAGCCGCGGTCGGCAGCTGCGGGCGGTTAGCCCCGAATGGCCGTCGCCACTGGTGTCCTGACCGCCGTTGGACGCGGCGCTATTGCGTCGTCAATGGTGCAATAATGCACCGAAATGAGTGCAACGCCCTTGGGTTGGCTCTGGGGTCGGTCTGAAGTTCGCCGCGAGATCCTCCTCCGGTTTTTCACCCAACCCGGTCTCGAAACTCACGCGTTGGAGCTCGCGAAGCAGCTGAATCGACCACATCAAGCGGTGGGACGTGAGCTGAAGCGTCTAGTTGCAGCTGGGATTCTCGCGGAGCGGATGGTCGGCAGGGCACGCAGGGTTCGGCTTGCCGATCGGTCGCCGGTGGTCGACTCTGCGCGCGCGCTGTTCGATCAGACGGTGGGCGTCGAGGCTCGGCTCAGGAGTGCACTCGAAGGTATTTCCGGTGTGCGCGGAGCGTTGGTGTTTGGGTCTCGCGCACGCGGCGACGAGCGCTCGAATAGCGACATCGATTTGCTCGTTGTGGGGAAGCCCGACCCGACGTTACTGGCGGCTGCGGTCAGCCGGGCCGAGCGCGAGGTAGGCCGCCAAGTGCACGTGGTGGTTCTTGAGCCGGCTGAGCTTCGCATGCCGGATAGCAAGGCCCCTACCTTCTTGAAGCAGATGCGCAAAGAACCGCGGCGCGCGGTCCTTGGCGACTTGAGCGAATTCAAGCTATGAGGCTGCCTCCTGACTTGGATCGCATGGTCACTGCTGGCCGGCTGGTCAGGAGGCCGAGAGATCGCCAATGGTGTCGATTCATGTTGGAGCAGGCGAGGAGGGACTTGACTTGGGCGCGACGCAAGGTCGAGGCGGGGGACACCATTGGGGCGGCTTCCGATGGGTGGGCTGCAACGTCCAATGCACTTCAGGCTGCCCTGAATGTGGTCGACCTCGCGATCACATCCTTGCCTGGACATCTCGACGCGCTCCTTGACGCTTACGAAGTGCTCGCCGGGGAGGGAATGGAAAAGGATGTCTACAGCCTGCGTAATCTCAAGGGTGCTCGCAACGAAGCCGTGTACCGGGGGCGTACGCCACGCGAGGCAGACGTAGCCGCGTGGCTCGCGGATGCGGAGCGTGCTGTCGAATATGGAGAGCGTGTCGTCGGCCGCGTTACATGAGGGCGCAGGCACGAGCGGGTTAAGAGACTTGCGTCGGAATGGAGGTCTCGCGCTAAGATCGAGTCGAATACGGTAGGCCTTAGCCTCCGGTTTGGGATCAGGGAATCGTGGTTCTAGCTTCGCCCGCCGACCACCACGTCGTGAGTCGTGACAGGGACGGGATTCTTGCCGTCGAGATAGGCTGAGGGTTAATGGGTTCGTGGAGTACCGGAGTTTTCGGCAACGATCTCGCCAGCGATGTGAGAGGGGAGTACCGGGAGCTCCTCGAAGATGGCGCTCCCGATGCAGAGGCGTTGCAGAAGGTTCTGCGAAGCTTCGCAGACGATCTAGACGATCCGGATAACGGCACCTGTTTCTGGACTGGACTCGCCGCAGCTCAAGTGGAGCTTGGGCGGCTCGATCCTGCGATTCGCGATCGCACGGTCGCCGTGATCGATGCCGGCGGCGACCTGCACACGTGGGACGAAACCGGTTTTGCCAATACGCGTAGGGCCGTTCTCTCTAAGCTTCGCGGCCGGCTGCTTGGTCCTCAGAAGGCTACGGTAAAGGTTCGACCTCCCCGCCGTGTCCCTTGTCCGGTGCAAGCCGGTGATATCTTCTTGCTCACTCTCGACGATGGGCGCAAAGCGCGACTTCGAACTGTCGCGGTCAAGTCCCATCGACTGGGTGACATTCCGACGGTCGAAATGATCGATGACCGCGGGCGGCCATACCACTTGTTCCAACTCACTGACGACCCACGTATGACCGCTTGGACACGGACTCAGTTGGCCCAATGGGAGGTCTTTGATGGACGCATCAAGGATGTTCCTTCCGCAAACGGCATTCAGGTGGTCGCGCGGCAAACGCCACCGAAAGTAGCGCCCGAGGTGAACCACTCACTCGGTTGGCGAGGGTTACGGAGGGAATGCGCTCGATTGTTGGATGAACCTAACGCACGCCCGAAGCGAGGACTCCCCGGGTAGCCAGGCAGTGACTGAGTTGGAGAACAAATCCTTCAAATCGATTCGTCACCTGAGCGTGCTTCGCGTAACGGTCGCCACCTTGCTCACAGCCCACGAACTCAGCCAGGTTGGGCTCGTTTTGGCAGCCCGAATCCACGAACGGTACTGGCGGCGGGTGTTGCCTTGACTGCCCAGATCAAAGGGAGTTAGATGGGACGGCAATGCCTGCTTGGCGGCCAACTGTGATTTTGGCTGCGTCGCTCTGTGATCTGGCAGCTGGTGCTGTGGCAGTCTGGTGGTCGTTGCCGGGGAACGTTGTGGGGCTGCTGTTTGCAGTCCTCTTTCTCGCGGCGGGTGTGGCGCTCCTCGCCGCAACTTTCAGTAGCAATGTTCGCTTGCTTGTGGCTGCATCGGTTCTCACGGTGATTGGCGAGTTGGTACCCCCGGACGGTCTGTTGACGACTGCCATTCTCCACCAGCGGCTTTTACTCAGTGCAGGGGCGTTGTCAATCGCTGCGACGGCGACAGTTCTCTTGGGCGACCGGTTTTTCAGCCGCTCGACGTGAGCTTGCCCCACTGAATCATCCTGGTCATCTACCGGTCAAATCTGGTCGAATGGTCAATGACGTCGCCGCCGTTACGGAACCTGGCCGTTACAGCACCTCGACGTGACACCTGATCCCAGGCACACCGGCAAGTCGTTTGTCAATTGTCAGGAGGTCGCCTCCAAGCAGCTCTGCCAAAGCGATGTAGGAAGCGTCGTACGCAGTGAGATTTGCCCTGAGTCGCCAGATGCGTTGCAATAGCGCCAAGTGCCCGTATCGCTGAATCGGAGCCTGCATAAACTCGCTGAGCGCTCGTTCCGCGTGCCGAGGGCTGATCAACCCTTTCGTCACCAAGCCGCGCAAGACATTCGTGAATTCGAGATCGATCAAGGCAGGCGAGGCAACCGATGTTTCTTCGCCGAGCCGAGTGCGCACTGGGCCTCCGGGCTCCTCGTCGACGATGGCCCGAATCCACACGCCGGCGTCCGTGACGGTCAACTAGCGCCGGCCGTGAGAAATTAGATCCTGGATCTCGCGATTAGCTAGAGGCTTCCCGTGACGCAGCCTGGGTCCAGCCAGGAGCTGGCGCATGCCCTTGGTCGCCACATGCTCAGTCAACACCTCGAGCACGTAGGCGGCCAAAGACAAGTGGACCTCATCAGCTCGTTCACGAAGGGTCTCAAGGACCGGTTCGGGCACGTTCCTGATTTGCAGCGGTCTTCCCACGCCATCCATCGTAGCATGCACAATGCATGCAGTCGAGTTAAGAGACTTGCGCGAAAATATCGATGTCGCGCTAAGATCAAGCTGAATACGGTAGGCCTTAGCCTCCGGTTTGGGACCAGGAGACCGCGAGTTCGAATCTCGCCCGCCCGACGAACACGTTTCTGAGCCCGGAAAACGGCCAATTTCGATCTCATGTCGACCGTTCGGGAGGGTGTTGGGCCCGGGGTTGGAACGCCTTTGGAAAACCCCTGGAACCTGCCGAGTTAAGAGACTTGGGGCATTGACTGCCAGTCTCATAGTGGAGAAATATGCACAGGTGGGCAGGCATGCTCGACGATGCTTGTCTGCTTGGTTCAAGTCGCGAGAATGAAAGGGCCGGGGGCATCGTGTAAGGCGTTGGGCAGATGCGAGCAGAAGGGCTTCTGGGCGTGATCCTCCCGAAAGACCGCGACCCTCGTTTCGTGACGATCCGCCGCGGCGGGACCCTCACCGATTCGGATCACCACCTCCTCGCCCTGTGGGCGGCATCATGCGCAGAGCACGTCATCGAACGGTTCGAGTCGGTTCGGCCTGAGGACGCGCGACCGCGCCAGGCGATTGAGCAGGCCCGCACCTGGGCGCGCGGCGAGATCACGATGTCCCAGGCTCGCGCGGCGGGCGGTCATGCAATGGCCGCGGCCGGAGACCTGAGTGGGGCAGCACGCCACGCCGCGTACGCTGCCGGCCAGGCGGCGGTCGTCGCACACGTCGCCGCGCACGAGCTCGGTGCGGCCGCCTATGCGATCAAGGCCGCACGTGCTGCCGTGCCGGACGGAGAGGGCGAGAGCGCAGGGCGACTGGAGTGCCGGTGGCAGCGCGACCAGCTCCCGGAGGCGATTCGTGAGCTCGTACTCGACGACCAGCGGTTGCGGAACGACATCTGCTGGTCGGTGTTCGACTGCTGAGAGCGCGTGGGCGCGCGTTGAGAGGCGCTTTTGGCCGCGCCCCCTAACGAAGAGTGAAGCATGGGGCGGACACTGTTCGATCGCGTTGGATCAGGTAGATCAAATGGACGGGTATGGCCTATCGCGGATGACCAGTCGGATCACAAGGGGGCGGTTCGCACCGAAAAGAAAACGCGAGCCGTCCATTAAGCTACGAGACTTGCGCCCGATTCGTGATGCCGCAGCTAAGATCGAGCAGAATACGGTAGGCCTTAGCCTCCGGTTGGGACCAGGAGACCGCGAGTTTCGAATCTCGACCGACCAACACGTAGGGTGAGGGATCACTTGGTGCTGACCCATCTAAATTGAGGGCATGCACCCAATATGTTCCGAAGGCGATTTTTGAATGCTGAGCATCGAACATTCCAAGCAGGTCATTAGGATATGCACAACCTGTTGGGAAACCGGTTCACGGCCGTTGCGCTGGGTCTGTCTTGCCGGCGGCGTTGCCGATCCTGAGCACAGGGGCCGGTTGAAGCGTGAGCACCGATAGGTCATCACTAATTATTTTCGTTGACGATACTGAGGCTGGCCAATTGCTCGTCAGCACGGTGCTCCAGTTGGACGGGTTCTTAGTTGAGACGGCAGCCTCAAGCCAACCAACGCCAGGCCCTGCCCGGATTCGAAGCTCAACCTGAGTATAGTAAGCTTCCTCACTATGGGGAAACCCGATTTGAGATCCCACATGGGGAAACCCGATTTGAGATCGCACGCTGTTTTGACGCACGGAGACATACAGTTCGACGCCTCCGGATACTTGCAGGACGTAGCTATGCGACGGGCTGTGATCGAGATGGGTGGCAAGGGCTCGGTCGAAGTCCTGGAGGCGCTGGCAGCGCTGAGGCTGGCTGCCAAGCAGATCCATGACCACATGGAGCGTTTTGCTGAAAGCCATGGCCTCTCGGACAGTCGCCTTCGGGTGCTGACACGGCTGTATCACAGCCCAAGCCGGCGGCAGCCGTTGGGGGTGCTTGCCGAGGGCCTGAACGTGACGCCAAGAACGATGACCGACATCATCGATGTCCTGGAGCGGGATGGGTTGGTGAAGCGCGTTTCCGACCCTGCGGATCGCCGCTCGGTGTTGGCCCAGATTACCGATGCGGGACTGGACCGCATTAACGCAATGCGCCGGCACGCTTTGGCGAAGCAAGCGGCCATTGCCAAGGGGTTCACCGCCGACCAGGTGGTGCAGCTTCGCCACCTTTGCCTGCTGCTGGTCCGCAACCTGAACGCCGACGCTGAAGGGAGCTGAACCAGAGTGCATTTCGTGACCCGCCTGTCACTTCGTCTTGGGGCCGTCGTGCTCCTCGCCGTTGTGCTGCTCTTCGGAGTCGGCATCTTCGCGGCGACACAGGTTCAGCAGGACCTCCTGCCAAACATCTCTGTGCCCGCGCTCATCGTCATCACGCCCGACCCGGGTGCTTCGCCGCAACTCGTCGACGGCCAGGTCACCGTCCCGGTGGTCAATGCGATGGAGGGCGTCGCCGGCACGGACACGGTGCAGTCCACTTCGAGTCAGGGCGCTTCGCTCGTTATCGTTCTGTTCAAGGACGGCACCGACTTGAAGTCAGCCGAGCAGGACGCCAACAGCGCCCTGGCGGGGATCCGATCTCTGCTGCCTCCGCAGGCTTCTTCGTCGACTGTCCAGACCTTCTCCACGAATAGCCTGCCGATTCTCGAGTACGCGATCTCCGCTGACGAGCCACTCGGTGATCTAGCCGGTCAACTGCAGTCCATGGCCGTGCCCAAGCTAAGGGGACTGGCGGGGATCTCAGCGGTCGACTTGAGCGGAGCCCCAACCAACGAGGTGGACGTTACTCTTGATCCCGCCAAGCTGGCGGCCCATGGCGTGAGCGTCACCCAAGTCGCTTCAGCGTTGCAGCAGGCTAGCGTCGTGGAGTCGGTCGGCTCCTTGAAGCTGGGGACGGCAACAATTCCGCTCCAGGTCTCGGGGTCGCTGACCAGCCTCGACCAGATCGGCAAGGTCACTGTGACCCCGCCTTTCAACCCCGCGGCAGGTGGCCGCCCGCCCGCGCCGATTGCGATCAACCAGCTAGGCACGGTTCAAGTCACCTCGGTGCCGGCCGACACGATCACGCGAACCAACGGCAAGCCGACCATCGGTCTGCAGATCATCGATGGCCCGGACAGCAACACAGTGACTGTCGCCAACGAGGTCTGGAATGCGCTTCCGGGGATCGAGTCGTCAGTCGGCCACGGCGTCCATTTCGAATCGATCCAGGATCAAGCGACGCCGATTACTCAGGCTATCGGCAACATCCTTCGGGAAGGACTGCTGGGCGCGGTCTTCGCGGTCCTGGTCATATTCGTCTTCCTTCGCAGTGGGCGCGCCACACTTGTGGCCGCGATCTCGATCCCACTCTCCCTGCTGGTGGCACTGATCGTGCTGTGGTGGCAAGGGATCACCCTCAACATCCTCACCCTTGGCGGGATGATGGTCGCCATCGGGCGCGTGGTCGACGACTCCATCGTGGTGCTGGAGAACATCAGCCGCCATGTCAGCGAAGGCGAGCGTCCTCTCGTCGCCGCCTACACAGGCGCTCGCGAGATCATCACCGCGGTCTCAGCGTCCACGCTGACGACGGTGGCGGTTTTCCTGCCAATCATCTTCCTGACCGGTATCGCCGGCAGCTTCTTCCGGCCATTCGCCCTGACTGTGGTGGTGGCGCTACTCGCCTCGCTGGTGGTGGCGGTTACCGTCGTACCGCTGCTGGCTTCAAGGCTGCTCCCGGCGGTTCGCGCCGAGGGAGTCGAGCGCCGCCTCCGTTGGAACTGGACGCAGCGTGTCTACGTGCCGGTGATCAAGTGGGCGACGAGCCATCGTTTGGTGACGCTCGGGGTGGCGGCGGTGTTCTTCATCGCTTCAATGGCACTCATCCCCCTTTTGCGAGTGAATCTGCTCGACCAATCCTCCAGCCCTACCTTCCCGGTCGCGATCTCGATGCCGGTGAACTCCACGCTGTCTGAGACAGACTCCGAGACGCAGAAGATCGAGGCGCTGATTGCCGGTGTGCCCGGGATCGCCGCTTACCAGGCGATCGTGGGCGGCCAAACCGATCCATTCGCGCCCCCGGGCACGGTCCCGGCCGACCCCAGCCAGGCGTCGGTGTTGGTACTCGTCCAGAGCGGGCAATACGACAGCGCGGTGGCAGGAGTAACCCGTGCTCTCAGCGCCTACCACGGGCCCGCCACACTCCTGGTGGGGCAGTCCCAAAGCAGCGCCAACGCCAGCAGCAGTCAGATGCAGGTCGACGTCCGCGCGGGCGACCCGGCCACCCTGCAGGCAGCCAGTGATCAGGTGTTCGCCGCCCTCTCGAAGGTGAAGGGCCTGGCCCAGCTCGCGTCGAACCTGGTGGTCTCCAAGCCGCAGTACCAGCTGGTCCCGACCGACAAGCTGGCCACCTCGGGCCTAAACATCGAGACCCTGGCCGCATTAGTCGCTCAATCGGTAAACGGCCAGGTGGCGACTCAGGCCAATTTGCCCCAGGGCACGATGATCGTCCGCGTCCAGCTACCGCCCGGAACCGCCGACACCGCAGCCGCTCTAGCTTCGCTGCCGGTCGCGACCGCCTTCGGGATAGTGCCTCTGTCCACGATCGCGACCATCCAGGAGGTGACTGGCCCGCAGACGGTGAATCGGGTCAACGGCGCGTTGGACGCGACCATCACCGGCACCATCACGGCCAACGACACGCGTGCGGTCCAGACGAGCGTCACGAATGCGCTCAACGGTGTCTCACTGCCGGCGGGCGCATCGCTCTCGACCGGCGGCGTCTTTGCGCAACTCTCGACCGTGCTAACGCAATTTGCCCTTGCCCTGCTAGCGGCGATCGGGCTCGTCTACCTGATCATGGTTGCGACCTTCCGCTCGCTGTTGAAGCCATTGGTGCTGCTGGTGGCAATTCCGTTCGCGGCGACTGGGGCGATCATCGCGCTCGTCCTTACCAACACTTCGTTATCACTTCCCGGCCTGATCGGAATCCTGATGCTGACCGGCATCGTGGTCACCAACGCCATCGTCCTGCTCGACCTCATAGAGCAGTACCGCGACCGCGGCTTGAGCCTGCACGACGCCATCATCGAGGGCGGCCGGCACCGTCTGCGCCCGATCCTGATGACCGCCATTGCCACCATGCTGGCTTTGGTCCCGCTGGCGGTAATCGGCGGTGGTGGCGGGATCGGTGGCGCTTTCATCAGCCGCCCGCTAGCGATCGTCGTCATCGGCGGTCTGTTCACCAGCACGGTGCTGACCCTGGTTCTGGTCCCGGTCCTCTACTCGTTGGTGTCCCGCTTCGCCAGTCGCCGCTCCACCAGAGACCTGGATGAGATGCTGGACGCCGCCGAGGAGCGCAGGTTTAAACCGATTGGCGGACGCGGATCCGCACCTGTGGTTGCCACCAACTCCGGCGATGGGGTCGGCAGAACCTTCTCGGTCAGCGTCCTCCTAGAGCCCGAGCCCGGCCGGCCAGGAGATCGCACCGTGCTTCAACAGCTTGCCAGCAGCGGCTTATCGATCGCTCCTGTCACAGGCTCGGCCAAATTCACCATCACGATTGCCACGGTTGAGGCTGAATCCGAGGCTGACGCCAAAGACGTCGCTGTTTCCACAGTAAAAGGAATGCTTCCACGAGAAGGCTATGTCGTCTCGCATCCTGAAGTCCACGTTGAAGAAGGGCTAGTGGGAGCCACCACGGCGCAAACGGCTTGAGCCGATGATCTCGCTAGAAGGCTAGTAAAGGACTAAGAAGATGGCTGCAATCGAGGAACGTCGTCCGCCGGCCGCACCGCAAGTCGTCACCGAGCCGGGCGCCGCGTCACCATCGCTGATGTCGCTTCCCCCACGGGCGAAATTGACGATCCTGGGGGCAATCCTGCTGACGATGTTTCTGGCCTCGTTGGACCAGACCGTGGTTGGCACCGCCCTGCCGCGTATCGTCACCGATCTCAACGGGGCCAGCCTGTATGCCTGGGTGGTGAGCGCCTACTTGCTATCCTCAACAGTGACGGTTCCGATCTATGGAAAGTTCTCGGACGTCTTCGGTCGCAAACGAATGCTGATGATCGGTGTCTGCATCTTCCTCGCCGGTTCTTGGCTCTCGGGCGCCTCGCAGAACATGACCGAGTTGGTCGCGTTTCGGGCCGTGCAAGGCCTTGGCGCCGGAGCCCTGTTCCCGATCGTGATGGCCATGATCGGAGATCTCTACAGCCCTCGTGAGCGGGGCCGGTTCCAGGGCTTGTTCGGCGGCGTGTTCGCGCTGAGCTTCATCGTCGGGCCCTTCATCGGTGGCTGGATCACCGACAACATCAGCTGGCATTGGGTGTTCTACGTCAACGTGCCGTTTGGAATCGCGGCCCTGACGGTATTGGCAATCGTGCTACCAAGCGCCGGGCGCCGCAAGGCATCGCTCCGGGATCTCGACTATTTGGGAATCGTTTTCTTTACGGCCGGGGTGGTGCCGTTCATGCTCGGGCTCACCAACAAGGGGAACGTCACCAGCTCGGGACAGCTCGCGAGCTGGACCGACCTCAACGTGGGTGGGCTGATCGCCCTCGGACTTGCCGTCTTGGTGGTGTTCTTGTTCATCGAGTCCAGGGCGAAGGAACCCATCCTCCCGCTCGACCTGTTCAAGCGCCGTGATTACTCGGTGAGCATGGCGGCGGTGTTCGTGTTCGGCGTCGCCATGTTCGCAGCGGTGATCTTCATGCCGCGCTTCTACCAGACGGTTCGCGGCATCAGCGCGACGGCTTCCGGTTACTACATCTGGCCGCTGCTAGTCGGCCTGATGGGAGGGAGCATCGGCACTGGGCTGATGATCAGCCGACTGGGCCGTTACAAGTGGTTGATGACCGCCGGCGCGGTGGTGATGCTGGTGGGCGGCTTCTTGATGACGCACTTGACGGCGGGTGTTTCCGATTGGGTGCTCTGGTCGTGGATGCTCGTGCTTGGCCTCGGCATCGGGCCGGCGATGGCCGGATACACGGTTGTGGTTCAGAACTCGGTTCCGACGGATCGCCTCGGTGTGGCCACCAGCACCCTCACATTCCTGCGGCAGATCGGCGCCTCGGTGGGACTGGCCGCTGCCGGCACCATCTTCTCGTCCTCCTTCGCCGGCCGGCTGCCGACGAATCTTGCCGAACAGGGCGTGCCACCACCGCTGATCGGCCAGCTCGTGAAGCTGGCGGGTGCCCTACAGAACGTAGGCAACGGGCGGGCTTTGCTTGAGCAGGCGCTGCCTGGGCCACTGCAGGCGTTGATTCCCAAGGTGATCGCCGGCGCCGACAATGCGTTGGCTCTGTCGATTGGTGATCTTTTCTGGATCACGCTCGTGGCCGGAGCGTTAGGGCTGATATGCACCCTGATCCTTCGCGACCTGCCACTACGTACAGCCGCCGAACTGCGGTCTGGCGCGGCGACCTCGGAAGGCGATGGTCGCGTGCCTGTGATCGGTGCCGGCGTTTCTGAGCCTGCGTCCTAGCGATTAGGGAGACGCTGGTCAGCGGACGTGTTGTCGGCCTCGGCGCATGACGGTCGATGACTTGTCGCATGGTCCAAGTGAGCAATCACCCTATCTATCAGAACGTGTTGGCTTACGTCGTTATGTGGCGAGGTGCCCGATGCGTGGATATGGAACCACCTAATCAACCCATACCTAGCCCAAAGCAAGACGATAAGGGTTGCGATGATTTCTACCTGGTCGAGGGCAGGAGCTCCACATTTCTTACCAATTTCCGGAGTCCTGATAACCCGGCAGCCTGATGGCATTCGGGAGCCGAGACGCCTACTGTTGGCGCAAATGTCGCGGCAGAAGGTGTGGGCTTTTTCGCTACGAGTGGCATCGGGACTGGCGGCTGTCCTGCTGACAGCTGCCGCCATCCTGTACACACCAATTGCCCTCAGCTCTCAGTCAACTGCCGGGATGGACCTGAGGACCCATCTGCTGCTGGTGGTCGTCGTCATCTCCGCTGCGGGGACCTGGATCATGACCATCAGGCCGAACCGGCGCGCATCGCGGTTCATTTCAAGCATCGCCGGGGGCTTCAACGGCATCTGGATCTTCAGTGGCATCGGGCTGCCCGTGGTTGTGGCCAGCCTCATCGCGATCTTCGTCGCAGCGATCGGCCTGCCTCGGCGTGTCGCCGCCGTGGTGGTTGCTTTGGCGCTGGTCGGCTTGGGTGTGGGACTGATCGTTGTGCGTCTAACGGAGCCGCCTGGAGAGCACATCTTCGGCTGAGGTGGAAGACGGGCGAACCGTTACCGCGGCGGGTCGTGATCGTTAGGACCACATATGGTTGGTGACGTGGTGCCTGATCCGAGCGAATCCGAATCAGAGCCTGCCGCGCGTCCTGGTTGGCGCCGCCGACGAGCCTTAGGGCTGATAGCGGCTGCCGCGATCGTGACGGCGGCCGCGAGCGTGGCCTACCTGGATCCGCCGAGCACCTCATTGGTAGGAATCTTGACGGCGAGGCTCGGAACTCCAACCCCGCCCCACTACCAGCCGCCGGGAGGGCCTGCACCACTGGAACCCACGCCGACGAGCACTTCAACGCCGCGGACAGGCGGCCTTGTGCGGCGCGGTGCGATTCGCGTCATGGTCGAAAGATTCGGAGGACTGAATGACCAGCCTCCGTTGAGCTTGATTGCCTCGGTCGCGGTAAGCGATCCCGCCGCGGTCAACCACATCCTCATGCAGCTAAACGACCTGCCTCCATTTCCGGGCGGGACTTTCTGTCCAATGGACGATGGCTCGTACTTTGCGCTGATCTTCACCTATGTGGACGGAACGAAGGTGAGCGTCAAGGTCGAAGCGAGGGGCTGTGGGGAGGTGTTCGTCGGGGACTCCGCGCAGCCGGTTGCCTGGACGGCGACTTCGCCGAATTTCGTCGCCACGCTGCAAGGACTGTTCGCTCCGGCATCGGGAGCCGGAGGATAACCGCCAGGCTTCAGGTTGGGGGTGGCAATGGGGTCTGGGTCAAGTCGAAGCAGTCCGCCATCCCGTCAGCCGCTGCGGTGCGTGGGTTCAAAGAGGGTAGGCCAAATGTGGTCTCGCAGAACTTGATCAGGCTGACATGCGAGTGGAGCGCCTTGGAGACGTAGCCTTGGCGCGCGTACGGGCTCAGCACCAGGCAACCAACACGCCCCCCATATCGGAACTGCGTACCATCCGTCCACTTCTCGACCTCCGTGGGTGTCACATGATCCCACCACCCGCCCCAGTCATCCCAGGTGATGAAGATCGCGACCTGCGGCCACAGACCCGCGGCCACGACTGCGTTGACCTGGTCCACAGTCCACTGCATCCCATTGGTCACGTTGCCGTTGCCGGCAGCCCTTTCCGCCGCGGTATCTGCAGGGTGCTCGCTGTGAACGCCGTCGGAATAGAGCCATGAGACCGAAGGCAGCGTGCCCGCGGCGGCGTCCTTTGCGAATTGCTGCCAGGTCCGGTTCTTGCCGGCCGTGTACTTGATGAACTCGAAGGCGTAGCCGCCATAGTTGCCCCACGTGAGTCCCGTGGCGTCGAGCTGGGAGGGCAGGCTGGGCTGGTTGTAAAGAGGCGGTCCAGGCTTCACTCGGTAATTGGTGCTCGGGTTGTTGATCAGTGCCGTGTCGGCCATGATCAGCATCAGGTGGTTGGGCGTCGAAGGGCCGGCCACGTCGGTGAAGTAGTTGTCGCAGAGGCTGAATTCGCTCGCGTAGCTCCAGTAATGCGGAATGTCAGCCTGCTCGAACTGCACCCGGGGCGCGGTGGTGTCCCGGCTGAGCCAGGCCGCATGCCGGTGGTCAGGATCCTTCGGCGGCGGGTTTGGGCTCCGCGACATCGTGGCCCCATTGCCGCCAGGGAACGCTCCGAAGTAGTTGTCGTAGCCGTGGTTCTCCTTGACGATGATCACGACATGCTTGATCGGGCTCGTCGAGGCCATCTTCAGATGCACCGTCCCGCGTGATTCGACCACTCCAGCTGGACCGTGTAATTGCCAAGCTTCTTGGTTTGCCACGCGCAGATGTCGCCAATCTCTCCGTTGGTATCGTCATACCAACCCTGACCTGGAATCGGGTCGGTGATCGCTTCGCACAGCTCGTGTGATGTCGTCGACGTCAATGCGTCGAGAGCCGTGAGCGAGCCGGTGCAGCCAGTGCAGTCGGGATACGGCATGACTGCATAGAAGATCTGACCATTGATGTCGCTGTGATAACCGCAGAAGGTCGAGCACGAGCTGCTGCCGCCGAGGCTGACGGCAACCCCTGGCGGGGCGAAGACGAAATACAGCGAGTTCGGCGTGGGCTGCGGTACGGCCGAGTTCGTCGAGATCTGCTGCTGTATCAGCTGCTGGATCGCGCTGTCGTCGACCGATGCAGCAAGCGCACCGGGGATCGGCATTGCGCCGAGACTGGCGCCGTGGCTGATGTTGCGACCGGCGACTCCGTATTCACCCAGCTGATCGATAAGAGGGCTGGTCACGACGTAGTCGAAGAACGCCGTGATCTGCTTAACGAGCCCCGCTTGCGGTTGGCCCTGCCAGCCGTCGCCCCAAAAGAAACTGAAGATCTGCACCGCGGTCAGCAGCGGGCCGCCGCGGTACGTGAGGCTCGGCGCAGCTGTCGGCGCGGGCGCGAGGCGGGCGTCGTCGCGCAAGGGAACAACCCGAATCGGATCGCGCGGAGTGCTGTGTGCGGCTCCCGAGGCGGATGGGCGTGTTGCCATTTGGACCTCCATGGCACCTGGATGATTCGGTGCCCAAGTCCTCGATTAGGATGAGCACACCAAGCGCCTACAAACAGGGTACCGAGGATTGGTGAATGACTGACCGGTCGGCGATAACTGCTCGCCACCTCAAGCTGCAGTCGGGCGAGGTCGCGTGTGAGATCTCGGGATCGGAAACGGGCCGGTTGGTGATCGGCATCCCTGGTCTTAGCGCGAACCTGCGCAGCTTCGACGTCATCTTCGACGCGCTCGACGGCAGCCGGCATCGCAAGGTGGCCTTCGATCCTCGTGGGCGGGGCCACAGCGACCAGACCGGGCCTGGCACTTACGGGTGGCCATCCCACGCCAAGGACGTCATCGAGATCGCCGATCAACTCGGGGCCGAGACCTTCGACGTGATCGGTTGGTCGATGGGGGCCTGGATCGCCATGGTGGTCGCCCAGATGGCGCCGGATCGCGTCCGCCGGGTCGTGCTCGTGGACGCTGCCGGTCTGCCCCAGGGGTCGATCAAGGTGCCCGTGTATGCGGGCCTTGACCGGCTGGCGGCCGTCTTCCCCTCCCGCGAAGCCTTCATGACGCTCGCCCGGAACCTGCCGCACTACCAGCCCTGGCCTCCCTGGGAACGGCTCTTCGACTACGAGCTGGTCGACGTGGAGGGAGGCGTGTCGTTTCGGACCCAGAAGGCGGCGCCCTGGGAGGACGAGCAGTACCGTCTCCAGCAGGATCCCTACGCGCTCTGGGCGGCGCTGACGATGCCGGTCTTGCTGGTGCGTGCGGCGCAGGAGGTGCCGCCCAACTTCGGCTACCTGATCACCGAGGATGAGTACGCCCGGTTCCTACTCGAGGTCCCCACCGCCGAGGGGGTCGAGATCGAGGCCAACCACTACACGGTGGGGATGGCGCCGGCGGCGGCGCAGGCGATAGCCGGCTTCCTCGACCGGTAGCCCTCCGCCGGGCGCGACAACCGGCGGCTGGCCGCCGACCGTCATAAGATTCAGGCGCTGGTGGAAAAGCCGTGCACGTAGCCGATCTGGTCTTTGGAGTCTGCCTCCTGGCGGGGGGCGCTCTCCTGCTGCTCACCCTGGTCCTCGACGACATCTTCAGCGGCGTGCTTGGAGCCATCCATCTCGGCTTTGACGTCGCCGGTGTGTCGCCGGCGCCCATGCTGCTCGGATTCCTCGCCATGTTCGGCATCGGCGGCCTTTTTGGGCTCCATGGCCTTGGGGCAGGCGTCACGGTTTCGACGCTCACAGGCATCGTCGCCGGGTTGCTTGGCTCCGGCGTGGTATTCGGCGCCTTCAAGGTCCTCAAGCAGGCCGAGTCGTCGGACACGTTCAGGCTCGAGGAGATGATCGGCTCGACCGGGCGCGTCTCGGTCGGAATTCCCGCGAATCGCTTCGGCACCGTGCTGATCAGCTTCGCGGGTGGCTCGCACAACCTCACCGCCACCGCAGATGCCGAGATCGCGCCAGGCCGCACGGTCAAAGTCGTGGGCGTGGCCGGCAGCAACATCGTTGTCGCCCCCCTCCCGCTCGTCACCAATGAAGGAGCACGTCCGGATGCCTAGTTTTGTGACCTCAACACCGTTCCTCGCCGTCACCGGCGTGATCATCCTCATCCTGCTCATCGCGTTCGTCGCCAGCCGCTACAAGGTGGCGAGCGCAAACGAGGCGCTCATCGTCGCCGGCTCGCGCGGCGCCAAGGTGCGAGACGAGAGGGGCCAGGTCCTGTCCAGCCCCGGCGATCGGGGTGTCAAGGTGGTGGTCGGCGGCGGCACCTTCATCAGGCCCCTCCTCGACCGCGTCGGCAAGCTCAAGCTGACCGCCCGCCAGATCAACGTGCAGCTCGCCGACGCCGTGACGAGCCAGGGCATCAAGGTGCAGGTCCAGGGCGTGGCCACCTTCAAGATCGGGCGCGACGTCGAGTCGCTGCGGAATGCGGCCGAACGATTCCTCGACGCCAAGCCCGAGCAGGTCGACTCGATCGTCAAGAACGTGCTTGAGGGATCGCTCCGCTCGATCGTCGGCACGCTGACCATCGAAGAGCTGATTCGCGACCGCCAGAAGCTGCTCCAGCAGGTGCAGGATGCCGCCAAGGGCGACCTCGCCACCAGCGGCCTGCAGATCGACGCCTTCACGATCCAGAGCTTCTCGGACGAGTCCAACTACATTGAGCTGCTCGGCCAGCAGAGCGTTTCGACTGTCACTCGAGACGCCCGAATGGTCAAAGCCACCACCGACCAGGAAGCGGCGGTCCGAGAGGCGGAGTCGCAGCAGATCAAGATCAACGCCGGCCGAGACGTCGCACTCCGCGAGGCTGAGACCAAGATGCAGGTCGCCGCCGCCCAGGCACGCGCCGACCAGGCGGGCCCGCTCGCC
Source organism: Candidatus Micrarchaeaceae archaeon (assembly GCA_035534555.1). Lineage (GTDB taxonomy): Bacteria > Chloroflexota > Dormibacteria > Dormibacterales > Dormibacteraceae > Palsa-872. Next base: position 30,770 of record DATLRQ010000163.1, read on the forward strand.
CAGGCCGAAGCCCAGCAGGAGGTGGTGCGCAAGCAGACCGAGCTGGCACAGCTGGAGGCCGACCGCAAAGAGAAGGAGCTGCTCTCCTCGACCGTCAAGCCCGCCGCCGCCCAGGCGCAGGCCGTCATCGCCAAGGCCGAAGGCGACAAGCGCGCGAAGATCGCATCCGCCGAAGCCGATGCCGAGACGACGCGGCTGGAAGGTGGCGCCGAGGCGCAGATCGTCCTGACCAAAGGTGAGGCCGAGGCGAAAGCGCTGGCCATGCGTGCCGACGCTTACAAGCAATTCAACGAGGCGGCCATCATCCAGACAGTGCTTGCTGCGCTGCCGGAGATCGTCCGCGCCGCGGCCGAGCCGATGGGGCACATCAATTCGCTGACAGTGATGAGCGCAGACGGCGCGTCCGACATCGTCAAGAACGCGACCCGGGCCATGATCGAATCGACGACGGCGATCAAGGGCCTGACGGGGCTCGACGTTCCGAGCCTTATCGGCGGCGCGATGGGCCGTGGATTTGGCGAGCGTCTGCGCACGGGCGACGGCGATGGCGACAGTGCGTCGGGCAGCGCCGCGGACCGGATCAGCGAGATCGCCGGCGAGGGCCTTGCCACTATCAAGGCCGCCCGAGCCGAAGCTGCGGCCAGGGCGGCAGAAGCCGCGGAGGAGGCCAAGACCGCGGCGCATGAGGCCGAGGTAAAGGCAGTTGTCGACAAGCAGAAGGCTGAGGACGAGGCGGCCAAGGCCCAGTCGGTCGCCGGCGCGCTGAAGACAGCGGGCGCGGCCAAGGTGGCGTCGGCTGCGGACAAGGTCACGAGCTCGCCGGCATGGGGAACCGTTTCCCAAATCAAGGCGGATGCGATGCAGGGCGTGGGCCCGGCCGCGGGCAACATCGAGCAGTGGGCGCAGTGGATGGCCGCGCAGCTGGCGCAGGTGCCACAGATCCAGGCTTATGGAGCGCTGCGGCTTGCCGACCTGGCCGAAAAAGGGCCCGCCCCGGCGCGGGCCGTCTGGCAGACGGCGCAGGCGGTGCTGGGGAAGGACTACGGGTCGATCACCGTCAGTGACCTGCTCGCTCGTTTTCGCCACCAAAGCTGAAGCTGGCCATTAAAAGCGGGAAGCCCGCTTGCGCGAGCTTCCCAAGGCTGGGGTGGGGGCGTGGAGTCGAATTCAGTGGCCGAGTTACCGGCGGACGATATGGTAGCACGAAGGTTCGCCGTCCACAAGATATAGACACCTGGGGACAATTCAGTTGAAAACTCCAATCCCCATCGACATGGAGCCGATGCTCTCGGCCCCTTCCGAGAGTGGAATTCCCAAGGGTGAGCGGTGGGAGTACGAGCCCAAATGGGACGGGTTTCGCACGCTCGTCTACCGCGACGGCGATGAGGTGACACTGATCAGCCGAGGCGCGCGGCCGATGACGCGCTACTTTCCAGAGGTGCTGCCGGCGTTCCGGTCGCTCGGCCCGAGCACGCTGGTCCTCGACGGGGAGCTCATCGTGGTCGGGAAGGGAGGGCTCGATTTCGGCGCCCTGCAGCAGCGGATCCATCCAGCCGACTCGCGCGTCCGGATGCTGAGCGCCGCGACCCCGGCCTGGTATGTCGCTTTCGATCTGCTGGCTGAGGGCGAGGAGGACCTGCGGGCGCTGCCGTTGGGAGACCGGCGCAAGCGGCTCGAAAAGGTGCTCAAAGGCGCAAAGCCGCCGATCTTCCTCACCCCTTACACGCGAGACCCCAAGACCGCCGAGAAATGGTTCGAGCAGTTCGAGGGCGCCGGCCTAGACGGCGTTATCGCGAAGTCGTGGGACGGCGCCTACGTTCCCGGCAAACGGAACTGGGTCAAGATCAAGCACCAGCGGACGGCTGACTGCGTGGTCATCGGCTGGCGCAAATCAAACGACGGGCAGTCGCTGGGCTCTCTTCTGCTCGGCCTCTATGACCGCCAGGGCACGATGCATTACGTGGGGCACACGTCCTCCTTCAGCGCCGCAGAGAGAAAGGAGCTCATCGCAAAGCTCAAACCACTCACCACCGAGGCGCCGAAGGAATGGTCGGCGACGGACGGCCGTATGCCCGGCGGGCAGAGTCGATGGTCGCGCGGGAAGGAGGCGGAGTGGGTGACGGTGCGACCCGAGCTGGTAGCGGAGGTCGCCTATGACAAGCTCGAGGCGGGACAGCGCTTCCGGCACGCGACGCGATTCCTCAGGTGGCGCACCGACAAGGCGCCGCGGAAGTGCGGCTTCGACCAGATCGAATCAGCGGTTGAGTTCGACGTGCGTGGGATCTTCAGCAGCAAGTAGCAGGGGGCGCGCGCCGGCTCCGCCCGGTCCGTAGTACTTCATCGCCGCGTGGCCGAGGCCGGTCACCGCCAGCCAGTCGAAGCCGGCGCCCGCGGCAACACCGATTCCCAGCGGCACCACGCGCGCTGCCACCTTCGCCGCTCCGGTGCTCGCAAAGCGAGCAAGGATGCGGCTGATGATCCGGCCGCCACCATGGGACACAAGGATCGTGGGCAACCGGCGCACCGCGGCGAGGCCGATCCGCTCGCCACCTGCGACCAGGACATCCTCTCGGAGCTTCACGGCGCCACTCGTGATGCCGACCACCACGAGCGCTTCGAGGACTCGATCGTCGGAGCTGCTGAGCTCGTGGCCGTAGATGATCGCGATGGCCAGAACGAGCTCGATCTCCTGCTCCAGCGCGTACAGCGCCTGGCTCGTGAGCGTTCCGACTGCCATCAATGTGCCGAGGCCAGGCGCAATCGAGACCGCGCCGCTGATGGCGCCTGTCGCGGCAACACGCCTGCGGGTGGAACGGATGAGCCGCCGCGCCAGTTGGTCACTTGTAAGGTGCGGATTGGCTTCCTGCAACAGCTGGACCCGGGAGCGAATCGCAGGCTCGCGGCTGCTCACGGCTCGAGAGAGCGCGTTCAGGACCAAGCGCAGCTGTGGCGGCAGCTTGTCGAGGTCCATCTGGGGACAGGTTACCCGGGCCGGCAGCTTTCTTCCCAGGTGCGATCCCCTCGCACGAATCGGGGGGCGATTTGAATACCTACTTGCGACATTGTCGCAATAAGGGTTAACCTCGGGGCATGGCCTCTATGACTGCCCTACTGCGACAGTCATTCGATCGGGGAGAGCGGGGTCGCCTGGCTGCCTTCTTCGGCGGCGTTGGCCTGCTTCATGTCGCCGGTTGGGGCCTTTTGCTGTTCTACGGCGCCGGCCATCCCACGATCCTGGCGCTGGGGGGCCTTGCGTACACCTTCGGTCTGCGTCATGCGTTCGACGCCGACCACATCGCGGCTATCGACAACACAACACGCAAGCTGCTCCAGGACGGTCGCAAGCCGGTTGGAGTCGGGTTCTTCTTCTCGCTGGGCCATTCCTCGGTGGTGTTCTTGATCGCGGTCGCGTTGGGCCTTGCGGTCAAGTGGATCGTCGAAGGCGTCTCCGGCAATGGGGGCGAGTTGAGGGTTGTCGGGGGCGTGGTCGCCGGCCTCGTCTCCGGCGGGTTCCTGGTGGCGATCGGATTCATGAACCTGGTGATCCTGCTGGACGTCGTTCGAGTCTATCGGCGCATGAAGAGCGGGGACTACGACAGCGCATCGTTGGAGCACGAGCTCACCGCCGGCGGTTTCATGACCCGGATCTTCGGTCGCCTGTTCCGCGTCATCAAACACAGCTGGCAGATGTATCCGATCGGATTTCTGTTCGGACTTGGCTTCGACACCGCATCTGAGATAGCGCTGCTGGCGGTTTCGGCCGGCGCCGCCGCGAATGGCATCCCGTTTGGGGCGGTGATCGCGTTGCCGCTGATCTTCGCGGCCGGCATGTCGCTGATGGACACCGCTGACGGTGCGTTCATGGCGAAGGCCTATTCGTGGGCGTTCGCGAGCCCGGTCCGCAAGGTGTTTTACAACCTGACGATGACGAGCCTGTCCGTGTTTGTCGCGCTCTTCGTCGGCCTGGTCGAGCTCGTGCAGGTTCTCATCCACGCACTCAATTTGAAGGGCGGGGTTTTCAGCGCGATCGCGGGCTTCGACCTCATCGGCAGGGCCGGCTATGTCATCGTCGCCGCATTCGTGCTGGCTTGGGCGGCGGCGTTCGTGATCTACAAGGCGCGCCGCATCGATGAGCGATGGGCAGCGCTGGTGGACGAGGTCGCCTAACCCGTAGGTCCGGATGGCGTGGCCGCCGAATACGGCGCCCGCTCCGAAACGTCGAGGTTCCTGCCGGACACCGGGCTTAGCCTATATCGGACATGGCGACAAAGATCCTGCGGGCGAGGGTGCGCGACATCCGCTTTCCGACGTCGCGGACGCTCGACGGGTCTGACGCCATGAGCGCCGATCCCGACTACTCCGCCGCCTATGTCGTCCTGGAAACTGACAGTCCCTCAGGGATCCAGGGGCACGGGCTCACGTTCACGACGGGGCGGGGCACCGAGCTGTGCGTCGCCGCGGCGGAGCTGCTTGCGGTCCAGGTGGTCGGCCGCACGATCGAGGACATCGCATCCGACATGTCGGGCTTCTGGCGCGGGTTGGTCGGTGACAGCCAGCTGAGGTGGCTCGGTCCTGAAAAAGGCGTTGTGCATCTCGCCACTGCGGCGCTCGTTAATGCCGTGTGGGATCTGTACGCGAAGGTCGAGGGCAAGCCGCTTTGGAAGCTGCTGTCCGACATGTCGCCTGAACAGCTCGTGGCGTGCGTGGACTTTCGCTACATCGATGATGTCCTTCCGCCCGACGAAGCGCTCGAGATATTGCGCCTGAACGTGGCCACCCGACCGGCCCGCGAGGTGGAGATGCTTCGCGAAGGCTTCCCGGCGTACACGACTTCGGCGGGGCGGCTTGGGTACTCGAACGTGAAGATTCGTGCGCTTGCCGAGGCGGCAATGGCGGCGGGTTTCACACAGCTGAAGATGAAGGTTGGCGGCGACCCGGCTTCGGACCTGCGGCGGGCGCGAATACTGCGCAAGGCGATCGGTCCGGACCGGCAGCTGATGGTCGATGCGAACCAGGTCTGGGGAGTCGACGAGGCAATCGAGGCAATGCGCCCGCTCGCCGAGGTGGACCCATGGTGGATCGAGGAGCCGACAAGCCCTGACGATATCCTCGGCCACCGCCGCATCCGCGAGGCGGTGTCGCCGATCGGCGTCGCGACCGGCGAGCACGTCCACAACCGCGTGATGTGGAAGCAGTTCATGCAGGCCGGCGCCATCGATTTCTGTCAGATCGACAGCTGCCGGCTGGGCGGGGTCAACGAAGTAATCGCTGTCCTGTTGCTGGCCGCGAAGTTTGGCTTGCCGGTCTGCCCGCACGCGGGCGGCGTGGGACTCTGCGAGTACGTGCAGCACCTGGCGATGTTCGACTACATAGCGGTGGGCGGATCGCTCGACAACCGCACGTGCGAGTACGTCGACCATCTCCACGAACACTTCGTGAACCCGGTCAACGTCGTGCGCGGGCGCTACATGGCGCCTGCGGCGCCCGGATACAGCGCCGAGATGAAGGCGGAATCGCTCGAGGTCTATGAATACCCCGTTGGCGAGGCCTGGACCGAACCGGCTCGCTGATCAGCTGTTGATATTGTCGCTGTCGTAGGTGACGCCATCGGTCGCCGTCGCCGGCAAGGCTTCGATCGCGGGGTCGTTGACGATGGCCTCGATCAGCGCCTGCGGTCCGCCGACGTAGGTGTATGGGAGGTCAATCTCTGAGGCCACGCACCAGGCTTGGTCGTCAGGCCACCAGAGGTTGGGGCCGTCCTCCCACCCCAGCGCTTTGGCCAGCGGTGCGTGAAACAAGAGATAGTCGCGATAGGGGAGCCGAACGCGCGGACCTTCTTTACCTGGCAGTCGCGGAGCCGACCAGCGCAGCTGAAGGCGCTTGAGCCCGATGCGCGCGCGCGCAAATGGCGGGCGGGCGGCCATCACTCGAATCACGCGGCCGGGATGGAGGTATCCATAACCCTCCCACAGGCAAAACCAGCACGAGCTCGACGTCGCAGTGAACTTCGATAGTAGAGCCGTGAGCGCTTCGGCCTGGACCTTCGAGAGGACGCCGAGCCGAGGTCCGTAGACCAGCGCTACCGGGTTGCCTGACTGGGGCGCAATAGCATGGAACTGCATCTCGGGATGGACTGTTTTGCCAGTCAGCGCAGCCACCTCAGACCACCGCACCTCGGCTTCGGATCGCCCCATGTAGTGGGCGGGATGGAAGATTCGCGCATAGGCGGCAAAGCCAGGTGGCACCACGGCGCCGACGTCCTGCGCAAACGGGTGGAGACTTTCACGTATCCAGTCCGCGGCGCGTACCTGGTCGCTGACCGCGAGCCTCTGCCACTGCACGAGCCAACTGTGGCACCTAACGGAAACGCCTTGCGGCTTACTTAGGCCGGGTCGGCGCCTTCCTTGAACAGGCCTTCGAGGTCGAGCTGCCGGTTGGCGAACGTCAAATGGCCCTTCTCGTCGCGCGGCCACTGGTCCTCGGGTCGGTCCCAGGCGAGCTCGAGCCCGTTCCCATCCGGGTCGCTGAGATAGAGAGCCTCGTGGGTGCCGTGGTCGTTGTACCCGTCCAGCGGCCAGTTGGCGGCGGCGAGCCGGCGAAACGCGTCGCCCAGGGCGGCGCGGGTCGGATATTTGATGGCCACGTGGTAGAGGCCGGTGGTCCCGGGCGGTGGAGGGTTGCCGCCCTCCGACTCCCAAGTGTTGAAGCCGAGGTGGTGGTGGTACCCGCCGGCGGATAGGAACAGGGCTTGCGGCATCCGGAATATGACGTCGAAGCCGAGGATGCCCACGTAGAAGGCATGAACGCGATCGATGTCGGCGGTCTTCAGGTGGACGTGGCCGATGCTGACCCCAGCATCGATGGGCTTAGAGCTGCGCTCACGCGGTGTGACGTTCTGGACTACCTGGTTCTTCATCGCTCTCTCCTCATACCTCCGCCAGAGATACCCGAAACCAGAACCTTGGCGGATCCGAGTTTGTTCGGCAGTACCGAAGTGGGTTATACCCTCCGCCCTGCGGGCACCTCCCCGGCGAGCGGGAAGCGCGATTCTTCATGCTGGTGGCATGGAACCGCCGCCTTCGAAGCTCAGCTGGTCGGCTGCCCGTGAGCCGACTCGGACCGCGATCGAGGGGGATCTCGTCAGGCTCGAGGTGCTCGACCCCGAGCGCCACGCCACCTCCCTGTTCAAGTCCTCGCACGCGCCCGGCTCCGATGACCTGTGGCAGCACCTGCCCTACGGCCCATTTGCCGGCCGGGCCGAGTTCACCGCCTGGCTCGAGCAGCGCGCCGCGTCGACCGATCCGCTCTTCTACGCGGTGGTCGACCGGGAGTCGATGCGCGCCCTGGGGATGGCCAGCTACTTGCGGATCGAGCCGGAGCACGGAGTGATCGAGATCGGTCACATCTGGTTCGCACCCGAGCTCCAGCGCACGCGCAAAGCGACAGAGGCGATCTTCCTCCTCGCCAGGGCTGCATTCGACGACTTGGGCTACCGCCGGCTCGAGTGGAAATGCGACTCGCTCAACCTGCCCTCGCGCCGAGCGGCTGATCGGTTCGGATTCACCTTCGAGGGAATCTTTCGGCAGCACATGATCGTCAAGGGCCGCAACCGGGACACCGCCTGGTTCTCGATAACCGACGGCGAGTGGCCGCTGCGGAAAGCTGCGTTTGAGGCGTGGTTATCTCCAGGCAACTTCGAATCGGCGGGAAAGCAGCGCCGGCGCCTGGCGGAGATCAGGGGGTCGCTGGAGGCTCGCTGAGCCAGCCTCTATTCCTCACTTCCAGCCGGGCGGCAAGAAACAAAAGGGCCGGCGCGGTGCCGGCCCCTCCGTCTTTAACTGTCTAGCTGCAGCCGGTGGTGGCTCCGCAGTTCAGGCACTTGTAGCACGAGCCTGAGCGCACTGTGATCGCGCCGCAGTCCGGGCACGCCGGGGCGTCCGTGTTAACGAACGCGATTCGCTGCACTGTGCCGCCGCCGTTGGTCACCGGCGAGGCGATGACCTTCAGCTCGGTCGCCATCTGCGTCTCCTTGCCCGAAGGCACCGGCGCCGAGGGTGGGCTGGGTTCGGTGTGCGGCGCCGGCTCACGCCGGATGATGCCCACCTCGTCCTGCGCGTCGAGCGGCAGGAAGTGGCTCGCCATCCACCTGAAGATGTAGTCGACGATCGATTTCGCGATCGGGATTTCTTTGTTCTTGGTGAAGCCGGAGGGCTCGAAACGCATGTGGCTGAACTTGTCGACCATGAACTTCACGGGCACCCCGAACTGGAGCGCGTATGAGGTCTGGGTGGCGAACGCGTCCATCAGGCCCGAGATCGTCGAGCCCTCCTTGGCCATGGTCACGAACAGCTCGCCCGGGGTGCCGTCCTCGAAGAGGCCGACCGTCAGGTAGCCCTCGTGGCCCTGGATGTCGAACTTGTGGGTGACGGCCTTGCGCTCGTCGGGCAGCTTGCGCCGCATCGCGCGGTACTCGACCTCGACCGGCGCTTTCTTCTCCTTATCCATGGAGGTGGACAGGGGTTGCGAGCGCTTGCAGCCATCGCGATAGATCGCGATGCACTTGAGGCCGAGCTTCCAAGACTCGAAGTAGGTCTGCTCGATGTCTTCCACCGTGGCGTCTGTGGGGAGGTTCACGGTCTTGGACATCGAGCCTGAGATGAACGGCTGCACGCCGGCCATCATCCGCACGTGTCCCATCGGAGCGATCGAGCGCGTGCCGTTGACCGGCTTGAATGCGCAATCGAAGACCTTAAGGTGCTCCTCAGCCAGGTGTGGCGCGCCTTCGATGGTGTCGTTCTCGTCGATGTAGATGACGATCTCCTTCACCTGGTGCTCGTCGTAGCCGAGCTTGCGCAGCGCGGCAGGCACCGTCCCGTTCACGATCTTCAGCAGGCCGCCGCCGACGAGCTTCTTGTACTTGACCAACGCGAGGTCGGGCTCGATCCCGGTGGTATCACAATCCATCATCAGGCCGATGGTGTTGTGGCTTACGAACCCGTTAGCGACATAGGTGACGTTTTCGGGGACCGAGAGGTCGTACGTGAGCTGCTCTTCGCCGAGCTCGGCCTTCTCGACCGAGTCGTAGAAGAAGCTGAGCATCTGCTTCAGCTCTACGCTGTCGGTCCGCTCGAGTAGCTCGGTGGCGGATCGCCGTGAGACAGCGCCATGACGCCGGATCGACATCATTAGGACCTTTCGCAATCGGTCGTTATCCGGCGCGAGCTCGTCCACCATCGCCTGCGACAGTGGGATGTGGTCGTAGCGGGCAGCCTGTGCATGATCAGCAGGTGCCACCAAAGCCTGCTTCCGGCCCGAAACAAACCCGACGGTCTGTCCGAAGAGCCCCGATACCGACTGGTTGAGCAACCGCAGAACGTACTTCGGCGAGTTTCCCCAGCTTCCATCCGGCCGGTCCACCTTGCGGGTGGTGACAAAGCCGAGGGCCAGTAGGATCGCCTGCACGTCGCGGCTGAACTGCTCGGTGACAGTTGTGAATGAAACGTAGCCGGACGAGACAGTGCCGTCAGCCTCGAACAATCCGCGCACAAACGAGCTGTAGACGGCCGGGTCGTTGGTGTGTAGCACGGCATCGGGGATGCGAGCCAGGTAACCCTTCCCATGGTGCTCGGCTGACGGTGGTCGCTTGGCGAATCCACAAGCCTCCCACCAGAGCACGAGCCGGACAGAGTTGAATGCCACTTCCGTGTAGCCCGTTTTCTCTGTGACTGCCGCCTTGAGGCCGAAGAGAGACTCGCCCAATTTGGTGAGGTGTTCGACCACATCGCGGTCCGTGGCCGTGACGGAAAGGCGAATGCCCTTGGCGTGCAGCGAGCCATCGCCCATGAAGTAGCCGATGAACTCAGCCAGGTCGGATGTCATCCGCCGAGGTACGAACGTGCGGTGATCCGATGTCCAGTGAGCGACAGGGAGTGGGGGCAGCTGCACTTCGGTGGGTTCGCCCACCATGCCGCCGAGCATCATCGGGACTCGGTCGCCGGCATGAATGTCGCTCAGACGACGCCAGCTCCACTGGCCATCGGAGTCAACAACCTTGATGCGATGAGTCGTCGTGCCTTGAATCCGGTAGCCGCGGGTCGTTTCAACGGTGACGACAGGCTCCGCGCCGTTTACGAAGAACTTGGTCGCCTTTCGTGGTCCTTGGTCGGTAGCTACTTCGGTGTTCAATGCCTGCCACTTGTCGCCATCCGGGTCGCCCAAACCGCTCAGCCTGACGAGGCCGCGATCGGTGAGAACCAACGAGTCGCCCACCAGACAACCGGTCGGCGCGAGAACCGTGGCCTGCGCGTTGCGGTAGCCATGCGCACGGCCGAGCTTGACCGCGTTGTCCCACGTGTCGCGTGCCGAATCCACCACGTCCGCCAACTCTGGCGACGTGTTGAGCTGGTGCGCCGCCTGGCGATGCATCTCCATGACCCGCAGCATCGGCTCGCGGTTCTTGGCGAACTCGCTGAACGGTCCTTTGACCTGCGCCATGCGCGCGGACTGGGCGAATGCCTCACCGGTCATGATCGCTGTCACCGCGCCGGCGAAGCGCGAGCCTTCGGGGGAGTCGTACGCGAGGCCCATCGACATGAGCAGCGCACCGAGGTTGGCGTAGCCGAGACCCAAGGGCCGAAGCGCCTCGGAGTTCTTGGCGATCGCGGGAGTGGGGTAGGAGGCGTTGGAAACGAGGATCTCCTGGCCCGTGAAGCAGATGTCGACGGCGCGCTTGAATCGGTCGACGTTGAACGTGCCGTCCTCCGACTGGAACTTCATCAAGTTAAGAGATAACAAGTTGCATGCGGTGTCATCAAGAAAAACGAATTCACTACAAGGGTTAGTAGCATTTATTCTATCAGTGCTACTAACACAATTCCAGTCCTGAATGGTGGTATCAAATTGGAGTCCAGGGTCTCCGCAGATCCACGCCGCGTCGGCGATCTCGCGCCACAGCTTGCGGGCTTTAAAGGTGTCGACGGTGCGGCCGCCGACGATGGCCTTGGTCTCCCAGTCCTTGTCCTTCTCGACCGCGTTCATGAACTCGTCGCTCACGCGCACCGAGTGATTGGCGTTCTGGAATTGGACCGAGTCGTACGCGCCGCCCGGCACGTTGAACCCAACGTTGTAGCCGGCTTCGATAAGCGCCCATGCCTTCTTCTCCTCTTCCGCCTTGCAGCGGATGAAGTCGAGGACGTCAGGGTGATCGGCGTTGAGGATGACCATCTTGGCCGCGCGCCGCGTGGTGCCGCCGGACTTGATCGAGCCCGCGAACGAGTCGTAGCCCTTCATGAAGGAGACGGGACCCGAGGCGGTGCCGCCGCCCGAGAGCTGCTCCTTCGACGACCGCAGCACCGAGAGGTTGGTGCCCGTGCCGCTGCCGAACTTGAACAGCATGCCTTCGGTCTTGACCAGGTCCAGGATCGACTCCATCGAGTCCTGCACCGAGTTGATGAAGCAGGCCGAGCCCTGCTGCGAGCGGCCGGGCACGCCGATGTTGAACCAGACCGGGCTGTTGAACGACGCCTGCTGGGTGACCAGGAGGAATCGGAGCTCCTCCGCCCAGTTCTCGGCATCCTCTTCGCCGGCGAAGTAGCCGCCCTCGCGGCCCCACTTCGCGAGCGTGTCGACGACCCGGTCGATGATCTGGCGGACGCTGGTCTCGCGCTCAGGGCTGTCGGCACTGCCGCGGAAGTACTTCTGTGCGACCACGTTGATCGCCAGCTGCGACCACGAGCGGGGGACCTCGACATCCTTTTGCTCGAAGATGACCTGGCCCTTCTCGCCGGTGATCCCCGCGGTGCGCCGCTCCCACTCGATCAGGTCGTAGGCGTGGCTGCCCGGAGGCGTGAAGAAACGCTCGAAGCGGAGCCCGGGCACTTTCCCTGATTGTGCGCCCTTGTGGTTGCCGTTACGGCGGGCTGCGGCGAGGTCGGCTACATTCTTGGCCATTTTTAGCGAACGCCTCCTTAATTCATCCCCGATGCGGGTGCTTTCAAATCGTTTGCTGGATCGTCTGGTGCGACGTCTGCTGGGTCGTGGAATTCATGAGTTTGGGGATGCAAGAGGCCCCAGAGCATGCCCGCCACTTATGCCCCAGGGCCTCGATGTAACGAACCGAATATTACGCGCAGGCTTTTCAGCTTGTCAAGCCCCAAAACACAAGATGTTTGGTGTCACCTGGCCTCCGAGCCCCACATGTAGGTGGATTACCTGTGCATAACCCTGGTGACGGGAGGCGCACAGCTTGGGCATTGGCTGGGGAAAACCGGGCAAAACTGGCTCTACGGGTTGGTATCGACTAAAGCGAGGCCCAGCTCCGAATACGTGGCCTGGCCGCGCCCGCCCGGCTCTGTGGAAATCTCCCCGTTGCCGGTGTCTGAGACCTGGACGCTCTGGGCCGAGGCCCGGATCCTGGCCGAGACCTGCTTGCCCTCCCCGTAGGCGTTCTGGAGCATGGTCACGGCCCGCTGGAGCTTGTTCTCGAGCACGCTCTCAAGGGTGTCCAGGTGCCGCTCAACGTCGATCAGGGCCGACTGCAGCTTCTCCATGTCCACGCTGCGGGCGAACTGCAGGTGCAGCTGGTAGAGGGTCAGGAGGTAGGGGAGGGCCATCGCGTAGCCGACCACCATCACGTGCCGCTGGTGGGCGCCGACGATGGCGCCGCGGCACACGTCGTAGGCCGCGTCCGGGATGACCGCCAGCACGAACGGGGAGGTCGTCGCCGGATCGATGTACTGGCTGACCTCGCGCACCCTTCGCTCCACCTCGCGCTCCACCTGGGCGGTGAGCTGCGCCCGGCGTGGCGCGTCCAGTCCCGGCTCCGCCAGCTGCTCGAGAGCGTTGCTGGACACCCACTTCGAGTCGATGGGCAGGAGCTTGCCGCCGGGCAACCGGAGCGCCAGCTCGACCACCTTGCCACCCACCCAGACATTGCGCTGCAGCATCTCGGGCGGGAGCGCCTTGAGGGTCTCCTCGAGGATGTTCTCGCCCGCGGCGCCCCGGGTGGAGCTGCCGGCGATGACGCTCTCGAGACGCCTCAAGCTGGCTCGGGCCTCGTCCTCGACCGGCTGCCGGGCGGTGATGGCCGAACGCAGGCCCTCCACCACCGACTGCGTCTGCGTGAGCCGTTCCCGCAGCTCGGCCGCCTGGGACTCTTGCGTCTGGCCGCCCGACTCGAGGCGCATGCGCAGCTCCGCGACGTCGCGGACCTGCCCGTCGGCACGTCTGACCAGGCTCCAGACCAGCGCGGCGACGACGCCGATGGCAAGCAACACACATACAAGGAGGAGGGCGAACAAGAGTTCGAGCAGCGACATGTTGGGCATTGTAGTCCGGGAAGTGGGTATAAACAAGCCTGTTAACCTGACTTGAATGGCACGCCCCGAACCGTTGACCGAGAACCAGCCGGCGCCTGACCGAATCCCGCTCGAAGAGGTCTACATGCGCATGGCCGAAGAGCTGGCGAAGCGGTCGACCTGCGCCCGCCTGCAGGTGGGCAGCGTCATCACCTCTGGCGACCTGACGCAGGTCCTGGGGATCGGCTACAACGGCAACGCCCGCGGCCTGCCGAACCGCTGCGACTCGACCCAGCCGGGCTCGTGTGGCTGCATCCACGGCGAGCTGAACAGCCTGGTCAAGGCCGGCGCCCAGCTGCCCGGCAAGCTGATGTTCGTCACCGCTTCGCCGTGCGTCATGTGCGCCAAGTCGATCATCAACTGCAACGTGGCGCGGGTGTACTACCGCGACGCGTACCGCGATCCGGCCGGCCTCGACGTGCTTCGCCAGGGTGGGGTCGAGGTCGAGCGCTACGACCAGTGGCGCGACCGCTGGCGAGAGACGCGCTAACGCACGATCTCCCAGCCGTTGTCGGTCTGGACCATCCGGGGCTCGATGGTTGGGATGTTGCCGAGCTGACGGGCCCGGGAGAGGAGCTTCGCCGAATCCCGGTCGGAGGCCACTGACTCCAGCACGGCTCGCGTCGCATAAACCAGCGTCAGATCCCGGCTCGCCAGCGCCTCCGGCGGTTCGATCCACAGCCAATCCGTCACTTCTCCTGCCTGCGGGCTGATGACCTGGTTGGGAGGGAGCTGGGCGAGGAAGAAACGCGCGTCGTATCGCCGCCGAAGCTGGACCGGCGTGACCCACCGGGCGAACATAAGAAGGCGGTCGAACGCCGGCTCCAGGCCGAGCTCGCCCAGCGCCTCGCCGAACGACCTTCCGTTCTCGATCAGCCGCCGGACTTTCTCCGAGTCGGCCTCGCGAGCAAATCGCTTGCCGTGGCGCGCCAGCAGAATGCCGACCTCCTCGAACAGCTCTCGGACCGCCGCGGCGCGGATCTCGTCTCCTGATGCCTGGTCGTCTTCGCGCACAGTGCCGCCTGGAAACACGTAGGCGCCGGGGGCGAAGTCGGCGCCTCCGGGCCGGCGCATCAGCAACAGCTCCCACGGTTCTCGGCCCCGGACGAGCAGCACGGTGGCCGAGTGACGTGGGGTGACTGGCGGTCCGTCGTTAATAGCGGCGGGCGGCAGCACCTTACTAGGGTATCGAGAAGGCCGCAGGGGCCTGGCGCCTTGGCGCATTTCTGGAACCAAACGGGCCTTTTGCGCCGCCCGCACGTGAACGTTGGATCAACACGTGCGGAATGCCTGTCCACGCGCTGACCCTCGGGCGCAAATTACGATTCGGATGTGGACCTCGGGATCGCCGGCAAGGTGGCGCTGGTCACCGCCAGCACGCGTGGCATCGGGCTCGGCATTGCGAACGCGCTGGCGGCCGAGGGCGTGCGGGTGGCGGTCGTAGCGCGCACCGAGGCGGACGTCAAACGAACAGCCGCCGCGATCGGCGGCGCGGGCGTCGTCGCCGACCTGCTCACCGAAGAGGGCTGCCGCCGCGCCGTTGCGGAAGCCGAGCAATCGCTTGGACCCATCGACATCCTCATCAACAACCTGGGCGTGAGGGCGGGCAGCTCGTGGGCCGACACCGGGCCCGGGGAGTTCGAGGCGGCGTTCGCCGGCAACGTCGGCGTCAGCGTGCGGATGACGCAGCTGGCCCTGCCCTCGATGTTGACGCGGGGCTGGGGGCGCGTGGTCGTCATCTCTTCGGTTTGGGGCCGAGAGTCGGGTGGCGCGCCCGCCTACAACGCGGCCAAGGCGGCGGAGATCAGCTTTGTGACCTCGCTGGCCCGGGAGGTGGCGGGTAAGGGCGTCACAGTCAACACGATCGCGCCCGGCTCGATCCTTTGGGAAGGCGGAGGTTGGCACCGGCGCCAGCAGGCCGACCCCGACGCCATCGCCGATCTCGTCCGCCGAGAGATGCCGCTGGGAAGATTCGGCTCGGTCGAAGAGGTGGCCGGCGTCGTCGCGTTTGTTTGCTCGAAGCAGGCGAGCCTCGTCAACGGGGCGGCGATCGCCGTCGACGGCGCGCAGTCCCGCTCCAACATCTGAAACTCACAGGATTCGGACACATGCCGCTGGTGACCGCGTTCAACCTGCGAGCTGACGATCCGCTGCCCGAGATCGAGGAGGCACTTCGGCAGGCGCTGAGCAGCATGCCCGAGCTCGGCATCAACGACTACGAGGTCGACCTCGTTCCAGTGCTCAAGCCAGATGGCTTTCACGGCACGGTGACCAGGATCAACGTCGAGCTCTGGGTGAAGCCGGTGCGGACCAAGGCCGCTCTCCAGGAGCTCGCCACTCGAGTCGCGAAGGCATTCCAGGCCGTCGCCGGCGACCAGAGAAAGGTGAAGGTCGTGATCAAGCCATACGACGTGGAATCAAGCGGCTGGGTTTCGCTCTGAGATGGTGAGATTCAAGGGCGCGCTCACGCGACGGCGCGTGGTGGCGGAGGTCGCCGCCACGCTCGGCCTCAAGGGCATGCCGAAGATCAACGCCGTGATCGCCGGCACGCCCTACCGCGGCTCGCTGATGGCGAAGGGCGACGGCACGTACTGCCTGGGCGTGCTCAAGTCGATCCAGGAGGCCGCGCGCCTCGGTTCGGGAGACTCGATCACCGTCGACCTCGGTCTCGACACCGCACCAGGAACGGTCGAGCTTCCGCACAGCAAGCAGGCGATCGCCACGTCGGAGGCGCTGTCCTTCACCAATAAGAACGAAATGGCCCGCTCCCTGGAAGCAGGCAGACGACCGCAGACTCGTGAGCGGAGGCTGGCCCAGGCGGTAGAGGCCCTGCGCAAAGCGCGCTAGGCGCTTACGGGCCGAAGAAGGAGGTCGGGACTCCCAGCTGGCTGGCGATCAGGACTGTGGTCGGGTACAGGCCGAGCGCCAGCGAGAGCACGCCTGACAGGACGATCGCCATCGTGCCGCTGACCGACGACTCCAGCTTGTCGGTGCGGGCCGTAGAGGACCACACAGGGATCAGGACGCGCACGTAGTAGTAGACCGACACCACGCTCATCAAAACGGCGAGCACCACGAGCCAGGTGTAGCCGGCGCTGACGCCCGCTGTGAACAGGAACAGCTTCCCGAAGAAGCCGACAAATGGCGGGAAGCCGGCGAGCGACAGCATGAACACGGTCATCAGGATCGCCAGCAGCGGGCTGCGGCGGTAGAGGCCGTCGAGGTCCGACAGCCGGTCGCGATCCCCCTCGGGGCCCGCCAGCATCGTCACCACCGCGAACGCGCCGAAGTTCATGAACATGTAGACGAACAAATAGAAGAGCACGGCGGCGAGCCCGTTCTGGCCCCCGGCGATCACCCCGATCAGCACGTACCCCGCCTGCGCGACACCTGAGTAGGCGAGCAGGCGCTTCAGGCTCGACTGCACGATGGCCATGAGGTTGCCGACGATCATGCTGGTCGCCGCGACGAACGCGAGCAGGACCTGCCACTCGGGCGCGAGGTGGGGCAGGCCGCCGGCGAAGATCCGGATGATCATCGCAAAGCCCGCCGCCTTGGTGCCGACCGACATGAACGCGGTGACGGGGATCGGCGCGCCCTGATAAACGTCGGGCGTCCACATGTGGAACGGTGCCGCCGAGATCTTGAACGCGAAGCCGACTCCCATCAGCACGATGCCGAGCAAGATCAGCGGGTTGTTGGACGTCGAAGCGTGGAGCGCTTGAGCGATGCCGGGGAGGAGCGTCGTCCCCGTCCCGCCGTAGATGAGCGCCATGCCGTAAAGGACGAATGCGCTCGCGAAGCCTCCGACGAGCAGGTATTTCGCAGCCGACTCCTGCGAGCGAGTGTCGCCGCGGGCGTATCCGCACACGATGTACAGCGAGATCGACAGCAGCTCGAGGCCGAGGAAGGCGGTGACCAGTGATGTCGCCGACGCGAGGACCATCATCCCGATGATCGCGGCGAGGATGAGAACGTGGAACTCGCCCGCGACGAAGCGCCGGCGCTTCAGGTACGAGTGCGAAACCGCCAGGGTGAGGATGCCGAGGGCGGCAAACAGGATCTCGAAGAACAGGGCGAACTTGTCGCCGGTGGCGTAGCCGCGGTAAGCCGGCCCGCCGTTGCCGTAGGTCCAGCGGTAGGCGGAGGTGGCGAGTGACAGCACGTATCCCACAGCCGCGACCATCGCCACGGCGTCCCCGCGCCGGCTCTTGGGCAACGCGAGGTCGACCACGATCGCGAACAGCAGGAAGACGGTGAGAGCGACGATCGGCGCGATCTGGCTGAGGTCGGCGAGGGCCTGGCTCCAGGTGTAGGTGATGTCGACCGTGACTGCCAGCGGGATCATCGCGCCAGGCCCGTCTGCCCAAGGGCCGACATGAGCTGCGTGAGCAGGTAGGGGTAGATCCCGAGCACGAACATCAACAGCACCAGCGGCGACAGGAGAACGAGCTGCCCGGTATAGATGTCGTGCATCGGCCTGTTGTCGATGGGCTCACCCTGGAAGGTGCCCTGGAAGAACCGCAGCATGTACACAGGGGCGAGCACCAGCCCGATGGCGCCCAATATGGCGAGCACCGGGGCGCGCTGCCAGGCGCCGAGCAGGGTCATGAACTCCCCGACAAAGCTGTTCAGGCCTGGCAACCCGAGCGCGGCGAGGACGACGATCACCGAGACTCCGGCCATGACCGGCATGCGAGGCGCGAGCCCCGCCAGGGCTGAGCGATCGCGCGTGCCCGTGCGGTCGGCGATCCACGCGACGAGCAGGAAGAGGGCGGGAACGATGATCCCGTGGTTGACCATCTGGAGGACAGCGCCCTGCTGGCCCTGCACGTTGAACGCGAATATCCCCAGCACGATGAAGCCCATGTGGCTCACGCTCGAATAGGCGACCAGCATTTTCATGTCCCGCTGGGCGAGGGCCATCAGCGCGCCCCAGATGATCGCGGCGACGGCGAGCACCGGGATCACCCAACGCCAGTCCCACCACAGCACGGGGTGGGGGAACAGCGGGATCGCGATGCGCAGGAAGCCATACGCCCCGGCCTTGCCCATCACGCCGGCGAAGGTGATCAGCATCGGCGTCGGCGCCGCCCGGTAGGCGTCGGGCAGCCAGCTGTGGAACGGGAACAGCGGGGTCTTGATCGCAAACGCCAGCGCGAACACGAAGAAGAGGCCGAACTGGATCGAGGCCGTCGGTGGGATGGTGGCCAGGGTCGCGAGGTCGAACGTTTTGGCGCCAGTGGCCACGTACTCGCCGATGACGCCGACGAGCATCAGCAACGAGCCCGCCAGGGTGTACAGCACGAACTTGGTCGCGGCCCTGCCCGGCTGATCCTCATCCTCGCCGAAGAGCCACAGGAGGAAGTAGGCGGGGATCAGCATCGCCTCCCAGAACACATAGAAGAGGACGAGGTCGACGGCGAGGAACACGCCCGCCAGGCCGGCGCTCATCGCCAGGATCAGGCCGAGGAACCGGTTGGCGTTCTTCATCGTGACCGGCGTCGCTAGCACGGCGATGACGGTCAGAAATGCGTTCAGGACGACCAGCCAGATGCTTATGCCGTCGACGCCGAGGTGGTAGAAGATCGAGAGCTGCGGGACCCAAGGCACGATCTCGGTGAACTGGTACTGGTGGGCTGAAGGGTCGAAGACCAGCGCCACGCCGGCTGCGATCCCCAGGGTGACGATCGCGGTGATCGCGCTCATCAGCTTGCTCACGCGCGCGGGCATGAAGGCGACGAGTGCGCCGGCGATCAGGGGGAGCAGCCACAGGATCGTGAGGGTCATGAGTTCGACTTCACAAGGATCAAGATCGCGGCGATGCAGGCGCCGGCCAGGAACACCAGGACGTAATTGCGGAAGTAGCCACTCTGCGTGAGGCTCAGGCTGCCCGCGCCGGCCTCGGTCACGTGACCGGTGCCGGCCACCACGCCATCGATCAGGGGTTGCTCGACGTGGGTGAATCCACCGTCAGCGATGGCGTCCATCGGGCGAACGAACGCGAAGTTGTAGGCCTCGTCGAAGTAGTACTTGCGTTCGAGCAGCCGCTGGAGTCGCGGGAAACGCGTGCTCCACGGTTTCCAGGTGCGTTCGACGTAGATGCGATACGCCGCGAGGAAGAGCAGGCCGGCCAGGGCCATGGTGATGAGGCTGAGGATCACGTCGGCGACGCCGCCCTCCCAGGGCTGCTTGCCGACCACGGTGTCCAGGAAGTCCGAGACCGCCTGAGGGCCGAAGCCGAGGGCGCGCGTCTGGATCAACCCGCCGATGGTGGCGAGCACGGCCAGCACCATGACCGGGATCAGCATCACCGAGGGCGCCTCGTGCGGGTGCTCGACCGGACGCTCTGGGGAAGGCTTGCCGGCGAAGGACATCCACCACATGCGGCCGGTGTAGAAGCCGGTGATCAGCGCGGTCACGAAGCCGATGCCCCACACGACCAAGGAGACGGTGTTGTCGGGCTTGGAAAAAGCCGCGCCGAGGATCTGCTCCTTGGAGAAGAAGCCGACGAACGGGATGATGCCCACGAGCGAGAGCGAGCCGATAAGGAACGACCAGGACGTGCGGGGAAGCTGGCGGAACAGGCCGCCGTACTTGCGCATGTCCTGCTCGTCGTGCATCGAGTGGATGACGTTGCCCGCGGCCATGAAGAGCAGGGCCTTGAAGAAGGCATGGGACATGAGGTGGAAGAGGCCGGCGGAGTAGGCGCCGACGCCGACCGCGAGGAACATGTAGCCGATCTGGCTCATCGTCGAGTAGGCGAGCACTCGCTTGATGTCGGTCTGAACGATCGCGATCGAGGCGGCGAACAGCGCGGTGACGGCGCCGATGATGGCAACCGAGGCGTGGGCGTAAGTCGCTATGTCGTAGATCGGGTGCATGCGGGCAACGAGGTAAACACCGGCCGTCACCATGGTCGCGGCGTGGATGAGAGCGCTTACCGGCGTCGGGCCCTCCATGGCATCGGGCAGCCAGGTATGGAGGGGGAGCTGAGCCGATTTGGCGATGGCGCCGACTAGCAGCAGGAAGGCGGCAAGCTCCAGCGTCGGCGAATCTCCGCCGATGCACGATTTGCCGTTGGCGCACGGCAAGGCGTTGAAGACTCCCGCATAAGTAATCGCGTGGTAGGTCGTGAAAAGGACGAAGGCGCCCAGGATCATGCCGACGTCGCCGATCACGTTCATGACGAACGCTTTGCGCGCCGCCAGCACGGCGGAGCGCCTCTGGTACCAGAAGCCAATGAGAAAGTAAGAGCTGAGGCCCACCATCGCCCAGCCGACGATGAGGAATACGAAGTTCCCGGCCAGTACCAGCAGCAGCATCGAGAAGATGAACACGTCCATGTAGGTGAAGAAGCGGGCGAAGCTGGCGTCGTTCTCCGCCGCCATGTAGCCGACGGCGTAGGTGATGATCAGCGCGCCGACGCCTGTGATGACGAGGCACATGAAGATCGACAGGTTGTCGATCAGCAGGTTGAACGGAACGTCGAACGTCCCGCTCTTGATCCAGGTGAAGTACGTCACGTCATCGGAAGCCTTGTTGATGAAGAGCACCAGGGTGACCACGAACGACGCCCACACCACGCCCGGGCCCACGATCTTGGTCCAGATGCGCGGCAGGCGCCAGCCGCGGCCCGCCAACAGAATTGCGCCCGCCGCAGGCAGAAGAAGGACCAGCAGCGCGAGCTGCCCGGTGTTCATCCTTTCAGCTCGCTGAGGTCGTCGATGTCCTCGGCGTCGCGCACCCTGAAGATCTCGACCAGGATCGCCAGGCCAACCACCGCCTCGGCGGCGGCAACCGTCATCACCATCAGTGCGAAGAGCTGGCCCTCAGGGTTCTGCAGCTGGCGCGAGAAGGTGATCAGCGTGAGGTTGACGGCGTTCAGCATCAGCTCGATGCAGATGAGGATCACCAGGGGGTTGCGCCTGACGAGCACTCCGATCGCCCCGAGCGTGAACAAAATGGCGCCCAGCAGCAGGAACCAGGACGAATCCAGCTGCGAGCCCCCGATCGACATCGTGCTCACAGGTCTTCGATATTCCTTTTGCTCAAGTAGATGGCACCGATAGCAGCCACCAGCAGGAGCAAAGAGGTGAGCTCAAACGGGTACAGGTAGGTGGTGAACAGCTGGACGGCGATCCACTCCACCGTGCCGAAGACCTTCAAGTCGGTGAGTGTGGGCTGCCGGTACTGAACGCCCTGGAGCATCACCCAGACGAGAACGAGGAAGACGACCGCGAACAGCGCGGCCAGCCACGGCTGGAAACGCAGGCGACCGCGGCTCGGCTCTTTGGCCGGTCCCAGCAGCGCGATCACGAACAGGAACAGCACCATCACCGCTCCCGCGTACACGATGATCTGGACGACGAACACGAACTGCGCGCTCAGCAGCAGGAACAGGATCGAAAGCGCCACCATGACCACGACGAGGCTGAGCACGGAGCGGATCGGCTCGTGGAAGGCGATGACGCCAATGCCTCCCGCCACGGCGAGCGCGGCGGCGACAAAAAAGACGAGCAGCCCCACCGCTAGGTCGCCTCTTCTTTCTTCTTGGCGTTGAGCCGTGCTTCCACGTCAGGCGGCAGCGGCTCCAGCAGCTTCTCCTTGGTGTAGATGAACTTCTCGCGGCTGGTGTCCGACAGCTCGTACTCGGGGCCGAGCACGATCGCCTGCACCGGGCATGCCTCTTCGCAGTAGCCGCAGAAGATGCAGCGGAGCATGTTGATCTCGTACGTCTTCGCGTAGCGCTCGCCGGGCGAAACGCGCTTCTCGTCGGTGTTCTCCGCGGCGATCACGAGGATGCAGCCGACGGGGCACGCCGCCGCGCACAGCTCGCAACCGATGCAGCGCTCGAGGCCGTTGTCGTACCGGCGCAGGTAATGGCGCCCGCGATAACGCTCCGACCGCGGCGTCTTCTCCTCCGGGTACATCGTGGTCACCACCGGCTTGAAGAACTCGGAGAGCGTGGTCTTCAGGCCGCCGGCCAGGGCGGCGACATCGCCGGCGACGCTCGGCTTCTCGCCTTGCGGTTTGGGCGGCACGCCCTCGCCCGCCCGCCGCAGCGGCGTCGGGTCGTGGTCGTGCCCGTTCTCTTCGGTCAAATCTCTACCCCTGAACTGCCACCACGACGATCCCGGTGACGATGATGTTCGCGATTGCCAGCGGCATGAGGAGCTTCCAGCCCAGGCGCATGAGCATGTCGTAGCGAAGGCGTGGCAAGGTGCCGCGGAGCCAAATGTAAAGGAAGAGGAAGAAGATCACCTTCAGCAGGAAGGCGAGTATCGGCGGGACGAACCACAGGTACCAACCGCCGAAGAACAAGAGCGCTGCGAGCGCTGAGACAGTGATCATGTTCACGTACTCGGCGAGGTAGTACATCACGAACTTCAGGCCCGAATACTCGGTGAGGAAGCCGCCGATCAGCTCCTGCTCTGCCTCCGGCAGGTCGAACGGCGCGCGGTTCGTTTCCGCGACGGCTGATATCAGATAGATGACGAAGCCGATGGGTGTCAGCAGGATGAGTGGTATCGGTCCTGTGTAGGGCCCCCAATGCACTGTGAAGTCGACGATGTCGCGCAGCCGCAGCGAGCCGACGATCATGAAGGTCGGCACCAATGAAAGACCGAGAGCGACCTCGTAGCTGATCAGCTGCGCCGCCGACCGCAGGCCGCCGAGCAGCGAGTACTTGTTGTTGGACGAATACCCGCCGAGCAGGATCGCGTACACGTTCAGTGAGCTGAAGGCGAATATCAAAAGGACGCCGATGTTGACGTCGGCGATCCAGTACTGGACGTTGTACCAGAGGCCGATCGGGATCACCGCCCACGACAGGAAAGCGGCCGCCACGGCGATGGCGGGGGCGGCGACGTACAGGATCTTGTCGGTCTTGGCCGGGACGAAGCTCTCCTTGAAAGCAAGCTTCACGCCGTCGGCCGCCAGCTGCATCAGGCCGAAAGGTCCGACGCGATTCGGTCCCGGCCGGCGCTGGATGCGGCCGAGCGCGACGCGCTCGAACCAGACCGTATAGGCGGTGGCCGTCAGCACGACGAACAGCAGCAGCGCGATCGCAACCGTCACCACCACCCAGTGGCCGACCGGGTCGTTGTAGAAGCCCATCAAGGCCGGGCTGCTCCCATGAGCACTGGCACCGCCTCAGGCTCCGGGCTCGGCGGTTGCGCCAGCGCAGCCAGGGCCGGAAACGCGGTGGCCGCTTCGCGCTGGATCGGCGAGATGCCGACGTACTCGAACGGGAGCCCAAGACCCGCCGCGAGCTCGCACAGGACTTCCCACGATTCCTTCAGCGGGGCCTCAGCGTCGACCGCCGGTCTTAGGAACTGCACGCGGCCCTCGAGGTTGGTGTAGCTACCCTGCCGTTCGGCAAAGCTGGTGGCCGGCAGCACCACCGACGCGTTCTGGTGCTCGGGCCTCGCCAGGTGATCCCATGCCGCGTGGAACTTGACACTGGCGGGAACGCCGGCGGTGGGCGGAGGGCCCCAGCTGAGCAGCGCCTCGACCCCCTCCAGCGAGTCCCATCCGGCCACGCCAAGCTCCAGCGCGCCTCGCTCGTTGGTGCCTAGATAGAGCGGCATCAGCTTGCCGCCGACCTTGCCCGCGAGCTCGGCGCAGGCGGCCACCAAGCCCGCGGTGTCCTCGCTCCCGCGACCATCGCCATAGAGGATCGCGACCGGGCCGCCGGGCTCACGGAGCCACTCGTGCTCCGCCAATTTGCCGACCTCGGTGGCGGCCTGTCCCGGCTGGTTGCGGATGTGGACCGTTTGCCGGTGGCGGTCGAAGTCGACAGCCTCGGGGTGGATGACGATCAGCTTCGCCCCGCGCTTCGAGACCGCCTTCTTGACGCGAAGGTTGACGATGGGCACTTCGTTCTCGGTATCCGACGCGACGATGACAATGACGCGCGCGTCATCTATGTCCTTGATCGTCAGCGGCTCGCCGCTGGGTGCGGGCAGGGCGGTGCGGCCGTGCATCTTGACCTTGGCGCCGCGCAGCGGGCCATCGAGGAGCTTGCGGAAGAGGAAGGCCTCCTCGTTGGTCAGGTCCTGCGGCAGAGAGATGCCGAGCTTCGAGCCCTTGCCTTTGATCCCATCCGCCACCGTGTTGAGTGCCACCGCCCAGGTGGTCTTGGTTCCATGAACCGTCGGCACCCGCAACCGAGCTGGGTCGTTGACGTCGGTGTAGTCGAAGCGGCCGCGGTCGCAGATCCAGCCCTCGTCGATGTCGTCGTTCTCGCGCGAGGTGACGCGCACCAGCTGGCCGCGGCGCTGCCACAGCGTGACGTTGCAGCCGACGGCGCACTTCGAGCAGACGCTCGGGGTGTGGTGCAGGTCCCACGGCCGTGATTCGAATCGCCAGACGCGCGAGGTGAGAGCGCCGACGGGGCACAGGTCGATGATGTTGCCGCTGAAGATCGACGTGAGCGGCTGGTCGAACTGGCTCGTGATCATCGAGTGCACGCCGCGCTCGGCTACGGTCAGCTCCTGCTCCCACGCCACTTCGTCGTAGTAGCGCGTGCAGCGATAGCAGAGCACGCAGCGCTCGCGGTCGAGCGCGATGTTCGGCGAGAGCGGGATGGGCTTCTTGAAATGCAGGCGCGGACCGTCGATGCGGCTCGTTGGATAGCCGTGGCGGAACGTGAAGTCCTGCAGCGGGCACTCGCCACCCTTGTCGCATACCGGACAGTCGAGCGGGTGGTTGACGAGCTCGAACTCGAGGATGTCAGCGCGCGCCTGCACCGCCATCGCGCTCTGTGTTTTCACGGCCATGCCGTCGGCCACCGGCCGGATGCAACCTGCCTGCGCGACGGGCGGCCCGGGCGAGATTTCCACCATGCACATGCGGCACGCGCCGACCGGCTCCAGCTTGTGGTGGTAGCAGAAGACGGGGATCTCGATCCCCAACAGCTTCGCCGCCTCGACCACCAGCGTGCCATCGGGCACGGTGACGGCGCGGCCGTCGATCGTGAGGTTGACCATCTTCGCGTCAGGCATGCACCAAGGCCCCCTCGACCGAGCAGGTGTGGCGAAGGCAGTGCTCCTCGTACTCGTTGCGGAAGTGGCCCATCGTCGACTGGATGACCCAGCCGGCTGCATCGCCAAGCCCGCACAGGCAGCGGCCGCCTTGCAGCCCCTGCTGGACGCGATCGAGGAGCGCAAGCTCGATCTCCGAGCCCTCGTTGGCGAGGATGCGCTCGTACGTGCGCACCGCCCAGTTGCTGCCGACACGGCAAGGCGTGCACTTGCCGCACGACTCGTGGGCGTAGAAGCGCAGCAGCCGGGCCGCCCCCTTGACGATGCAGTGCGAGTCGTCCATCACGATGATCCCGCCCGAGCCGCCCATCGTCCCCAGAGCCTTTAGGCCATCGAGGTCGGTCGAGGTGTCGAGCATCGAACCTGGGAGGACCTTCGCCGACGAGCCGCCCGGCCAGAAGACTTTGACCTTGCGCCCGGGAAAGGGGCCGCCCGCAAGCTCTTCGATGATGTGCCGGTAGGTGACGCCGATCTCGATCTCGTAGTTGCCCGGCTTCCGAACGTCCCCGCTCACCGTCACCATTCGAGTGCCCTTCGCCTTCTCGGTGCCGCGCTTGGCGTACTCGGCGCCGCCGTGGCGGATGATCCACGGCACGGTCGACAGCGTCTCCACGTTGTTGACGGCGGTCGGCTGCCCCCACGCGCCCTTGAGGGCGGGGAAGGGGGGGCGGGACCGAGGCTGCGCACGCTTCCCCTCCAGGGATTCGAGCAGCGCCGTCTCCTCGCCGCAGATATACGCTCCGTGGCCGCGATAGAGCCGAATGTCCAGCGGGTAGTCGGATCCAAAGGGGTGATCGCCGAGGTAGCCCTTCGCGTGCGCCTCGGCGATGGCGTCGCGCACCATCTCGTACGGCACGTCGTACTCGCCGCGGATGTAGATCCACGCCTGGTGGCCGCCGATGGCAAAGGTCGCGATCGCCGCGCCCTCGACGAGCGCATGCGGCGAGTTCTCCATCAAGTAGCGGTCCTTGGCGCTGCCCGGCTCGGACTCGTCGGCGTTGACGACTATGTATTTCGGCCCCGGGTGGTCCTTGGGCACAAACGACCACTTGGTCGCGGTCGGGAAGTCGGCGCCGCCGCGGCCGCGCAGCCCCGAGGCCTTGACCTCGTCGATGACTTGCGCAGCATTCATCCCGGTCACCACTTTGCGCAGGCCTTCGTAGCCGCCCAACTTCTCGTAGACGTCGAGCTTGTGCAGGTTGGCCTTGCCAAACCATTCGGTCAGCACGGGGCCGCCGACGGTGCCGCGCTGCTCAGCCACTCGGCTTGGCCCTCCGCACCGGTTTCTTTCGGGGCGCGGGTTCTGGGGTCGCGTCAGAAGCGATCCGAACCCCGGTTTTGACGTGTGCCCTCACCAGGCGGCGGTCGTTGACCAGCGAGTCGATCTTCGCGCGCGTGAGGTCGGTCTGGTAGCGATGGTCGAGCCGCGCCACCGGCGCGTACTCGCACGCGCCCAGGCACTCGACCTCCTCGTATGAGAAGAGCCCGTCCTGCGATACCTCCCCGGGCTCGCGAACGCCGATCGCGACCTTCAGGCGATCGACGATGTCCTCGGCGCCGCGCAGCGTGCAGCTCAAGTTCGTGCAGACGTAGAACCGGTGCTTGCCGACGGGATCGAGGTGAAAAAGCGTGTAGAAGGTGGCCACGCCTTCGACGTATCCGGGGTCGAGTTGCAGCGCGACCGCGACCTCGCTCATCGCCTCGGGCGTCAGGTGGCCCAGCTCCTCCTGAGCGAGGTCGAGCGCGGGCATCACCGCCGAGCGCGGCTGCGGGTACTTCGCTGGCAGCGCCCGGATCTCTTCCAGCAAATGACTGGACAAGGCGCTCACCGGTCGACGTCTCCCAGCACCGCGTCGGCGGTGCCGATGATCGCGATCATGTCGGCGACCATGTGGTTGAGGGCCATGCGCTCGAGGGCTTGCAGGTTGACGAAAGACGCGGAGCGAAACTTCACGCGTCGCGGCTTGTGGGTGCCGTCGCTGACGATGTAGCACCCGTTCTCGCCGCGCCCCGATTCCACCGCCACGTAAGCGTCGCCCGCCGGCACCGAGTAGCCCTCGGTGAACAGCTTGAAGTGGTGGATCACCGCCTCCATCGAGGTTTCGAGCTCCTCGCGCGGCGGCGGGAGCATCTTGCGGTCGTCGACGTTCACGGGTCCGTCAGGCAATCGATCCAGCGCCTGGCGCAGGATCTTCACCGACTCGCGCATCTCCTTCATCCGCACGAGGTAGCGCCCGTAGCAATCGCAATCGTTGGAGGTCGCGACTTCGAACTCGTAGTTCTCGTAGCCCGAGTAAGGCATCGCCTTGCGCAGGTCCCATGCGATGCCCGAGCCGCGGATCATCGGCCCGCTCGCGCCCAGCACCTTGGCGTCCTCGGGTGACAGGCGGCCGATCCCGATCGTGCGCGAGCGCCAGATCGGGTTCATCGTCAAAAGGTTCTCGTACTCGTCAACGTGAGCGGGCATGGATCCGATGAACTTGTCGAGCAGCTCGAGGAATCGCGGCGTCGCGTCGGCGAACACGCCGCCCGGCCGGATGTAGGAGGTGTGCATCCGGAAGCCGGAGATCTCCTCGTTCATGTCCAGGATCGTGTCCCGCTCGCGGAAGCAGTACATGAGCATCGACATCGCGCCCAGCTCCAGCCCGCTCGTCCCCATCCACACGAGGTGAGAGGAGAGCCGGGTCAGCTCGGACATGATCACGCGCAGGACCTGGGCTCGCGGCGGCACTTCGACGCCCATCAGCTTTTCGACCGCCAGCGCGTAGGCGAGGTTGTTGATAGGAGGGGAGAGATAGTCGTGGCGGTCGGTCACCACCACGCCCTGCTGCCAGCGCAGCGCTTCCATCTGCTTCTCGATACCGGTGTGCAGGTAGCCGATCACCGGCTTGATCCGGCGGATCTGCTCGCCGTCCAGGTCGACGATGAGCCTCAGCACGCCGTGGGTCGAAGGGTGATGCGGGCCGAAGTTGACGGTGAGGATCTCGCCGCCAAACGCGCCCGCCTGCCCCGTCTTGGTGATGGTCACGCCCTGGGCGACGCTCATCAGGCCTCCTCCGGGGCGGTCTGCCACTTCTCATGCTCTGGCGAGAACTCGACCGTCTCGCCGCCCACCGGGTAATCGCGCCGAAGCGGGTGGCCGACCCAGTCGTCGGGCATGAGGATCCGGGTGAGGTCGGGGTGGTTGTTGAAGACGATGCCGAAGAGGTCGAAGGTCTCGCGCTCGTCCCAGTTGGCGGGTGGGAACAAGTCTTGGACCGAGTCGATCTTCGGAGGCTCGCCGTCGACGAAGGCGCGGACGCGCAGCTGCTCGCGCGAATCCAGGTTGCGCAGCTGGTAGACGATCTCGAACCGCGCCGGCCACTCACGCGAGGCGTCGGCGAGGTGGTCGACGCAGGTGAGGAACGTGAGCAGCCTGTAGCCCTCGGACCGCAAGCCGGCCAGCGCGTCGTGGACGCTCTCGGACGGCACGGTTATCCAGGCGTCCCCGGCGCTGACGCCGCGGTCGATGATCAGGGTGTCCGCGATCACTGGCGCGGCTTGATTCCCTGGGCCTTGATCCGCTCCTGCAGGATCATCAGGGCGTTGAGCAGGTCCTCAGGACGTGGAGGGCAGCCGGGAATGTAAACGTCGACGGGCACGATCTTGTCCACGCCCTGGAGCAGCGCGTAGTTGTTGAACACACCGCCGGTCGACGCGCACGCGCCCATCGAGATGACCCACTTCGGCTCCGGCATCTGGTCGTAGACCGTGCGCAGCACGGGCGCCATCTTCTGGGAGACGCGGCCGGAGACGATCATCAGGTCTGACTGCCGAGGTGAGGCTCGAAAGGCCTCCGAGCCGAACCGCGCGATGTCGACGCCGGCGGTGGCGGTGGCGATCATCTCGATGGCGCAGCAGGCCAGGCCGAACTGAGCCGGCCACACCGAGTTGCCGCGTCCCCAACCGACGAGCTTGCCGAGCGTCGTCGTCAACACGTTCTGGCCCATCGGGTCGAGCATCTCCTCTAGTCCCAATCGAGGCCCCCCTTACGCCAGATGTGAGCGAGCGCCACCAGCAGGATGCTCATGAAGACCAGCATCTCGATGAGGCCGAACCATTTGAGCTGCCGCATGATCACCGCCCACGGGTAGAAGAAGACCGCCTCGACGTCGAAGATGATGAAGAGCATCGCGGTGAGGTAGAAGCGAACCGACAGGCGCTTATGGGCGGGGCTGTCGGTGACGATGCCGGATTCGTACGGAGCGAGCTTCGATTTGTACGGCTTGTTGGGGCCCAGCACAAAGCTGAGGGTGACCAATGCGCCGATCAAACCGAGAACTATCAGTACGAAGATCAGTAGCGGGACGTAGCTCTCGAGCAAATTTCCGTAGCGGCCTCAGTCAAAGGGGGCTTTATGGAACGAGGATTAATTCTATTCGGGTGTTGAGAAACGCCGCTGACTCAGGCGGTGAGGCCGGTGAGGTCCGACCACGTGACGCCGTCCCACGCCCACGTGGTGGTCGGATCGGCGCTGCCGACTGGAAAGCCTCCGGCGAGCACGACCAACGAGCGAGCCGCGTCGTACGCCAGTCCGTATCCGTCCCTCGGTGGAGGCGCAGCCGCGGGAGCGAGGCGCGTCCACGTGGTGCCGTTCCAAGTCCACGTCTCCATCGTGGCGGCGGCTGTTGAGGTTGAACTGTGGATGGGAGCGACGAAGAGGATCACCTTGCGCGCGCTGTCGTACACCATCCCTTCAGGGAGGGGGGTACTGTCGG
Source organism: Candidatus Micrarchaeaceae archaeon (assembly GCA_035534555.1). Taxonomy (GTDB): domain Bacteria; phylum Chloroflexota; class Dormibacteria; order Dormibacterales; family Dormibacteraceae; genus Palsa-872. Next base: position 60,929 of record DATLRQ010000163.1, read on the forward strand.
CAACGCCCGGCGGACTCTTCGCCGGATGCCGCTGCGTCCAGTTGCGGCCGTCCCACGTCCAGGTATCGGCCAAGCCACCAAAGCCGCCAAATAGAACTGCGTCGCCCCGCGCCGTGTCGAAAGCAAGCCTCGAATATTGGCGCGCCGGCGGGGACGTGGCCGGCGACTGCTGGGCCCAATCCGTGCCGTTCCACACCCAGGTGTCGTTCAGCTCGGTGCCGTCGAAGCCGCCGAACAGCAATATCAAATGACGGACCGGGTCGTAGGTCATCGCCGCGCCGGCACGTGGAGATGGGCTGTGATGAGGGCACACCGCGTGCCAGGCGCCGTCCCACAACCAGGTGTCGCCGCGATAGTCGCCGGTCTTGTCGCCGCCGAACATGACGACGACGTGATGCTCCGGATCATCCGCCAGTGCTGCGCCGGCGCGGGTGGTGGGCATCGTGGTCGATTCCGTTCGCGTCCACTGGCTGCCATCCCAGACCCAGGTGTCGTTGCTGATGGTGGCGCCGAGGCCGCCGAAGAGGAGGACCTGGGAGCGGGTCGAGTCGTACGCGAGGTTCGTCGCGCGCGGCCACAGCGGTGCGCTGATCAGGCTCGACGCGGACGGGCACGGGGTCGCGGTCGGCGACGGTGCGACGGACGGGGTGGGGGTCGGCGATGGCGAAGGCGTGGCGATGGCCGAGGGCGTCGGCGTCGGAATCGGCGAGGCCGCCGCGAGCGGTTGGTGGTTGCCGCAAGCGGCGCACAACAGAACCAGGCCGAGCAGCGCGAATCGGTTCAGCTGTTCTTGCGCTTGTGTTCGATCTGGACCCCGTGGCTCAAGGTCGCGTGGATGGGGCAGTAGCGATTGCAGGCGAGATCGATCGCTTTGTCCACCAGCTTCTTGTCGAAGTCTGCTGACCAGCCGGTGACGAAGGTGATGTCGATCTTGGTGAAGCGGCGTGGCCACTCTTGCTCCTGCTCACCCTCGACCTCGACCGCCAAGGATGCGAGCGGCTGCTTGAACTTCTTGAGGAGGAGCACGAGGTTGAGGCCGGTGCAGCCGCCGAGGGCGCCCAGCAGCATCTCGGTGGGCCGCATCCCGGCGTCGTCGCCAAAGACCGGCGGCTCGTCGATGGCGGCGGTGTGGCCCGAGGCGGACTCGATATCGAATTTGACCTTGTGACCGCTCCAACGGGCGACTGCCTTGGCCATCGGTTCGAACGATAGCCGGTATGTTGGCCCGCGGATGAGCGAGGCGGCGGAACCCGAGACGGAGTTCGGCCTATCGGCGCGCTGGCGCGTGATCGGTGGGATCGGGGTGCTGATCGCGGTGATCGTGATCATGTGGCTGCTGGTCGAGCACGACGCATCGGGCGAGCTGCCGTCGGCGGACGGATCGATCGGCGCGGTCCTGAGGGACGACGGCTACCTCGTCGGGTTCGCGTTGATCTACATCGAGGAGTCCGGACCCCCGCTCTTCATCCCCGGCGACGCCTTCGTTTTATATGTGGGGCACCGGCTGCCGCACAACTTCCCAGTGCTGTTTGCGGCGTGGCTTGGCTTCACCCTCGCGGTCACGCTCGGCGCGACCAACCTGTACCTGGTGTCTCGCCGCTACGGCCGCCGCCTGCTCCAGCACCGCATCGCGCGAGTCCTCGAGCTGACACCGAGCCGCCTCGACCGCGCCGAAGCCTGGTTTGCGAGGTTCGGGCCGTGGACACTGGTCTTCGGCCGCCACATCCCGGGTTTTCGTGTTCCCCTCACCGTCGCCGCGGGCATCCTCAAGCTGCGCTATCGGGTGTTCGCGATCAGCGTCGCGGTCTCCAGCGCGGCCTGGGCCGCCGTATTTCTGCTGCTCGGCGTGCTGTTCGGGGACCGCCTCGAGCGCTCCATCCGTTCGAGCCCGCTGGTCTATGGCGGTGGTGCGGCGCTGATCATCGTGGCGATCGTCGGTGTGGGATTCCTGCGCTCGCGGCGAAACAGACCACTCGAAGAGCAGCCCTAAACTCAGAGCGTGCCTGAAGACGTGCGTGCGCGCTTCGCCCCGGTGGCGGGGAATTATGCGAAGGCGGCGTTTCACACCTCGGTCGAGCGCCTGCGCGAGGTGCTCGAGCTGGCGCAGCCAGAGCCCACCGACCTGGCCCTCGACGTCGCCACCGGCACTGGCAACACCGCGCTTGCGCTGGCGCCGTTGGTGCGCCGCGTCGTGGGCCTGGACCTGACGCCGGAGATGCTGGCGCACGCTCGCCGGCTCACCGCTGAGCGCAGCATCGCCAACGCGGAGTGGGTGCTGGGCGACGCTTCCCGCTTGCCGTTTGCGGACGAATCCTTCGACCTGTACACGGTCCGGGCGGCGCCCCATCATTTCATTGACTTCGCCGGCTTTCTGAGCGAGTCGCTGCGTGTGCTCAAGCCGGGCGGTGGGGCAGCCTTCGTCGATTGCGCCCCGCCGCCGGCCGCGCGCGACGTTTTGCACGAAGTCGAGGTGCGTCGTGATCCTTCCCACGTTCGCTCCCTGACCGTGGCCGAGTGGACCGAGCGCCTGGAGCGGGCTGGCTTCGCGGTCGAGGTTGCCACCAGCCACGAGCTGGATTGGGACTTCGAGGACTGGATGGGCAACATGGCGGTTGCGCCGGCGCTGTCAGCGGACCTGGCAGGCGTGATCGAGTCGGCGCAAGGCGAGGCGCGCGGCGAGCTGCACCCGGAGCGCCGCGACGGCAAGCTGTGGCATGCGTACTGGCACTGCCTGATCCGCGTTCGAAAACCGCTGAGATGAGCGGCGAGTTCGCCGATGGCGAGCTGGTCCTGCTCGTCGACAAGGTCGGTCGGAAGCACCGCGTGCGGCTCAAGGCCGGGGCGCGCCACTCGCTCCATTCGGGCGCCATCGAGCACGACGCGGTGATCGGGCGCCCCGAGGGCGTGGTCGTTACCACCCAGCTGGGTGCGCGACTGCTGGCGGTGCGGCCGACCTTCGCCGAGCAGGTGACCGGGCGGGTGCGGCAGGCGCAGCCGATCTATCCGAAAGACCTCGGGGCGATCTTGATCAGCGCCGACCTGCACCCGGGGGCGAGGGTCCTGGAGGCGGGGACGGGGACCGGGGCGCTGACCCTGGCGGCGTGGCGGGCGGTGGGCCCGAGCGGGCTGGTCGTGACCTACGAGCAGCGGGAGGAGTTCCTCGAGGCGGCGACGCAGGCGATCACGGACACCTTGGGTGAGGTGCCGCCGAACTTGCTGCTCAAGCTGGGCGACATCTACCTGGGGGTGCCCGAGCGCGACATGGACCGCGTCCTGCTCGACCTGCCCGAGCCCTGGCAGGCGATCCCCGCGGTGTGCAGCGCGCTGCGCCCGGGCGGGATCGTGTTCGCCCACTGCCCGAACGTCAGCCAGGTGCAGCGCTTCTTCGAGGGCCTGCGCGAGGCGCGGGGCTTCGGGATGCTGGAGGTGTACGAGCTGTTGCAGAGGGGTTGGACGGTGCGGGGGAGGAGCCTGCGGCCGTCCCACCGGATGGTCGCCCACAGCGGCTTTTTGTGCTTCGCCCGCCGCATCGCCGAAGGAGAGCTGTTCGAACCGGAGGGCGAGGGCTTCCGCTAGCCAAACCTACTTCCGCCGGGAGTACTTCAGATGGCAGGCTGCCCCCGCGCAACCTTTGGGATCCCGCGCCTTCGGCGCGTGGAGGGCCGGGTGGTCCTGCTTGCCGTTGCCGCTGCGATCGTCCGGGCCGCAATCATGTTTGTACTTCCTGGCCCGGCCGAACTGCCCCCTCACGATCCCAGCAGCTGCGGCGGCGGCTCGCAAGATCGGAACTTTCGGCCGGGAGACGGCGTTCTAACTTAACTAGCACGAGGCGCCGCGTTTCACGACAGGTCATGACCACGCCCGCGCAATAGACGGACTCGCGATCGTCGCCGGCGCCTCACCAAGTGCGCCTCCGTATACAGCTAGCATTGGCCGGTATGGCAAATAAACCCGACGGATCGCGCGCGCCAGTCCATGTCACGGTCACCGGCGCTGCCGGCCAGATCGGCTACTCCCTCGTCTTCAGGATCGCCTCCGGTCAGCTCCTCGGCCCTGACCAGCCCATCGTCCTGCGCCTGCTCGAGATCGAGCCGGCGATGAAGGGACTCCACGGCGTCGCCATGGAGCTCGACGATTGCGCCTTCCCCCTGCTCACCGACATGGTCCTGACCAGCAACACCGAAGAGGCCTTCGACGGCGCTTCGTGGGCCCTGCTCGTCGGGTCGGTCCCGCGCAAGGCGGGGATGGAGCGGGGCGACCTCCTGTCCATCAACGGCGGCATCTTCGCGCCGCAGGGCAAGGCGATCCAGGCGAGGGCGGCTCGCGATGTTCGGATCCTGGTCGTCGGCAACCCGTGCAACACGAACTGCCTGATCGCGCGCTCCAACGCGCCTGACGTGCCGTCCGAGCGGTGGTTCGCGATGACCCGCCTGGACGAGAACCGGGCCAAAATGCAGCTGGCGAAGAAGGCCGGGGTCGCCGTCGCCACCGTCACCAACCTGGCGATCTGGGGCAACCACTCGGCGACGCAGTACCCCGACGCCCGCAACTCGCGCATTGGTGGGCGTCATACCCTCGATGTGATCAAGGACCACGCCTGGCTCAAGGGCGATTTCATCAGCACGGTTCAAAAGCGAGGCGCTGCGGTGATCGAGGCGCGGGGGCTGTCGTCGGCGGCGTCGGCGGCCAACGCGGTGATCGACTCCGTGAACAGCATCCGAACCGCCACGCCTCATGGCGACTGGACGTCGCTGGCGGTGTGCAGCAAAGGGGAGTACGGGACGCCCGAGGGGCTGCAGTTCGGGTTCCCGATCGCCACCGATGGCACGACGTGGAAGGTGGTCGACGGCCTCGAGCACGACGCGGACGCCAAGGAACGCATCCGGGTGACCACCGAAGAGCTGGTGCAAGAAAGGGACCTGGTCAAGCAGCTAGTACCTAGCTGAGCACCGCTCCGGGGGTCCGGCTTAAAGGGCACCAACGCGCTATCGACGCGCCGCGCGTCGGCCAAAAGAGCGCGAACGGCGCGATCCGGCACCCCAACTATCCTGAGTAAGTGAGCGTCACGCTCGATCGCCACGTCTTTCCCTTCACTGCCATCGTCGGGCAGGAGTCGATGAAGCTTGCCCTCATCCTCAACGCCATAGTGCCGACGATCGGCGGGGTGCTGATCCGCGGCGAGAAGGGCACCGGCAAATCGACCGCCGTCCGCGCCCTGGCCCGCCTCCTGCCCGAGCACCTGGTGGTCGAAGGCTGCCATTTCGGCTGCGACCCCGACGACACCGAGGCGCTCTGCGCCGAGTGCCGCCGTCGCCTCGCCGATGCCGGCGTCCTGCCCTCATACAAGCGCCGCATGCGGGTGGTCGAGCTGCCGATCAATTCCTCCGAGGACCGCGTCGTCGGCACCATCGACATCGAGGCGGCGCTGCGCGCGGGCGCCAAGCGCTTCGAGCCGGGCGTGCTGGCCGAGGCGAACCGCAACATCCTCTACGTCGACGAGGTCAACTTGCTGGACGACCACCTGGTCGACGTGCTGCTTGACGCTGCGGCGTCGGGGATCAACGTGGTGGAGCGAGAGGGCGTCTCGTTCGCGCACCCGTCGCGCTTCATCCTGGTCGGCACGATGAACCCCGAGGAGGGCGAGCTGCGGCCACAGCTCCTCGACCGCTTCGGCCTGTGCGTCGACATCGAAGGCATCCGCGATCCGGACCAGCGCGTGCTCATCTCGGAACGCGACGCCGCGTTCAAGAAGGGCGAGCACGAGTTCGCCACCGAGTTCGCGGCCGCCGACCACAACCTGTCGAGAGCCCTCGCCGAAGCCATTGTCGCGGTCAAGAAGGTGCGCACCACGTCGGCCCAGGCGCGGCTCATCTCCTCGATCTGCGTCGAGGCCGAGGTGCTCGGCCACCGCGCCGATGTCGTCATCGACCATGCCGCGCGAGCGCTCGGCGCCTACCGGCGTCACGCGACGCCGAATCGCGACGACATCTACGACGCCGCGGCGCTGGCGCTCGCCCACCGCGCGCGCCAACCGGTTCGCCGCGACCAGGAGGAGACCACGTCGTCCGAGCAGGGCGACGAGCAGGAAGGCTCGAAGGAGCCGGAGTCGGAATCGGGCGAGCCGCAGTCCTCAGAAAGCGATGCCTCCTCAGAGTCGACCGCCGAGCAGACCTCCAGCGCGGCCGACTCGGGCCAGCAGGCCGCCGGCAGCGACCAGGGGATGACCACCGGTGGCGCGAGCGGCAGCGAGTCGGCGCCCGACGCGACCGAGCTGTTCAACCTGAAGCGCATCGATCTGCCACGGCAGCGACGGATCAGGAAGCAGGGCGGCAAGCGCTCCGCCAGCCAGACCGCCGACCGCCGCGGCCGCTACGTGCGCGCGCAGCCCAGGGCCAAGGTCAACGACCTCGCGATCGATGCCACGGTGCGCGCCGCGGCGCCGATGCAGGTCGATCGAGGTCGCCTGCCCGGTGAGCGCTTGAAGATCGAGCGGGACGACCTGCGGCAGAAGGTTCGCGAGAGAAAGATCGGCAACCTGATCGTGTTCGTCGTCGACGCCTCGGCCTCGATGGACGCCGAGCAGCGGATGGCAGCGACCAAGGGCGCCATCCTATCGCTGCTCCAGGACGCTTACGTCCGCCGCGACCGTGTCGCCGTCGTGATCTTCAAGAACCGCACCGCCGAGGTGGTTTTGCGACCAACTTCCAGTGTCTCGCTGGCAAGGCGCCGCCTGGAGAAGCTGTCGGTCGGCGGCACCACGCCGCTGACGCATGGGCTGATGGCCGGGTACAAGGTGGTCAAGACCGAGCTGCTGCGAGATCCGACGATCAGGCCGCTCCTGGTGCTCATCAGTGACGGGCGCGGCAACATCTCGATGTTCAAGGAAGAGCCGCTGGTCGAGGCGCAGAAGATCGCGGCGATGATCGATGCGGAACACATCGACGCGCTGGTCATCGACTCAGCGCGCGACTACAGCCACCTGCCGTCTGTGCAGCACCTGGCGCGCGTCGCGCCGATGTACCAGACCTATGCGATCAACGCGTGCGCCGACCTGGCGGAGCGGATGGGCGCTCGCTACTACGGCCTGTACGACCTGTCGCGCGACGAGATCGCATCGGCGGTGGAGCAGGAGCTGGGCCGGGGCGGGCGCTGAGGGCTCGTGACCGAATCGCACGTCGGTACGTTGAACCGGCAATGAGATGGGCGGTCGCAGCCGGGGCGGCGGTCGTGCTGATGAGCTGCACGAGCATCCCCGGTCGCCGGCTCGCCGCCTAGCGCATCTGCCCAGCCGGCCGCCACCAGCCCCAGCACTCGTCCGGTTACCGCACCCCTCATCCTCCCAAGCCCGCCGCTTGTATGGACCGCACGATCCGAACCATCCCCTTTGCTGATGGCGCGGCTCACCCCCCGGTAACATCAGGCCGATGGCGATAGACAGGTACTCCTACCCCTTCACGGCGATCGTCGGCCAGGAGCAGATGAAGCTGGCCCTGGTGCTGAACGCGATCAACCCGGCAATCGGCGGCGTGCTGATTCGCGGCGAGAAGGGCACTGGCAAGTCCACGGCGGTGCGCGCGCTCGCCAAGCTGCTGCCCGAGCAGCAGGTCGTCGAGGGGTGCCATTTCGGGTGCCATCCTGACGACCCCGAGGACTTCTGCCTCGACTGCCGCGAGCGCGCGAAGGATGGCCCGCTTCCGGTCGCCACGCGCCGCATGCGCGTGGTCGAGCTGCCGATCAACGCGTCAGAGGACCGGGTGGTCGGGACCATCGACCTGGAGGCTGCGCTCAAGGAAGGTTCGCGCCGCTTCGAGCCCGGCGTGCTCGCCGAGGCCAACCGCAACATCCTCTACGTCGACGAGGTGAACCTGCTGGACGACCACATCGTGGACGTGCTGCTCGACGCGGCTGCCATGGGTATCAACACCGTCGAGCGCGAGGGCGTGTCGGTCTCGCACCCTTCGCGATTCATCCTCATCGGCACGATGAACCCCGAGGAAGGGGAGCTGCGCCCGCAGCTGCTCGACCGTTTCGGGTTGTGCGTCGACGTCGAGGGCATTCGCGACCTCGACCAGCGTGTCTCCATCGTCGAGAAACGGGCGATGTGGGAAGACGACCCGACGAAGTTCTACCAGCAGCACGCCGAATCGGAGCAGGACGTGCGCGCGCACATCGCCGAAGGGATCGCGACCTTTCCGGAGGTCGAGCTGCCGCGCGAGATCCTTCGCCTCATCGCGCAGCTATCGATCGCGCTCGAGGTGGACGGTCACCGCTCCGACCTCGTTTGCGCGCGGGCCGCCCAGGCCAAGGCCGCTTATGACGCCAAGGACAAGGTGGGGCCGGCCCAGGTCGGCGAGGTCGCGGAGATGGTGTTCGCACACCGCGTGCACTCGGTCCCGTTCGGCAAGGGAGGGCCGAACCTGGCCGAGGTGATCACGAGGATGATCGGCCAGAGCTGATCGATCTCGCGTTAGGGGTTACCTCTGCGCGCAACTAGACTGATCCGACATGTCGTCGGCTGACCGTGAAACCGATCTTGAACCGCGTCGCGCCGCCGAGCTTTTAGGGCGAATCGAAGAGAACGTCCATCGCGTCATCGTCGGCAAGAAGCGTGTGGTGCGGCTGGCGGCCGCGGGGCTCGTCGCCGGTGGCCACGTTCTCCTCCAGGACTTGCCCGGCACCGGCAAGACACTTCTGGCACGCGCGCTGGCGACGTCGGTCGGCGGCGCCTTCCGGCGCATCCAGTGCACGCCTGACCTGCTGCCTTCGGACATCACGGGCTCGAGCGTTTTCAATCAGAAGGACCTGAGCTTCCAGTTCATCCCCGGCCCCGTCTTCGCCAACATCGTCCTGGCGGACGAGGTCAACCGGGCGACGCCCCGCACGCAGTCGGCGCTGCTCGAGGCGATGGGGGAGGGCCAGGTCACGGTCGAAGGCGTGACACGCAGCCTCGAGCGCCCCTTCTTTGTGGTCGCCACGCAGAACCCGACCGAGTTCCATGGCACCTATCCGCTGCCCGAGTCGCAGCTCGACCGCTTCATCCTGGCCGCGGAGATGGGGCCGCCGACCGATGAGGAGGCGATGGAGGTGCTCGCCCGCCGCGAGCACGGCGACCCGATCGCCGACCTGCGTGCGGCGGTGAGCCTCGCCGAGGTGATCGAGCTGCAGGACGCGTGCCTCAAGGTGGTGGCCGCGCCCGCGATCAGGACCTACATCGTGTCGCTGCTGCACGCGATCCGCTCGCGACCAGAGGTGCTGCTGCCCGCGAGCATGCGCTCGGGCGTGTACCTGCAGCGCGCCGCGCAGGCGTGGGCGCTGTTCGAAGGCCGCGACTTCGTCCTGCCCGACGACATCAAGCTCCTCGCGCTGCCCGTGCTGTCACACCGGCTCGGCATGCGCGGCCGCTTCAAGGCGGCAGACGTCGTCGAAGAGGTGGTCGCCTCGCTGCCACTCCCTCCGCTGAGGCAGCACTGATCGGGGGGATCTCGTGGCGCTGCTTCGGCGCGTTGGCGGTGGCGGCCGCCGTCTTTTACTACGGCACGACCTCCGAGGTCGCGTGGCTGTTTCTCCTCGCGTACTGGATCGGCGCGCTCATCGTGGCGGCTTACGTCTACGCCCGATGGAACTGGCGTGGGCTGAGGGCTGATCTTGGGCTGGGTGCCGCCAGGCCCGGGCCCGATTCGCCGCTCGAGGCGCTTCCCGAACAGCTCCTGCGAAGCGGGCCGCTGCCGGCTCCGCTTTTTGAGGGCGACCAGGCCGACATCGAGCTGAGGCTGACGACAACCGGCAGCTCGCGCGGTCCCGCCCGCCTGTCTGGCTCGGTCGGAGGGGTCGAGGTGAGCGCGGCGACCGGCGTGGTGCCGCGGGCCGGGTGGGTCGAGCACCGGCCGCTCGGGCGGCTCGGGCGCGGCGCCGTCCTGGCGAGCAACTGGGGGCTCGAATCCGGCGATCCACTGGGCTTCTTCCGATTCCGTCGCAAGGGGGCGGATGGGGAGGTCGGGCTCGTGCTGCCGCGCTTCGCATCGCTGAGCTCATCGCCGCAGGCCCGGGAGCTGGAGGCCAGCGTGGCAGCGCCGCGGTCGGGGTCGGGGACGGAGCTGTTCGGGGTTCGCGAGTACCGGCCGGGGGATCCGCTGCGACGCATCCACTGGAAGTCCAGCGCGCGGCTCGGGGAGCTGGTGGTGCGCGAGTACGAGCCGCCGGGGGTGCAGACGGTCGGCATCTTTTGCGACCCGCACCCCCCGTCGCGCGAGGTCGCCGACCAGATCGCGCGCCTGGCGGCCTCGGAGACGTGGGATTGCATCCGGGGTGGGGGGCGGGTAGTGTTATGGGCGCCGGGCCTCGAGCCGAGCCAGCCGGGCGAGGCGCGCTCGCTGTGGGCGCTGCTGGAGTGGCTGGCGCGGTACCCAAGTCCAGCCGGCGGTGCGAATACCTCACCCCCTCCGATCTTGCCGGTCACCTCCGCGGCAAACGGGGAGGACTTTGCGCCAGCAGTCACGGATGCGGTGGGGATCACGGGCGGAGGCAGCGCCCCGTTGGTCGAGGCGCTGGAGACTGTGCGGCAGCGCGGGGGGCGCGTTCGGGCTTGGGTCGTCGGCGAGGCCCAGCTCGAAATTGATGCGCCGGTCACGCGCGTCGGGACGGCGTGGCCGCTTTGAGATTGCCCAGGTTTCTACGGCTCCCGCCCTCGCCGGTCGAGAACTCGCTCCAGGCTCGCGCCTTCGTGTTCGCCGGCTTTGTCGTGGCCGTGGTGGCGATCGCGATCTATGGCCAGGACTACGTCGTCCCCGCCGCATGTGTGGTGGGGGCGGCGATCGGCCACGTCGTCAGCTATCGCGGTCGCAACCAGCGGCGCCGCGTCGCGGGCCAGGTGCTGGTGGCGAGCCTCGTCATGGCCGCGCTCGCCTACTTCCTCGCCGATTCGGTGCTCGCCATCTTCGGCGGCATCCTGCCGCAAGCCAACTTCGCCATCCTGCTGGTCGCGGTCACCAGCTTCGACCTCAAGACCCGCCGCAACTGCTACTCGAGCCTGTGGATCAGCCTCGCCATCCTCTACCTGGCCGCGGTGTTCGCCTGGGACTACCCCTTCGGCATCCTTGTCGCGCTCTGGGCGGTGTGCCTGGCCGGCTTTTGGATGAGCTCGCACCTGCGACGCATCGACGCCCGCCTCGGGGCGCCGGCACGCCCGCTGGCGCTGGCCCTGGCCGGCGCGTTGGCTCTCGGCGTGATCGCCTTCATCTTCATCCCCCAGCCGACCGCCCTGTCGCCGACGCCCCTGGTGATTTCGCTGCCCAGCTTCACGCAGTTCAACGGCGAGCTCGAGAATCCGGCCCTGCCACTCGTGCAGATCAGCGGCGACCCATCCGGCGCCACCAACAGCATCGACCTGCATTTCAGGGGCAGGCTCGGCGACGCGCCGGTCATGTACGTCCGCACGGGCGCGCCCGCCTACTGGCGTGGGCTGGTGTTCGACACCTACCAGAACGGGCAGTGGACGGCATCTCGGACCAACTTCACGACCTTCCAGCCGTACATCCAGCCGCGGTTCCTGCCGCCCGCGCCGGCGAACAACCTCGGCACCTTTGCGCAGGTCTTCCGCGTCGTCAGGACGCTGCCCGGCGTGCTCAGCGCCGCGTATCCGATCCAGAGCCTGTACGCGCCGGTGACGTCGCTGCGACGTGACGCCTACGGCACTTTTCGCACGCCTGATGTCCTGCGCGCCGGCCAAACCTACTCCGTGGTGTCGTACCTGCCCAACCTTTCACCCCAAGCACTGGAGCCGGACAGCGCTTATCCCGGTGCCGTTCCCGCCCCAGAGAACAACGCCGAATACCTGAACGCCGACGCGCTTTCGGCGCGCGCCGCGGCGCTCGCACAGGCAGCGGTCGAGGGCCACACCGGCAGTGAGTTCGACCAGGTGATGGCGCTGACGACCTATCTGCAGCAGAACTTCCGCTACTCGCTGCAGCTCGGGCCGGTGCCGGCGGGCCGCGACCCCGTCGACTGGTTCCTGTTCGACGCCAAGATCGGCTACTGCGAGCAGTTCGCGACCGCCGAGACTCTGATGCTTCGCAGCCTTGGCATCCCGGCCCGGCTTGCGACCGGATACTCGACCGGCGACTACAACTCAGTGCTCAACGAGTCGATAGTGCGCGAGCACGACGCGCACGCGTGGGTCGAGGTGTGGTTCGCCGGTCACGGCTGGGTGCCGGTCGACCCATCACCTGGTTTCGCCGCCCTGCCGGCCACGAAGTTTCCGAACCGCTGGGCGGCTGCCGGCCTCGCGAGCCTCATCCCACACCTCTCGATCGGCGCCCCGCTCGCGGCCTTGGGCTCGCTGGGCGTGCTCGCCGTCATCCCACCGGCAATTGCCATCGCGCTGCTGGTGGTGCTGCTCTATGCATGGCTGCGCACGCGAAGGTGGGGCAGAGGGGAGCGGTCGGCGCCCGGAGAATCGGAGCTGTTGCGCCTGTACGAGCGGGTTCAGCGGCGATTGAAACGTCGCCGGGCGCCGCCGGAGACGCCGCTCGAATACCAACACGCGGCGCGAGCCGGGCCGATGGAGCCGCTGCTCGAGGAGCTCACTGACGCGCTCAACGCGGGCGCTTATGCGGGCAGATGGCCCGGATCAGAACGCGTGCGCGAACTGGAAACGCGGCTGCGCTGAGTCAGCCTATGCCGCGCCGAGATGCGGCCACGAGTCGAGGACGGTGGTCTCAGCGGATGTGCTGATGGTTCCGGTGACGAGGACTATGAGGACGCGGTTCATAAGGGTGGCGGTCGAAGTGTAGGTCGCTCGTCTCACCTGGAGAGTCCCGGAATCAAAATCTTTGGATGCGCCGTACGCACCACATAACTCCGGTCATTACGCCGTATCGACGCGAGATCACTGGGCAGAATTACACAGCGCTCGGCGCGATCTACCGCGGAGGACGTGGTTCGAGTCCACGGCGGCCCACCACTCCTGATATAACGCGAACCGGCGGCGCTGGCAGCCGATAGGTCGGAAAGATTTCACTCCGGGATTTGACTCTGATCTCGCTCACCAATTGCTGCATCAGCGCCTTGCGTTGCGAAGGCATGCCATTGTCCATCGCGTCGGCGATCGCGCCGATTACTGAGCGAAGGTCGCTGGCGGTCGGCGGCGTGATCGATATGTCGGCCAGTTCGTCCTGAAGCGTCTCCCGCTGCGTCCGCAGCTCGGCGAGACGCTGCTCCAATTCCTCCATCCGGCCGGCCAACCGCCTGGCTGTAAGTGAGCCGGACTCGAAGGCGGCAAAGTAACGCTGCAGCGCTTGCTCGGCCTTGTCGATTTTCGCCTCAAGACTTCGCAGGTCCGATCGCATGCTTGGGAGCGCGGTATTCGCCTTCTTCCTGGCACCGGCGACTGCTCGGTCGATGAGGTCGCTGTCGGAATACGTCGTCTGCATGGAGGCTAGGACGGCACGTTCGAAGGCTTCCGCGGGAAGCCGGTCGGCTTGGCAGCCATGCGGGCCATAGCGATTGCGCGAGAAGCAGGTGTAGTACCGGTACGGTCCGCTGCGCCCATGAGCCACCGTACCCAGGAGGCGGTTCCCGCATTTGCCGCAGCGGACAACCCCGCTTAGCAAATAATCGCTGGTGTTGCTGCGGCGTTTCCACGCCGCATCATGCCGGGCAGCGAGCGTCGTCTGCGCGGCATCGAAGGCGTCCTGGCTGACGAGGGCGACGTGCGGAGCTTGATGCGATGCGCCGCGGAACTCAATCCGTCCGACGTGGACCGGATTGCGGAGGATGTCAAAGACGGTGACTGCGCTCCATGGTCGGCCGGCTCGTGTCTGATGGCCATGGCTGTTCAGCCAGTTGGCAACAGCCCTGGTTCCCAATTTCTTGGTGACGTAGAGGTCGAAGATCGCTCGCACCGTCGCCACTTCACACTCGTCGGGTTCCAGCATCGCAACGGCTGGGTTATAGCGATAGCCGTATGGATTGGGGCCACCGAGCCATCCGCCCGCAGCTGCCTTGCGCTCCATGCCGGCGATCACGCGGTCGACCAGAGTGGCGCGTTCGAACTCAGCAAAGACGCCAAGCATCTGGACCATCATTCGGCCCGCAGGCGTACCCGTGTCGAAGGGCTCCGTTGCCGAGCGGAAAACAGCATGTGAGTGGTCGAGCTCTTCGAGGATTTGTGCCAATCCACGCACCGAGCGCGATAGACGATCGACTCGATAGACGAGCAGAAGGTCGAAGCGTTCGGCGCGGGCGTCGGCGAGAGCGCGCTGTAGCTCGGGCCTCTCCAGGGTGCTGCCGGTCATCCGATCGGTGTAGCGGCGCGTGAGCTCCCAGCCGTCTTGACTAGCGATGTAGGCAGCAAGGCGTGTCTCCTGCGCCTCCAGCGAGTACGGCTGGTGCTCCTCGTCGGTCGATATGCGGGTGTAGGTGGCGACTCTCACTTCGACCTCTTCTCCTTCAAGGCATTGCGCTTCCTCGGCAGGCGCAGCGTCGCATAGCGATCGCTCCGATACTCCTCAACCCATTGCCGACTGCTGCGCCAGGTGCCATCGGCCGCTCGAATTGCCTTCAGCCGTGAACGTTGCGCGGCATTACGTAGAGCTAGAACAGACAGATCCTTTGTTGCCAAGGCGTCCAGCGGTACCAGCTTCGCAGGCCCTGCCACCGCAGGCAAGACGAAGCGACTGAGGTTGTCGAGGACCGCGCGCGCGATGATCTCGCCTAGCGGTCCTGGATCACCGCGGTCGGCACGATTCAAGGCTTCGAGGTAGCGATCTCGAAGACGCTTCTGAATGATCGCCGGCGGGTAACCAAGCCGGACCAACAGGAGGTTCATGAGCAAGCGGCCGACGCGGCCGTTGCCGTCGATAAAGGGGTGGATGCGTTCGAACGCGGCATGGCGCGCTGCGAGTGCCTCCGCGACGGGCGACTCGCGAGGCAAGCTGGCGACGCCATCTACCCAGTCGCGAACCAGCGCCGGAACATCTGGGTGGCTCGGTGGCTTCATCCCGTGCTTGAAGGCGTGGATGTCATGCCGGCGCCAGTTGCCCGGACTCTCGTCTTCGGAGGCGTCTGGATGCGGAGCGACCTCCCAGACGGGGGTCAGTGCCAGTCGGTGAACCTGGCGGACTTCGGTGAGCGTGAGCAATTTGCCGCTGGTCCATGGGCCAGAACTCAGTGCTTGGCTGTACACCCACTGAGCTGCGCCCGCGTAGCCGCTGACCTCCAGGTAGTCCTTGAGTTCCTTGCTGCCGACCGCCTTGCCTTCGCGGAGAAGTGCCTCAACTTCTCGCAGGACCAAGGTGTTGCCCTCCAGGGCGGTTGAGCTGTGGGCCTCGTGGTACCAGATGTCGGTCCATATGCCGTCGGCCTCGTCGGGGGACGGCAACCCGCCGAGGCGAGTTTTCAGCTCCTCGATCATGAAGGCGAGTCGTGCGTGCACCGCTTCCCGGCTGGGTCGGCCATGCGGAGCCGCGGAGGCAGTTCTTGTTAGGTTGCTCATGATGGGGGCTACTCAATTGTACAACTCAACCTAAGTAGGTTGCTATGCCATACCCCACCTAAATAATCAACGCAACCTGTCTTGATCACGCAGCCTTGCTTTCATCTGGACGACGCTCGAAGGCGGGCGCGAGAAGATCAGCCAGCAGGTCGATGGCACGCTGCCACTGCTCCTCAGAGCAAACCTCGATGCGGGGCGGCGAGATACAGATCGCAGTGTCCTCGTCTATCCCTATGACTCGCCTTCTGTTGAGAGCTCGCTTTAGATCGCTGGTACCAGGTCCGGAGACGAGAGGTTGAGCGCTTGCCCTCCGAACGTGTGTGCGGGGGTCCGAGTCGGACCCTCGGACGGTGAGGGGGCCGGAGTCAGGCCCCTTGTCGTTCCGAAGGGGATCGAGCGGGCGGAGCCGAGGGGTCACGCCCCCGCTCCTCCGCCAGAGCGCCATAGCCACCACTCAGGCTTGCCGATGCTCTCCTCGATCCGGCGCTGAGTCCGTGCCAGGCCGGGCATCGAGTCGAATGCGCGCCTGACCTTGTCCGCCCCGCCCAACCAGATCGCAGCCAACGGTCCCGCGGCGCCGACCTGGTCGCTGGTCGTCGTCCAGAAGCGGCAGCATTCCCTATCCGGATTCGCGACCTCGCGAAGAAGGTGCCCGAGCTGCTCTTCCCGCTGCCGAGTCGGAACTACCCAGAGGATCTGGTTAGCGGAAGCGTGCGGTCGATCGACGAAGTAGCGGACGTAGGACTGGAGCTTGGCTCGAAGGCGTCGTGGCTGCTCGGTGCCGCGGTCCCACTCGAGTTGAAGGAGTAGTTCGCGGTCTTTCGTAAAAGCATCTACGAAGCCCCGCCACACCTCCCGCTCCGCCATTCACCCGCGGTGCCTACCGCAGGATGGGGCATGCCTGTAAGGCTCGAAGACCGACCGGTGAGGGGTGGCGATATGCGATGATGTGCATATGAGGCGCACCACGCTGATGCTTCCGGACGACCTGGCTCGCGTGGTTGAGGCCGAGCGCAGGCGCCGAGATATCTCCACCGCGGAATTGGTTAGGCTCGCGCTGCGCAGTTACCTGGGCCTGACCGGGAACCGGCCCCGGCGGGTACCGTTCGCAGCGCTGGGGCGAAGTGGACGCACCGACACGTCTGAGAAGGTCGAGGAGATTCTCGAGCGCGAGTGGGGGCGACGCCGCGACGATTAGCCTGGCGATCGTCGATACCGGGCCCCTGTACGCAGCGGTCGATGCGTCGGACGCCAATCACCAGCGGGCGCTGGCGGTGCTGCAGGATCGGTCGGTGCGTCTGTTGGTGCCGGCGCTGGTGGTCGCTGAAGCGACCTACCTGGTCGGAACCAGGCTTGGTCCGCCGGCCGAAGCCGGCTTCCTGCGAGGGCTTCGAGAGTTCGACGTGATGAGCCCGGCTGGCGAGGACTGGTCACGCATGGCCGAACTGGTGGAACGGTACGGGGATTTCCCGCTCGGGGGAACCGACGCCTCGATTGTGGCGCTGGCCGAGCGCATCGGTACGGACGTCGTGGTCAGTTTTGACCGGCGTCACCTGGGAGTTGTGCGGTCGCGAGCGGGACAAGCCTTCAAGTTGATCCCCAGCTGACCATCGGAGTTGCACGCCACGACAGAATTCGAAAAGTATCTTCGCGGCGGCGGCTGCGGGCGGGCGGGTAATTCGAGACCACGGTCGGGCGGGCTGCACGCACGCCTGGGATCACCACTGTCTGTCGGCTGAAAGCTTGAGCAGCCGCTTCATGGCGTCGGCCGCGGCAACCACTGCCGACGGCTCGGCACCTTGGTCGGCCGCAGCGGTTTCGCGCGTCCGGATGATGCCTGCTCGCCGAGCGATCAATGCGCCGAGAGCTGCGGCCAGGACCCCGGGCGGAAGCTGTGTCAGCTCGGGTTCGCCAGCAATGCGCTGCCACGCCGCCAGGCAGCGGGCGACCAGAGGCAGGCCGAACTTGGGCAGGTCCACCTGCCACAGAAGCGCCCCGACCGGGTCGAGCGCTGCCCTCGGCGCGGGGGCACCTTCGTAGATTGCTTCTGCCGGCAGAATTGCCCATCGGGGAAGTCGTCCGTCCCAGGCGTCGAGCACGGGCAGGACTTCATCGACCGCAGGCCGGCCCGCATCCAGCCGCCATCGCAGCGTGAATGGGAAAGATCGCCGCCCAGCCACCACGCGCCCGGTCGTGGAGTGAAGCATGCCGGCGACCGGCTCAGCGGTCCGGAAGGTGCTCTCGGTCGGGAGCGCCCCGATCGGAATCCCGACCGCGCGTAAGGGCGCCTCGGCGCCATAGATGCGGTAGAGGGCCCGCAGCGGCGAGTGGACTCCTGCCCGTTTCCGCGGCCAGGAATCGCCCGCGGTGACAGCCTCCCAGAAGTCACCGCCGAGCTTGTCGCCTGTGCGAAGGATCCGGCGCCGCTGCTGCGCAAGTTCCTCCAAGTGTTTGGCGTGATCCACCGCCTCAGTCGGCGCAGCCTTGAGGGCGACATGATGGACAGCACGGGCCCGACCTGCCAGGGCGCCTGAAGACGCAATAGATGGGGCGGCAGGTTCAGGTTTCGGCGCCGGCTCCGACGCACGCGGTGGCGAGCCGGCCGGCTGAATGTCCTGCACTGGCCGGCCCATGCAGGCCCGGCACCCCAGCCGATCCTTGCCGGCGATCAGAGGCGTCGGCTCTCCGCACGCAGGGCAGCGAAGCGGCGCAAAGCTCGCCGTGGGGAGCCACCAGACCAGCTCAAGCGCATACCCGCGGTCGCCCCGCCGCACCGTTACCGGCATGTACATGGCGGGCGCCCAGATGAGGTGCAGCCGCACAGGCCGGATCTCGAAGCGGGCTTGGAACTTGTCTTCGATCTCGCGCAGGCGGCGGGCGCGCTCCGCCCTCGTCGCCTGGGCCTGCGCGTCAAACATAGCCTGGCGTTCAGGCTGCGCTCCTTGTCGCCGTTCCGCGATCGATTCCAGGGCCGCGGCATAGAAGGCCTCCACCAACGCCCGCTCGTCTAGCAGGAGAGCAGCCGAATGCTTGCCCAGGGTTTCGAGTCGTACGGCTGCGCGCTCCTCCAGGCGCGCGCTGGCCGCGAGCAGCGCGACATCAAAGCTGGGCTCAAGGGCAGGGTGCCCGGGCTTGCCGTCAAGACGGGGAGAAGTCCGCAGCCGACGCTCGAGGTCCGCTGGCAGTGGCAGCCCAGTACGCGCGTCGACCCATAGCTCCTCGAGTTCGTGGAAGTGGTCGTTGAGGCGATACGTGACCTGGACACCCACGCGCAACACCGGCACGTACCTGGGCACGGCTTCTCCGGAGGCGTCCAGGCGCCCGTGGTCGACTCCGATCTGATCGCGGGCGGCTGCCACCAGGCTGCCGGTCGCCGGCGCGGCCTTGGCCGACCAGGCCAGCCAGAGCGTGCCCGCGTCGCCCTGCGCCAGTACCGCGGCGGCGGCGGAGTCGAGTAGCGGATGTCCCGAGATCATGAGCTGAGCGCCGTCGTCGCGGGCCACGTCGGGGTCGGCTGTGATGGCGATCTCCTCCGGGACGCCGAACCTCTCCTGCAGCGTACGCGGCAATAACATGAGCACCTTGTCGCCGCCGTCCTCGAGCAGGGCGCCCTCCTGCTCGGCGTAGCGCATCCAGAACGTTATCGCCGCCTCGCGAACGCGGGAGGTCATCGGGCTTCCGTTGCCTCGCCGACCAGCGCATCTGTCTGGGCTCGGCTCTCGAGGTAGCCCTCTCGGGCGCGAGCAAGATCGTCCCCAAGCACCTCGAGGCGTCTGGCGAACTCGTCGTCGTGGGCGCTCTCGATGTGCGCCATGAAGACGGAGTGCTCGAAGTCGAACTCGTCGTCGATCCGCCCCAGTATCATGTCCAGCTCTCCCACCACCAGCTCAAAGAGGTTGATCCGCGCCTCCAGGACGTGCAGGATCCGCTCCTCGATGGTGCCCATGGAGACGAGGTTGTAGAGCTGGACCACGTGCTCCTGACCGATGCGGTGAATGCGGCCGAGTCGCTGTTCGATCCGCATCGGGTTCCAGGGCAGGTCGTAGTTGACCATGACGTGGCAGAACTGGAGGTTTCGTCCTTCTCCGCCCGCGTCGCTGCTGAACAGCACCGGCAGCTCGGCTTCGAAATCCCGGATCGCCGCCTCCTTTTGCTGGCGGCTCAGGCTGCCGTGGTAGACCGCATGGGGAAGTCCTTGTTGGGCTGCGAGATTGGAAAGGAAGTCGAGGGTTTGCCGGAACGCGGTGAACACGATCACTTTCTCGCCGGCCGCCAGATGCCGGCTGAGCAGGCCACCCAGGGCCCGTGCCTTCTCGGTCATCGTCACAGCAGCCGCCTTCGTGGCCAACTCCTTCCAGCCCACAGTTTCCAGTGCGGTAGCAAGCGCCTGCGGGCTCGAGCCCGCCATTCGCTGCACCCCACGGAGGGCGAGCCTCTCCGCCGGCAGTGCCGCCCGGCCCCAAGCCCTTACCTGCTCAGATGTAAGCCGGTAGAGCTCCGCCTCCGCAGCGCCGGGTGCCACTCGAAAGCTCTCCGCCAGCCGGCGGGGCAGCATCATTGCAAGCTCGCTCCGCCGGTGCCGGATCATCACCTCCCGCACCCGGGCCTGGAGCGCCATCAAGTTGCTGACCGGCTCGACCCCGTGCAGCGAGCGGTGGCGCTTGTGGAACTCCTGTGGCGACCCCAGGTGGCCTGGGCGGATCAAGCTGACGAGTTGGAACAGGTCCTCCAGCCGGTTCTCCACAGGAGTGGCGGTAAGCAAGAGCAGATAGCGGGTGCGCAGTTCGCGCACCAAAGTCGCCGCCGCGCTGCGCGGATTCTTCAGGTGGTGCGCCTCGTCAACGATGACGAGGTCCCAGGCTCCGGCGGTGAGAGTCTCTCGGAGCGGAGACCGGCGCGCCGCGGCCAAGGATGCAACGACAACCGGATTCTCGCCCGACCAGAACTCCGGCTCCCACGTTCCCCCCTTCAGCAGCAACGAGGGCAGAGCGAACTTGCGATCAAGCTCTTCCTGCCATTGCTCCAGCAGTCCGGTGGGGGCGAGGATCAAGGACTTCTCCGCAAGCCCGCGCAATCGAAGCTCACTCAGCACCAGGGCCGCCTCGATGGTCTTGCCAAGGCCAACCTCATCGGCCAGGATCGCCCGGCCGCGCATGTACCGGAGCGCGCGTTCCGCAGCTTGGAGCTGGTACCCAAAGGGTTCGAAGCGCAGCCTGGGCCGAGAGATCAGGGTCTCGAAGCCCGGTCGTGCCCACACACCGAGCGCCTGGTCGACGAGGCTCGAGTCCTCTTCAGAAACCGGAACACCTTCTTGAAGGCGGAGCAGTAGGTTCTGGTAGCTCTTGGCCGCGCTGGGTGGCCCGCTCGATCCGGCTCCCCTGTCCACCACGTACCCGCTCGGTACCTCCTCGGTCAAATGCAGGCCGCGGCCTCCATCAGATGGGGTTTGCCGCAGGCAGGCCGTCCGTCATGTTCGGCGCGAGTCTGGCTCTGCGGGCCCAAGAGAAGCGCGGCATGCGCAAACAATTCTCACTGGTCTCCGTCTCCAATGGAGACCCTCGCCTTCCATGCACAGCGCTGGAGTGAAGCGGTCGTACCGCCAGGTCTGATAAGCGACCAGATTCTCGAACGCGAGGTGGGGGGCGGGGCCGCGACGAGCAGCCCGACCATCGCGATACCAGCTCCTGCATGCAGCGGTCGATGTGTCGGACGCCAATCACCAACGGTCGCTGGTAGTGCTGCAGGATCGGTCGGTGCGCCTGTTGGGCCGGCGCCGACGCGCTGGTGGTCACTGGAGCGACCTAGCTGGTCGGAACCGGTCTTGATTCGCCGGCCGAAGCAGGCTTCATACGATGGCTTCGAGAGTTCGACGTGGTGAGCCCGTCTGGCGAGGGACTGGTCACGCATGGCCGAACTGGAGGAACGGTGCGGGGACTTCCCGCTGGGGGGCCACCGATGCCTCGATCGTGGCGCTGCTCCAGCGCGTCGGTACGGACGTCGTGGTCAGTTTTGACCGGCGTCACAAGCCTTCAAGCTGATCATCAGAGTTCGAAAAGTATCTACGACACCCCGCTGGTTTTCGAAGGCAGGACTCTTGATCCCCTTCGCCACATCCTTGCATCCGCCTCGCGGGCCTTTCTGGCCCTCCTGCGAGGTCAGATCGAAGGGCGCATAGAGCCCGACTGCCAGGGGTCCGTCCTTCCAGGAGGGGTTCGAAACAACCCGCTGCAGAAGGTCGCTCGGATGGTAAAGGATCTACGAGCAAGCCGGAAGGGCGAGTTTACAAGGCGATCTGCGAGCCACGGATCATGAGGTCGCGGTTCGCGTTATATAAGCTTCGGCCCACCACGGTTCGCGCCCAAGAGTAGCCTCAATACGTTGTGAGACGGTTCCCCGCACTGCTCAATCGGGCGGTAACGATTGGCGGCGTGTTGTGGTCGGTCTCAATCGTCTTCTTTGTGAGTCAGGCGGTCGTGCAGGCGGCGTCCGTGAGTTCGTACAGCGTTGCGACCAATCTCATCAGCGACCTCGGCAACACAGCGTGCGGACGAGAGATCTGCTCCCCATGGCACACCTTGATGAACGCGACTTTCGTCTTTGTCGGCTTGTGCCACGGCCTCGGCGCCATCGCGACTCGACAATTGTGACCTCATATATCGGGCACCTTCGGCGTTGGCCTCTTCGCTGTGGCTGGGGTGGGCTTGATCGTGGCAGGCCTGGCGCCGGAGAATGTGAACGTTGAGGCTCACACTGCTGGGGCACTGATTGGCCGGTTCAGCCTCAACTTAGGCATGATTCTGCTGGGGTCAGTCATCGTGAACGTCCAGCGGTGGCTTGGAGTCATGGCGATGACGGCTGGATCTGTTGGCTTCATCGGCCTGGGCCTTTTTCTGAGTCAGGCGGGACCCGTCCCGCTCGGCGTAGCGGAGAGGATTGCAGACTATCCGGGCACTGTCATGGTCGTGGTGCTCGGGGTTTTCTTGCTCGTCGCGGTCCCACGGGGCGAAAGCACCCAGGCCACATAACACCCCGGCTTTCGCTCGGTCTCCCACAGTCGTAGGCACCGCGCTCAGGGCCCATTACCGTTGAGATAGGTCGTTCGAGTTCCCCGTGCAGCACACAATGTCTTGGTTGGACTATAATTCTGGTCTATGGAGACCATTCCTCTTGCTTCGGCCAAGGCCAAGCTTTCGGAGGTCGTCGACCGAGTTGAACGCGAACAGGATCGTGTAACGATCACCCGCAATGGCCGGCCTGTGGCGATGATCGTCGGCCTGGACGATATCGAGGGCCTCGAGGAAACGCTGGAAATCCTGTCCGACAAACGCTTGATGAGGAAGATCCGGGCCGGCATCGCGGCTGCCGAGAAAGGGGAGAGGATTCCGCTCCAGGACGTCAAAGCCCGCCTGAAGGGGCGATGAGCTCACGGCGATGGCACGCAGTCATCGCCGGACCTGCCGCTCGCGACATCGAACGTTTGCCGATGAAAATCGCGGCGGCTGCGCTGGAGGCGATTCATTCGATCGCTGACAATCCTCGGCGTATGGGCAAACCTCTGCATCTCGAATTGAAGGGTCAGTGGTCAGCCCGACGTGGCCCCTACCGAATCATCTACTCAATCGACGACTCGACTGAGACGATCACCGTAACTGCGATCGCCCATCGCGCCGATGTGTACCGCCGGACTCGCCGAGGCTGATCAGCCGCCCCGCCACGGTTGGTTGGTTCGCGTTACGGAATCCAAGGCCCACCACTCGCAGCGGGCGGCCATTATGCTCCAGGCCTATCCCATGAGCGTGCGCCACCTCTACTACGGCTGCGAGCGTGTCGCCCGCCGTTTAGTGGACGGCATCCGAGACCTCGACGCCGAGGCGCTCGCGCTCGGCCCGCCTAACTGGCCCGTCTGGGCCATCGCGTCTCACGTCGCCGGCACTCGCATCTACTGGCTCTC
Organism: Candidatus Micrarchaeaceae archaeon; assembly: GCA_035534555.1. Taxonomy (GTDB): domain Bacteria; phylum Chloroflexota; class Dormibacteria; order Dormibacterales; family Dormibacteraceae; genus Palsa-872. The sequence goes on from DATLRQ010000163.1 coordinate 84,370, forward strand.
CCAGGTGGCCGGCGAGCCTGGCTCAGAGGCCACGCCCTTCGCCAGCTCGGACGACGGTTGGGAAGACCACCTTGACCGCCCGCGATCTGCCAGCGAGCTGGTCGAAGCCCTCGAGTCCACATGGCCCATCGTCGCTGGCGCTCTCGACCACTGGACTGAGCCAATGCTCATCGAGAAATTCGAGCGGCGCTGGGGCGATGTCGTCCAACACCACTCGCGGGCCTCCATCCTCACCCGCCTGGCGACCCACGAGGGCTTTCACACGGGCGAGGTCTCGGCCATCCTAGGCAGCCACGGCCTGCCCGCTGTCGATCCGTGGGATCGGCCGAACCCCGACACCGACCCGGTCAGTTGAAACTTAACTCATAGCTGCGGCCAGAGCCTACAAACCTGACAGTTCAGCAACTGCGCGTCCCCATGTCTTGCTGCGGAAGAGTCCCTGAGCGGGCCAATGTGATGCGAACGGGCGGACCAACGACAGTTGGCCGGTTCGCGTTGAAACTACGGCCCAGATTTATTCTGAGCGCTATGGCTGGCGATACCCTGGCGCTGATGTCACTTATGCGTGACATCGCCGTCGGCGACGTCGCCGCGGTAGGCCGAGCACTCGTTCGCTCGCCCGCCCTTGGCGTCGGCGTCCCTCCGCCAGGGTGCGACGAGACAGTCCGCGCAAAAGTACTTCGTCGCCGAGATCGGTCACTACCTTTACGCAGGAGACACCCCGCTTCACGCCGCGGCAGCAGCGTATCGACAAGAGATCGTGCCCGAGCTGGTGTCAATGGGCGCGGACGTACGGACGAGAAACCGTCGCGGAGCTCAACCGCTGCACTACGCCGTGGACGGTGCCGGGTTCAGCCGCTGGGACCCAAACGCACAGAGGGACACCGCTGTCGCGTTACTCGAGGCTGGCGCTGATCCCAACGCGGCGGATACGGATGGTGTCACGCCCTTGCACCGGGCCGTCCGCAATCGGTGCGCGTCGGCCGTGCGCGCACTCATCGATGGTGGCGCCGATATCGGTCGGCCAAACGGGTCAGGATCCACCTCGGTTCAGATCGCCATCTGGACGACCGGCCGCAGTGGAAGTGGCTCGTCGCTCGCGAAGGCCGAGCAGAAAGTGATCGTGCAGTTACTGCTCGAACACGGCGCGGGATAGCGTCAAACTTGCGCTGAGCCGTCGGCGGCGTTGACGATCCATCACTGCCCACCAGATGTGTTGAGACTCGCTCAGAGGCTGATGGGCTTCGCGGTAGCCGCCAGTCGGTTCGCGTTACGGAAACTACGGCCATTCAATAATCG
>DATLRQ010000164.1:0-2103 GCA_035534555.1 Candidatus Micrarchaeaceae archaeon
CCCGGCCCGGATGGTCCGCTCAGGTCGCCGCCTATCTCTGCGCATGCCCACACGTTGGCCGTGGGCATCCGAGTTCACTGCCAGCTTGGTGAAATTGCGCGCGTTGCCGCCCAACCTCCCCGCCTGACCCATCCCTCCCCGCGCTACCCCACCAAGCCTCCGCGAAAAAGCACGTCCCCGCTCCAACCCTCCCACCCTCAAATCGGGAAGCACTGGACTCTGACCACGACAATCGGTGTTCGCAGGGCCAACTCGGGCCTACTAACTGGTTCCTGCGTCACGAATCGGACCTGCGAACGGCCGTCGCGTCCGCTGTAACCGCATCCTCATAACGGGTCGGTGGATTCGGGCCAAGACGAGGGACTGGAGCTCAAGTTCGTGATCCACGACCGCGATCGCAAGTACAGCCGGGCGTTCGACGCGGTGCTGGCGGCCGACGGCGCTGAGGTGATCGTGACGCCGCTGCTGGCGCCGACCGCGAACGCCCTTCGGAGCGCTGGGTGGGCTCGCTACGCCGCGAGTGCCTGGACTGGCTGGTGATCCTCTCCGAGCGCCAACTGGCGGCGGTGCTTCATGAGTACCTGTGCACTACAACGAGGACCGTCCGCATCGCTCACGCGACCTTCGACCGCCCAGCACACGCGGCGACCCGGCATTCGCGAGTAGGGACCCCGTGAACCGGAAGGTACGACTCGGTGGCCTGCTCAGCGACTACCAATATGCGCGTGCGGCAGCCTGATGACCTTTCTGAACCCCACACTCTTTCGGCGCTAGTCGAGATCAGACGCGAGTCTGCTTGCCGACGGTCGCGGCGCAGTCGTTCACGTTACGGAACCCCCCGCCCACCACCGCCTCTTGATCTCAAACAGAGCCGATGACAGCCCCTCTGGACGAGGGCATGCGTGAACCGATCCCGGTCGCCACAGTCGAATGGAGTAGTGTCGGATGCGATGGGCGATCAAGCGGAGCAGGTGATCTCGTGGCGTGCGATCACCGCCCATTGCCCGGTCATAGCCAGCGGCGGCACCGAGGTGGGGCACGTCGCTGAAGTGGCGGGCCTTCCCGAGGAGGACATCTTCCATGGGGTGGTCTTCACCCACCACCTGCTCGGTCTCAATTTCCTGGCGCCGGCCGCCGATATCGATCGGATCACCGAGCGGGCTGTCTACCTGAAATCGAACGAGGAAGCGGTGTCGGGCTACGAGCATTTCAACGAGATTCACGTCAAACGCCTCGGCCTGTCAGGCATCTTCCACTGGAAACACCTGGGCTGGAAGGACTCGCCGGAGTAGTCGCGGCCCGACCTTTCCGTGGTGGACCTCGCTAGCGCCTTTCGGCGATGGTCACCGCCAGCCCGTTGCCCAGCAGCCGTGACTCCGCGGCTGACACCAGCAGCCAGCCGCCGATCAGGAAGACCGGCACGGGCAGGAGCAGGAGGTCCGGGGGGCCGGGTCCCATCGGCAGGATGATTCACCGTCGTCCTCGTCTAACTTCCCTTACACGACACTAGCGGTCGGCAATGCCGATGACAAAACCTCGCCGTCAATTGCCAACAATGCCCCGCACCATGGCTCGGTCAAGGCCGGTTGCTTCGCTCACGCTGAACTGCAGATGCGCTCCGTTCTGAGTCCAGCCCCTACCAGGGATGTCACCGAGCAACTCGACGAAGCGCCGGCACGCCGTCCGCATCCTACCTGTCCCTGACCGCCATGCCCTCGATGAGCGAGCCGGCGGAGGACCCGGCGGGTGCCGCCGTACGGCGGCTGGAATACCCGGCCGAATGCCGGTCATTAACCATTCGGATTGTGTATGCCTGAGTGCACCACCGCCCACAGGCCGTCGCGCCTCGCAGAAGTTGTTCAGGCGGCTGGGCCCGGGATGCTGCGCGCCGCCTCCAGAAACGCGTGGGCGGTGTCGGTCACCACGAGATTGCCGCTCGTCCGCCACCATAGCGAGAGGGGACGCCAACCAGCACCTGGGCAAACACCAGGCTGATCACGATCGAAATCAGGCGGGAGGCCGTGAGTCCGGGTGGGAGCTGGCCGGGCAGGTGCCACAAGCCTCACAAAGCCGAGACGTAGACAGCTGATAGCCCGTAGGACG
>DATLRQ010000165.1:0-2591 GCA_035534555.1 Candidatus Micrarchaeaceae archaeon
TACCATTGGCGACATGAAAAAGGTCAGCCCGACCAAGGTGGTTGAGGTCTGGGAGAGCCTCGCGCGAGTCCACAACGCGACTTCGGCCGCCATCGAAAGGGACATGCTCCCGAGCGCCGGGATCCCACTCGGGTGGTACGAGGTGCTCGCCCACCTCAGTCGCGCCCCAGAGACCATGCTCCGCTTCCAGGACCTGGCCAGGCTCGCCGGCATCACCGACAGCGGGGCCTCGCGAAGGATCGAGCAGATGATCAAAGCGGGGCTCATCGACCGCCACTCGTGCCCGGTCGACCGGCGCGGCGTCTATGCGCACCTCACCGCTCAGGGCAAGGTCGCGTACGAGAAGGCGCACACGGTGTTCGTCCGTAGCCTCGAGCAGAACCTGGGCAGCCATCTCGCGCCGGAAGAGGCGGACGCCGTCCATTCCGCCCTGTCGAGGGTCTAAGCAGGATCTCTTAGCCGGCTTCGGCTCTCTTCGCGAGGTTTTCGAGCAGGGTCCCGAACTCCTTCGACACCTGCGGGCCCATCATCCCGCCCACCACCGGCCCGAGGGGACCTTGCACCTCGACCATCTGGCTCAGCTTCGTCTTGGCAGGCCCCGGCTCGACCCGGCAGTTGAAGCGAAATCGCGTGCCCGGCACTACGCTCGTTTCCAGGGCGAAGCTTCTCCCCGGCTGCACGTCCAGAAGCTGCATCTTGTGGTGCTGACCGGCCCGCGTGTTCATGACGCCGGTCGTGCCGGAGGTAAATCCCCCCTGCCAATCCATGCTCGACACGTTGGGATTCCAATCGCGCCATGTCGACATGTCAGACCAGATGCGCCAGACCGCCTCGGCCGAAGCAGTGGTTTCGACCGACGTTCCGTACTCGCGGGCCATGGCTCCCTCCTCTGATTGTGCAGTTCCCGCTCCCTTTATAGTCCGCCGGTGACCCAATCCGCCCAACCACTCGGATGTGGCATCGACTTCGGGACCAGCAACAGCTCGGTCTCGATCGCCTACTCCGACCGCGTCGAGGTGCTGCCGGTCGGGCCGGGCCGTTCGAAGACACTGCCGTCATTCGTCTATCTGCACAGGGGCGGCGGCCGGACGGCCGGCGACGTGGCGGTCAGGACATTTCTGCGGTCGGGGCACGAGAAGACCGACTGCTGGAAGTGCCCGCTGGCACCATATGGATGGGACACCGACTGCCGCCAGTACCGCAAAGGCGGCGGATGCAACGACGCACGCCTCCTGTCGGGTGTCAAGCACGAGCTGGCGAAGCTCGGTTTCGCGGGGACGAACTCCTGGGCGACGGACTTCAGCGTCGGCGCGCTGGTGAGCGTGGTGCTGCAACGACTCAAGAGCGAGGTCGATTCCACGGCGGGCGGCCCGGTCGGCGCGGTTGTGCTCGGGCACCCGGTGGTTTTCGCGGGCGAAGATCCCGACGAGCGGGGCGCCTCGAGGGCGGAAGCCTTCCGGCGGCTCGAGCAGGCCGCTGAGCAAGCGGGATTCACGGAGATCGCGTTTCTCCCTGAGCCGGCGGCTGCCGTGATCGGCGAGCAAGCCCACCCCGGCATCGAGATCGCGGTCGACTTCGGCGGCGGCACCTACGACGTGGCGGTCCTGGATTCACGCTCCGGCGAGCCACGGATCGCTGCCACCTCCGGCATCGCGATCGGCGGGGAGATCCTGGACGGCGTGCTCTTCGAGACGCTGGTCGGTCCTGCGCTGGGGCTGGATGCGCTGCCCAGCTGGCTCTTTAACGAGCTCCGGACGGCGAGCTCCGTTCGGCTGCTGATGGCCGACCCCGGCATCCCCGCGATCCTCACGCGCATCGGCGGCACCGAAGCCAATATCGTGCACTCGCTCCTGTACGGGGGCCACGCCTACGACTTCTACAAGGCGATCGAGTCGGCCAAGATCGCGCTCTCGAACGAGGACGCAACCGAAATCGAGTTCGCACCCCTGCACCTGCGGATCACTGTGCGGCGTTCGGCTTTCGAATCGATGATCAGGCCCGAGCTCGAGCTGGTGGCGCAGACGACCAGGCGCGCTCTCGTCGAGGCCGGGATCGCTGCCGGCGACGTCGACCGGGTGCTGCTAACGGGCGGCTCGGCGTACATCCCGTCCTTCCGAGCGGAGCTGGCCTCGACGTTCGGGGCCGGGAAGCTCGAGCAGCGCGACGCGTTCACCGCAGTCGTGTACGGGCTTGGCGTGCGGGCCCAGCAGCTGTGGGGCGTGGAGGGGGTCAACCCTCCGCGAGCGTGAGCGACGGCGCCTGCACCACCGGCGCTGCCTTTTCCTTGGTCCAGTTGAGCACGACGATCACCGCGATAAGAAGGCCGGTCCCGACGATCTGCACGCCATAGACGGGTTGATCGAACCCCCACGGCGGTGGAGCTGACGCGATGAGCGTCGCCGCAACCGGGTACGCCATCTCGGCGATGGTCGCCAGAGACGCGGGGGTCTTCGACAGCGCGCGGTAGTAGAGGAGCAGAGCGAGAAGGCCCGGCACGAGCGCGATGGCCAGCAGGTTCGGCACGAAGTCGGAGAATCGATAGTGCGTGAAGCCCGAGACGCCGTTCTGGGCAAGCGTGATTGCGATCAGCA
>DATLRQ010000166.1:0-80628 GCA_035534555.1 Candidatus Micrarchaeaceae archaeon
CGGACCCTGGCCGGTATCAGGTGAGCGCATCCTCCAGCGCTTTCTCGCCCTGGCCGCCTGCATCGCGCTCAATCACCGGCTCGGTCGACCCAGCCGTGCGCTGGTCGACTATGTCGCCTGATTCGGTGGAATCAATCATCTAGGCAAGTCCTGCCATGTGGCGGGCATCGCCGTGCCCGGCGCTCCAGCACGCCACCTAGTGGTGTGTCGCGGATTGGGTGATCCGGTCGAGGGTGGCCTGTCCGCAGGCAACTTGGTCGAGGGTCTCGTCGGCGGGTTTGGTCCAGACGAAGGGCTCGGGGTTGTCACATCGCCGGTGTACCCCATCGGCGGTACGCTTGCGAAATGCGACCCCTTCGGTACTCCATCAACGTTACATTGGACGGGTGCTGCGATCATCGTGCGGGCATCCCCGCGGACGAAGACTTGCATCGTCACGCGGTCGAGAACCTCAACCAGGCCAATGCCCTGCTCTTTGGCCGGGTGACGTACGAAATGATGGAATCAGCGTGGCGGCCGCCGGCGCCGACGGGAGCGAGACCCGATTGGATGGAACCCTTCGCCCAGACGATCAACGCGGCAAAGAAGTACGTCGTGTCGAGCACCCTGGAGCAGGTCGATTGGAACGCCGAACTCGTGCGCGGAGATCTGGGCAAGGCCGTTCAGCAACTCAAGCGTGAGCCGGGCAAGGGCCTGTTAGTGGGAGGTGTGAAGCTCCCACTGGCGTTGGCGGAGTTGGGATTGATCGATGAGTACGAGTTTGTGGTGCAGCCCAGGCTCGCTGGCCACGGGCCGACGTTGTTCGCGGGGCTGTCGAAGTATGTCGACTTGAAGCTCGTGAGCCGGCTGGAGTTCGGCTCGGGGGCAGTGGCGATGGGTTACGAGCCGAGAAGGTAGCCATCGAGCTTGCTAGCCCGAGCCGGGCGGTGTGCGACCGAGCAAGCCCCTACAGCTCAACCCGCTGCCCACCCGTCATCTCCAAAGCCCAGCCGCAGTCACCATCCCACCCCCACTACGACAGATCACTATTTGAGCGACACATCACTAGCACTAGCTCGCGCTCAAGAGTCGAGCTGGATGTCGATCGAAGAATGTTGGCCTCGCCCCAACAGAGTCAGGGTGCCAACGGTCTGTGGTCTTGACCGGCGCTGGAAACTGATCACTCCATTCGCAGAGTCCGTGGTCACGATCGTCCAGTCACCGTCGTTGAGTTGTGCTTCGTAGTAGGCCGTGACCGAAGCGACGTCGTCGTTGGAATCGAAGCCCATGTTGCACCGGGTGCTATCGCCCGGAGAGAACTCGTTGCCGATCTGGGTGCTTTCGTTTACGACCGAAGCATTTGGATATGTGGGGAAATCAGAAGGCAGGCAGCTGAAGCCTCCGTGCTGGAATCGGTTGACCAGCGAGTAGATGCCGAACCCCGCCCCGACCGCCCCCAGGATCAAAAGGACCCCGCAGCCGCCAACCAGCCACCATATCCACGATCTGGAGCTGCGAGGCGGCGGCATCGGTGCGCCTGCGGTAACCGGCACCCACGTGATGCCGTCCCAACGCCACAGGCCATCGGGAGACAGCTGCCCGGGTTGGACCGCAGGGCCTGTGGACACCGCCGCATCGTAAGCCGGATTCGATCGGGGGTTTGCGCACCACAGCCCCGTTTCCGGTACCATCCTTCAACTGAAGCAGGGACCTACCCTCACCCACCGGGCTCCGCTCGAATGGGTACGGAAAGGCGGATGGCCTCGGCTGTCCGTTTTATTTTTGTTTGGAGGCACGAAGACAACACTGAATTTGGCCGAGGTAATGTCTCATCGCGTTTAAGGAGCTAAGGATCAACGATCAGATCCGCAGCTCCGAAGTGCGGCTGATCGATGACCAGAACAACCAGCTCGGGGTGCTCTCCCTCGATGCGGCTCTGCGCATCGCAAGCGAGAAGGGACTCGACCTCGTGGAGGTGGCGCCACAAGCGCAACCGCCGGTCTGCCGGCTGATGGATTACGGACGATTCAAGTTCGAGACCATCAAGAAGGAGAAGGACCAGCGGCGCAAGCAGAACGTCATCAAGCTCAAGGAGATGAAGCTCCGCCCGAAGGTGGCGGAACACGATTTCCAGACCAAATTCAAAGGGTTGAAGCAGTTCCTCGAAGCAGGCGAGAAGGTGAAAGTGACGATCATGTTCAGAGGTCGGGAGATGGTCCACCAGGATATCGGGAGAAGGATCCTGGACCGGGTGGCTGACGATGCGAAGCAGTTCGCGGTCGTCGAGCGCGCCCCATTGCTCGAGGGCAAGAACCTTTTCATGATCCTTGCCCCGAGCCGCCAGCCGGCTCCGCAGGCTGCCGCCGCCGCGGTGGTGCCGGCCGCCACCGAGACGGCCCCGAAGGAGGCCACCGCCCGGGCCGGAGCTCACAAGGCGACTGCCACCAAGGAGACCGCCACCAGTGCCTAAGATCAAGACCCGCAAGGGTTTCGCCAAGAGAATCCGCGTCACTAAGACCGGCAAGCTGATGCGCGTGGCCTCATGGCAGAGCCACCTGCTCGAGCACAAGTCGAAGAAGCGCAAGCGCAACTACGAGAACGAGCAGCCCGTATCCAAGTCCGACCGCAAAGAAGTGCGCCGAGCGCTCGGAATCTGACGTGGCACGAGTCAAGCGAGGAGTCCCCGCACACCGGCGTCATAAGGCGATCTTGGATCGCGCCAAGGGCTTCCGACTTTCTAAGAAGCTGCTCTTTCGACCCGCGAACGAGGCAGTTCTTCACGCGCTCGCTTACGCCTTCCGCGACCGGCGCCGGCGCAAGCGCGAGATGCGCGCCTTGTGGATCGCCCGCATCAACGCCGCCTCGCGCCAATCGGGGCTTCCCTACAGCAAGCTCATGCACGGCCTTCGCCAGGCCGGAGTGGAGATCGACCGCAAAGTGCTGGCAGACCTGGCCGTGCGCGACAGCGGTTCCTTTGCTCGGCTGGTGGAGGTTGCAAAGAAAAGCCTCTGACCAGCTGATCGTCAGCCCGGAGAACGAGGTCGTTCGCAGGTTGCAGCGCCTCGCCCGCCGGCGCGAGCCAGGTCTCGCCCTCCTGGAAGGACCACGCGTGGTCGCCGAAGCTGTCGCCGCCGGCGTCGAGCTCGAGCTGATAGCGGTGCGGGAGGGCGACGAATCCCCGGTGGAGGCCCCTTGGCGAATTACTCTTGCGCGCGGCGTGTTCCGCTCGATCAGCCAGACCGTCACGCCCCAGGGAGTTATTGCAATCGCAAAAGTGCGCGAGTGGACCGCGGGTGAGGCAATCGAGGCTGCACGCACGCAGCGCTGGCCGCTCGTGGTGCTTGACCGGGTGCAGGATCCGGGCAACGTCGGCGCCATCTGCCGGACCGCGGCCGCGGCCGGCGCACCAGCTCTTGCTCTCCTCGAAGGGTGCGCGGATCCTTACGGCGCTAAGTCGGTTCGCGCGTCGGCGGGCAACGTGTTCCGGCTGCTGGTGGCGCGCGCCGGTTGGGACGACCTCGCCGGGCTGGAGGGCTATGGAGCGGCAGCGGCGGGGGGTGCACCGCTGGCGGAGGCACCGATCGAGAGAGCCGGCATGATCGTCCTCGGCAGCGAGGCCCACGGGATCTCGAACCAGAATCTCAAGCTCGTCACGGTGCCGCTCGGCGGCGGGGTCGAGTCGCTCAACGTGGCTGCGGCCGCGGCGCTGCTCCTGTTCGAAGTCCGCCGGAGGCTGGCGGCATGAGTGACCCGTCAGGCCTGACCAAGGAGGCGCTCGGGGCAATCGCCAAAGCGCGCACCGAAGGCGAGCTCGAGACGATCGCGCTCGACTACCTCGGGCGCAAGAGCGGTCAGATCACCAAATTGCTTGCCGGCATCGGCCAGCTGGCGCCCGCGGAGCGCGCCGCGCTCGGCCAGTCCGCCAACGAGGCAAAGCGCGCCATCGAGGCGGCGCTGGCGAATCGGCGCAGCGAGCTGGAGGGGGCGCGGCTGGCCGACATCGCCGAGACCGAGGCCATCGACGTCACGTTTCCAGGCCCGCCTCTGGGCCGCGGCCACCTTCACGTCCTCACCCAGGTGCAGCGGCAGATCGAGACGGTGCTGGAGAGCCTGGGCTACAAGGTCGAGCTGGGCCCCGAGGTCGAGACCGAGTGGTACAACTTCGAGGCCCTGAACATCTCGGCCGGCCATCCGGCGCGAGAGAACTGGGACTCCTTCTATTTCACACCGCAGCTGCTGCTGCGCGCGCACACGTCGCCGGTTCAGATCCGCGCGATGCAGCGATCGAAGGAGCCGCCGATTTACATCATCACGCCTGGCAGGTGCTACCGGCGCGACGCGCCCGAAGCGACGCGCCTCCCGTACTTCAGCCAGGTCGAGGGACTTGCTGTGGATCGGGGGCTGACTGTTGGCGACATGAAAGGCACCCTCCTCTACATGATCCAGTCGCTGTACGGCAGCGAGAGACAGGTGCGCGTGCGGCCGAGCTACTTTCCTTTCACCGAGCCGAGCTTCGAGTTCGACGTGTCATGCGGCATCTGCGGTGGCGTCGGGTGCAAGAGCTGCCGGCACAAGGGCTGGCTCGAGGTCGGTGGCTGCGGGATGGTGCATCCCCAGGTGCTGCGCAACGGCGGCATCGACCCACAGACGTGGAACGGCTACGCGTGGGGGTTCGGCATCGAGCGCATGGCGATGCTGAAGCACGACGTCGAAGACATCAGGCTGTTCTACGAATCAGACCTGCGCTTCCTGGAGCAGTTCTAGTGCGGGTTAGTTATGAGTGGCTCGCTGACTTCGTCGATCTCGACGGGGTCACGCCGAAGGACGCGGCTGCCGTGCTCACCCGCCTCGGGCTCGAGGTCGAGAACCTGACCGTTGTTGACCTGTCCCAGATCATCGTCGGCAAGGTCCTGGAGCAGATCCCACACCCGAAGTCGCGCAACCCCCTGTGGGTTCACCAGGTCGACCTGGGCGACCACGTCGAGCAGATCATCGCCGGCGCCCCCAACGCGGTCCCCGGCTCGCTCGTACCGGTGGCCATGCCCGGCGTCACGGTGCCCAACGGCAAGCTCGTCAAGGACATGAACATCGCGGGCTACAAGGCCAGGGGCATGCTCTGCTCGGCCGAGGAGCTGCTGCTCGGGGACGATCACTCCGGCATCCTCATCCTCGATTCGGGAAAGCCCGGAGACTCGCTCGAATCGGTGATCCCCAGCCAGGTGACGATGGATATCGAGGTCACCTCCAACCGCCCCGACTGCATGGGGCACCTGGGAGTCGCGCGCGAGCTCGCCGCGGGACTCGACCGGCCGATGAAGGTCGACTTCATGCCCGCCTTCACTGGGACGGCCAACCCACCCGGCCGCGACCTTGTCAAAGTTTCGATCGACGAGCCCGACCTCTGTGCTCGGTACATCGGCGGCGTCATCAAGGGCGTCAAAGTCGGGCCCAGCCCCGAATGGCTGCAACGGCGTTTGCGTGCCTGCGGCGTGCGGCCCATCAACAACGTCGTCGACATCACCAACTACGTGCTGCTCGAGTACGCGCAGCCCTTGCATGCATTCGACCTGGCTAAGCTCAGTCCTCCGGAGATCCATGTGCGTAAGGCACGAGGGGGCGAGAAGCTGCTTTGCCTCGACGGCGTCGAACGGGAGCTCACCACCGAGATGCTGGTCATCGCCGACAGCCGGCGGCCTGTGGCGATCGCCGGAGTGATCGGGGGCGAGGACACGGCAGTCACCGGCGCCACCACCGAGATCCTTCTCGAGGCCGCCACCTTCAATGGTTCGAGCGTGCGCCAGACAGCGCGAGAGGTCGGGCTGCGCACCGAGGCCTCCTCGCGATTCGAGAAGGGCCTGCCGGCCGAGCTGGCCCTGGCGGGTGCGCGGCGCGCGGCCGTCTTGATCGCCGAGCTGGCGGGGGGCAGCGTCCACCGCGAGTGGGCCGACGTCTATCCCCGTCCGCAGGAGCCCGTCCGCGTGAGGTTCCGGCCCGCGCTCGTGGACGAGGTCCTCGGCCTGCACGTTCCGTTGGAGGCGGCCGAATCGATTCTCAAACGCCTCAACTTCCACGTGCGAGCGCTCGAAGACGGCGAGTGGGACGTGCTGCCGCCGGTATTCAGGCTTGACGTCACCATCCCGCAGGACCTGGTTGAGGAAGTGGGGCGCGTCTATGGATACGACCGCGTTGCGCCGACCTTGCCAGGGCAGCGCCGGGAGAAATGGATGCCGGCTGTTCCCAGCATCGGCCGGCGGCTGGACGCGACTCGCGTGGTCTTTTCCGGCGCGGGGTTCACTGAGACATGGAACCCGGCCCTTGTTTCTGGCCGCTTGCTGGAGAGCCTTCGCGTCGATGCGCATGCAATGCGGGTCTCAAACGCTTTGAGCGATGACATGGACACGCTGCGCACGTCGCTTTTGCCGTCGCTCGTGAGCGTGGTCGCGCTCAATCGCGACCGCGGGCGGCAAGACGTCCGGGTCTATGAAATCGCAAGCGCGTTCCTGGCCCCGGTGGACGACAAGACAGAGCAGCCTGACGAGCCGATGCGCCTTGGGGCCGTGGCCACCGCGGGCGCGGGCGCGGAGGCCGGTCGCGCCGCTTTCTACGCCATTAAATCGGTGCTGGACGCCGCTTTGGTGCCCCTGGGGGCGCCGCCTTGCACCTACCAGCGTGGCGCCCAGGAACTGTTCCACCCCGGCCGGTGCGCCGCCATCGTTTTGGACGGTCGGCTTCTCGGCTACGTCGGCGAGCTGCACCCGACCGTGGCCTCGACCTTCAGGATCGAGGGGCGGCTGGTCGCAATCGAGATCGACATCGAACCGGTGCTTGCGGTCTCCCGAATTCCTCGGGCGCAGCCTCTGCCCAGATTCCCCGCGGTGCAGCGTGATCTCGCGGTGGTGGTTGAGGATCACGTCGCCGCAAGCGCATTGCTGGCCGCCATCAAGGAGGTCGGCGGGGGGTACCTGGAGCAGGCCCGCGCCTTCGACGAGTACCACGGTCCGCAGGTTCCGGAGGGCCACAAGAGCATTGCGTTCACCTTGACTTTCCGCAGCCCCGAGCGCACCCTGACGGACGCCGAAGTGGACCAGGAGATGACAGAAATCAAACTCGGATTGCAGAAGAGGCACAAAGCGAGGTTCCGCGAGTGACCTGGCTGGACGCGCTTCCGATCGTCCTCGTCATCGTGTACGCCGCGCTTGGTTTTTTTGGCGGCCTGCTGAAGCGGGTGATCGGCCTGATCGCCCTCTACCTGGCGTTTGTCGGCGCCACGAACATGGGTCTGCAGGCTGGCGGCATCCTCCAACAGTCGTCCAACCTCGAGACCCCCGACGCGCGCATTTACGGATTCTTCGGCATCGTGATCGCCGTCATCGTCATCGTCGAGGCGGCGGCGCAGCTTGCCAGCAGCCAGATACAGGTCGGCGCTCTGGTGTTCAACCGAGCCCTGGGCGTGATCATCGGCGTTCTCACCGCGGTCCTCCTGTTTGTGCTCGTCACCAACGAGTTCATCGCTGCCGGCACACCGTTCGGGGGAGGAGCGCTCGACCCGCTGCAGCAGTCCATCCGCGACGCCGTACAGGGATCGCACATCGCAGTTCCAGTGACCCACGCGATCGGCAAGCCGATCGTGACCATCTTCGGTCTCGCGCTGCCCGCCGACCCTCAGATCTACTTCAGCCAAAGCCCAGTCAGCTAACAACGTGGGCAACGATTTCTTCGAGCGCCTGCGCGAGCGGGCGGTGGAGATCCACGTCGAAGACCATCTGCGCTCGCGCCTGGAAAGAGGCGACAAGCTGAGGGTGAAGCTGGGCCTCGATCCGACCGCGCCCGACCTACATGTCGGCCACCTGGTCGTGCTCGATGCGCTGCGCGCCTTCCAGGACGACGGCCACGTAGTGGTGCTGATCGTCGGCGACTACACAGCGCTCATCGGCGACCCAAGCGGGCGCTCGGAAACGCGGCCTGTGCTCAGCCGCGAGCAGATCGAGGCCAACGCGAAAACGTATTTCGACCAGATCTATCTGGTGCTCGACCGCCAGCGGACCGAGGTCCACAGCAACTCCGAATGGCTGGGCGCGATGGGCGCCGCCGACGTGTTGCGCCTCATGGGCAAGGCGACGCTGCAGCAGGTCTTGCAGCGCGAGGATTTCGCGGAGCGTCTGAAAGCAGGAACGCCAATCGGCGCGCACGAGATCCTGTACCCGTTCAACCAGGCCTATGACTCGGTCGCGATAACGGCCGACGTCGAGATCGGCGGCACCGACCAGCTGTTCAATCTGCTTTTCGGCCGCGAGATCCAGAAAGCCTATCGGCAAGAGCCGCAGGACATCGCGGTGTTTCCGCTGCTCGAAGGCTTGGACGGCTCGCAGAAGATGAGCAAATCCTTGAACAACTACATCGGCCTCACCGAGCCGCCGTCCGAGGTCTACGGCAAGACCATGTCGATCCCCGATTCGCTGATCGAGAAATATCTGCGGCTGGTGTCAGGCTTGAGCGGCTCCGAGCTCGACCGAGCGCTGGCGCTCAAGCCTCGTGACGCCAAAGCGGCGCTCGCCAAGCAGCTGGTCAAACGCCTGCATGGCGAGCCAGCGGCCGCCGCCGCGGAGGCCGATTTCGATTCCCGATTCCGCAAGCGCGAGATGCCCGAGGCGGTCAGCGAGCTGGTCGCAGAGAGCCCCGAGGATCTGGTGTCGACGATCGTCCAGGCGAGTTTTGCCAAGAGCCGGGGCGATGCCCGCCGCCTCATCGACCAGGGCGGCATACGCATCAACGGCGAAAAAGCGGGCGCCGACGCCAGGCTCAAAGATGGGGATGTGTTGCAGGCGGGCAAAAGAAATTTCGTTCGAATTCGCGTGCGATAGAATCATCGAAATAATGTTCGCAACCCAGCACGGAGTCCATAACTAGGTGTCAGGTCACTCGAAATGGGCGGGCATCAAGCACAAGAAGGCGATCGTCGACGCCAAGCGCGGCCAGGCTTTCACCAGGGCGGCCCGTGAAATCCTGATCGCCGCCAAGGAAGGCGGAGGCAGCGTTGACGGCAACTTCCGCCTTCGGCTGGCCGTGCAGAAAGCGCGTGAGATCAACATGCCCACCGACAAGATCCAGAACGCCATCAAGCGCGGCACCGGTGAGCTCGCGGGCGAGAAGCTCGAGGAGGTCCGCTACGAGGGGTACGGTCCTGCCGGAGTCGCGGTCATGGTCGACGCTTTCACCGACAATCGCAACCGCACGTCGGCCTCAATCCGCCACCGTTTCTCGAAGTTCGGCGGCAACCTCGCCGAGTCAAATGCGGTGGGGTGGATGTTCGAACGCAAGGGAGTCATCTCGGCCGACGCCGGCAAGAATGACCCTGAAGACGTAGGTCTCGCCGCGATCGAAGCCGGGGCGGACGACGTGCAGGTCGATGGCAAGTCGATCGAGGTCTCCACCCCGCCGGGCGCGTTCGAGAAGGTCAAGGCCGCGATGGAGGGAATGGGCGTCACCGTCGACAACGCCGAGATCACGATGCAGCCGAAGCAGACGGTGGCGGTCGGAGAAGACAAAGCAGCCGCGGTGCTAAGGCTCATGGAATCACTGGAAGAGGACGACGACGTCCAGCAGGTCTACGCCAACTTCGACATCCCAACAGAAGTTCTTGAACGCGTCTCAGCACAGGTGTAGAAGTTGTTGGATAGATGTCTGGCGCTGCAAACGGATTAATTCTCGGAATCGATCCAGGACTCGCCGGCACCGGCTTCGCCCTGCTCTCAGGCTCCAACCTCGTGCTGTCCTGCAGCACGCTGGTCACGGGACCCGGACGCGATGGTGTGAGATTGCTGGCGATCACCAAGCATCTTCGTGATCTGCTCGCCGCGAATCCACCCACCGAGGCCTCGCTCGAGGAGCTGTTCATGGGCCGCAACACATCGAGCGCGATCGGGGTCGCCCAGGCGCGCGGCGCCATCCTCGCGGTGCTTGAAGAGTGCGGCGTGCCGGTGTTCGAGTACAAGCCGAGCCAGGTGAAGATGGTCCTCACCGGCTATGGCAGCGCCGACAAGGCGCAGATCGCTCGAATGCTCGGAGCCCAGGTGAAGGTGCCCGAAGGCCGGGTCGATGCGCACGCGATGGATGCCATCGCCATTGCGGTATGCCATGCGCGTAGCCGCCGGCTCACACAGGTCGCGCGATGATCGCGCACCTCAGTGGTGTGGTTCGCCGGGCAGGCCCAGACTTCGTCGTCCTCGACGTCGGTGGCGTCGGCTACCTGGTCAGCGTCAGCATGACGACGCGGCAGAAGATCCCGGCGCCCGGCGGCGAGTACGAGCTTCACATCCACACTGTCGTCCGTGAGGACCAGCTGGCCCTGTATGGCTTCGCCTCGGTGGACGAGCTGGAGCTTTTCGAGATGTTGATCCAGGTGGACGGAGTCGGCCCGAAGGTCGGGCTGAACATCCTGAGCGCGGCCAGCCTGGAGATTCTCAAGCGCGCCATCGTCAGCGAGGATCCTGCCCCGATCCGCCGCGCCAACGGCGTGGGCGCCCGCACCGCAGCCAAGGTCATCATCGAGCTGAAGCCAAGGCTGGATGCGCTGGCGGAGGTCGAGCTGATCCCGCGCGCCACCGCACTCGCGGGAGATGGCGTGGTCCCGAAGGCGGTCGAGTCAGCGCTGCGAAACCTGGGCTTTACGTCACAAGAGGCTCGCGCCGGCTTGGAGTCGGTGGACTGGCGAGCCACCCCTTCGACGCCGGAGGCGCTGGCGACAGCGCTGAAGGCGTTGGGTAGGAAATGACGGGTAAGGCCGACGAGCCGGTCCTTGACCCGCGCGCCGACGACGACCAGTACGACCTCACGCTGCGGCCTCGACTGCTGTCCGAATATGTTGGCCAGGAGCAGGTCCGCGAGAACCTGAGCATCCTCCTGGAGGCGGCGAGGCGTCGCGGCGAGCCGGTGGAGCACGTTCTGCTGAGCGGACCGCCGGGTCTCGGCAAGACCACGCTCGCGCACATCATCGCCAACGAGCTGGGGGTCGCGATCAAGGTCACCTCCGGGCCGGCGATCGATCACCAGGGCGCGCTGGGATCGATCCTCTTGAACCTCAACAGTCGCGACGTCTTCTTCATCGACGAGATCCACCGGCTCAGCAGCGTGGTCGAGGAATCGCTGTACCCCGCGCTCGAGGATTTCCGATTCGACGCAGTGCTGGGCAAAGGCGTGGGCGCCAGCGCCGCCACGCTGCCGCTGCCCCACTTCACATGCGTGGGCGCGACCACGAGGCAGGGTTTGCTAAGTGGGCCGCTGCGCGATCGCTTCGGTGCCGTCTACCGGCTCGACTTTTACACGAAGGCGGAGCTCGAGAAGATCGTGAGGAGGTCGGCGCTCATCCTTGAGATCGAGATCCACGACGCCGCGGTGTCCGAGATTGCGCGGCGCGCGCGTGGCACACCCCGAATCGCCAACCGCCTGCTGCGACGCGTTCGCGACTACGCGCAGGTGCGCGGCGACGGGCGCGCGACCGTCGACACGACCAGGCTGGCGCTCGGCATGCTCGAGATCGACGAGTTGGGCCTCGAGCCGGTCGACCGCCAGCTGCTGGAGACGCTGATCCTGAAGTTCAAGGGCGGGCCGGTTGGGCTCGACACCATCGCCACGTCCCTCTCGGAGGAACCGGAGACGATCGAGGACGTGCACGAGCCCTACCTGATCCAGATCGGATTCCTGGCGCGCACCTCGAGGGGGCGGGTCGCCACCGAGCTGGCGTACAGGCACCTGGGCCTGGTCCCGCCAGACCCCGGGCCGCAGCAAACCCGCCTACTTTAGACAGAGGCGAGTAATGCAAGACGTCGGGAGGCTCCTCCTTGTCTTTGGCGTGCTGCTGGCTCTCATCGGCGCCGGCCTGATGCTGTTCGGCCGGTTCAACCTGCCCGGCGACTTCACCTTCCGAAGCGGCGGCGTGACCGTCTACGTGCCGATCGCGGCCAGCATCATCCTGTCGATAGTGCTGACGGTGGTGCTCAACGTCATCTTCCGGCAGCGATAGGCCGGAGCATCGAGAACTAGCCGGAACGTAGACTTCTCGGGCCGTGCAAATAGTCCTCAGCTGGCCCGTCCGGGTCCTGGTCGTCGCGATCCTGATGTTCTCGCTGTTCATCGACGGGGCCGGCTACATCTACCGGATCGTCAACCACTACCCGCTCACCGGGAGCGTGCCCGGCCTGCCGCCAAACTTCGGTGGCTGGCAGATTTACATCCACAAAGGCCTGGACCTTTCGGGTGGCACGCACATCGACTACCAGCTGACCAATTTTCCGCCGGGACAGGATCGCGCCACCGTTCAGCAGGAGACCATCGCGGTCATCCTCAAGCGCGTCAACGCCCTCGGTGTGAGCGAGCCCGAGGTGCGTGGTGCCGGCACCAACAACGATCGGATCACCGTCGACCTGGCGGGCGTCACCGCCCAGCAGGCGCAGAAGACGATCGGGGCCATCACCAAGCTGGTGTACACGAAATGGGTAGCCGACGCCAAGGTGACGGGGGGTCCGGAGCCTGGCTACAAGCCTGCCCTCACCGGCCTGACCGGCGACGACATCGCGTCGGCCAGCGCGGGTCTCGATCCCAGTGGGATCGGTTGGGTCGTCAACATCAGCTTCAACTCGGCCGGCGCCGACCTCTTCGGCAAGCTCACGACCGCCAACGTGAACGCGTGCCCAGGCGACCCCACCAGCGTATCCACCGCGAGCTGCCCGGAGCGCCACCTCACGATCTGGCTGGACATGACGCAAAACGACATCAACCACTGGGAGGACGCCACCTACGCGAATACGGTGTCGGGCAACTACGATCCGAACTGCCTGGCGACCAAGGGACCCGACGCGACCTGCCCCAAGTTCTTGGTCGATGCGAACACGATCTCGCCCATCCTCGGTGGGCAGGCCTACATCAGCGGCAGCTTCACCCAGCAGCAAGCTACAGACCTCGCCACTGGCATCAACGCAGGCTCGCTGCCGGTGGACCTGCAGGTGCTCGGCGTCACCCAGATCGGCTCCACCCTCGGCGCGCAGTCGGTGAAGCTAAGCCTCGCCGCCGGCCTGCTGGGACTCTCGATCGTCGTCATCTTCATGATCGTGTACTACCGCCTCCCCGGCCTGCTCGCGAGCATCGCGCTGCTGTTCTATGCGGCAGCCGTCCTGGCGGTCTTCAAATGGGTGCCGGTGACCTTGACGCTGGCCGGCATCACGGGATTCATCCTGTCGGTGGGCATGGCCGTCGACGCCAACGTGCTGATCTTCGAACGTTTCAAAGAAGAGGTCCGCTCCGGTCGCACGATCCCGGCGGCAGTCGATGCTGCGGTTCGGCGCGCGTGGCCGGCGATTCGAGACTCCAACACGTCGACCTTCATGACCTGCGTGATCCTTGGCTTCGTCGGGCCGCCTGCGGTGCAGGGCTTCGCGATCACGCTCGGCATCGGCGTGCTCGCGAGCTTGGTGTCCTCGATCGTGGTGACACACAATCTCCTGGCCATCGTCCTCAACACCGGCGTTTTCAGGCGGCCAGGATTACTGGGGGTGGATCGTGCTCGAGTCCCCTGAGGAGCTCGACGCGACCGACGCCGAGCCTGAGGAAGACGACGAGGAGCAGGTCGAGCGGCCGGAGGCGGTCGTCTCCGAGCCGGTCAAGGCCGAGCCGCCGCCTCGCGAACCCCGCGTGCGCAAGCTCGACATCGTCAGCCGCCGCAACATTTTCTTTCTGATCTCCCTGGTCATCATCATCCCCGGCATCATCTCGATGGCCCGGCCGGGAGGCGGCTTTCTCCTCGGCATCGACTTTGCCGGCGGCACCGAGTTCACGCTCCATTTCGACAACAATCCCAACCAGACCCTGATCGAGAGCGCGGTCGCCGCAGAGAACATAGACGGCACCGTCATTCCTGCGGCCGGCGCCGGGAACTACATCATCCGGGGCGTTCCCTTGAGCCCGGCGGCCGAGGCGCAGGTGGTCAGCGATCTGGTCAACAAGCTAGGTCCCGTCACCACCGAGTCGGTGATCGAGGTGGGGGGGACGATCGCCGGCGAGACGATCGCGAGAGCGCTGCTGGCGGTGGTGGTGGCGTCGATCGGCATCCTGCTGCTGCTGGCCTGGCGATTCCACAACGTGCCGGGCGGCTGGCGCGCTGGATTTCAGTTCGGCGGCTCAGCCCTCGCCGCCTTGCTGCATGACGTGTTCGTGCTCACCGGCATCTTCTCGATCATCGGCACTTTCTTTCACCTCCGCATCGGCGAGATCGACGCCCTGTTCGTGACCGCGGTGCTCACGGTGGTGGGCTTCTCGGTCCACGACACCATCGTCGTGTTCGATCGGATTCGCGAAAACCTTCGCGTCAGCCAGCGACTCTCGTTCGAGCAGGTCGTCAACCTCAGCATCATGCAGACCGCGGCCCGCTCGATCATCACGAGCTTCACCGTCGTGCTGGTGCTGTCCGCGATCTTGATCTCGGGCGGCGACACGCTCAAAGGGTTCGCGCTGGCCCTGATGATCGGAATCGTGTCGGGCACCTACAGCTCGATCTTCAACGCCTCGCCTCTGCTGGTCGTCTGGCGAAAGCTCCAGCCGGTCAGGTAACGGTTGGCGGGAGAGCGCCCAATCCAGCTATCGTTGGATTCAGACACCTCACATGCCAACCTGGCCCATATCGTCAATCAAAGAGTTGATCGAACCCACCCTGAAGCACATGGGTTACGAGCTGTACTTGCTCGAGCAATCGGGACAGGGGGGCCGCACCCTTCGGATCTCGATCGACCACGCGGAGCCGATCACCATCGAGGATTGCGAGAGGGTGAGCCGGGTCGCCGGTCCGCTGATCGAACATGCCGAGCTCATCGACGGGCCATACAACCTCGAGGTCTCATCGCCTGGCGCCGAACGCCCGCTGCGCGCGCAGGCGGACTACGAGCGTTTCAACGGCAAGCGGGTCAACATCCGCTACCGCAGCGGTGACACGGACACAGTCGTCGAGGGTCAGCTGGTCGCTGTCGACGGCGCCGGCATAGCCGTGCAGGCGCTGGGTGCCCGAGGCCGTGCACCAGTCGTTATGCACATTGCGTGGAGTGACGTTGTCGCGGGCAGGCTCGCGGTCTCAATCTGAGGCGTCCACCGAGAGCCTTGCCGAAGCGCTGACCGCGCTTTGCGCGGAGGTCGGCATTCCTTTCGAGCAGATGCTGCACACGGTGGAAGGTGCGCTGGCGGTCGCCTACGCTCGCGCGTTCAGCCCGGCTGGTGACATCACGGTCAAGCTCGACACCAAGACCGGCGGGCTCGAAGTTCGCAGCCGAATCGTGCGGAGTGACGGGAGCGAGATGGTCGAGATGCTGCCATCAGAGGATTTCAAACGCCTCGCCGCACAGACGGCAAAGCATGCGGTGCTTCGGCACATTCACGATCTGGAGCGCGACAAGGTGCTTCGCGACGTCGCCGAGCACAAGGGTGAGCTGGCGAGCGGGGTGGTGGACCGCAACGAGATGGGCACTGTCTACGTGGACCTGGGTAAAGCCGAAGGGGTCATGCCGCCCGAGGAGCAAATCCCAGGCGAGCTGCTGCTTCCGGGTAAGCCAGTTCTGGTGGTGATCATGGAGCCGCAGCGAAATGCCCGCCAGGCGCAGGTGCGCGTGTCGCGGGCCTCGCGGATGTTCGTGCACAGGCTGCTGGAGGCCGAGGTGCCGGAGATCAAGGCGGGGACGGTGCAGGTGCGCGGCATCGCGAGAGAGCCCGGCCTGCGCACGAAGATCGCCGTGTCGTCCAGCCAGGCGGGCCTCGACCCGGTGGGTGCGTGTGTCGGGCCCAAGGGAGTGCGGCACCGCGCCATCCTCAGCGAACTGGCTAGCGAGCACGTCGACGTCGTGCCTTGGTCAGACGATGCGACGGCCTTTGTCGCTTCGGCCCTCGGGCCTGCCAAGCCGGACGCGGTCACCATCGAGCGCATGACGCGCACGGCGACAGTCCTCGTTCCGCGCGCGCAGCTGTCGCTGGCGATCGGACGCGATGGGCAGAACGCGCGGCTGGCGGCGAAGCTGACTGGATTTCGAATCGACATCAAGGCGAGCGAGGCCGAAGCCGACGGCGGGGGCGTTGCCGAACCCACCGCGTGAGCCGGTCCGAACGTGTGTCGCGTGTCGCGAGGAGGCGGGCAAAGGCACCCTTATCCGGGTGGTTCGCCGCGCCGACGGGACGGCGGCTGTCGACAGGATCGGCCGCGCCCCAGGGCGGGGCGCCTACGTTCACTCGAATGGCGCGTGCGTGGAGATGGCGCGCAAACGCAAGGCCCTGGAGCGCTCCCTTAAAGCGCCCGTAGGGCCCGAGATCTGGGCGCAATTAGTTAAAACAAATACCCAGGTCGAGCCCTAGGCCGGATTCGCTCCGGCCGTCACGAATGCCCTATCAAAGACGCCTCCAGACATGGCGTCACTGCGGTAGGGTGCCGCGGGGAAAAGCTTGCCTCCCCCGCGATCTGGGCATAATCAGTAGTTCCGCATGAAAGCACACGAACTCGCACGCGAACTCGGGATCAGCCAAAAGGAGCTGGTGAACTTCCTCCAGCAGAGGCGGCTGACGCGCAACGCCGCCGCGCCGCTGGCGCCGCCGGCGATCGAGGCTGCCCGGTCCGCGTTCAAATCGGCGTCGGTGGCGGTCAAGATCGCCCCCAACGGCGACCGGCGCGCGGTGCTGCCGCCGAGCCTGTCCGTGAAGGACCTAGCCGAGAAGCTGTCGGTAAGCCCGGTCGAGGTCATCAAGAAGCTCATGGCCTCGAACATCATGGCCACGATCAACCAGGTCATCGACTTCGCCACCGCCGAGATCGTGGCCGACGAGTTTGGCTACACGGTCGAGCCGGTGGCCAGCGAGGATGTCGTCGCGACTGAGGCCGCAGAAGGCGAGGCCGTCGTCACGACCTCGCGCGAAGAGCTGTTCTCGGTCGCCAACGAAGACCCCAGCAAGCTCGTGCCGCGCGCGCCGATCGTCACGGTTCTCGGCCACGTCGACCATGGCAAGACCTCGATCCTTGACGCGATCCGCAAGACCAGGGTCGCGGCGGGCGAGGCCGGGGGTATCACCCAACGGATCGGCGCGTACAAGATCGAGACGGCGGACGGCCATCCGATCGTCTTCGTCGACACCCCGGGCCATGAGGCCTTCACCGCGATGCGCGCTCGCGGCGCGCAGGTCACCGATCTGGTGGTGCTGGTGGTCGCCGCCGACGACGGCGTCAAGCCGCAAACCATCGAGGCCATCCACCACGCTCGGGCGGCCAAGGTCCCGATCATCGTCGCCATCAACAAGATGGACGTCCAGGGGGCGAACCCTGACCGTGTCCACCAGGAGCTCGCCGCGCAAGGCATCGTCACGCGCCATTACGGCGGCGAGCACGAATGCGTGCATCTCAGCGCCAAGACGGGCCAGGGCCTCGACGATCTTCTGACGACCATCGTGCTTTCGTCGGACATCCTCGAGCTGAAGGCGAACGCCGATCGAAACGCCATCGGCACCGTTGTCGATGCCCACCTCGAGCGCGGTCGCGGCCCCGTCGCCACCGTGCTGGTGCAGGCCGGCACGCTGCGAGTCGGCGACGACTTCGTCTGCGGCCACATCTACGGCCGCGTGCGCGCGCTCGCCAACGATCGAGGCGAGGCGGTGTCCGAGGCCCCTCCGGCGACGCCCGTGGTCGTCTCGGGCATGAGCGAGGTCCCGCAGGCCGGAGACATCTTCCAGGTGGTCGGATCGGAAAAAGCCGCGCGCCAGATCGCACTGACCAAGCTGACGGAGAGGCGCACGCAAGAAGCGGCGAGGGACTTCGCACCTCGGATCACCCTCGAAGAACTAGCCCGCCGCGCCAAGGAAGGCGAGGTCAAAGAACTCAGCCTGGTCGTCAAGGCAGACGCCCAGGGCACGCTGGAAGCTGTGCTCAGCGCGCTGCAGAAGATCGAGGACCCAGTGGTCGCCATCAAAATCGTCGGCCAGGGAGTGGGGGCGGTCAGCGACTCCGACCTCCTGCTCGCCGGCGTCTCGAACGCCATCGTCATCTGCTTCAACCTCAAGCCGACGCCGGCTGCGGTCGCGGCAGCCGAACGAGCCAAGGTCGAGGTGCGCTACTACGACGTCATCTACAAGCTCACCGAGGACGTCGAACGCGCGGCGAAGGGTCTGCGCGAACCGACGTATCGCCAGATCCGGGAGGGCAAGGTCGAGGTCGTCATCCCGATCAAGATCCCTCGCCAGGGCGTGATCGCCGGCTGCCGCGTCGTCGAGGGCAAGATAACGCGAGGTGGTTGGGCCAAGCTGTTGAGGGGGAAGGAGCAGATCTTCGAGGGCAGGATCAGCTCTTTGAAGCACTTCAAGGAGGACGTGCGGGAGATGTCCGAGGGCCAGGAGTGTGGCGTTGGGCTCGAGGGCTTCGAGGCTTTCGAACCTGGCGATGTCATGGAGACATACCGCCTCGAGCGGGAAGAAATCTAGGCAAGGCGTGTCTTGCTGAAAGCGGAGGTCGTGATGACCAGCTACCGCGCCGACCAGGTCGGCGAGCAGGTGCGGGAGGAGATCATGTCGATCATCCGCCGAGATCTCAAGGATCCACGCATCGGGTTCGTGAGCATCACGGCGGTACGCATGTCGCCTGACCTGCGTCAGGCGCGCGTGCGCGTCAGCGTGCTGGGCAGCCCGGAGGAGAAGAAGGCCTCGATTGCCGGCCTGATCTCCGCCAAGGGCTTGATCCGCCATGAGCTCGGCAAGCGCCTGCAGAACTTGAAGTTCTCCCCCGACCTTCGATTCGAGATCGATCCCTCGATCGAGTACAGCGTGCACATCAACGAGCTGCTCAAAGAGGTCCTGCCGGCGGCGCCGGATCACGCTGACGTTGCCGCCGTCGACGAGAGCAAGGAGGACGCGAAATAGCCAGCCCCCGCGCCAAGGCAGACGTCCGTGACGAGATCAAGGAGCTCATCGACGCCAACGAGGAGATCCTCATCTTCGGACACAAGGATGCCGACGGGGACACCCTCGGCTGCAGCCTCGCGTTTGCGGAGGCGCTGCGCTCCGCGGGCAAACAGGTGTGGGTGCTCATTCCGCCGCCGCTACCGGACATGTATACGTTTCTCCCCGGTTTCAAAGAGATCCAGGAGGAGCCGCCACACGGCATTGATCCGCATCTGGTGTTCTTCTTCGACTCGGGCAACCTCGAGCGGTCCGGCAGCAGCGTCAAGTTGATCGCCTCCCACGCCACGATCGTCAACGTCGACCACCATCCTTCGAACTCACGCTTTGGCGACATCAACTTCATCGATGCCGACTCCTCAGCGGTCGGACAGATGGTGATGCGGATGCTCGACCATTTCGGCTTCCCAATCACGCCGACGATCGCCACCAACCTTTACGTCGCGTTGCTGACGGATACCGGCGGCTTCCGGCACGAAAACACCACCCCGCAAGCCCTCGAGGATGCGGCGAGGCTGGCACGCCTCGGCGCCGATCCTGGGCATATCGCGACCTTGGTCTACAAGATGCGGCCGGAGACGACGCTGAAGCTGAACGGCCTGGCGCTCGCGACCATGCGGGTCGAGATGGAGGGCCGGCTGGCGTGGGCGAAGGTGACGCGCGGCATGCTGCGGGAGGCCGGAGCCGTGATGGCCGAGTCCGAGGGCATCATCGACAACCTCAACAGCATCGCCGGGCTGGAGCTCGCCATCCTCTTCAAGGAGGTCAACGCAGAACTCACCAAGATCAGCGTGCGCAGCCGCGGTGGCGTGGACGCGGCTGCGCTGTGCGCGATGTTTGGTGGCGGCGGCCACATTCGCGCGGCTGGGGCGGAGATCGAAAAACCGATGGACGAGGTAGCGAGGCTCGTGCTGGCGACCGCCAAGGAGTCGATCATTGCCACCTCGCCGGCGAGCTGACGCCGCTGCTTTCTCGATCGGCGTTCTGAACGTAGACAAAGGCGCCGGCGAAACCTCGTTCGCGGTCGTCAGCCGTCTGCGCCGCCTGACCGGTGCGCATCGGGTCGGCCACGCCGGCACCCTTGACCCGCTGGCCACCGGCGTCCTTCCCATCCTGTTCGAATCCGCCACGCGCCTCGCCGAGTTCGCTTTGCGTCTCCCGAAGACCTATGTCGCCGACATCCACCTGGGCTTCTCGACGGCGACCGACGACGCGGAGGCCGAGCGCGAAGCCGGAGGTGATCCGAGCCGCCTGACTGCGCCTGACCTCGAGGCGGCCCTCGTCGACTTCACCGGACGGATCTTGCAGGAGCCGCCTGCCTACTCCGCGGTCAAGGTCGATGGGCAGCGCGCCTACAAGCTCGCCAGGATGGGCGAGGAGCCCCGGCCCCACGCGCGCGAGGTCGAAGTCTACGAAGCGCGCGTTCTGAGCTTCACCGCCGGTCCCGAGGCCGTGGCGCGCGTGGAGATCCGATGCAGCAGCGGCACCTACCTGCGATCGATCGCACGCGACCTCGGCCGGAGCCTGGGGGTTGGCGGCTATCTAGGCCGCCTGGTGCGTACTGCTTACGGACCTCTCCTGATCGAATCGGCGGTCAAGGTCGACGCCCTCACCACAGCCGACGAGGTCCGCAGCCGACTGCTTCCGGCCGAAGTCATACTGCCCGACATGGAGCGGGTCAGGCTCAATGTCGAGCAGGAGGCGATGGTCCGTCAGGGCCGCTCGGTCCGCGTCTTGCCGGAGCCCGGACCGGGGTTGATAAGGGCTCATGACCTGGGCGGGCGGCTCGTCGCCCTCGGCCATGCCGACCCTCTTCGCCGGACCTTCGTGCCGGAAAAGGTGCTGAGTTGAGGCTACTCGCCTGGTAGTTCATTTTGGGCTCCCTTCGAGCCCGATCGGAGCGGTGACTCTCACCGTCGGCAGCTTCGACGGCGTTCATCTCGGACACGTCGACGTGATCCGCCGCACGGTCGCCGCCGCCGTGCTCGATGGCGCTCAGCCCGCGCTGATGACGTTCGAACCTCATCCGCGGTGCGTTCTCGACCCGGCAAACTGCCCGCCTTCGGTCACCACGTTGCAGGAAAAGCTCGCCTTCATCGAGGCGCTGGGGATCGAGCATGCCATCGTCATCCGATTCGATCGCGCGCTCGCGTCGCTGTCTCCCCAGGAGTTCATCGATCTGCTGACGCCGGGGCTCGAGGTGCGGCGTTGGGTCGTCGGTTTCGACTTCGCATTCGGCCGCGAGCGCCGCGGCAATGCCGAGTGGCTGCGCGCCAACGGTCACGTTGTCGACGTCGTGGCTCCCTTCAAATTGAACGGCAAGGAGCTTCACAGCTCTGACGTGCGCAGGCTCGTGACGCTTGGCGAGATGGAAGAGGCGAACCGATTGCTGGGCCGCGAGTACTCGATGGCCGGACCCGTCGAAGCCGGCGACAAGGTCGGCAGGCGCCTGGGATTTCCCACCGCCAACATCGGGGTCGAGCCGAACAAGCTGGTGCCCGCCCTGGGCGCCTATGCCGGGCGGGCCGTCGCCCCGGAAGGTGCGTTCGTCGCAGCGCTTTCGGTGGGCTACAGACCCACATTCGGCGGCACGACCCTACGCGTGGAGGCTTTTCTGCTCGACTTCGAAGGCGACCTCTACCAGCAGCGCCTGGAGCTGGGGTTCATCCGCTACCTGCATGCGGACATCAAGTTTGCGAGCACCGACGAGCTGGTCGAGCAGCTGCGCCAGGATGTTGCCGATACCCGCCGGATTGTCAAGCCTTGACCCAGGTAGTCGTGATCGGCGGCGGCTTTGCCGGCTACTGCGCGGCGCTGGCGGCGCGGCGGGCAGGCGCGGAGGTGATCGTCGTGGCGCGAGCCCCTGGAGCCAGCGCGCTCTACGCGGGCGGCATGGAGATCGTCGACGACCTCGAGGCGATATTGAGGACGCGGCCGCACCACCCGTTCACGCGGCTTGGGCTCGACGCGGTCCGCATCGCCACCGAGCTGGACACCGCAGTCCAGGCGGTACACCTAGCGCTCGAAAAAGGCGGGCTCAAGTTCGAGGGCAGCTGGAAAAACCGCGGCCTCTATGCGGACATCCACGGGCTGGCCAGGCCCGCGAACCTGGTTCCGGCCACGGTGGCGGGCGGTGAGCTGCGCGGCTTGGCGGGGCGGCGGGTGGCCGTGGTCGGCGTGCCCCAGGTCGGCGACTACGACGCCGCATCGACAGCGCAGGCGTTGAAAGAGCTGCACGGCATTGATGCGTTCGCGGAGGACGTGTCGGTTCCGAACCTGCCGATGTCGGCATCGCTCACCGACCTCTACGGCCGCCGGGCGCCGGCCTTGGCGAAGGCGCGGGCGGCTTCCGTGGCCTACCCGCCGGGCTTCACGAATCTCCCTGACGACAGCTTCGAGCTCCTGGCGGCGCCGCCCTCCCCGCATGGCTGGCGCCTGCAGCAAACGATCGGCTTGGGCGGTGTCCAGGCTGAGATCCAGTCGTTCGAATCCGAAAGCGGGCGCATCACCAGTGCCCGGGCCGGTGATCGCGCCTTCCGCGCCGACGCTTTCGTGCTGGCCACTGGCCATCACATAGGTGGTGGGATCCGCGGCGGCCGCCAGCTTCACGAGCCACTGCTCGACCTGGGGGTCTTTCACGACGGCGTTCTGGCCCGCATCGGCGGAGCGCGCTTGCGACACCTCGAGTATCTCGACCCCGCGGCTGAGATGCAGAGCGGATTGATGACCGACAAACAGCTGCACCCGCTTGGTGAGGATGGCGCTGCGCCATATGCAAACCTTTATGCGGCGGGCGCCGTGGTCGGCGGTTATGACTACGCCGGCGGGTGCGGTTTCGGCGTCCCGCTGCTAACGGGTTGGCTGGCCGGGACATTCGCAGCCAAAAACAAGTGAGAGCTGAGCTCGAAGCTATCGTCGGCGCCACAGCGCTGGATGAGCGCGAGGTGCGAGATCACTGGCCGCTCGGTCTCATGGAGGAGCGCGACGGCGTCCGACGCCCCAAGGTCCTGGTCGCCAGGCCGGCGCGACGCGAGCAGGTGATCGCCATCCTTCGCTGGGCCTCGGCCAACGATGTTGCCGTCACCCCGATGGGTGGCGGCACCGGCGTCTGCGGCGCCCTCGCTCCGCGTGCAGGCGAGCTCGTGCTCGACATGTCTGGTTTCGACCGCATCCTGGACCTCGACGAGACGAACCTGGTCTGCCGCTGCGAGTCAGGCGTCAACGGCCTCGCCCTGGAAAAGCACTTGAACGAGCGCGGCCTCACGCTTGGCCACTTTCCTAGCTCGCTGCCGGGCACCACGGTTGGAGGGCTGCTCGCGACCCGCTCGTCGGGCCAGGAATCAAGCCGCTACGGCAACGTCGAGGACATGGTGCTCGGCCTGGCGGTGGTCCTTCCGGATGGCACGTTCGCCACGCCTCGGCCGGGACCCAGGTCCGCGGTCGGACCCGCCCTCCACCAGCTGTGGCTCGGGTCCGAAGGCGCGCTTGGCGTCATCCTCGGCGCCGAGCTGCGCGTCCACCGACTGCCGGAGTTGGTGGTGGGGAAGGGGTATGCATTCGCTAACCTCGCCTCGGGACTCGAGGCCATGCGTGCTGTGATGCAGTCAGGCGTCAAGCCCTTGGTGTTGCGCCTCTACGACGCCGAAGACACAGCTTTCAGCGGTTACGACCTGCCGGCGGAGCATTGCCTTCTGGTCGTTGCGACCGCAGGACTGGCCGAGGTCGCCAGGGCTGAGGCGGGCGCCGTCAAGCGTTTAGCCGGCGACGCCCAAGACCTCGGAGAGGAACCATGGCGGCGCTGGGAGAGCCATCGCTTCAGTCTCTCGGCCGAGCGCCTCAAAGCCTTCCTCGACCCGCCCGGGGCCTACCTCGACACCATCGAGCTGGCCGCGCGATGGACGGTATTGCCCCAGCTCCACGCCGAGGTAAAGTCCGCAATAGCCATCGGTGGGTTGGCGTTATGCCATTTCAGCCACGCATACGAGCAGGGCTGCTGCGCATATTTTTCGTTTGGGGGATCCGCAGACACCGAGGCCGAGGCCCGCGCCGCTTATGGCCGGGCATGGGAGGGTGCGATGACCGCTGCGCTTGGGCTGAGAGCGACGATCAGCCACCATCACGGTACCGGCCAGGCACGGGCGCGATGGGTCGCGGACGAGATGGGCGGCTGGATGCGCGTTTGGCGAGCCGTCAAGGAGGGCCTCGACCCGACCGGCACCCTCAACCCTCGGGCCATGGGAGGCGCGTCATAGCTGCCCCGGTCCTGTTCATAGTCAACCCCGCTTCAGGGGCGGGGAAGGCGGCACGCGAGTGGTCGGGGGTCGCCGCCTGGCTGTCGACGACCGGCCTGCCTTTCGATGCCGCCCTCACCACCCGCCCAGGCGAGGCGACCGAGATCGCCCAGCGAGCCGTGAGGGAGTCGCGCCCCGTGGTGGTCGCAGTCGGTGGCGACGGCACGCTGAACGAGGTGGTCAACGGCTTCTTTCACAATGGCGCACCCCTGCCGACGAGCAGCCGGCTGGGGATGGTGCCGCTCGGTACTGGCGGCGATTTTCGGCGCACGCTGCGCCTCCCGCTCGACCCCAAAGAAGCGGTCCATGTCCTCCAGGCCGGGACGCCTCGACGCCTCGACGCCGGCTGCGTGACTTATGCAGGTGAAGGTGGCTCGACCGCCGTGCGCCACTTCATCAACATCGCCGACGCGGGCTTGGGCGGCGAGGTCGCGCACCGTGTCAACGTCGGCAGCAAGCGGCTCGGCAGCGCTGCTTTCACCATCGCCTCGGCGCTCGCGCTGATCGGCTGGAAGAACAAGCCGATGCGGGTCGTCGTCGACGGCAACGCCATTGACATCGTCGCCCAGCAGGTGGTGATCGCCAACTGTCAGTACTTCGGCGGCGGAATGCGGATGGCGCCGTCCGCCAAACCGACCGACGGCGTGTTCGACGTCATCCTGATTGGCAACGTGGGCAAGATCGAAACCGCGCGCAAGCTCGGCAGCATTCGAAATGGAACACATCTGGATGACCACAACCCAAAGATCCAGCTGATGTACGGCAAGCGGATCTCTGTCGCATCGCAGGCGAATGTACGCGTGGACCTCGACGGTGAGACTCCGGGAACGCTGCCCGCGCTGTTCGAGATTCAGCCAGGCGCCATCGAATTCATCGCGCCGGTTTGACCAAGGGGGTCATCGCCACCCCGCACCGACTCGCCGGCGAGGCGGGTGCCCAGGTCATGCGCGATGGCGGGAATGCCATCGATGCCGCGATTGCAGCGGACGCGGTGCTTTGCGTGGTTTATCCGCACATGACCTCGGTTGGGGGCGACCTCATGGCCATGGTCTGGCCCGCGGCCGCTGCGGCGCCGGTCGGGTTGATTGGAGCCGGCCGCTCGGGCGAGCTCGCCACCATCGACGAGGTGAGGTCGCGCGGTCACCATGAGATGCCGGAGAGAGGGGCGCTCAGCGTGACCGTGCCCGGGACCGTCGACGCGTGGGGGCGCCTGCTCGAGAGGTTTGGCACGCTCGGTATGGCCGCGGTGATGGATCCGGCCGCGGCAATTGCACGGGACGGCTTCATCATCACGCAGCATCTGTCGGACAACCTGAAAGAGGAGGCCGAGCTGCTCGGTCGAGAGCCTGCCGCACAAGCTCTTTACCCGCCCATGGAGGCAGGGATGCTCCTGCGCAATCCCGACTTGGCGTCGGTTCTCACCGACATCGGCCGGGCGGGAATCAACACCTTTTATCGTGGCGCCGTCGGCGCCGCGATCGCTGAAGCGCTGCATCGGCGCGATGGCCTCGTCACCGCGCGCGACCTTGCCACGCACCGCACGCAATGGGTCGACCCGGTGGCGGTCGAGTATCGAGGGCTCACCGTGTACGAGCTGCCGCCGCCGACGCAGGGCCTCACGGCGAGCGCCATGCTTGCCAGGCTTCGTCGATTTGATCGCAAGTCACTCGAGCCCGGGGCGGCATTCATTGCTGCGTTCAAGAAGGCTCGCGACGAGAGCTATGCGCTGAGAGACCGCTACATCACCGACCCTGACTTCTCACCCGCGCCGCTCGAGCCGTTCCTCGACCCCACGCACGCGATCGCGGGCACGGGAGAGCACCCACCCGATGGCGGGGACACCGTGTACCTCTGCGCTGCCGACGAGCACGGCAACCTGGTGTCGCTCATCCAGAGCGTGTCATACGGATTCGGGTCCGGCGTCGTCGCCGAAGGCACCGGCATGCTGCTTCAGAATCGCGGCTGCTACTTCAAGCTGGATCCGGCGCACGTAAACCGGCTCGAACCGAAAAAGCGCACCATGCACACGCTCATCCCGGCGCTGGCCGCCCGCGCAGGCCGGCCGTGGGCGAGCTTCGGCTCAATGGGCGGAGACGGCCAGCCGCAGCTGCAGACCCAGGTCCTGATCAACCTCGTCGACCACGGTTTGGAGCCGGCTGAGGCGGTGGCTCGACCGCGGGTGCGCGTGCAGGCGGATGGGCAGAAGATCTCGGTGGAAGCCGACTACCCCGGCGCCGGGGAGCTGAGCCGCTCGGGCCTCAACATCGAGCTGATGCCGCCAAAACACCACACGCTCGGCCACGCTCACGCGCTCCTGGTCGATGGCCGTGGCGCGTGGCGGGCCGGGGCCGACCCGAGGTCTGACGGATCGGTCGAACGCTCGCCCTAAAACCGGGCCTCACCTCGCCTGGGTATAATTCGTATTCGGTTTGGCAATAGAGACTGCAGTCAAGGGCAAGCTGATAGCGGAGCACAGGCGCGCTGATACGGACACGGGCTCACCCGAGGTTCAGGTCGCGCTGTTCACGACCCGCATTCGGGAGCTGACCGAGCACCTGAAAACGCACGCCAAGGACCACCACTCGCGCCGCGGCCTTCTCCTCCTGGTTGGCAAGCAACGGCGTCTGCTGAACTACCTGAGAGACACCGACATCGAGCGCTATCGCTCGCTCGTCGCCAAGCTCGGGATCAGGAGATAGCCGGGGCTGGGCGCCAGCTCAGCCGATTAAGTCAATCGGGAGGACTCCACGCTGGTCGCGCTGGGGTCAGCTCTTAGAAGCTCTTGCTGAGGCCAACGGCCTGAGCCGCAGCTGCTAGGAACCTGACCCAGGGACGCACCTCGGGGATGTCCTCCCAAATGGAGGTATTCGCGTGGCAATTGTCACAAAAAACGTAGAGGTCGCCGGAAGGCGGCTGTCGATCGAGACCGGCCGGGTGGCCGAGCAGGCAAACGGGGCGGTGGTTCTCCGCCAGGGCGACTCGGTGGTGCTCAGCACCGCCGTGATGTCGAAGGAACCGCGGATGGGAGTCGACTTCTTCCCGCTCACGTGCGACTACGAGGAGAAGTTGTACGCGGTCGGCAAGATACCCGGCGCATTCATGCGCCGGGAGGGGAGGCCGAGCGAGACCGCGATCCTCGCCTCGCGGCTCACCGACCGCCCGTTGCGGCCGCTGTTCCCCGACATGTTCCGGCTGGACATCCAGGTCGTCTCGACTGTCCTGTCGGCGGACCAGGAGAACGACCCGACCATCCTCAGCATCAACGGCGCGTCCACCGCCCTGACGATCTCCGACATCCCGTGGGCGGGCCCCGTCGGGGCGGTGAGGATGGGCTTCCTCGACGGCGCGCTGGTGGTCAACCCACCGTCGTCGCGCATGGCGGATTCAGACCTCGACCTGGTGGTCGCCGGCACGGCCGACGCCATCCTGATGGTGGAGGCCGGGGCCAAAGGCGTCACCGAGAAGACGGTGGTCGACGCGCTGCAGATGGCGCACGAGGCCATCAAGCAGCTTTGCGCGGCCCAGGTCGAGCTGCAGCAGCAGATCGGCAAGCCGAAGTACCAGTACACGCCGCCCTCCTACCCGGAGCAGGTGGTCGAGGTGGTGAGCGAGTACCTCGCCTTGCGCCTCGACCAGGCGGCGTTCGGACCCGACAAGGCAGCACGCGAAGCCAGCACCGACGAGCTGCGTAAGAAGACGATCGCGGAGCTCGGCGAGCGATTCCCAGAGCACGTTGACATCCTCGGCAAGCTCTTCGACAAGAAGCTCAAGGATCGCGTCCGCGAGCGGATCGTCGACGAAGGCGTGCGGATCGACGGTCGCGGTCTCAAAGACGTTCGTGAGATCACAGTCGAGGTCGGCGTCCTTCCACGCACCCACGGTTCTGGGCTCTTCACCCGAGGCCAGACCCAAGCACTGACCATCGCGACGCTCGGTTCGATGTCGGACAAGCAAAAGCTGGACGGCCTTGGGCTCGAAGAGTTCAAGCGCTACATGCACCACTACAACTTCCCTCCGTTCTCCGTCGGCGAGGCACGCCCGCTACGCGGTCCCGGGCGGCGTGAGATCGGGCACGGCGCGCTCGCGGAGCGCGCGTTGCTGGCGGTCATCCCTTCGGTCGAGGAGTGGCCCTACACGATGCGCTTGGTGTCCGAGATCCTCAGCTCCAACGGCTCAACATCGATGGCCTCGGTCTGCGGTTCGACGCTATCGCTCATGGATGCGGGCGTGCCGATCAAGGCGCCTGTGGCCGGTATCGCGATGGGCCTGGTGACGCGCGAAGGCAAGTTCGCGGTGCTGACCGATATCCAGGGCGTCGAGGACAACCTCGGCGACATGGACTTCAAGGTGGCCGGGACGAAGGACGGAATCACCGCGCTTCAGATGGACATCAAGATCAAGGGATTGCCCCACGAGATCCTGGCGCAGGCGCTCGAGCAGGCGCGCGAGGCGAGGCTGTTCGTACTCGACAAGATGCTGGCGGTGATACCCGCGCCGAGGGCCGAGCTCAGCCAGTACGCACCGCGCATCACGACCATTCACATCAACCCCGACAAGATCCGTGACATCATCGGCCCGGGAGGCAAGATGATCCGCAAGATCACCGAGGAGACCGGAGCCCAGATCGACGTCGAGGACGATGGCAGTGTGTTCATCGCGGCAGCCGACCGGGACGCCGGCCAGAGGGCCATCGACTGGATCAAGGGTCTCACCGACGAGATCGAGGTCGGCAAGATCTACAAGGGCAAGGTCGTCAGGATCATGCCGTTCGGCGCCTTCGTCGAAGTGCTGCCGAACCAAGACGGCCTGGTCCACATCTCCAAGCTCACCGACCACCGCGTCGAGAGGGTGGAGGAGGTCGCCAACGTGGGCGACGAGATCGTGGTCAAGGCGACCGAGGTCGACAGCCAGGGGCGCCTCAACCTGAGCCGCCAGGCCGCGATCGAGGAGCTGACGGCAAAGGGCGAGCCGATCGACGAGAAGATCGATAAGGATGCGATGGCAGTGGCGCTTGCCTCTCCGCCACCGCCACCGCGCGAAGGCGGGTTCAGTGGTGGCAACCGAGGCGGACGCAATGGTGGCGGCAACCGAAGCCGCCGGTAACTAAGCAAATGACGGAGCCGATCCGAGTCGCGGTGGCAGGACACCGTGGCAAAGTCGGCTCCATCCTCGCTGCGGCCTTTCAGGCGGAGCCTGGCATCGAGTACGTCGGAGGCGTGGGCGCCGGCGATGACTTGGCGGAATTTC
Organism: Candidatus Micrarchaeaceae archaeon; assembly: GCA_035534555.1. Lineage (GTDB taxonomy): Bacteria > Chloroflexota > Dormibacteria > Dormibacterales > Dormibacteraceae > Palsa-872. The sequence continues at coordinate 29,475 of DATLRQ010000166.1, forward strand.
TGAAGCAACACCGACCGCACGCCCTCGTGGACTTCACCCGCCCATCGGTCGCGCTGCACAACGCGCTCGCCGCGGTCGCGGCGGGTGCGGCGCCCGTTGTCGGAACGTCAGGCATCCCTGCCGAAGGGGTCGACAAGCTGGAGGTTGCATGCAGGGCCAAGGGGCTGGGCGGGATGGTGGCGCCGAACTTCGCCATCGGCGCCGTGGTGATGATGCACCTGGCTGACATCGCCGCGCCTCACTTCGATGCAGTCGAGATCGTCGAGATGCACAACTCCGCGAAGCTGGATGCCCCCTCTGGCACCGCGCTGTCGACCGCCAGGCGTCTGGCCGCGCGACGCGGCGACAAGCCCTTCAGTCACAAGAAGGCGGAGAAGGAGACGATCGCCGGGACGCGAGGGGGGGAGGAGGGCGGCATCGCCGTGCACAGCATTCGACTTCCAGGTTTCGTCGCCGACCAGGAGGTGATCTTCGGCCTGCCCGGGCAGTCGATGACGATCGCGCACCGGACGACGAGCCGCGACGCGTATGTTCCGGGCGTGCTCCTGGCCATTCACCGGGTGACAACTCAGCCGCGGTTCTATCGCGGCCTAGACGAGTTGCTTGGCCTCACAAGCCCCACCTAGCGAGCCGGACCGCTCCAGGTCTGGTCGTCGCAGCTGGCGGCCAACGATCTCCCACCCGTCTCCGCGCTGACCGGAGCGCCGGCGGACACCTGGCACCAGCTCAGCTTCTCGACTACTCCACTGCCCCCGCCGCCTCAGCCACTCGTACCGGGATCGAACTAAACTGACTTGGTGCCTACCTCCAAACGATTAAACGTTGCCGTCGTCGGCGCGACGGGGATGGTTGGACAGGCCATGTTGTCGATTCTTGCCGAGCGACATTTCCCGAGCGCAAGCGTCAAGGCTCTCGCATCGGAGCGCTCGAAGGGCCGGACGGTTCCGTACAACGGGAGCTCGATAACTCTCGAGGCAATCGATGAAAAGGCGTTCAAAGGCATCGACGTCGCGCTCTTCGCGGCGAGCACCGACATCGCGCTGATGTATGCACCGATTGCCGCTGAAGCGGGCGCGCTGGTGATCGACAACAGCTCCGCCTGGAGAATGAAAGAGAACGTGCCCCTCGTCGTGCCTGAGGTAAACCGCGAGGACATCCGCGACAACGAAGGCATCGTCGCCAACCCGAACTGCTGTGCAGTTCCGCTGACCGTCGTCCTCAACGTTTTGCGAAATGCGGTTGGCGTTGAGAGGGTTCTGGTCTCCACGTACCAGTCGGCGTCGGGTGCGGGCAGAGCGCTCGTGGATGAGCTGGCGGACCAGACCAAAGCGATAGCGGACGGGACGGAGCCGCAGGCTGTCGTGTATCCGTACCAGCTGGCTTACAACGTGGTCCCTGGCGGCTGGCATCCCGAGGCCGATGGCTACAACGAGGAGGAGGTCAAGATCGCCAACGAGACGCGAAAGATCCTCCATATGCCTGACCTGCGGATTGCAGCCACCTGCGTCCGCGTGCCGGTGCCGGTCGGCCATGGCGAATCCGTTTTCATCGAGACGACGGGAAAGATCACTGCGGACGAGGCCCGCACGTTGCTTGGCAGCTCGCCAGGGATCATCGTCGAGGACGACCCGCACGCAAAGCTTTACCCGACGCCGCACCACGTGGCGGGCAAGGACGAGGTGTATGTTGGCCGCATTCGCAACGACCCGACTTCGAAAAATGGCCTTGCCCTTTGGCTGGTGTCAGACAACCTGCGCAAGGGCGCGGCGCTCAACGCGGTCCAGATCGCCGAGCATGCAATTGAGCTAGGAGTTATCTAAATGGCCAAGGATCTCGGACGCCTTCTCACCGCGATGCTCACCCCGTTCACCGCGGACGGTGCTATCGACTACCAGGCTGCTGAAAAGCTTGCGGCGCTGCTCGTCGCCGACGGGGCGGATGGCGTGGTCGTCTCCGGCACCACCGGCGAATCGCCGACGTTGAGCGATGACGAGAAGATCGAGCTGGTCAAAGCGATCAAGAAGGCGATCCCGGGCAAGACAGTGGTCGCCGGCACGGGCAGCAACGACACCCATCACTCGGTGAAGCTCTCTGAGCGGGCCATGAACGCCGGCGCGGATTGCTTGCTGGCCGTCGTGCCGTACTACAACAAGCCGCCGCAGGAAGGCATGTACCAGCACTTCAAGGCGATCTCGGAGGTCGGGCCGACGATCATGTACAACATCCAGGGCCGCACCGCGATCAACATGACCGCGGCGACGACACTTCGGTGCGCCGAGCTGCCCGGCATCGTCGGAGTCAAGGAGGCGAGCGGCGACCTCGACCAGGTCGGACTCGTCTGCGCGGGCAAGCCCGTGGGCTTCAATGTCTGGAGCGGCGACGACAGCTGGACGCTGCCCGTGATGGCGGCCGGCGGGTACGGCGTGATCTGCGTCGTGTCGCATATCGCCGGCCGGTCGATGAGGAAGATGATCGAGGCCCACCTCAAGGGCGAGAACGACGTCGCGCGCAAGATCCACGTCGGTCTTCTGCCGGTCATCAAGGCGCTGATGACCACGGCGGCCAACCCGATCCCCGTCAAGTCGGTGCTCAACGCGTTGGGCTTTCCAGCCGGTCCTTTCCGCCTGCCACTGGTCCCACTGACCAATGACCAGCTCGATGCCGTCATGCGCACAGTGCGCGAGGCGGGCGACCTGATCACCTTCAAGGTAGGCGTCAAAGTCGCTTAGCGCACCGGAGCTCCAACTTCTCCACACCGAGATCCGCGCCTGCACCAAGTGCGGGCTGCACGCGACGCGAACTCAAGCGGTTCCGGGCATCGGACCCTGTCCCGCCGACATCATGATCGTCGGCGAGGCGCCCGGTTTCAACGAGGACCGCCAGGGTGAGCCCTTCGTCGGCGCCGCCGGCAAGCTGCTGGACACGCTCCTGGTGCGGATCGGTCTCAGCCGCGCTGAGGTCTTCATCACCAACGTCCTCAAGTGCCGGCCGCCCATGAACCGCGATCCCATGCCGAACGAGGCGGAGGCGTGCTCGCCGTACCTGGCCAGGCAGCTCGAGTTGGTCCGGCCGAAGGTCGTCCTGATCCTCGGCCGCCATGCCATGGAGCGCTTGATGCCGGGTCACGGCTCTATCTCGCGCGTGCACGGCAGCATGGTGAAGCGTGGCAACGTCGCCTACGTGCCGCTGTATCACCCGGCCGCGGCCCTGCACAACGGCGCCCTGGTCGCGGACCTCGAACGGGACTTCGACCAGGTCAAGGTCTACCTCGACAAGCTGCTGGCGCCACCGCCTCCGCCCGAGCCTACGCCTGCACCGCGACAGGAAGCCGAACAGCTGCGACTGCTGTGAGCGCCTCCCGACTCCGATATCTGCCGTTGGGCGGCCTGGGCGAGGTCGGCATCAACATGTGGGCTCTCGAGTGGGAGAAGCAGATCCTCGTCGTCGACGCGGGACTGATGTTTCCGCACGAGGACATGCTGGGCATCGACCTCGTCCTGCCCGACATCTCGTATCTGCTCGATCGCAGCAAGGAAGTCCTTGGGATCTTTCTAAGTCATGGCCACGAGGACCACATCGGTGGCCTGCCTTATGTCCTGAAAAAGCTCAACGTGCCCGTTTACGGGACGCGACTGACACTAGGCCTGGTCAAGCCCAAGCTGAAAGAGCACCGCATCCTGCGGGAAGCCGACCTGCGAGAGGTCCGCGTCGGCGACGCGGTGCAGCTGGGCCCGTTCAAGGTCGAGACCGTGGCCGTCTGCCACTCCATCCCGGATGCTGTCGCGCTGGCCATCGAGACGCCGGTGGGGAGGGTCGTCTACACCAGCGACTTCAAGCTGGACGACGCGCCACCGGACGGCTTGCCCACCAACATGGCGCGCTTCAGGCAGCTGGGCGACGCGGGCGTGCTGCTGCTGCTCAGCGATTCCACCAACGCCGAGCGCACAGGACATTCGGGTTCTGAGCGCGACCTGCACGAGCCGTTTGAGCGAATCTTCGGCGAGGCGCCGGGACGGATAGTCGTCGCTAACTTCGCCTCCAACATCCACCGGATCCAGCACCTGGTCAGGATGGCCGTGCAATTCGGGCGGCGGGTGGCCGTCGTGGGCCGGAGCCTGCAGACGAACTTCAAGACCGCGCGCGAGCTCGGTTTCCTGAAGGTGCCAGAGGGCCTCACCATCAAGATCGAGGACGCCGACCGCATCTCACCATCGAAGGTGCTCCTCCTCACAGCCGGCAGCCAGGGCGAGCCGATGTCGGCGCTCGCTCGATTCGCCGCGCAACGCCACCCCTTCGTCAACGTGCTCAAGGGGGACTGGGTAGTGATCTCGGCGCGGCCGATCCCTGGGAACGAACGCCTCGTCCATCAGACGGTGAACAATCTGTATCGGCACGGGGCGCGGGTGTTTTATTCGGAGGTCGGCAACGTGCATGTCACAGGGCATGCCCAGCGAGACGAGCTGCGCGAGATGCTCGACGCGGTGCGACCGAAATACTTCATCCCTGTGCACGGCGAGTACAGACAGCTCGTCCAGCATGCGGACGTGGCGCGCGAGGCAGGCCTCACTGACGACCGCATCATGGTGGTCGAGGACGGGGGGGCGGTGGAGCTCGGTACCGACTCGATTCACATCGGAGCCAAGGTGAGCACCGGCCTGGTGTTCGTCGACGGCCTTGGGGTTGGCGATGTCGAGCATGTGGTGTTGCGCGACCGCCGGCAACTCGCGGAGGACGGGATCCTCATCGTGACCCTGACCGTCGACCGCGAGACGGCGACCGTGCGGGCCGGGCCCGACCTCACCTCGAGGGGCGTGATCGAGCCAGAGCTGTCATCGAAGCTGATGGCCGATGCGCGCGAAGCCGCGATCGCGAGCATTGTGCGCCTGGCCGATACTCACGCGGACGTCAACACGTTGAGGGAGGTCATCCACGACGCCGTGTCACAAACCGTGTGGAAGAAGACTAGGCGGCGCCCGATGGTCATCCCCGTGGTGCTGGAGATCTAGATGAAGCTGCCGCCTCTAGCGCTGATCGCGCCGAGCCTGTGTCCGCGTTGCGATCAGCCGGCCATGGTCGTCGACTCGGGCGAGGATGCCCGATGCGGCCACTGCGGCCTCCAGCTGCACCAGTGCGGAAGGTGTCGAGGAGTGGCCGGCCCATTCGACAGGTACTGCGGATTCTGCGGCCACGAGATGGTGCGTGGTGAGACGCGCCCAATTTGGTGGAGGCTATGGCTGCTGGCCGCCTTGGTGCCACTGGCAGCAGGCCTGATCTACGGCATCGTGCAGGCGGGCCTACACCCGGCGAAGTAGCGAGGTCAGGGCGGTTTGACTTCGATCCCACCATCGGCGGTGATCAGCCGCCGCGGGCCTGGTTCATGAACCATCCGGTGCTGTCGCCTGCATAGCCGGACCAGGATGTCAGGCATCTCAAGCCCTGGGCCGACGGCGGCGCGCACGTGATGATGTCGGTTCCCCGGTTGCGATCGGGCACCCGACTGGACGAATGCCGTCGCCTATCTATTCAGCCGCTGCCCGCACTCCACGCAGAAACTGTGCCGCCCCAGGTTGTGGTGCCCGCAGGACGAGCACACGAGGCGCCGCGGCGGATCGGCCTGCAGCCACCGCTCCCGCTCTCGCCGGTACCAGATCCCATCCTCGGGCCCCAGCATCCATCGCCCCCCCTCACCGTCAAGGACCGCCAGGTCTCGGACCGCGACGCGAAAGGCCCTGGCCTGCAGCGCCCCGATGCGGCGCTCCTCGACCAGGTCGCGATAGCGCAGCTCCGCTTCGGCGAATGGATCGACTGCCACCGGGAAAGTATTGCTCGCGAGGCACTTTGGGGGAGGGGGCCTACCCCGCTGTAGAATGCCTACGGCCCAAGGCCCCGCAGAATGCGTCGCACCACCACACGAAGCTCACGTTCCGCCAACGGCGCGCGCCGCGCTGCATCCTCGCGTCCGCGCGCCACCCGCGGCAAACGCAAAACCCCAAACCGGCCGACGCTCACGCCCCGCCAGGGTCGCGAGATCGCCGGTGTCCTCCTGATCCTGGCTGCCCTGCTCAGCCTCCTGGCGATCGCGAGCAACGCCGGCTCGATCCTGACTGGCCTGCACGACTGGCTCATGGCCGCCTTCGGCCGCGCCTGGTTCGTCCCCGTCGGCGTGGCGTTGGCCTTCGGCACCTACCTCATCTGGCCGAAGGCCCCGCGGCCCCGTCCAGTCGATGTCGTTTCAGGCATCGTCGCAGTGATCTCACTGGTCGGCCTATTCGATCTGGCCGCCAACGCGGGCGGTTCTGCCGGACACGGCGTGGCCCAGGTCGTGGAGCCGGTAGTCGGCCACTGGGGCGCGTGGGCTTTGCTCATTGCAGGCCTGGTGATCGGCCTGATAGTCACAGTCCATTTCAGCCCTGGCGCGATGATCGCCACCTTGATCCGCGCCGGCCGCGCCGCATTTGCCGAGCGCAACCGCCTCGAGCGGCTGGTGGCACCCCCGGCCCCGGCGGTCCCGGCCGCCGCGAAGGTACAGAAGAACGGCCAATCCAAAGAAGCCGCCCTGGCGCGGTCGGCGGCCAGCTTCGCCACTCCACCTTCCGTGGTTGAGGCAACTCCCGCGTGGGAGCTCGAAGAGGCCTCGGAGGCGCGCGGCGCGGAACCGGCTGCATCCGAGGCCCACTCGCGCCCGGCAGAGCCGCCGGTGATGCGCATCGTCGCCGAGCCCGAGGACGAGCTGCCGGAGATCGACTGGAAGCTGCCTTCGATCGCCCTCCTCGACACGGTGACGGCGCGCCGCGAGCGCATGGCCGACGAGATCAAGCGCAACGTGAAGATCATCGAAAGCACCCTCGAGACCTTTGGCGTCCCCTGCAAGGTGGTCGGCGTTAACCCCGGCCCGGCCGTGACACAGTACGAGCTTCAGCCAGGACCAGGCATCCAGGTCAAGCGGATAACCGCGCTGCAAAACGACCTCTCGCTCGCGCTCGCCGCCGCCCCGCTCAGGATCGAGGCGCCGATTCCCGGCAAGGCTGCGGTGGGCATCGAGGTGCCCAACAAGTCGGCAAGCCTGGTCACCATCCGAGAGGTGCTCGAGACCGCCGCGTTCAGGGAGGGCACGCGAGTGCTGGCGCTCGGCCTCGGCAACGACGTAACAGGTGCGTCGATCGTCGCCGACCTCACGCGCATGCCGCACCTTCTCATCGCGGGCGCGACGGGTCAGGGCAAAAGCGTGTGCATCAACGCCTTGATCACGAGCCTCCTATTTCAGATGACGCCCGACCACATGCGCCTTCTCCTGATCGACCCAAAGCGCGTGGAGCTGACGGGGTACAACGGCCTGCCGCATCTGGCGCTGCCGGTCTTAGTCGAATCGCACCAAGCAGCGGCGGCGCTGCGCTGGGCGGTGGCCGAGATGGACCGCCGGTACAAGATGTTCTCGGCGGAGGGCGTGCGCAACATCGCGGCATACAACGAGAAAGCCACGCTAAAGCTCGCGCGCGAAATTCCTTACATCGTCATCGTGATCGATGAGCTGGCCGACCTGATGATGGTCGCGGCCGGCGAGATCGAAGAGCTCATCTGCCGCATCGCGCAGCTCGCCAGGGCGGTCGGCATCCACCTCGTGATCGCCACGCAGCGGCCGTCCACGGACATCATCACCGGCCTCATCAAGGCCAACATTCCCTCACGCATCGCGTTCGCGGTCGGCTCCCAAGTCGACAGCCGGGTCATCCTCGACTCGGGCGGTGCGGAGAAGCTCCTCGGCCGCGGCGACATGCTCTACCAGCCGGTCGATGCCGGCAAGCCGACGCGAATCCAGGGCGCGTTTGTCAGCGACCCCGAGGTGGAGGGGGTGGTCAACTTCTGGAAGTCGCAGGGCCCGCCGCGCTACATGGAGGAGATCCTTGAAGAGGGCGCGGGCACGGAGTGGGAGAGAGGGGAGACGGCAGAGCGCAAGCTCGATCCGCTGTTCGCGCGCGCCGCACGAGCAGTCGCGGCCGAAGGGGCGGCATCGGTCTCTCTGGTGCAGCGCAAGTTCAACGTCGGCTACTCGCGCGCCGGGCGCATCGTGGACCAGCTGGCCGAGAACCACGTCGTGGGCGGCTACCAGGGCTCGAAGTCACGCGAGGTGATGATGAACCTGCCGGACGTCGACGAGCTGTTGGAGCGACTCGGCATCGAATGAGCCCGTGATCTGCGGGTGACACTCCGGAGAGCCGTCGTCGCAAACTCTCTTGGTAGGAAAGTGAGTGAACCTGCCTAACGCGTTGACCCTGAGCCGCCTGGCGGCGATCCCCGCGCTGATGGTCCTTCTCCTCCTGCGGTTCCCGGACCACGATCAAATCGCGGCGGCGCTCTTCATCCTGGTCTCATTCACCGACACGCTCGACGGCCAGATCGCCCGGCGCCGAGGCCTCGTCAGCGACCTCGGGAAGTTCCTCGATCCGCTCGCTGACAAGCTCTTCGTCCTGTCGGTGCTCATCGTGCTGGTGCAGGAGGGACTCGTCGCCGCCTGGATCGTGGTCGTCATCTTCTCGCGCGAGCTGATGATCACCATCCTGCGGTCGGTGGCCGCGAGCCAGGGCCGCATCATCTCGGCGGCACCGATGGGGAAGACCAAGACGATGACGCAGATGGCCGCGGTCGTGCTGCTGATCCTCCAGCGACCCTATCCCGCGCTGGCGCCCTTAGCGGAGCTCGCGGTTGCCGTCGCGATCATCTTCACGGTGGGCAGCGGCATCGACTACATGTGGCGCTTCCGGCACGTTCTGTGGCCGGCGGCCGGCGGGACCGTCAACCCTGGAGAGGCTCCGGAATCGAGACCGCAGGTCGACCCGCTGGCTCGGGAGCTGGGAATCCGGCTGGCCAAAGGCGGCCTGACCGTGTCGGTCGCCGAGTCGTGCACCGCGGGCCTCCTCGGGTCTCTCATCACCGACCTGCCCGGCAGCTCCGCCTATTTCATCGGGGGCGTCATCGCCTATTCGGACGAGGTCAAGCGCGACCAGTTGGGGGTGCCGGCAGACCTGCTGGCCTTGCACGGCGCGGTGAGTCGCGAGGTCGCGATCGCCATGGCCGAGGGAGCACGCTCGAGGTTCGCCACGACGCTGGCCGCGTCGATCACCGGCATTGCGGGCCCGGATGCCGAGGGCGCCAAGCCGGTTGGGCTGACATACATCGCCGTGGCCAGCGCGCGGGGTACAACCTGCAACGAGTACAGGTTCAAGGGCGACCGCTGGGCCAACCGGCGGGAGGCGGCCGATGAAGCCCTGAGGCTGCTGATCGATGCGGCCCGCGCGAGCGTGGGGAAATTGGCCTCTTGACCGCCGAACGCATGTTCGCTACACTCTGCCGACGGCCTACTTCGAGCACTGCGGTTAAGCACCCGTTGACCTTCAGCACACGACGTAGAACACTCGCCGCAACGACTTAGGAGGATCGATGGATCAAAACGAGAAAGAAAAGGCAAAGTCACTCGACTCGGCGATCTCGCAGATCGTCAAGAGCTACGGCAAGGGCGCAATCATGAAGTTGGGCGAGCAAGCCGCGTTGCACGGGGAGATCATGGTCATCCCGACAGGCGCGCTGTTGCTCGACCTGGCGTTGGGAGTGGGGGGGATTCCGCGCGGCCGCGTGACCGAGCTCTATGGCCCGGAGTCGGCAGGCAAGACCACCCTGGCCCTGCACGTCATCGCTGAAGCCCAGAAGCTCGGCGGCGTTGCCGCTTTCGTTGACGCCGAGCACGCGCTCGACCCGCTCTATGCGTCGCGGATCGGGGTCAAGATTGACGACCTCCTGATCAGCCAGCCGGACACCGGCGAGCAGGCGCTCGAGATCGTGGAGGTGCTCGTCAGGTCGGGCGCGATCGACGTGATCGTCATCGACTCGGTCGCCGCGCTCGTGCCCAAGGCCGAGATCGAAGGCGAGATGGGTGACTCACATATGGGGCTGCAGGCACGCTTGATGTCGCAGGCGCTGCGCAAGCTGACCGGTGCCATCTCCAAGTCGAACTGCTCGGTCATCTTCCTGAACCAGCTGCGGGAGAAGGTCGGGATCATGTTCGGGAACCCCGAGACGCAGCCCGGCGGCCGCGCGTTGAAGTTCTACTCGTCAGTTCGCCTCGACATCCGCAAGGTCGAGGTGATCAAGAACGGGCTCGACTCGGTCGGTGCACGGGTCAAGGTCAAGGTCGTCAAGAACAAGGTGGCGCCTCCGTTCAGGTCCGCCGAGTTCGACATCCTCTTCAACGAGGGCATCTCGCGCGAGGGCTCGTTGATCGACGCCGCGCTCGAGTACGCCGTCTTCGAAAAGAGCGGGACCTGGATGTCCTACGGCGACCAGCGCCTGGGCCAGGGCCGCGAGAACGTGCGCAACTACCTGCGTGAGAACCCAACCCTGTCCGCGGAGATCGAGGCCAAGGTCCGCGAGAAGGCTGCCGGGTCCGCCTCGCCGATCAGGGTCTTGGGCCCGGCCAGGACGCCGGCGGGTGCAACAGAAGACTAGGCGAACCTGCCCATCCTCCAGCAAGTCTGCAGCTCCGCCTCCGGGTGATACTGTCGGCCAGGCGCTAGACCTGCTGTCGCGGCGCGCCCACTCCAAGTGGGAGTTGCGCCGAAAGCTGAGGATGAAAGGGTTCGAGGCAGGCGCGATCGACGCCGCGATAGCGCGGCTGGTCGATCTCGGCTACCTCAACGACTCCTCCTTTGCGAAAGGGCTGGTCCGGCGCCGGGCTGCGCTCAGGGGACCGCGCGCCTTGTCGGCTGAGCTGGCCGCAAGAGGCGTCGATCGCGCCGAGGCCGACGAGGCTGTGGCCGAATTCGACCTGGAGGCGCAGCTCGTCTCCGCGACCCGGCTGGCCGAACGGCTGTGCGCGCGGAAGCCGGGGATCAGATATCGCGAGATGCTCGACACCGTGGGAACCAAGCTGCTGAGGCGTGGTTTCCCGACCCACGTCGTCTATGCCGCCTGCCGGTCGGTGCTCCAGGGAGCGGCCCAACCGCCCGAAGACTAAACTCTTCCTTCCGCGGCGCTTTTTGAGCGCCCGCAGTCATTGAGCCAACCCGACGCGGGGCCCATGGGCCGTGCATTGGATCCGCACTTTGACAATCGAATACATGAGGTGCATGTCACATGCCTATCTACTTCTTCGTACCGATTCTGGTGGTGGCCCTCATCGTCGGCTTTGGAGTGGCCTATGTGCTGCTTCAGCGCAGACAGAGTAGCGGGAGCAACGCGCTGGAGCTGAAAAGCCAGCTGGCGCTGTCCGAGGCCGAAACGCAGGCCAAGGAGAAGCTCCTGGAAGCCAAAGAGGAAGCGGTCAAGATCCGCACCGCCGCCGAACAGGAGGCCCGGGAGTACCGGGGACAGTCACAGCAAATCGAAAAGCGTCTTTTCCAAAAGGAGGAGAACCTCGACCGCAAGACCGAGGACCTCAGCCGGCGAGAGCGTGAGCTCGGCGACCGGGAGAAGGGGCTGGACGAGGTCAGAGCGCAGCTCGACGACACCTACAAGCAGCAGGAGAAGGAGCTTCAGCGCGTTGCCAACATGACGCGCCAGGAAGCCCAGGGAGTCCTGATGAGCCAGGTCGAGCAAGAGCTCCGTAACGAGGTTGCCCGCAAGGTGCGGGAGGCGGAGCTTGGAGCTCGCGACGAGAGTGAGCGCCGTGCCAGAGAGATCGTCACCGAGTCGATCCAGCGAATCGCCGCCGACCAGACCGCAGAGGTTTCGGTCTCGGTGTTGCCGTTGCCGACTGACGAGCTCAAAGGACGCATTATCGGCAAGGAGGGCCGCAACATTCGGGCCCTACAACAGGCGACGGGGATCGACCTGATAGTGGACGACACCCCGGAAGCTGTGATCATCAGCGGTTTCGACCCGGTCCGCCGCGAGGTGGCTCGAGTCGCGCTGAACAAGTTGATCGTCGACGGCCGGATTCATCCGGCACGTATCGAGGAGATCGTCGCCAAGTCCCGCGTCGAGGTCCTGCAAAGGGTCAAGGAAGAGGGGGAGGCGGCGGTGCTGGAGGTCGGCCTGCAGGGCCTTCACCCAGAGGTCGTCCGGCACCTGGGCATCCTCCGTTTCAGGACGAGTTATGGACAGCAGGTGCTCAATCACTCGAAAGAGGTCGCTTATCTCGCCGCCATGATGGCGTCGGAGATCGGCGCCGACGTCCGTACCGCCAAGCTGGCGGGTTTGCTGCACGACATCGGTAAGGCCATCGACCACGAGGTCGAGGGCTCTCATGCCGTGATCGGGGCAGACCTGCTCCAGCGTCACGGCGTACCGAAAGAAGTGGTGCACGCCGTGCGTGCTCATCACTACGACGAAGAGCCACATAGCCTCGAGGCGCTGCTGCTGATCGCGGCAGACGCCATCTCCGCTGCCCGCCCTGGGGCGCGCAGGGAGTCGCTGGAGGCGTATGTCAAGAGGCTGGAGAAGCTGGAGGAGATCGCAAACTCGTTCCAGGGCGTCCAGCAGTCCTACGCCATCCAGGCTGGACGCGAGGTCCGGATCCTGGTCAAGCCGGAGCAGATCGACGACACGGCGGCCCAGCTGATGGCCAGGGACATCGCCAAGCGGATCGAAACGGAGCTGAGCTTTCCAGGCCAGATCCGCGTCACCGTGGTCCGCGAAACCAGAGCGATCGAGTACGCCAAGTAAAACCAATCAGGGGAGCCCACTCGGGCTCCCCTTTTTTTATAGCCAATAGACTTCTCGTGCTATGGCTGACGACTTCCGGATTCTCTTCATCGCCGACGTCGTCGGCTCTCCGGGCCGTGACGCCGTCAAGGCGATCCTCCCCGAGCTCAAAAAGGAGGTCGAGCCCCACCTGACGATCCTCAACGGCGAGAACTCCGCGGGCGGCTTTGGCATCACCGGCAAGCTGGTCGCCGAGCTGAGGTCTTACGGCGCTGACGTCATCACCACCGGCAACCACGTCTTCGCCCAGAAGGACTTCCTGCCCGAGCTCCCCAAGCTCGAGCGAGTCCTGCGGCCCGCCAACTACCCGCCGAAGGCGCCGGGCCAGGGCTGGTGCGTGGTCGAAGCCGGGGGACATCAGGTTCTGGTTATGAACCTGATGGGCCGCATCTTCGTCGAGGCCCTGGATGACCCCTTCCGCGCGGCCGACGCCATCCTTGCGGCGCACCCGACGGTGAAGATCGTGTTCTGCGACATGCACGCGGAAGCCACCTCCGAGAAGACGGCCATGGGCTGGCACCTGGACGGGCGGGCCAGCGCCGTTGTCGGCACCCACACCCACATCCCGACCGCCGACGCCAGAGTCCTCCCGGGCGGCACCGCCTACGTCACCGATGTCGGGATGGTGGGGCCCCGGGACGGCTGCATCGGGATGGACAAGGACGTCGTCCTGCAGCGCTTCCTGACGGGGGTGCCGACCCGGTTCGTGGTCGCCGCGGGCCCCGTGACATTCAATTCGGTACTGGTTACCATTAACAGTTCCACCGGCCGGGCAACATCGATCCAGAGAATCGACAAAGAGCATTCCTGAAGGGGTTCCAGCAAAAATGACAGGCGAGCGCGCACCAGTCGAGGTGCTGAAAGTTTCGGCTACCTCCAAGCCTGTCGCCGTTGCCGGAGCCATCGCCGGCGTGATCAGGAGCAAGGGGCGGGTCGAGGTGCAAGCGATCGGGGCGGGCGCCATCAACCAGGCGGTCAAGGCGATCGCCATCTCACGCGGCTACGTCGCTCCCGGCGGTCTCGACCTGGTCTGCATCCCCGCCTTCATCGACATCTCGATCGATGGCGAAGAGCGCACTGGAATCCGCTTGCTGGTGGAGAGCCGCTGACCTCGGAGGCACCAGGAAGAGCCAGGTCGTTTCACATCTGGACGATCGGTTGCCAGATGAACACCGCCGACTCTGAGAGCCTTGCGCGAAAGCTCCTGGCCGCGGGCTACATCGAGGACACGCTCGAGCGGGCCGACGTCGCCATCCTCAACAGCTGCGTCGTGCGTCAGGCCTCGGAGGACCGCGTTTACGCGAAGCTCCACGAGCTGAAAGCGTGGAAGACTCCGGCGCGTACGGTCGCGGTGACCGGATGCATCGTGGCCAAAGAAGGCGCCACCCTCGGGCGACGCTTCCCGAAGCTCGAGCCGGTGGTAATTCCGATCGGCGAGTACGACGCGTTCATCGCCGGCCTCGATGCTCGATACGACTACTCGCAGGGCGAGCCGCTGCCTCCCGCCGGACGTACTGGCATCAGCCACTTCGTCCGGGTGATCGAAGGCTGCGACCACAACTGCACGTTCTGCATCGTGCCCAAAGTGCGCGGCCGCGAGCGGCACATCCCATTCGACACCGTGGTGGCGGAATGCCGCGACGCTGTAGCTTCAGGCGCGAAGGAAGTCGTGCTGCTCGGTCAGAACGTTGACGACTACCGTGACCCCGATGGCAGAGGCGGGCTGGCGGCGCTCGTCGCGGCCGTCGAGAGGATCGAGGGTCTCAAGCGGCTGCGCTTCATGACCTCGCATCCGCAGGACCTCGAGCCGCAGTTGCTGGAGGTGATGGCGGCCAGCGAGGTGATTTGCCGCGAGCTGCAGCTCCCAGTGCAGTCGGGCGATGACGGAATCCTGAAGCGGATGGCGCGTGGCTACCAGACACGGCACTACCGAGCGATCGTCGAGCGTGCCCGCACGCTGATGCCCGACATCGGCCTGGTCACCGATGTCATCGTGGGATTCCCGGGCGAGTCGGAGCAGGCGTTCCTGAACACGCGACGCTTGCTCGAGGAGATCGAGTTCGACGTCGTCCACCTGGCAATGTACTCACCCCGACCAGGCACGTTTGCCGCCGACCGGATGGCCGACGACGTGCCGGCGACCGAGAAGCTGCGGCGTTTGAACGACCTGCTCGCGCTTCAGAAATCTATTGCCGCGCGGAAGACGGCGCGGTGGGTGGGACGCAACGTGCAGGTCCTGGTCGAAGGGCATGACGAGCTTGGCCGCACTTATGGACGCATCCGGCAGGGCAAGCGCGCGATCGTGCTCAAGGGTGGCGACATCGCGCCGGGTCAGCTGATCGACCTGCGCGTGATGCAGGCGACAGCAGGTCAGCTGACGGGGTTGCCCGCGGCGTGAATGGTGAGCCACGGACAGCCGTGAGCTCATCGGCGAATGCATCCACCCCGGCGATGCGCCAGTACCGGGACGTAAAAGAGCAGCACCCGGATGGAATTCTGCTGTTCCGAATGGGCGACTTCTACGAGATCTTCTTCGAGGATGCTGAGGTCGCCGCCCCCGTGATGGGCATCACCCTCACCTCTCGGCCGCTCGGTAAGAGTGGCCGTTCGCCGATGTGTGGCGTGCCTCATCACGCCTGGCAGGTTTACGTCGGCAAGCTGCTTCGCGCCGGTCACAAGGTGGTCATCTGCGACCAAATGGAAGCTGCCACGAAAAAGGGGATCGTGCGACGTGACGTCACACGTGTGCTGACGCCAGGCACCGTGGTCGAGGATGCGTACCTCGATCCATCTCGCCCGAACTACCTCGTCGCGGCTTGGACGCAGGCGCTCGAAAGTGGGCTGGCGGCGTGCGACATCTCGACCGGCGAGATGCTGTTGTGCCAGCTTCCGAGCGAGCGTCTCGCCTCGGAGCTCGAGCGGCTCGCTCCGGCAGAGCTTCTGACGCCTCCCGTAGTTGACGAATACAAGTTCGACCCCACCCGGGGCCGGCAAAGGCTTCGTGACGTGCTCGGAATCGCATACGCGGCCTCCATCGGCGCCGCTGATGCGCCGCTCGCAGTCGGGGCCGCGGGAGTCGTGCTCGACTACTTGAAACAGAACCAGAATGAGATCGCTCAGGGCTCGTTCAGCGTCCGCACCTACTCGCCCGACGCGACGATGCCCCTCGACCCGGCCACTGTGCGCAACCTTGAGCTGCCAGCGCTGATCAAGCTGATCGACCGGACGCGCACCCCAATCGGAGCGCGCAGGTTGCGAGCGTGGATCGGCGCGCCGTTGCGTGATGCGGAGTCGATCGAGCTGCGCCTTGGCGCTGTCGAAGAGCTGTCGTCATCGCCGACCTTGAGAGCCGCGTTGGCGACCGCGCTTAAAGACGTGGGCGACCTGGAACGCCTCGTTTCACGCGCCGCACAGGGCCGCGCGAGCGCCCGCGAGCTCGTCGCCCTGCGCAGGGCGCTCGAAGGCATTCCTGCCCTCCAGGACGCGCTCTCCGAATGCAACGCCCTTGAGACCCGCACGCTCGCCGGGGAGATCACGGCTGCGCCCGAGCTGGCGAGCGAGCTGCGACGCGGACTCATCGAAGACCCGCCCGCGCTCGCCCGTGGGGGCGGCGCGATTCGAGCGGGCTACGACGGTGAGCTCGATGGCATCGTGGCGGCGTCGAAGGGCGCCCGGGACTGGATCGCGGGGCTCGAAGCCTCCGAGCGCGCCCGCACCGGGATCCGGTCGCTGAAGGTCGGCTTCAACAAGGTCTTCGGCTACTACATCGAGGTCAGCAACGCCAACTCCGCTGCGTTGCCGTCGGATTACGTCCGCAAGCAGACGCTCACCGGTGCCGAGAGGTACCTCACGCCCGAGCTGAAGGAGAAGGAGGCGATAGTCCTCACCGCTCAGGAGAGGATCGTCGCGCGCGAGATTGAGATCCTGGGTCGGCTGGGCGCGAAGGTCGCCGAATCGGCTTCGACGCTTCGGACTGGCGCGCAAGCCATCGGCTCGGTGGATGCGTTGCTGAGCCTGGCCATCGCCGCGGCTGACCTCGATTGGCGGCGGCCGGAGGTCAACGCCGGCCTGCGGCTGAGCATCAAGGGCGGCCGTCATCCCCTGGTCGAGAACAGCCTTCCCGCCGGGGTATTCGTCGCCAACGATCTCGAGCTGGACCCCGACAACGAGCAGATAACGATCCTCACGGGTCCGAACATGGCAGGCAAGTCGACCTATCTGCGGCAGGCCGCTGTGATCGTCTTGCTCGCGCAATGCGGCAGCTTTGTGCCCGCCGAGCGTGCGGTGGTGGGTCTCGCGGATCGCATCTTCACGCGCGTCGGCGCCCACGACGACATCACCGCGGGCATGTCGACATTCATGGTCGAGATGACGGAGACCGCCTACATCCTCAACCACGCGACGCGCGCCTCGCTCGTCATCCTCGACGAGGTGGGGAGGGGGACTTCGACCTACGACGGGGTGTCCATCGCCCAGTCGGTGGTGGAACACCTGCACGACTCGCCGCGGCTCGGCTGCCGCACGCTGTTCGCCACCCACTACCACGAGCTGACGGCGCTGGCGGAAACGCTGCCTCGCGTCCGCAACCAGCGTGTCGAGGTGCTCGAGGAGGGCGAGTCGGTCCGGTTCCTGCACCGGGTCGTGCCAGGCGGCGCCGACCGCTCGTACGGCATCCATGTCGCGGCTCTGGCCGGCCTCCCGTCAGGTGTGATCGCCCGCGCTCGCCAGGTCCTGGCCGAGCTTGAGAGGCAGCGGCCGCTGGAGCCCCCAGACCAGCAGCTCGGCCTGCCCATCGAGTTGGCCCCGGACCCGCTGCGGAAGGAGCTCGAGGAGATCGAGCCCGATTCCCTCAGCCCGCTGGAAGCGCTTCAGAAGCTTTACGAGCTGCGCGCCCGGCTGAGCCAGTGACTACGATCCACCTGCTGACGCCGGAGATCGCCGACGCCATCGCTGCGGGCGAGGTGATCGAGCGGCCCGCTTCGGTCGTCAAGGAGCTGGTTGAGAACGCGCTGGACGCCAACGCGAGACGCATCACCATCGATGTGCGCGGAGCGGGCAAGATCTCGATCCGCGTCAGCGACGACGGCGACGGCATCTCGGCCGAGGACCTGCCGATGGCGTTCGTACGGCACGCCACGAGCAAGGTCACGAATCTGTCGGATCTTGACGCCATCGCCACACTCGGATTTCGCGGCGAGGCATTGGCCAGCATCGCTTCGGTTGCGGATGTCGAGTGCAGCAGCGCCGGCACTCGCATCCGCGTGCGGGCCGGCAATGTCGTCGAGCACGGCGCGGGTCCGCTGCTCCCTGGGGTGACACTCGAGGTCAAGGAACTGTTCGCCAATGTGCCGGCCCGGCTGAAATTTCTAAAGTCCGACAACACCGAGGTGGCAGCGATCAAAGATGTGGTGAGCGCCTTCGCCTTGCTCCATCCCCAGGTGCGGTTTCAGCTCACCATCGACGCGCGCAGCGCTGTCAGCAGCACCGGCGACGGGGACCGAAGGCGTGCGATCGGCTCGGTGCTTGGTCTTCCCGTCGCCACAGAGATGCTCGAGATGATCGGCATGCCGCTCGTCACCGGCATGGTGAGCCAGCCCCGGATGAGCCGTGGCAGCAGGGATGGGATCGTTCTGGCGGTCAACGGCCGGCCGATCAGCTCGCGCGCGCTGGCCTATGCGCTGGAGGACTGCTACCAGGGAATGCTCGAACGAGGACGGCATCCGATCGCTGTGATCGACATCGGCCTCGATCCGGAACTGGTCGACGTCAACGTCCATCCGGCCAAGCGAGAGGTGCGCTTTCGCGAGGAGGGCGCGGTTTTCTCAGCGCTGCAGCGCGCGGTTCGCGTCGCGTTGGGTGGGAGCCAGCCTTATCAATATCATTCCGCTGGCGTCGGCCCTGCCGCTGTCGCTCGCGAACCCATGCCGCAGCTCACGCTGCATGAGGCGGCAGCTGCAGTGGCTGTCGCCGAGGTGGGGGCGCGCGTCGCCGAAAGGGTGCTCAGACCCATCGGCCAGGTCGGGCCCGGGTACCTGGTGGCCGAAGGCCCCGATGGCCTCGTCCTCGTCGACCAGCACGCTGCGCATGAGCGCGTCCTCTACAACCGGCTTCTGGAAAGGCTGCGAACCGGGCGAGGCATGACCCAGCCTCTCCTGATGCCGCAGGCCGTGGACGTCGAACCGCGGCTCATCGCTGCCGCCGCCGATCACCGCGCGGACCTGGCGAATCTCGGCCTCGAGTACGAGGAGTTCGGCCCGCGAAGCCTTCGGATCACCGCCGTTCCGGTCGAGATGCCCGCGGGGCGGGCCACCGCAGCCGTCCAGGAAACCCTGGCTGCCCTGGCCGACAACCGTGGGGAAGGAGGCCTGGAGAAGGCCGCGGCAGCGCTGGCCTGCCATTCCGCCGTTCGATTTGGAGACACCCTGGACCTGGCCGAGCAGCGTAGGCTGCTGGTCGACCTCGAGGCGGCCGAGGACGCGGTCACGTGCCCGCATGGGCGCCCGACGCGGCTGCTCGTCGAGTGGCAGGACCTGAAGCGCCACTTCCGAAGAAATTACTGACGACCAGGATCGCCAGCCAACCTGCATCCCAGATGAGCTGCGGGGCGGGCAGACCGAGGGCCAGCGCTTGCATCGTGACCACGCCGACGAGCAGCCAAAGGCACTGCCACAACGGCGGGACTGTACGCAGCACCAGCCATGCGGCCAGGACCAGCGTCGAGTAGTCGTAGAGGTGCAAGTGGACTGACACCGCCAGCGATCCCAGCAGGCCGGCGGCGAACACCATGTCCACGTCAGCTCGGCGTTTCCAGGCGACCGCCAGCGCGGCGATTCCGAAGATCGCCAGCAACACATAAGTCACGATTCCGAACCCGAAAAGGTAGGCGAGGGTGAAGTAGGCATGCTCGCCGTTGCTCTCAACCAGCTGGACGGTCTGCCACCAGGCCTGAAGGCCTGACTGTCCCAGCGACACGATGAACGCGACGGCGAGCACCACGCAGGCTGCGGCCCAGCCGAGCACGACTCGGTAGCGTCCGCTCACGAGCAGTGCCACGGGCACGAGGTACACGACCTGTGGCTTGAGGGCGGTGGCAAATGCCAGCGCGATGCCGGCGGCCCACGGCCGATCGTTAGACGTGAGCCACCATGAGGCTGCCACCAGGGCGAGTAACACGAGCACCGGCTGGCCGCGGTAGAACGCGTCGAGTACCGGCCACAGCGCCAGTGCCAGCAGGAGCAGCGCGAACTTCGCAAGCCCTGTATGCGGCGCCGCGATGCGCCACGTCGACACGAGGGCGGCAAGTGATAACGCCGCCCACAGCGCGTAGGCCACCGGCTCCGAAACGGCCGTCAGCGGAGCGAAGAGCCATGCCAGAAGCGGTGGACTGATGTAAGTCGCCGAAGAGTCGATGTTGGTCTGGCCGCCCGCGAAACCCGCTGAGAGAGCTCTCAGGGTCGGGATGTCGTAGATCGTCGACCAGCCGTACTTGAGCCCGGCCTCGGCGGCGACGTAATAGATCCGGACGTCCTCGTGGGCAGGAAAGGTCGCGTAAGCGACGATCCAGCGACCTATGTCATAGATCGCGCCCCAGCCCGCAGCCACCGCGGCTGCCGCGAGCCACAGCGGTGGCCGCGCAGGCTGTGATGCCGGTTGATTCACGTGAGTGCCTATTCTCGACCAGTGGCCTCGCACAGTTCAGCCGGAATCCACGTTCCCGTCATCGTCGGCCCGACCGGCATCGGCAAGTCCCAACTGGCGTTCGAGCTTGCACTCGAGTTGGGCGGCGAGATCGTGGTGGCGGACTCCCGGCAGGTTTACCAGATGCTGGACATCGCGACCAACAAGCCGTCGGCCGAACACCAGCGGCGGGCCAGATACCACATGATCGATTTCGTCGATCCGGCCGCGTCATTCAACGCCCGCGACTACATATCGGGAGCCGAGGCGGCGATCGGCGATATCGCATCGCGTGGCCGAGTCCCGATCGTCGAAGGCGGAACGATGCTCTACGTCGATGCGCTCAGCGATGGATTCAGCTTGACCGGCGTGCCGCCGAACCCAGCTCTCCGCACAGAGCTCTACAAGCTCGACGCCGGCGCGCTGCGCGAGATGTTGCTGGCCATCGATCCCGATCCCGGGGTCGACCTCCAGAACCCGGTCCGCCTGGTGCGCGCCATCGAGATCCTGCAATCAGCCGGGCCGCCGCTTCGCGCCTTGCGCAAGCGCACGCCTCCCGCATGGACACCGATTCGGGTCGGGTTGACCGCGGACGTTCAGGTGATCGATCGCAGGCTCGAGGAGCGCAGCCGCCGGCAGGTGGAGCGAGGGTTGGTGGCTGAGACCGAAGACGCGCTCCACGCCGGTGTGCCGGCCACAGCGCCGGTGCTGACGGGCATCGGGTACGCCGAGGCGCTGGCGTATATACGCGGCGAGATCACGCTTGACCAGCTGCCTGTCGTCATGGCGCAATCGAATCGGCAATATGCGCGCAGACAGCTGCGCTGGTGGCGGCGCGATCCTCGCGTCAGGTGGTTCGAGGCGACGGCCGATGGCGGCGTGCCTGTCACCGCTATCCTCAATTACTTGAAGGAGAACGGATTTGAGCCGAACCTCGGATAGGGCCGCCGGCGCACAAAGACTGAGGCGTATCCCGCCCTACTTGTTCGCCGAGATCGATCGCAAGGTGCAGCAGAAGAAAAAGGAAGGGGTCGATGTGATCTCGCTCGGCATCGGCGATCCCGACCTGCCGACGCCGGCGCGCATCGTCAGCGTGCTTCAGGAAGCGGCCGCCGATCCCGCCAACCACAGGTACCCGTCTTACTTCGGGCTCACAGAGCTCCGCGAAGCGATCGCGGGCTGGTACCGCCAGCGATTCGACGTCAACCTCGACCCTGCCACCGAGATCCTGCCGACGCTTGGCTCGAAGGATGGGATCAGCCATGCGCCGTTGGCGCTCGTCGATCCAGGCGATATCGTGCTGGCCCCGGATCCCGGCTACACGCCCTACGCGACGGGGGCGATCATGGCGGGCGCCGACCCTTTCGTCATGCCGCTGACCGCGGCCAACCATTGGCTCCCCGACCTCGACGCGATTCCGGAAGACGTCGCCTCGCGCGCAAGGCTGATGTGGCTCAACTATCCCAACAATCCGACTGCTGCGGTGGCCGGGCGGGAGTTCCTCGAGAAAGCGGTGGAATTCTGTCGCCGGCACGACATCGTCCTGTGCCACGACGCGCCGTACTCCGAGATCTGTTTCGATGGCTACCGCCCGCTGAGCCTGTTCGAGGTCGATGGCGCCAAGGACGTTGGACTCGAGTTCCACTCACTGTCGAAGACGTTCAACATGACGGGATGGCGGATCGGCTGGGTGTGCGGCCGCGCCGACCTCATCGAGCTCATCGGGCAACTTAAGACCAACATCGACTCAGGCATCTTCCAGGCCGTGCAGTGGGCGGCGATCGAGGCGCTGAATGGGGGAGAGGACGAGACGCGCGCGGCCAATGAGATCTATGCGCGACGGCACTGGCTTGTCGCCGACACTCTCAACTCCTTGGGGTGGTCCATCAAGCCGCCACTCGCGACCTTCTATGTCTGGGCGCCGGTCCCAGACGGGTATGACTCGATTGGATTTGCCAGCCAGGTGCTGGACCAGGTGGGGGTGAACATCACGCCGGGTGTGGGTTTTGGAGCGCACGGTGAGGGGTATTTCAGACTGTCGGTGACTGCTCCTGATGCCCGCCTCGAGGAGGCGATGACGCGCTTGAGGAAGCTCAAGCTCTGATCACAACGCGAACCCCGCGCGAGCGGGCGTACCTCGTTGGTGTCCTGCTGCCGGGAACAACGGCAGATGCGGTGGGGGACCAGATGACGGAGCTCGCCGACTTGACGCGCACCGCCGGGGCGGAGGTGGTCGGCACCGACATACAGAAAAGGAGTGGGGTGGACCCCGCCCATTTCATCGGGATGGGCAAGGTCGATGAGCTTCGCGAGATGCGCCTCGAGGGCGCCTTCGACGTGGTCATCTGCAACGATGACCTCAGCCCTCGCCAGCAGCGCAACCTCGAACGCGAGCTGAAGGTGCGGGTATTGGACCGGACCGAGGTGATTCTCGACATCTTCGCGCAGCACGCACGAACCCACGAGGGACGCCTGCAGGTCGAGGCGGCGCGACTTCACCACATGCTGCCGCGCCTGATCGGGTCGTACGCATACGACCGCCAGGTGGGCGGCCGGCGCGGTGGGGTCGGGGCGAGAGGAGGCGCCGGCGAGCAGCAGATCGAGGTGGAGCGCCGCCGGATCCGCAAGCGGATGCGCGACCTGGAGCGCGAGATCGAGCAGGTGCGCTCCCAGCGCCACCAGCAGCGAACCGGCCGGCGGCGAGCACAGCTGGAGACGGCGGCGATCGTCGGCTATACGAACGCAGGTAAGTCGACGCTGTTAAACGCTCTGACCGGAGCGCACGTGCAGGCCGAGCAGCGGGCCTTCGCGACCCTAGATCCGACCACTCGGCGGCTGGATCTGCCGACCGGCCGCGAGGTGCTGCTGACCGACACTGTGGGTTTCATCCAAAAGCTGCCCACCGACCTGGTCGCCGCCTTCCGAGCCACCCTGGAAGAGGTCACCGAAGCTGACCTGATCATCCAGGTGCTCGACGTCAGCTCGCCGACGGTGCTCGACCAGGCGGCGACGGTGGAGAAGGTCCTGGGCGACCTCGGGGCTGCCGACAAGCCACGAGTCGTGGCTTTGAACAAGGTGGACCTGCTGGCGCCGTTGGCACGCCGGCGCGCGATTGGCGCGGTCACAAGCCGATACCCGGACGCAGTGGCAATCTCGGCCACCAAGCAGAGCGGCTTGAAGGAGCTGCTGGGTGCGGTGGAGAAGTCAAGCCGGGGTGACATCGTCGACTTCGAGATCCTGGTTCCATACGGCGGCGAGTCGGTGCTGGCCGCCTTGCGCAAGGTCGGTGGGGTGGAGCGGACCGAGTACGTCGAAGGCGGCACGAAGGCTTGGGGCTGGGTGCCCCGCCACGCCGCGCAGCGATTCGAGGCGTACGCCGCCACTGCCGGACGGTCAGCGACTAGTGGAAGAGGCGGATCACCCCGCGCACGACGCCAACCAGGCTGACGTTGGTGGTCACGATTGGCTCGTAGGCCGGGTTCTCGGCGATGAGCTTGACGTGGCCGTTGCCCCGCTCGAAGCGCTTCACTGTGGCGTCACCGTCCACCAGGGCGACGACGATCGAGCCGTTGGTGGCTTCCTGCTGAGGCTTCACCAGCACGAGGTCGCCGTCGAGGATGCCCGCGTTGATCATGCTCTCGCCCCGCACGCGAAGAAGGAAGTTGCCTTCCTGGGCCATGTCGGAGGAGAGGAGGACGTGGTCCTCGATGTTCTGCTCGGCCAGGATGGGGGCGCCGGCGGCGACATTGCCGATGACCGGGATGGAGAGCGCGTTACGGCGCTGGGCATCGGCCTGCGCGTCGGTGACGAGCTGGACGGTGCGGGACTTGCTGGGGTCGCGCTTGATGAGGCCGCGGCGCTCCAGCTGGTTCAGGTGATTGTGGACCGTTGAGCTCGAGCTGAGGCCGACCGCCTCGCCGATCTCACGGACGCTGGGCGGGTAGCTCCTGACCTTGGTGACGTATCGGATGTAGTCGAGGATCTTGTTCTGCCGTTCGGTCAGTTGTTCGGTCAATTTGTTGCCATCTCCAAGATCGTATTCAGGACGCTGGGGCCCACTCTAACAAACTCCCCCCAGAAGTGCAAACCTTTGTTCGGGGGACTTGACACGCGAACGGGTGTTCGCTAGAGTCCCCGAACACATGTACGCCGCAGGTTATTCGATCCGCCCGCTCCGATCCCGCCGCGAGGCGCCGCTGAAGCACCTGGGGCGCTGGAGCCTGATCCTGCTGGCGGCTGCCGCCTTGGCCCTTGGGCTTTCCAAAGTGGCACTGGGCGATACGCCTACGGTAGTGAGCGCGGTGGTAGTACAGCCAGGCGACACTTTGTGGGGTATCGCCGCCGCCCGTTATCCAGGCGACGATGTCAGGGTGCGGATCGACCAGATCGAGCGCCTCAATCGGCTTCAAAGCCCGCGGATCAATGCGGGGGAGGTCCTGCAGCTCCCGGGCTAGCCGGCCGGCTGCGCTAGGCTCAGCCCCATGGAGCTCGTCCTGGTCACCCGGCAAGGCTGCCACCTGTGCGACCAGGCCCTGGCCCTACTCCGCGAACTCGGCCACGAACCCCGCCTCGCCGCTGTCGACACCGACGACGAGCTTTTCCGTCTATATGACTGGCGCGTACCAGTCGTGCTGGCTGATGGCGTGATCGTCGGTGAAGGCCGCATCACTAAGCAATCGCTCCAAGAGGCCCTAAAACGGTCCGGAAGGGAGGCTTAGCCAGGCCGTCTTAAGCACATTATGATGCTGATAATCACTGTTATACGGTCCATAAGGCCGGCGCCAGGAGTCAGCTTGTGACGCTCCAGGGGTTCTTTTAGATCCCTGAGGCTGCTGACCGCGCACGCTCACGGCTGATCTTGCTTGGCGGTGCGTTTCATGGTCTTCAAGTCAAGCTTGCGGAAGGAACGCGGGTCCAAGGAACTGCAATGCAGCCCTCGCCGTCTACGAAACCGGCGGCATAAGCCCAGTCGGTCAAGGTCGGCCCTTGGGCCACTTTCGTGGCCACTAGGGAGTCACGAACCGGCACCTTGCGCTTAGGCGGACCGCTGCAGGGCCGGTTCTGCATCTAGGCCTCTTAAGAAGACCTCGAGGGGCAGGACCGCGTTGTTGAAGTCTCGGCCCAGAAGCTCCAGGTCGGCCCCGGCCTGTGGCAGGGCCGCGATCGCGAACTCGGCTGTCCTAAGGGCTTCCTTGACGTAGGCGTCCAGTGCCTCGGCGGGTATGCTCTGGGCGCTCTCCCGCCGCCACGAGTCCCTGACATCCGACGCGAGCTCAAGAAGCTTGGCCGAGATCAGGCCGACCATCTCGCGCTCGGCCGGCTCGGACAGCAGACGATCGAGCGCCTCCGAGAAGGCGCGGTCGAGCCGCCGCAGCCGGACCTGGGTCGCGAGAGTACGCATGTTCGTTGCTCCATCATACCGAACATGTGTTCTTAAGGTCAACTGGTCACCTCGCTGGTGCCGTGCTGCAACTTACCTGTAGAACTCCCGAGCAGACCCTCATACTCGGCCGCGCGCGTTATAGAACCCCTGGAGATCCCACTAAAGCTAGGGCGCGAAGATCCGGCAGAGGCTCGCCGCCAGCGCGTCCGCCTCGACGCCTGGGTGGATCAGGAAGTAGCCGACCGCATCGTTGACCGCCCCCGCCACCGCGCGCCCGAACACCTGCGGATCCTTGTCGGCGTAGAACTGATCGTGCAGCATCGCGTGCCGCACCTCCTCGGCGACCGCGTCCGCAAAGCGGCTCTGCAGCTCCTGCCGCACCTGGTCGACGCCCGCGCTCAGCCCCACCGACTCGACGATCAGCAGCCGCGCGACTGAAGAACGTTCAAAGCTTGACTGCACGAACTTCGTGATCCCTCGGCGCAATCGCTCGTGATGGTTGTGACCGCTAGCGGCCTCGGTCAGCACCTCATGAATGAGTGCGCCGCCCTCCTCGGCCAGCAGGTCGCGGAAGCAGTCCTCCTTTGACTTGAAGAACTCGTAGAACGCAGATTTCGAAGTCTTTGCCCGCGCCGCGATGTCGTCGACCGACGTGACGTTGTATCCCCGTGTGGCGAATAGATGAAGAGCAGCGTCCTCGACCCGCTTGCGACGCCGATCGACTCTTGCGTCCCTACGCTGCTGGGCCCCAGCGGGCGCGGCGACCGCCACGCTAGTCGCGCGCGAGAGCGCGCGAGATGACCAGGCGCTGAATCTCGGACGTGCCCTCGAACAGTGTGTAGATCTTCGCGTCACGGTGCCACTTCTCGACCGGGAAGTCCCGGATGTAGCCATAACCGCCGCAGATCTGGATCGCCTGCTCGGTGACTTTGACTGCAACCTCTCCCGCCTTCAGCTTTGCCATCGAGCCCTCGGCCTTCTTGAACTCTCCCCCATTGCGCCCTTCCCACAGCGCCCGCCAGATGAGCGCGCGCGTGGCCTCGATCTCGGTCGCCATGTCGGCGAGCATGAAGGCGATCGCTTGGTTCTCGATCAGGGCGCGGCCAAACTGCTTGCGCTCCTTGGCGTACTGCAGCGCGAACTCGAACGCGGCGCGAGCGATGCCCAGCGCCTGGGCGCCAACGATCGGGCGCGACAGCTCGAACGTCTTGAGCGCGACAGATGAGCGCGAGTGCGTGCCTTCGCGAGCGCGTGCCAGCTTGGCCTCCAGCTTCTCCATCCCACCGAGCACGTTCTCGAGCGGGATCGTGCAGCCCTCGAGCAGCACCTCGGCGGTGTGCGAGGCGCGGATTCCCATCTTCCTTTCCTTCTTGCCCTGCCTGATGCCCTTGGTGCCCGGCGGGACGACGAAGCTGGCCTGCCCACGCGTGCCGAGCTCCGGCTCGACCGCGGCGACCACCACGTGGACGTCCGCGATGCCGCCGTTGGTGATGAAGATCTTCTGGCCGTTGAGCACCCAGTCGCCGTTCTTTCGGACCGCACGGGTTTTCATCGATGACACATCGGAGCCCGCGTCGGGCTCGGTGACGGCGAACGCGCCGAGGGCTGGCTTCTCGACTGTGCCGAAGCACGCCGGGATCCAGGTCGCGATCTGCTCAGGCGTGCCCTGGGAGAAGATCGCGGCGATCGGCAGTCCCGTCCCCTGGATGGCCAGCGCGATGCCGGCGCAACCCCAGGTCAGCTCCTCGGCGACCAGCGCGGGCATGATGCCGGTCGGGTCGGCGTACGTCTGCTGCAGAAAGTCGACGCCGTAAAGCCCTACTTCGGCCGCCTTCTTGACGATCGGCCACGGGAACTCTTCCGCCTCGTCGTACTGGACTGCGTAGGGCCGGATCTCCTTTTCCGCGAAGGCGTGGACCCAGTCCCTTATCTCACGCTGCTCGTCACTCAGCTCGAACGAAACCATGTTGTTCCAGGCTCCTGTTTATCAACGAACCAGTACTGGTACGTACCGTTATTGCGACCGACCTTACGCCGCAGCGCGTCATCGTGTCAAGTTCCTTCCGCGCCTCGCGTGCGGGGCACGTCCGGACGATGTTCGCGGAGGTGCGGTCCGAGCTCGCGCTAATCTCGTCTCTTGGGCCCGGTGGAAGTGCTCGCGATCCTTGCCGCGGGCTTCGTGGCCGGCACGGTGAATGCCGTAGTCGGCGCCGGCAGTCTCCTCACCTTCCCCACCCTTTTGGGGGTCGGTTACGCCCCGGTTGTCGCCAACATGAGCAACACGGTCGGGCTAGTGCTGGGCAACGTCAGCGGCGTCGTGGGTTACCGCCGCGAACTCGCCGGCCAACGCCACCGCTTGCTCGAGCTGGCCATCCCGACCGCGATCGGCGCCGTTGCCGGCGCCATTCTCCTGCTCGCGCTGCCTGAAGGCGTCTTCAGTCGCATCGTGCCCGTACTCATCCTTTTTGCGCTAGCGCTTGTGATTGCGCAGCCCCGCCTGTCCGCCCTGCTGGCTCGCTATCACGACCACGCAGGCAGCGCTTGGGCCCTGCGCGCAGCCATATTGGTCGCCGCTGTCTACGCCGGCTACTTCGGCGCCGGCGTCGGCGTGATCTTCATCGGGATCCTCTCCGTCTTCATCAACGACGACCTCCAGCGACTCAACGGCGTCAGGAATGTGCTTTCGGCGATATCTAACACGGTGGCCTCTGTGGTATTCATCGCCTTCGGCCACGTCGCGTGGGAGGCCGCAGGCCTACTTGCAGTCTCCAGCATCGCCGGAGGCCAGCTCGGTGCCTCCGTCGGCCGCCGCCTTCCGTCGAATGTCCTGCGCGTGCTCATCGTTATCGGTGGCCTAGCGGCTGTGGTCAAGCTGCTGGTGCCTTGACCGCTACTCGCCCTGCCAGTGCGGTTCGCGCTTGGTCAGGAACGCTTCGACGCCTTCTCTGAAGTCGCGAGACATGTAGCAGGCCAGGATCAGGTCCGAATCGCCGCCGGCCACGGCCATCCTTTCGCGCACGCGGCGCAGCGCCTCTTTGGTGGCCCAAAGCGTGAGCGGCGCCAGCGAGGCGATCTCCTCGGCGAGCGACTGGGCTCGCTCGAGCAGCGAAGGCTCGTCAGGCATGACCTCGGAAAGCAGCCCACCGGCGAGCATCTCCTGAGCATCCATGAGCCGCGCGCGCATCATCACGTCCTTCAGCCGAGGAATCCCGATGAGGGCTGCGGCGCGGCTGTAGTTCGCCATCGACAGGCAGTTGCCGAGGGTGCGCGCGATGGGAAATCCATATCTCGCCGATGCCGACCCTATGCGGAGGTCGCAGCATGCAGCAATGGCAGCCCCGGCTCCCGTGCACGCGCCGGTTATCGCGGCGATCGTCGGCACGCGCACCGACTCGAGGGTGCTCATGACGAGGTCTCCTCGCGCCTCGTAATCGAGCGCATCCTGCTCGGTCTTGAAAGTTCGGAACTGCGCGATGTCGGTACCCGCAACAAACGCTTTCCCGCCGGCGCCGGTCAGCACGACCACGCGCACCGAAGGGTCGGAGTTCACGTCGTGGCAGGCCTTGACCAGCCGCTCGTACATGTTCCAGGTCAATGCATTGCGTGCCTGAGGGCGGTTGAAGGTGATCCACCTGATCGCGCCCCGCTGCTCGACGATCAGCTCGTCGGCGGCTGCAGCTGCCCTTACCTCACTCATTGCGCGACCGCTTTGGAGCACCCACCACCTTCTGCTCGAGCAGGCTTCTCATCTGTGCCTCGTCGTACCCGAGCTCGGCCAGGACGGCGGCCGAGTCTTCACCAAGAAGGGGAGCGGCCCGGTCACGGCGCGTTGGAGTTCGAGAGAACCGCATTGGGGAACCGAGCTGGCGGACCGTCCCGGCAGTCGTATGTGGCGCGTCCCAGAAATAATCCCGCGCTAGCAGGTGCGGATCGGTAAAGACCTGCCCGAAGTTCTGCAGTGGCGCGCACGGGACGCCCGCCTCGTCCAGGAGCTCGAGCCAGTGCGCGGCTGGTTGGTTGATGGTCACCTGTTCGATGGTGGCTGCTAGCGCTTCCCGATTGTGATGGCGGAAGTTGGCATCCTTGTAGCGGCTGTCCGCGAGCAACTCCTCAAGGCCGAGCGCCTTGCACATTGCGGTCCAGTTGTATTTGGTGGTGGCGCCGATCGTCAACCACCCGTCGGAAGCACGGAAGGCTTGATACG
This sequence comes from Candidatus Micrarchaeaceae archaeon, assembly GCA_035534555.1. Classification (GTDB taxonomy): domain Bacteria; phylum Chloroflexota; class Dormibacteria; order Dormibacterales; family Dormibacteraceae; genus Palsa-872. Next base: position 59,432 of record DATLRQ010000166.1, read on the forward strand.
GCGCGGCGTTCTGGTGGGCGGAGCCGGACGGCTGCGGGATCTCGCCAGTGGCGAAGTAAAGGCCGGCCTCCCAGATGGCAAATGAAACGCCCGCCTCCAGCAGCGAGACGTCGATGAACTGGCCGGCGCCCGTTTCGCGCCTGGCCTGGAGCGCTGCCACTGCCGCGAGCGCACCGTAAAGGGCGCAGACGAGATCGCAGATCGGCACCCCCACCTTGACCGGATCGCCGCCCGCGATTCCCGTGATGCTCATTAGGCCCGACCGAGCCTGCGCCATGATGTCCATTCCCGGGCGGTCCCTCAACGGGCCGTCCTGGCCCCAGCCGGACGCGGCCACGTAGATCAGGCCGGGGTTCAGCGCCCGCAGCCTCTCGTAGTCAAGCTCGAGGTCGGCCATCGTTCCGGGCCGGAGATTCTCGACCACGATGTCGGCAGTTGCGGCCAGTTTGCGGAAGACCGCTTTGCCGGCCCCGCTTTTCAAATCGAGCGCGATTGACCGCTTGTTGCGGTTGAGGCGCATGAAAGCCGAGCCCTCGCCATCGACCAATGGCGCCGTCGAACGCACCTGGTCGCCACCGTCGGGATGCTCAACCTTGATGACCTCAGCGCCTAGATCGGCCAGCTGCATCGCGCAGAACGGACCTGCCATGTAGTTCCCGACCTCGACGACGCGGATCCCCTGCAGCGGCGCGCCGGCGTGGTGCTCAGCCATCGAGGTCACCCGCGTCGCGGCCGAGCAGCTCCCGCAGAACCTCCGTGGTGTGCTGACCCAGGAGCGGGGGCGGCCTTCGGATGGGGCTGGATTGACCGTCGATCTTCCACGGCGCGCCGACCTGGTTGATCTCGCCGGCCTTCGGGTGCTTGATCTTCAGACGCATCTCGCGCTCGGTCGCCAGCGGGCTGGCGAATGCCTCTTCGATGTCGAGGATCGGCCCCGCCGGAATGCCGAACTGCTCGAACCGCGCCAGCCACTCCGAGCGCGTGCCTTCGCGAAGGTGAGCTTCGATCGCGCCCACGAGCTGAGACCGCGCCGCTTGCCGCAGGGCGTTCGTCGCGAACCTCGGATCGGACGCGAGCTCGGAGCCGCGTATCGCTTCGCAGAAACGAACGAACTGGCCGTCGCTAGCAACCGCCACGTTGATGAAACCGTCACTGACAGCAAAGGTGCCGTACGGCGCGATGGTCGCGTGATGGTTGCCCTCCTGAATCGGAACCTCTCCAGAAGCAAAGAACCGGCCGGCCTGATAGGTGAACAGCGCCAGCAGCGAGTCGTTGAGGGCGACGTCGATGTAGCGTCCCTTGCCCGTGGTGCCGCGCTCGACCAGCGCGGCAAGGATCGCCTCGCAGGCAAACATCCCCGAAGCGATGTCCCCGATCGGGACGCCAACCTTGGTGGGCGGGCTGTCCGGGGTCGCGTTGACGCTCATCATCCCCGAGGTGCCCTGGGCGATCTGGTCGTATCCCGCCAGTGTCGGCTGGCCTTGCCCGAAGCCGCTGATCGAGGCGTACACCAGCGCCGGCTTCATGCCCTGCAGCTTCGCCGCATCCAGCCCCAGCCGTGCCATCGTGCCCGGCTTGAAGTTCTCGACGACGACGTCGCAGGCCATTGCGAGCTCTTCCGCCGCACGACGAGCCGCGGGTAGCTTCAAGTTCAGGACCGCGCTCCGCTTGTTGCGATTCACCGACAGAAAGTACGACGACTCGCCATTGATGAAAGGCGGTCCCCATTGCCGGGAGTGATCACCGAGCGGTGACTCGATCTTGATGACATCAGCGCCAAGGTCGCCGAGGAGCATCGTGCAGTAGGGGCCCGCCAGTGCATGGCTGAAGTCGAGGACGCGTATGGTCGCTAGCGGCAGGGGAGCCACTGCGTCCACCGATCGGGCCTACAGGGCCTTTGCGGCATGCGCGTCCGAGGACGAACGCATGAACAGCTGAAGCCGGCCTCGCAGTCCGTGCGTGTGCCTGAACCTGGCTTCTCGCCGCGCCAGGACGGTCTTGATCGGCACGTGCTCCAGGATGGCCAGCTCCTCCGCCAGCGCCTGACGCACCATCGTCGCCATCATCTCAGGGGCCTCATGGCCCGCGGGCTGCTCACCGACCACGCGATCGACGAGGCGAAGTCCGAACAGGTCGCGAGCAGTGAGCTTCAGCTGGCGCGCCACCTCTTGGGTGTGAGCCGAGTCGCGATACAGAATCGTCGAGGCCGCCTCTGGCCCGATCACCGAAAAGATCGCGTTCTCCATCATCAGGAGTCGATCGCCAACGGACAGCGCGAGCGCTCCGCCGCTGCCGCCCTCGCCGACGACGACGTTGACGACCATGGTCCGCAGCCTTCCCAGCCGCGCCAGTGACTCGGCGACCGCCCCGGTGATGCCCGATCCCTCCGCGTCAGCATCGGTGGCGGCGCCGGGTGTGTCGACGAGGGTGATCAGAGGCAGAGAGAATCGTTCGGCGAGTGCGAATGCACGCAACGCCATGCGGTAGCCGCTGGCCCTTGTGCGGCCGCCGTTTGCGGAGTGGCGGTTCTGGGCCACTATCACGACCGCGCGACCGTCGAGCGTGCCTACGCCCGCCATGATGGAATCGTCGTCCTCCCCACTCCGATCGCCGTGAAGCTCGAAAACGTCGCGAAACACAAGATTGGCGAGGTCGCTTCCGGTCGGACGCGCGGGATGCCTCGCGAGCTCAACCGTCTCCCATACCGATCGGCCTGGCCCAGCGAAGGGAAACGGCTTCGGAATCGCGGGGGCCTTGGCGCGGGCCGGCTCCTTCGGACGGAGCATTGACGCCAGATGGCCGAGGATCGCACGCAGGTGCTGGCGTTCGACTATGGCATCGATGGTTCCGTGAAGGAGCGCGAACTCGGCGCTTCCAGGCGGCACCGGATCGCCAATCGCTTTCTCGTGGACACGGGGCCCGACGAACGATATCCGGGCATTCGGTTCGGCCAGGATCACGTCACCCATGCTGGCGAACGATGCGAGCACTCCTCCCATCGTCGGATCGGTTAGAACTGTCAGCAGCGGAATCCCCTGCTCTCGCAATCTGGCCGCGCACATTGTGGTCTTGGCCATCTGGAACAGCGCCACCATCCCTTCCTGGATGCGCGCTCCGCCGGACGAGCAGATGGCGATCACAGGCAGCCGCTCGCGCCGGCCCGCGTCGAATGCGCGCGCTACCTTCTCGCCGACGACGCTGCCCATGCTGCCACCGAGAAATCTGAAGTCAAACACGACGAGGACCACGCGGACGCCCATCACGCGCGCGCTGCCGGTGACGACCGCATCAAGAAGGCCGGTAGCTGCCTGCGCCTGCGCAAGCTGCTTCTCGTAGCTCGTGACGCCAGAGGAGAAATGGATCGGGTTGCCTGCCCACACGTGACGGTCGTGTTCTTGAAACGAGCCTCGATCAGCGATCTGGTCGATCCTCTGCGCCGCGGTCAAAGACGCGTAGTGACCGCACGACCTGCAGACACGGAACTGATCCAGCGATGACCCGCATGAAGCGCACGCATCCGCCGCATGCTCCGACAAACCCCCTGGGACGTTAGTCGGCGGCGTCGACATCGTCGGCAGACTCTGGCTGCCACCGCAGCAGCGAGACGTCCGCGACCACCCGCAGGTGCTGGCGCATGGCCTCGGCCGCTCCCTCTCGGTTGCCGGATTCGATCGCCGCGAGAATTCGCCGGTGCGCCTCGAGCGAGCGCAGCGGCCGGCCCGGTTCGCTGAGCGACTCGATGCGGCTCTCCTGGATAACCTCGGCCATCGCCTCGATGAGATGCACCAGGATCTCGTTGCGCGCCGCGAGAGCGATGGCGTGATGAAACGCGGCGTCGCCTTCGGTGCCCACTCCCCCGGCGCTGATCTCGGCTCCCATTTGCGCCAATGCTGTGTTCATAACGCCAAGATCGTCCGCACTGCGGTGGCGCGCTGCCAGCTCCGCCAGCTTGACCTCGAGCGCCTCCCGTGCTTCGAGCACGTCCGGCAGGCGCCGCCGGCGCTCGAGCAGCTTCGTCAGCGAGTCACCAAAACCGCGTGTACGGCGCAGAAACACGCCTTCACCGTGGCGGACGTCGACAAAGCCCAGAGCCTGGAGGACGACAAAGGACTGGCGGACAGAGGTGCGACTGACATGCAGCTGGCGCGCAAGGTCGCGCTCGGGCGGGAACTGACCGCCCGCGCTCATGCGGGATTCGCTGACGAACTGGGCCAGACGCTCGCCGACGTCCTCGTAAAGGCGGCTGCGCTGAAGTGGCCGGAGCGCTGTGGTCGGTGGCGCGCCCATTCGAGCCGGAGTTTATCAGCCCTACAGGTCTAGTGGTCCAACCATTGACAACGCTTGGTGGCTGGACTAATCTCGCCCCGAACGCGGCTGCTTTGGCTTGGAGGGACGCACACCATGAACCTCGTCAACGAAAACACCAAGCGACAATCGGGCGCCGCGCGCCTGGTGGCAAGCGTCGCCGCGGCAGCGTGGGTTCTCGCTGCGTGCGGCAGCAGTACCCCTAGCTCCAACTCGCACCTTCCAACCGGGCCCGTGACCATGGGGGTGCTGTCCTGCTTTACCGGCAGCCTCTCCAGCCTCGGTGCGGCGATGCTGCAGGGCTCGCAGGTCGCCCAGAAGGCGATCAACGACGGTGGCGGCATATTGGGCCAGCAGCTCGTGCTCCAGCACGCCGACACCCAGTGCGACGAGGCCGACGGCGCGGTCGCCGCGCGGTCGCTTCTGTCCAACAGCAACGTCGTCGGGATCATCGGCCCCGAGACCCAGGAGATCGCCGCCGTCACCCCCATCGTGACCTCGGCAAAGATCACGACTCAGTTCCAGGGCGGCAGCACCCTGTTCGACAAGAACACCAACCCTTACCTGTGGCGGGACAGCCCGTCCGACTCACAACTGGGCGTCGCCATGGCGCTGTACGCGTACAACAAGGGGTATCGCAAGGCAGACCTCATCTTCTACTCGGACATCGCCGCCCAGACCTTCCCACCGCCTATCACAAACACCTTCACCAAGCTCGGCGGCACCGTCGTCAAGAGCTACACGATCGCGCCCGCCCAGACCTCGTACCTGACGACGGTCCAGCAGGTCATCGCTGACAGCCCCGACGTGATCTTCACGCAGACCGACGCTCCGACCGCGGCGGTCCTGTTCCGGAACTTCCAGCAACTCGATAACCTCGCCATCCCGTTTGTCGGGACCGACGTCACCGGCGGCAGCGACTATTTGAAGGCCATCGGCAACCAGGTCGCGCACGACCACCTCATCTCCGTTTACGGCACCTCGGTCTCGGGCGCTGCGACCGATGAGTTCAACAGGGTCTTCGCGCTCGTTGTCCCTGGAGCCAACCAGCAACCGCTGGCGAATGCCAACTACGCATATGACGCTGTGATCAGCCAGGCGCTGGCGATCGACAAAGCCAACAGCATCTCCGGCCCGGACATCAACGCGGCCATGACGAGCGTGACCAACCCGCCGGGCACCCAGTGCTACACGTACCCGTCGTGCCTGGCCCTCATCAAGGCCGGTACCAAGATCAACTTCGACGGCGCCAGCGGCCCGCTCGACTACAACCAGTACCACAACGTGTTCGGACCTTATGCCGCCTTCCAGCAGAGCCTCGCCGGCCAGCAGGTGCAGGTGCAGCTGATGGATGCGGCAGCGCTAGCCGCCGCGACCCCATAAGCCTGGGCCGGAGAATCGACTGACCGAGCTGTCTCGCTGAGACCGTTGCCCCGCGCCAGAATGGAGGTTGGGCCGTGCACGCAGCTCTGCTGACGCTTGGGTTCGGGATCGTCACCGCATCGATCCTCGCGCTCTCGGCGGTCGCGTTCACCCTCCAGTACGGGGTGACGAACGTCGCCAACGTTTCGCACGGGGAGATCCTGACCATCGGAGCGTACGCGGCATACCTCGTGCATCAGCGGACCGGGAGCGCACCGGCCGCCGCGATCGCGGCAGCCCTGGCGGGCGGGTTGATCGCGCTGGCGATGTACTCAAGCGTCATCGGCCCGTTCATCCGGTTCGGCGCCAGCCCGACTGTGATTTTCATCGCCACCCTGGGCGTGTCCTTCGTCATCCAAAACGTGCTCGTCATCTTCTTCGGCGCCGCCAACGTGGCTTACAACATCGACCCCGGGGCACCGCAGCAGGTGGGGCCTTTCTTGCTCAATGCGCTCGACGAGCAGATCGTCATCTCAGCAGTCGTGATCACCGCTGCGCTGTTTTTCATCATCTCGCGTACGAAGTTCGGCAAGGCGCTGCGCGCGGTGTCGCAAAATCGAGAGCTCGCGCGCGTCACCGGCATCAACGCGACGAGGGTGGCTGCCGCGACCTTTTTCCTTGCCGGACTGATCGCCGGATACGCCGGGTTCGTCCTGGCTGAGAGCGTCGGCTCCTTCACCCCATACTTCGGCTTCGGCTTCTTTCTCATCACGCTGACCGCGGCGGTGGCCGGTGGCCTCGGGCGGGCGGTCGGCACCATGGTCGGCGCTGTGATCGTGGGCATCATCCTCGAGGTGGTGCCGGCACTTCCGGTCCCATTTGTTGGCGGCTACATCAGCGCGAGCTACAACCTCGCGATCGCCTTCGCGATCCTGGCACTGGTCATCCTGTTCCGTCCTCGCGGCCTATTCACCAGCGCTCGCAGAACGGTGTTCGAGTGACGACGTACCTGATCGCCGTCCTCACCGAGGGCGCGATCTTCGGAATCATGGCTCTGGGGCTCAACGTCATCTGGGGCTGGTCCGGCGACTTCGACCTCGCCTACTACGGCTACATTGCGGTCGGCGCCTACATGACGATCGTCCTCACCGTCGGGCCGCCCGTTGCCCCGGCCCAGTACATCATTGGGCAATCGCTGCCGTATCCGCTCGCTGTGGTCTTAGCGGTGATCACTGCAATGGCCGTCGCGCTCGTCGTCGGTTCAATCGCGCTGCGCCACCTTCGGGGCATCTATTTCTCGATCGTGACCCTGGGCGCCGTTTACGTCATGTACGTCTTCGCGGGCCAGTACGTCCCGCTGTTCGACGGATACAACGGACTTTCGGGCTTGTTCGACCCGATGGGTGACTGGTTTGGTCTCGATTACTTCTCCTACCAATACTTCTTCCTCGGGCTGAGCCTGGTGATGTTCGCCCTTGTCTACTTCGTGATGTCCCGCGTGTCGAGCAGCCGCTTCGGCATGGCTCTGCGGACGCTGCGTGAGGACGAGCGTGCCGCTGCGGCATTCGGGCGGGACATCTACAGGCTGAAGCTGAAGGGCTATGTGCTCGGTGCGGCACTGGGCGGTTTCGCCGGCGCGCTCTTCGCCGCATATCTGACAGCGTTCAATACGTCGGCGTGGTCGCCGGTCGAGGTGATCGTCCTCTATTCCGCGGTGCTGGTCGGTGGGCGCGGAAACATCAGAGGCGTGGTCCTGGGGGTGCTGATCATGGGCCTCATCGTCAATGAGTCGACGCGCTTCCTGCCGCAGCTGCCATTACCAGGGCTTAGCGCGTTCGACACTCTCCATCCGCAGGTGCTGCAGGCAGCGCGCGGAGGGATCATCGGCCTGGTCCTCGTCCTGTTTCTCCGCTTCCGGCCGCAGGGCTTGCTGCCGGAGCGCCGGTTCGTCGACCGCTCACCGGCGACACCCGCCATCGAACCCGCGCCGCTGGCCTCGTGAGCAGGCCCACAACCGGCCCTGCTCTCGAGGTTCGAGGGCTGAGCAAGCATTTCGGCGGTGTCATCGCGGTCGACGCCTGCTCGTTCGAGGCGCCCCTGGGCCAGGTGACAGGCCTCATCGGGCCGAACGGCGCCGGCAAGAGCACAGCCATCGACCTGGTGTCCGGCTTCAAGCTGGCTGACAGCGGGACCGTGCTCTTCAAAGGCCGGGAGATCCAGGGACATCCTCCCCATGAGATCTCTCGCCTCGGCCTGATCCGCACGTTCCAGTCCCCGCGCGAGTGGCCCGGTCTCACCGTGCTCGAGAACGTGGTGATGGCGCGATGGGATCCGGGCCGCGAGGGGTTCTTGGGCGCTATCACGGGACTCAGGCGGGCGCAGCGCGCGAAGGCGGACGATGAGCTCGCTCAGGCGCGTGACATCCTCGACGAGTTCGGGCTGGCCAAGCTGCGCAACGAGCGCGCCGGCAATTTGAGCGGCGGTCAGAAGCGGCTGGTGGAGTTCGCCCGCATCAGGATGGCCGCTCCCGAGCTGGTGATCCTCGACGAGCCCATGGGCGGTGTGAACCCGGTTTTGGGTGAGCGCATGGCGGTCGCCATCGAAGGCTTCATCGCCGCGGGCACTTCCGTGATCGTGGTCGAGCACAATCTGCCTTTCATCGAGCGGGTCACCCAGCACGTCATCGTGATGGCACAGGGCACTGTCATCGCCGAGGGTCCATTCGAGTCTTTGCGGTCGAACCGCGATGTCGTCGACGCGTACCTGGGCGAGCAGGTCAGGTGACCGACGACGCGCCTGCTCTGGAGGTGGTGGGGCTGACCGCCGGCTACGGCGGTCCACCCGTCATCGACGGCGTCGGCGTGGTTGCGAGGCGGGGCGCCATCACCGCAGTCGTCGGCCCCAACGGGGCCGGTAAATCAACGCTCCTGAAGGCCATCGCCGGGCTCATCCGGCCCAGCGCCGGCACCGTGAAGGTCAAGGGTGTGGATGTGACCGGGGAACCTGCCGAGCGGCTCGTCTCCAAGGGCCTCGCCTATGTGCCGCAGGTCGCCAACGTCTTCCCGGAACTCACCATCCGCGAGAACCTCGACATGGGCGGCTACAGCCGAAAGGGGGGCGTGCGCGAAAGGATCGAGCAGCTGTTCAAGCTGTTTCCGGACCTGGCAGCTTCGGCGCACCGGAAAGCCAACACGCTGAGCGGCGGCCAGCGCACGATGCTGGCCCTAGCGCGCGGTTTGATGGTCGATCCGGCCGTGCTCATCCTCGACGAGCCCAGCGCCGGCCTGGCGCCAAAATTCCAGGGACTGATCTGGGAGCGCATCGAGCAGATTCGCTCCACCGGAGTCGCGGTGCTCGTCATCGAGCAGAACACGCGCGAGACGCTGCGACACGCCCAGTGGGCATATGTCCTCGTTCTCGGACAGAATCGGCTCGAGGGACCGGGCATGGAACTGCTGGACGATGAGGAGGTGGTGAATCTCTACGTCGGCCGTCTCTCGTGAATCGCTGATCAGCGGCCAGGTTTCGGATCCTCGCCGCGATGCCGCGATCGGCGGAGTGGCGGGGTTGGCGGCGGGTGCTGGGACTCCGAGGCGGCTTCGTCCTCGTGCCACTCCAGGTCATCTGGGCAAAGCGCGACCAGCATCGGGCGATCGGCACGTCGCAGGTCGCCCCGGCGACCCGCCGATCACGACTACCTGGGTCAAGATCGCGATGGGAATGATGGCGGCGATGCCGACCTCGGCGTGGCTTTTTTCATTGCGGTTGGCGCCGTCGTCGGCGCCATGGCTGCGCGTCGAGTTCCTGACCGCGCCCTCAAGGTCATAGTTGCGATCCTTCTCCTGGGCGCCGGTCTGAAGGAGCTTTATGACGTGCTGCTCGGGACTGCACCGCACCTTGTGTTGACTGCCGCGTCCACGTTCGGGCCAAGGGACTTCGCCCTCATGGCGGTCGGCGGCTTTTTGATCGGGGTCATAAGCGGCTTGAGCGGCATCGGCGGGGGGATCCTGGTCGTGCCGCTGCTGGCGCTCGGATTCGGCATCGGGCCAAGGGCTGCATGGAGCACATCGCTGATCGCCATGCTCCCTACCGCAGCGATCGGTGCACTGACTCACCACCGGAACGGCAGCGTTGACGTCCGCGCTGCATCGTGAATGGCGGTCGGCGGGGTGCCTGCCGCACTCGTCGGATCGGCGCTCGCGCTGTGGCTGCCGGCGAGGGCGCTGGGCGGCATCTTCGGGGTCTTCTTGCTCATCGTGGCGACGCGGATGTGGCCGCGGCGAGCCCACGCAAGCGCCGGCGCCGAGCCACCTGAGGCGCCAACAGCCTGAAGCGCCAGCATCGGCGCTTCAGGCTGCTCGCCGGTTACTGGACGTAAGCCGTGATGTCGACCAGGAAGTGGCTGGCGGAGCCGGCGACTGTGACCTGGATCTTGCCGCCGTTCGTCACGCCGGTGCCCAAGCCCACGATAAAGCCATTGGCAATGGCGCCTTGGCCGGTGATGAAGTTGACGCTGGACGTGCCGACAGTGACGCCAGCGGGCGAAAGGGCCAGGAAGCCCGGGTCCGTGTACTGCGTCGCGGTCAGGTTGCCCATGACGGCGACCGCGTCGGCAGGTATGGAAGACGCGCCGCCGACACCCGTGACGGTAATAACCGTCGTCGAGCCCACGGCCGGTTTGGCACCTGTGCGAGTGTCCTTCAAGCGGAACGGCGTGAAGGGCACGCCTGAGCCGTCGGAGGCGTCGACCCGCACAGTGTTCACTCGCCGCCAGTCGCCCGTCGCGTTGTGAATCCACAGGATTCCGTCCGCGTCGCGGACCTGCTCGTAAAGGTTGGGCGAATATCCAGGCAGCCCAGAAGCGAGGAGGCCGTCCTGGCGAATGCGTCCCGAGCTTCGCGCGTAGAGGGCGATGCCCTGGTTGCTCTCGCCAATGACCCCGTAGCCCGTGTCGGTGAGGCCGTAAACGCCGGCGCCTGTCGATCCGCCCGCCCAACCGTCGACCCCTTCGACGTAGGGGCCGCTGGTCCCCAAGCCTTGCAGTGGACCGGCGAAGGCTCCAGTTGTTCCCTCGACCCAGGTGGTGCTGGCCGCCGAGACCCCGAGCACCTGCGGATCGGCACCGGTGGTTATAAGCGTGGTTGCAGCATCGGCCGAGTTTGCGTTGCCGAGGATCACGGGGTTGCCGGTCGTCGCTGAGGCCGGGACCGCTCTCACCGCCGCCCAACCAAGCGCTCCGAGGACTGCGCCCGCTCCAAGCCTCAGGAATCCGCGACGGTTGCTCTGCTTCGCGACGGTGGCGTCCGGGTCGCGCCCTTCCAGCCTCGCCATGCGGTAGCGCATCTCCTCAATGGTCTGGCTCAGGTTGCGGACTCGTTTCTCAAGCTCCTCGGTGCGATCCATCTCTCTCACTCTCCTCTTTACTTGGCGTTGCGACGAGACGGGCTCGGATGCGCAGGCCCGCGGCCTGCCCGGTCGTTGCCCTTGAGTCCGATCGGATGCGCAGGCGACAGCTTAGTTAACGATCGCTTGTTAGTCCGGGCTAGGCCCGATGGCTTTGCCGAGTCACGGTTAGTCATGGAAACTGAAGTCCTCCCTGCTTCTGAGCCGGCGAAATGCCAGTAGGGCCAACAATAGGAGCCCCAATGAGATCGCAACCTCGACGTTGGTGGCCGAGTTGGCCCCGCCCGGGGGCGCTATTTTAACTGCCGCGACAAGCCCTTCGGGTGTCTTGTCGGCCACCTTAAGCTCTGTCTTCATGATCGGTGGCGCGGACTTTGCCGACGACCGTGGGATGGCACCAAGCGTCGCAGCGGCCGCCGGGCTAGCCGACGAATCATTGCTGATCGCCTGCCCGCCCACGGCGGCCAGGCGCGAGTGTGCACGCGATTGGGGTCGGAACGGCACGCGCGTTCCCGAGCCGGGAGTTGGGCCGGGCAGGACGGCGCGGCCGCCGGGAGAACCCGGAGTTGGGCCGGGCAGGACGCCGCGGCTGCCGGGCGTTCCGGCTGCCGATTGGCAAGCGCCCGGACAATGCGCGCTGACGACGACCGAACCTTTGACGAAAGGCGTCGCGGTGTCGTTGACGGTGATCGTCTCGGTGTAAGGGCTGTTGAGCACAACTCCCGAGAAAGTGCGCGATCCGTTGTCGCCAGGGGTAAACGTGTAGTCGCCGGGCAGGATGGCCAGCGGGTCGGTGCTCGAGAAATGAACCGTCCCGACATAGCGAGTCGCCGTCGAAGTATCAGCGTTTTCCGCGGTCACGCCCACCGAGAATGGAACCCCCGTCGTGGCCGTGCCTGGGGCGGTTACGTTGAAGTGCACGCCGCAATAGGCCTCGGTGAGCGTGTTATCTGTGGCCAGGGCGCTCTGATAGCCCGTGGCCCAGAAAACGCTGGGAGTTATCGCCGCTACCGCGGACAACGCGTTGTTGATAGTGCTCGGGCCGTCGCTCGCCGTGGTCGAGCCCCACGTAAGGGTGTGCGTGCCTGAATCCCAGATCGCAGGTATCACCAGGGTCTGACGTGCGCTGGTCGCGGTGCTCCGCCAGTAGCCAACCCCCCACACGCTCGAACCGGACCTGGCCACCGCCAACATGGCGTTGTCACCTGTGCCGGGACCACTCTCAAGCTGAGCCGTTGAGCCGCCTCCGGCGAGGAGATCCCACGCTGCGCTGACCCGGGGGGTCGTCTTGCTCACAAAGTTGCCGAAGCCCACACCAACCGCGTGGTTTGCCTCGAGGGCGGTGACCCCGAACATGGCATCGTCAGCGCCCGCACCGACGTTGGGGGTGGGGACGATCGACCAGGTGCTGCCGTTCCAATGTTCAGCCAACGACTGCGCCGGCTTAGTGCTCGTGCCGTCATCCTCGCCGACTGCCCAGGCATCGGCCGAATTGAACGCCGAAACCGCGAACAACTCGTTGGTCTGCGTACTCGGGTTCTGACTGCTGAACTGTGACCATGTGCTGCCGTTCCAATGCTCGGTGAGCGTCAAGAATGCGCTGCCATTGAAGTAGTAGCCGACGGCCCATGCATTGTTGTCAGCAATGGCGGTGACGCCGAACAACCCGGTGAAGCTCGTGGGGTTGAAGGTAGACGTCACCAGCGCCCAGACGCTGCCGTTCCAATGCTCCGCAAAGCTGTGGACGACGCTGCCCGTGCTGTCGACCTGGTAGGCCCCTACCGCCCACACGTCGTTCGTTGCGATTGCGGTAACGCTGTTGAGGTCGCTGTGGAATGCGCTGGGGTTCGGAGTTGGGACTATCGACCAGGTGGTTCCATCCCAATGCTCGGCCAATGTCCTGTCGAATCCGCTGCTGTTCGAGTCGATGCCGACCGCCCAAACATCGTTGGTATTGATCGCCGAAACGCCAAACAGGGTGTTGTTGCCGGTGCCGCTCGGGCTGCTGACGAGGTCGAACTTCCCATCGCAGGCGGGGGTCACTGCGGTGCGTATCGGAGCTCGTAGCCCGCTCGAGAGGCCAGTCCCTAGGCGCGAGGACATCGCCCCTGACAGGAACCGCGGGCTGACCGGCCCTGGCCTGGTCGCGCTCTGCGCGGATCCCGCTTGAGCGCTCAAGCACGCCGCGGCCAGAAGCAGAAGAACCGCTGTGATCGCGAGAAGTGCCCTTCTCATACGCTTCCTCCCCTACCTGGTCGGACGGCGTCCGCCAGAGTGTCTACTGAGAGTCTATGAAATGTCAATCAGCCTCAACGCCGCCGTTTAGCGAAAGCTTTAGCCATCCCAGCCGGCTTTGCGAACAACGGCCGCGAGCCGGTACGGTTGGTTGACGGTGCGGGGGATGCGAATCCGAATCGCTTTGGTCGCGGCGCTGGTACTTATGGCGTCAACCATCGCGTGCGGAACCGCCATCGGCCGCTCCCCCACGGCTACCCTGACCCCGATCGCCTCGAACGGCTCATGGCCCAGCTATCACCGCGACGACGCCCACACTGGAAACGACCCAACCCTGCCGGTCGTGATCTCGGTCAGCACGGGTTGGACATCGGCGGGCCTGGACGGGCAGGTCTATGCATCGCCCGTTGTGTTCGGCGGCGTCGTCTACACGGCCACGCTCAACGACAGTGTCTACGCGCTAAACCAGGCCAACGGCTCGGTGCTATGGAGCAGGCATCTCGGAACGCCGCAGGCGAGCGGATGGCAGTGCGGCAACGTGACACCGACGGGAATCCTGGGCACTCCGGTGATCGACATGGCGGCAAAGCGCATCTATGCCGTGGCCGAGATCCATGGGGCGACGCCGCGGTATCACCTGTTCGGGCTCGACCTCGCGACTGGAACCACACTGCTCGACCAGGTGCTCGCGCCGATTGGCTTTGACTGGACGATCGAGCAGGAAAGAGGTGCCCTCACACTCGCCAACGGTTACGTCTACGTGCCGTTCGGCGGGCGCGCCGGCGACTGCTACAACGGCAGCAGACCCTATTTCGGGTGGGTCGTGGGCGTGCCGACCGACGGCGTCAGCGCGCAGATGGTGTTCCGAACTGCCGATGGCGGCGAGGGTATCTGGGCGGCGGGCGGCGTCGTAGTCGACGACAGCTCGCACAACGTCTTCATCACCACCGGGAACGCCATCCCCTGCGCCGGGACCACCATGAGCGACGCGATCATCCGGGTCAGCCCGACCCTGACTTCGCCTTCAGTCTTCGAGCCGCAGGACTGGCAAACCAACTGGTGCGAGCCCGACTCCGACCTCGGGTCGGCCAGTCTTGTGCTGATCAGCCCCACCTTGGCCTTCACGGCCGGCAAGCACGGTGGCGGGTTTCTTGTCGACCCAACGAACCTCGGCGGCGTCAACGGCCAGCTCTATCCCGACCCGTCCGGGTACCGCCAGGCCGACGTCTGCCCCGGGGTGAGCGCCGACGCGACGTTTGGCGGCTTTGCCTACGCCGCCCCGTTCGTCTACCTCGAGTGCGAGGGCCACGGCCTCGTCGCGCTCAACTTGAACACGGAAACGCCGTCCTTCAGCCCCTGCGACGCAACCTGCGCGGCACCCGATTGGCGGGCCGGCGGCGGGACGACCTTTGGACCGCCGATCGTGGCGGCGGGCGCAGTGTGGGTGGCCAGCGATGGCGGCGGCCTGTCGGCCTTCAAGGCCGGCGATGGCACGCTGATCTACCAGAGCGCCGGGTTCGGGATCAACCGATTCGTGACGCCGGCCGAGGCCGGCTGCCGTGTGATCGTGCCTTCGCTCGAGGTCATCAGGACCTTCGTCATGCACTTCGCGCCGGGCATCTCCTGTCCAGGTTAAGTTCCGTGTCGCAATGGCCACGAGCGCAACGCTCGCTACGCGACCGTGACTGGTACCCCTTGCCACTGCTGGAACCAAAATTCGTGGTTCTTGAAGAGCGTCCCCTCGAGATAGATTGACCCCGCTGTGCTTGGGGACGCGACCGTTACAGTCAACGTGGCGCTCGCGCCCGGCGCGAGGTCCGCAGCCAACGCGAAGCTGTAGCTGACCAACCAGCCGGCCATCGCAGCCGAGCCGCCCTGCCGGCTGGTGAAGTGCAGGTTCAGCCGCACGGAGTCTGTGCCGGCGGCGGGCCAGGCCTGGGTGCCGGCGTTCGTCACTGTCACCTGGAAGCTCTGGCTCTGCCCGCTCGTCCAGTTTCGCGGTGCCGCGCACAGGTTGTAGTTCGCCCCCCAGGCGAGCGAGCCCACGCTGACCTGCGACCAGTTCCATTGGTGGAACCAGAACTGCTGGTTCTTGAACATCTGCGCTTCGAAATACACTGACGCCGAGGTCGCGGGAGCCTTGGCTTTGACTGTGACTGCCACGCTGCCACCGGGCGCTACGTCCGCTGGCAGGGTGAAGATCTCACTGGTGAGCCATTTCGACATGGCCGCTGAACCGCCAGGCGCGGTTGTGAAGTGCAGATCGAGCTCCACCGGGTTGGCGCCGCCCGAGGGCCAGGTCTGACTGCCGAGGTTAGTCAACAGGATGCTCACCGTCTGACTCTGTCCGGGCGACCATGCGGTGGGCACCTGGCACATGTCGTAGGAGGCCGTAAAAGCCGAAAGGATGCTCACCCGAACGGTGCTCCAATCCTCGAACCAGAACTGCTGGTTCTTGAACATCTGCGCTTCGAGGTACAGGGTGCCGCCGGAGGCCGGGGCCGTCGCGTTCACCGTGAGGGTCACGCTCGTGCCCGGCGCCACGTCTGAGGCCAGCGCGTACGACTTGCTGAATAGCCAGCTGGAAATCTTGGCGGAGCCCCCGGGGACCGTCGTCAGGTGGATGTTCAGTTCCACCGGGTTGGATCCGCCGGACGGCCAAGTCTGGGTCCCCTGGTTGGTCACGGTGATCTGAAACGACTTGGTCTGCGTCACCGCCCAGGTGGTCGGCGCCTGACTCAGGTCGTAGCTCGCCCCCCACGCCCCGTATATCGCGACGGCAAGGGGCTTCCATTGCTTGAACCAGAATTGCTGGTTCTTGAACAGCTCAGCCTCCAGATAGAGATTGCCGCTGGTGTTGGGAGCCGTCGCTGAAACGCTGACTGTCGCGCTCTGCCCCGGGAGCACGTCCGCCGTCAATGGATAGACCTCGCTAGTCAGCCATTTGGCGATGTTGGCCGAGCCTCCCGGAGACCTGGTGAAGTGCAGGTCAAGCTTCACCGGGTTGGATCCACCTGCGGGCCAAGGCATGTTCCCCGTGTTGGTGAGGCTCACCGCGAAGGTCTGGGTTTGGCCAGCCTTCCACGACGCCGGCACCTGGCTCGTGTCGTAGGCGGCGATCCAGGTCGGGGGCGAAACGGTGACAGGAAGCGACTGCCACTGCCCGAACCAGAACTGCTGGTTCTTGAACATTTCCGCCTCGAGGTACATCGAGCCCGTCGCCACTGGCGCGGCCACCGTCACCGTGAGCGTTGTGCTTCCTCCGGGCGGCACGTCCGCCGGCAGCGCGAACGAGTAGCTCTTCAGCCAGCTCGACCTTGCCGCCGAACCTCCGGCGCGCGTCGTGAAGTGGAGGTGCAGCATCACGGGATTGGCTCCCCCTGAAGGCCAGGTGAACGTGCCGCTGTTGGTGACCGTGATGAGGAAGGTCTGCGGCTGCGCCGACACCCACTTGGTCGGGGTCTGCGTCATGTCGTAGCCGGCCGACCACACCTGGAAGTATCTGGACAGGAGGTCCCACAGCTCGGGCGCTCCTCCCCCGTAGTCGAGGGTCCAGAAACCAACGCCGCGGATGTCTGACGTGTTGACGAGGTTGTACCTCGTAGCCAGCGAGGTGACGTCGTCCCAGTACATCTCTCTCCAGCAACCGAGTTTGGTGTCGTACCAGGAATCCCATCGCTCCAGGCCCGCCGGATCGGTGGCATCGCGATGCCTTAAGAAGGTGCCTGGTTTGACATCGGGGGAACCACCCACAGTGATTGCCTGCTGATACGTCACGGCGGAGAAGTCCTTCGTCGGGTACGCATGCGCGACCGGACTGGCGACGCAAGCGACCCGCCCGTAATAAGGCAGACCGAGCACGACCTTGCCGGGCCCGGCCACAGCCGAATACTGGCTCACTGAGGTGGTGTCGTTGTAGCCATAGGTGCTCAGAGGCGAGACCGGATTCATGCAGTACTTGGTGCAACCCGCGGTCTTCCAGCCGTAAAAGTCCATGTCGTAAGCCATGACGAAAAACGAGTCGACATAGTTGGCGAGGTCGGGGATGTTGAAGTAGCCGTCGGTGCCGGCCGCAGAACCCGAGTAGGTGTCAATCGAAAGGTAATAGCCGGGCCGGACCGCATCGAGCGCGGCGCGGAAGTCTCGGGCCAGGTCTGTTATCAGCGACTGGTTGGACTGGTCCAGCGTCGGGTCGTTGTTCGTGCACGTCTGAAGCTGGCCTTCGTAATCGATGTTGACGCCGTCGACTCCCTTCAACTGCACCTGGTTCACGATTTGCGAGATGGTGGTTGCGCGGTTATAGAGAGCATCGCACTGGTCGGCGGGATTGCTCGGCCCGACGATTGTCACGACGACCTTCACGCCGTGGGCGTGAGCCGTGTTGACCAGATCGGTAAGAACGCTCGAGTTCCACACGTCGACGCTCGAATCACCAACCAGGGTGCCGTTGTATTGGACTTTGAGCGCGAAGAAAGCGACAGTGGTTAGAAGGTCGAAGTTCCAGCTCTGGTACCCGACCGTCGGGTCATTGAGGAGACCGGCCGTGGCAAAGCCGAACACGTCGCGCGGCTTGGTCGCGGCAATGGCCTGGTTGAGCGGTTCGGTGGCGGTGAAAGGTCCGAGCTGTGGCGAACGGGCTCCGCTGTCGCTCTGCATCGCCGGCAGGGGCGATTGAACAGGGGCCGGGCGGCTCGGCGCACCAGGCGGCGAGGCGAGCGAAGGGGTGGGTGAAGGAGTGGTTGCCGCCAGAGCGGTCAGATGGGCGGGCGCCACCGCCATAGCCCCGAATAGGACCACGAGAGCCATTCCGATCCGCATGGCCGAGAGGAGTCGTGAGCGAGACTTGGGACCAGGCAGGGGGTGCAGTCTAGACGACAAAACCGGGGCTCGCCCGGCCTTAACGAAAACCCCAAATGGCCGATAGTGGTGCAAATTCTCGGGGTCGGGTTAGGATGGCTGTCCCAATGGCTAGACGGGCAATACCGGGACTTCTAGCGGCGATTCTCTTCCTCACCACCGGGGCACTGCCGTTCTCGTCCGCGTCACCGGCCCCGAGCGCCCGAGGGGTAGCGATACGATCGGCCCCAGCCATGGCCTCCGCGCGGGCCAAGCTGAGGAAGCCTCTTCTTCCCGTCCGCCGAACCGTTGCTCACAGCCTTAAACCGACAACGGGCCTGCCGCTGGTGGCACCGATGGCGACAAGTCTCAACGCCGTCTACAACGGCCTGAACAAGCCGGGGCTGAATGCTGTTGACAACGGGGCTCTTCAGACAGCGCCTCCCGATGCAACAGGATCGATCGGGCCCAACCACTATGTCGAGTTGGTCAACTCATCGATAGGCGTATACAGCCGGAGCGACCTGAGCCTGGTGACCAAAGCCTCGCTTTACACATGGCTCGGCCTTTCGTCCTCGACACCGCTGTGCGACCCTCAAATTCAGTGGGATCCGTCATCGCAGCGGTGGCTCTACGTCGTTCTCGGCTGCAGCTTGGCCTCGCAAAGGTTCTACTACGGCTGGTCGATGACCCCCGATCCCTCGGACCTGGTCAATGGCTGGTGCAGGTTCTACGTGAGCACGCCCGGCGTGCTGTCCGACTACCCCAAACTCGGCCACAGCAACAACTACATGCTGGTCGGAAGCAACAACTTCAGCAACGCTGGCACGAATCCATTCATCACCGCTCAAATCACCTGGATGCAGACCCCTGCGCCAGGCGTGACATCCTGCGGGACGCCTTTGCTGCACACCGCCGCGAACGGGGCAAACCCACTCAAGAACGGCGACAATACGACGCTCACCTCCACGCCGGTGCCGGTCAACACGAGCACCAACGCCGGGAACGGCTATGTGGTGTCGGCCTACGATCCGTCCGGTCCACCCCCTTCGCCTCAGTTCAAGCTGGCGGTGTTTCACATCGACGCCGGCGGAGTGTTCCACCATGACGGCGACATCAACGTCAAGACCTACGCCGTTCCGGCACCGGCGCCGGACCTTAATGGGTCAAGCTTCGGGATCGACACCCTTGACGGCCGCCTGACCCAGGCTGTCGGTGATCCGACGACAGGGATTTATACGCAGCACACTGTCAATGGCACGGGCGGTCGCTCCAAGGTCACGTGGTACGAGATCAAGATCGCTTCCTCGGTGCCGATACTGATTCAAGAGGGCGATATCGCAAGCTCGAGCGACTTCGTCTTCAACGGCGCCATCTCGCCGCGGTCCGATGGGCAGGGAGCCGTGATCTTCTACAACCGCTCCAGTCCCACTACAGACCCGGTCATCGCTTCCCAGGGCCGGATGATCTGGACGCCGTTGGGCCAGATGGACCCAGGTGAGGTCGTGCTAGCGTCAAGCACGGCGGGCGATCAGGACTTCAGCTGCAACTACATGGGCACCGGCACAGCCTGCCGTTGGGGCGATTACTCGGGCGCGTCGCCGGACCCATTAAACGCGAACGTGGTCTGGGGCTCCAACCAAGCCCTGACGCTCCCCAGCGTCTTCGGCGGGAATCCGAACTGGGTTACGCAGAACTTCGCCATTGCCGGCCCGGTCCTTCGAGCACCCACCGATCAATCGACACCAAGGCCCACCCCGACCAGGGACCCGGCCAATCCAGGGCCGCCAAGCCCGACACCCGGCTCACGCTAGGCCAGAAATCCGCTCGGGCCGGAAGAACCCAAGGACAAGAGAACCGGGGCGCCTTCGTTAACCCGGGGAGTGCTCAGGTCAAGGTTCGGGGTGAGGCGGAGCCTCGCCCGGGTGCTCGCCGGCGCTCTGCTGGTGGCCGCCCTCCCCGTCCTACACGCTCAGGAAGCCAGCGCAGCCGTTGCCCTGGGCGGGACCTTTCACGCCTTGACCCCAAGCCGGATCCTGGATACTCGGTCGGGCAGCCCGCTCGGTCCGGGCACGACCTTGAACGTCCCGATCGCCGGCCAAGGCGGTGTGCCCGCCACCTCAGTCAGCGCGGTCGTGCTCAATGTGACGGCCACCAACACCACGGCGCCGGGATTCCTGACCGTCTATCCAGCCGGCGTAGCCCTGCCGCTCGCCTCCAACCTCAACTGGGTCGCCGGTCAGACCGTCGCCAAGCTCGTCACGGTGGGCCTGGGATCCGCAGGCGCCGTGAGCGCTTACAACCCGCGTGGCTCCGCCGACATCATCTTCGACGTGGCCGGTTATTACTCCACACCCGATGTGTCGCCGGGCCCAGATGGCCTGTTCAACCCACTGGTGCCGGCGCGGCTGCTGGACACGAGAATCGGCATCGGCGCGCCGGTCGCCAAGCTGACCGCGGGCCAGATCCTTGACCTGCAGGTGACCGGTCGCGGTGGTGTGCCGGCGAGCGGGGTCAGCGCCGTGGTCCTGAATGTCACGGCCACCTCCACCACCACGCTGGGCTTTCTCACCGTCTTCCCCACCGGCGTCGCCAGGCCGAACGCGTCCAACTTGAACTTCAACGCCGGGGAGACGATCCCGAACCGCGTGATGGTCGGTGTCGGCACCGGCGGCATGGTGAGCATCTTCAACCCGGCGGGGACCACCGACGTCATCGCCGATGTGAACGGCTGGTTCACCGACGCCACTCCGGGTGGCACGGGCAGCTGGTTCACGCCGGTGACGCCGGCGCGCATCCTCGACAGCCGCATCGGCACCGGCGGCATCGCGCTGCCCTGGGGACCGAACGCAGAACGCGTTGTAGGTGTCGCCGGCCTCGGCGGCGTGCCGGCGATGACCGACCCGAATCCGCCCACCGCGGTGGTGGCGAACGTGACCGTCACCAACACCACCGCCGCCGGCACCTTGACCGCCTGGCCCGACACGGCGGCCAAGCCCCCGACCTCAGACGTGAACTGGCCGCAGGGGGGCACCGTGCCCAACCCGACGATCGTC
>DATLRQ010000167.1:0-37851 GCA_035534555.1 Candidatus Micrarchaeaceae archaeon
CCGGCCTGCACGTACCCCTGCCAACGCTTCGCCTGCGTCTTTACAAACGCCGACGCATGACTCGGGGCCACCTGGGTCGCTAACCCTTCGATGTCGGACTCCTCCATTCCTTGCTTCATGCCGGTTTATCCCGGCGCACTAAGTGACCCCGACACGCCCGCAGACAAGAGAGACGTAATTGCTGATCGGCGGTCTGTCGCTATGAGATCGCGGGTTCCGACCGCTCCGGCCACATAACCCCATCGGGCACAGAATCATGACAACTTGACCGCGGCCGCGGGGAGCAAATCACGTCGCTGGTCTTTCTTCGATGAGCCCGACCAGGGCCCGCATGAACTCCGCTGCCCTCGCGCCGTCTACGCGGCGGTGGTCGCAGCTGAGGCTCATGAGCATCGTTGGCCTGACCACCGCCGCGCCCTTATGTGCCACGACCCGGTCGGCGATCCGTCCCACGGCCAGGATGCCGGCCTGTCCCTCGGTCAGGATCGCAGTGAAAAGGTCGATGCCATACATGCCCAGGTTGCTGAGCGTGAAGGTTCCACCCGACACGTCGGCCGATCGCACCTTGCCCGACCTAACGCGCTCGAGCACCTCCCGCCGTCGAGTTGCCGTCTCGCTCACGGTCAGGCGATCAGCCGCGTGCATGATCGGGACGATCAGCCCATCCGGCAGGGCGACCGCCAGGCCAATGTTGATCTCAGTGCTCGAGCCATTCATCCTGCGGTGGCTGATCAACGCGGTCGCCACCGCTTTCACCAGGAGGTCCGTGTACGTGACTCCTTCCGGCTGGCGACCGCGCTCCTCAACCAGCCTGGTGGCGTCGACCTCTTGCATGACAAAGAAGTGCGGCGCCGCCTTCCAGTTTCGGGTAACGTTCTCCGCCATCGCGCGCCACAGCGCTGACTCGGTGACAGCAGCGGCTGCGGCTCCGCCACCGGCCTGAAGGATGTCCTCTTCCAGGATTGCACCGCCGGGTCCACTTCCCACTACCCTCGAAAGGTCGACGCCCCGTTCCTCAGCCAGCCGCCGCGCCTTGGGCGAAGCCGAAGGCCGGCCGGAGGAAACAGCGTGCACCGGCCCCGGTTGGACGGTTTCAGCGGCGGGAGCCGCCGGCTTCGTCGGTGAGGGGGCGGGGGTCTTCGGCCGCGGGAGCGGCATCGACTCCCCAGCCGACAGGATCACGGCGATCGCCTGACCGACCGGGATGTCATCGCCTTCAGCCGCCGTGATCGCGGTCAGAGTGCCGCTTCCGGGCGACTCAACCTCAACAGTCGCCTTGTCGGTTTCGACCTCCATCAGCGGCTCGCCTTTCGAAACCTGCTCTCCGTCGCGCTTCAGCCAGCGGACGAGCTTGCCCGTCTCCTGCACCATGCCCAGCGCCGGCATGACGACCTCCGTCGACACTCAGCGTTGGCTCCTGACTCTTGCGCCTTCCCGGCGCGCCCCTAGCCAGGCACGTTACTGCATACATGACGAGCCCGGGGACCCAGGAGCAGCGAGTGATTTCAGGACGAAAGCTCGACTTTTGTATTCGAAAGAGGGTGATGGAGCCCACGCCCGGATTCGAACCGGGGACCTTTTCCTTACCAAGTAAGTGCTGTACCCGTTCAGGGGGTGCCAAGTTCCGGCACAGCATTTACCTCGCGGAGCGGGCACCTGTGCGTGCTTTACCTACTGGATGCTGAAAGGCAGGGTTTTACCGCCCTGGGCATCCCAAACCGCCACCACGCCGATCTCTGCCGCTCTAGGCGAAGTGCTTCATGACGGCGGCAACCTGGTCCGCTTCGACCGCCCTAAACAAGCGGCCTAGCAGGCGTTCAACAACCGGCCCGGTGCCAGCCTCGATCTCGGCCAATGCCGCGCGCGTAGAGGCGGTGTAATTGTTCGCGGTGTAGGGCGGGCCAGCGAACCCCCACGTTGACCGCAGGTGAGAGACCGCTCCTCGGAGCATGGTCACTCCGACCCCGAAGTCCCAACTCCCCAAGAAACCTGCGGCATGGCTGACGCCTGCTGCAAGGCTGACCATGCGGGCGGTCAAGCCGAGGCACAGGTCGTCGATTATCACCCGCTTGCCGTTGAAGTCCTCGGTGGCCCTGCCGCACATCAACCTAAGCTGGCCGTTCTCGCAGATCTCCACTATCAGCGCGCCCGTCTCGCGTTCTCGTTCCGCGTCCAGACCTTCTTCCCGCTGGCCAAAGACCGCGTAGCTTTTCCACGCCCAACCCTCTGCGGTGGTCGAAAAGTTGCTCAGGTTCGTCGTCACGTCAGGTGCAAATGCGCCACCTTGATGGCGTGTTGCCATAACCAGGTCTCGAAATGTGTTCGGGTAGTTACCCTCAAGCACGGGAAGCATGAGTTTCTCGCGTGGCGGAACTGGATTCGCCACGACAAATAGATGGGCCCTCTGCCGCTTGTCGGGTGCGATTGGGTCCACCGCGATCCATTCGTTTAGGGCTTGCTCGGCATTCACTGCCCATCGAGAGCGCAGCGCAATCAGGCGCTCAACCTGAGCATCCGACAGCATGTGCTTTGTCTTGTCACCCCGGCCCCAATAGCGGTTCTCAACCATATGAGGAGCACGTGGGCTGGCCGGGACGCGGACGATGAGATAGCCCTCGCTCGGTTGGGCGGCGCTCTCGATTGTGATAAAGCCCGCAATGGGCAGAGGCTCATCTATGCGCGAGCCGGCCACCTGTTCCACGCGCTCTGCCAACCCATCGAGCGGAACCGGCGTTAGGGCATAGTCCTTGTCTTCATCGACGCCGATGATCAGCAGCCCGCCGTCGATGGCCAGTGAAGCAAGGTCACGGGCCAGTTCCTTGTTCGAGGAGTCGCTGCCCGGTGGCAACTCACGCTTGAGTTCGAGGCCGTGGTTCTCCACCAGATGCCGATCCTTAGCTGCTGTCTCCAACGCAGCCTCAGTGAGCGGAGGCCAGGCCCCGACGGGATGGAGTGAAGAAGTCACAGTTGGTCATTGTCCACGAGCCCGTATTAAAAGGACGAGCACAGGATTAACCTCGCAGCGTGAACACCCTGACGGCACTCGCGCTCTTGGTCGCCGTCATCACCCCCCTCGCAACGATGTGGGGAGTCAACCGGCAGTTACGAGCGCAGGCGGCACGCGACGCGATTTTGCACGATACCCAGCGGCTTGACGAGCGTGAGGCCCGCCTGCGGGGCGCGTATGCAAAGGTGTTGCGCGCCGCAGACCACCTCCAGTCCGCGATGTACGAGCTCGGCTGGTATCCGAAGGGACGGCCTTGGGAGGCCGAAGTCGAGTACCCCACCGTCACCAGCGCTGGCATCAATGCCGCGAGCCTTCATCAGCTCGAGCGTCGTATTGCCGCGCCCTGACGGTGGCTCATCTCTGCCCCGCGGATTGTCGTACCCCTAGGCCCGATCCGGCCCCTGTGGGCGGCAAGGCGGGCGCGAGCGGGGCGTCTCGGTCTGCGCCAGAGCAATCTCTCCCAGCATCCGCGGGCCTCAGCCAACGTGTCGATCTCAGCGTCGAAGTCGCCGAGCTTTCTCGGACCGCGATCGCTAGCCACTCGGCTCTTGCGCCAGCCTTTCTGCTAGCCCGGAGCGCTGGATAGTCCTCTTCAAAGCACGGAAGATCTCCTGCTGCCATAGATCCGAGTAACCGAAGCGTATGAGACTTGCCTTGATCGCCTCCCGGGTCAGACGCTCTCCCGTATGGAACAGCGGCCCGTTGTACCGAGACCCATCCAGCTCGTAGGTCAGCTGCGGCACAACGCCTTCGTGCACGATCTGGTGCCTGGCGTGCCCGAACGTTGAGAACCAATGGCCCAGATCAGTTACGGCGTGGGTCTCCGGCTTCCCGTCCCGACCCGGCAGAGTTATCTCGCGCGTCGGTCGCTCGTCGGGCGACCAAAGGAGATGCTCAGTGAAACGCGCATCATGAGCCCCGTGCTGTCGGAGCGCGTCGAAGGTCTGTTCTAACCAAGCAATCGCTCTACGGGTCTTGCTCGTACCGGTAAGGGCTTCAAGCGCCGTTCGGATCATGACGACCTGATCTTCCGCACCAAGGCTGACGGTATTCCTCCAGGATTTTGCCAGCCAGCGGATGGCCGTTCCGATGCGCTTTGCCAAATCGCCGTCTGCGCTTTCATCCAGCAGGATTGAGTAAAGAGCGGTTCCCAGCTCTCCGTTCAGCCGCATCCTCATCGGTATGTGCAACTCCAGTGGCGCTCGGACGGCGAATCGTGGATCTGAGATGTTGTGCCCGCCGGTCAATACCTTGACGATCGCGCCCCGAACAGTCCCAATTGACCCTCTTGCGACGTCCAACGGCCAAACGAACAAATCGCTGTTATCACTTGTGGCAATCCAATTGCCGTCCAGGTGGTCTTGCCAAGGTGGGTTCGTGTCGAGGAGTGCGAGATGAAGCCCTAGCTGCAAGGCTCGGTACTCCGCGGCGGTCGGAGCTACTCCATCTTCTCCCCGGTCGCGGCGCCATATAAGCGAAGGATTCTTGATGGGCTGGCCATCAGCGTCCTGAAACTTGCTCAGGAATTCGCGCGCACGACTTTCAAACTCCGCACTCAGCCACGGGCCGGCGAAGTCGTCGGACGGGCCCACGGTCCAATCACCGATCTCGACCCGACTCGCCAGGCTGAGATAAGGACAGAAGAGCAGGTGCGGGTTCGATGACATCGGGGCCTATCCCGAGCCCTTCGGTCGTCTTGGCATTCCCACCCGCATGGCCGACTGGCCGCGGCCGCCAACGACGGGAGACGCGACCTCTTCCATTGGGTGCACGACTTGCCATCCGTGCCCAGCGCAGTTCTTTGTCGGACACACCGGCATTGTCTCCACGCCTTCGCCGTACGAGATCCCGACATCCTCTTTGTCGATGAAGTTCTGGTGAACGTTGCAGAACCAGCTCTCCGGTATCCGCGCCCGATCTTTCGATTTCCAGCCGTAGGCTTGCCGTCCTCCCTCGATGAAAGCCGCCACTGTCTCAGCGTTCGCCTCGTGGAGGGGCACCCACGGGATGATTTCGTGGACATACGGCAGAGGCGTCGCATCAATCTCTCTGGCAATCAGGCTGAACAACCCGACAATCTCACGAGCCTGTGCGCCCACAAACTCCATGCGTCCATGCGCCGCGAGATTTCGGTATGCCCCAAATGCCGATACCACAAGCCCGCGCAGTGCTTCAACGCGACGAACATCCGGAGGCGATGCGCGCAAGGCCAGGTCGAAGTAACGCGCAATCAGACTTGACCCGTACTTCTGCCCCTGCCCAAGACGAGCAGACATCAGCTGCTCCACCGCCGAGGCCGCAGCAACCACAGCCGCTGTGTCCGCCAGTCCGTCGACGGCCTCCTGGACTACGGGATGAAAAGGCATCCCAAGTGCGTAATCGATTGGCGGCACGGAACCGAACCGCGGGACCGTCGCCGGCCTTGGTTGAAAGGCTCTCTGCTTGGCGGCAACGTAGTCACCGAGCGACCGAACATCCCGAAAATGTCGGATCCGCTCGCTTTCAATGTCGAGCGTCCATCCGTCCGCGTTCTTGCCCAGACCGCTCCAGAATCCAGCCTCGATTTGAACCATTAGGTACAAGCGCCCGAGTGTCGCGTGGTCGAACCCGAAGGTCCGCGCCAGCTCATCGCTCGTGACTCGCAGCACGTCGTCCCCACCTACGTACCGTTCGTAACACGCGCGAACCAGCTCCAAGAAAGCACTCACATCCTCGGCCGAGCCTTCGCACCTCGCCATGCCCCGGAGAGTTAGCTGCGCGTGACCCTCAGCGTCGCGCACTCGCCACCCGAGCTCCTGCGGCAGCCCCTCGACGACCGCAAGAAAATCAAAGTCGTCACGATCGATATCCAGCGCACGCTGGATATCTCGAGCCACGGGCCATTCGCTCTTCGAATGGAACTGGTCGTAGATCAGCTGCAGACAGCGCTGGACCGCCGGGTCCTCTACTAGTCGCTGGACCTGAGATCGATCGACTAACGTACGGCGATCGCCTCGCCGGGTGTGACTCTGGAGCTCACCGCGCGAAATCGCGCGAAACAGCGTCGTCCGGTGAACCCCGAACTCAGCGGCGGCATCATCGAGTGGAATCAGCTCCTGCCCCGGCATCTTGCTCAACCATACCACAAGCGACGCTCACTGGCGCACACTGTCGCATTGATCTGATATGCTTCGCTACGCAATGAAACGGCTAGAGAATCTCCTTGACAAGATGGTCACCCGGTTTGCCATCTCCCTACTGGGTGGTAAGCTTCCAGCGACGGCTAGGCTGAGAAGCCGAACGTCACATCCTATGGCCTGTCGGGCACACAAATTCGTCATGGCCATCAATGGGTGATTCCCGACGTCCAGGCAGCCGGGTTTGGACAAAGGGGTTGGTTCCGATACCAGTCGAGAACCGTTGGCAGCCATCGGATGCGAGTTCAGATTTATGCGGCGGCCGACATCGGCTCGCGCGAATATTCGCGCAGGAGCCCGCCGAGTCTCTCATCGCACCTCATCGGCCCTGACATAAGGACCGGATCGGAGCGCGCAATCGGAGTCTGCAGGTCGAGCCCGCGATGCGGCTGCGCCCGGTTGTAGTGCTCAAACCAGACAGTCAGAACGCGCTCAAGATGCCGACGATTGAGGATCACAAGCCAATCCAGACATTCCCGCCTTGTCGAGCCAATTTGGCGCTCCATATGCGAATTTGCCCTGGGCGCCGCAATTGGAGTCTTGATCACGGCCATGCCGTCGGCCTCGAACACGAGGTCGGAGCCACCGCCGTACTTGTGATCGTGATCGTGGATCAGGAACCGCGCCGGCACGCCCAGCTGGTTGAGCTCCCAGCTCACATTCCTGGCTTGCTGGGTCACCCACTGAGCGTCTGGCCTGTCGGTCACCGCGAACCAGATCACCCGCCTGGTCGCCAGCTCCATATATAAGAGGACGTACAGCCGCTTCAGGAGCACGGTGTCGACGCTGAGGAAATCAGTGAGCACAATCGCCGACGCCTGGGCTCGCAGGAACGCCTTCCAGGTCTGCCGCGATCTCAGCGGCGCCGGCCCGATCCGGTTTCGACGCAGCAACTTGCGAATCGCGGTCGCCGAGACGCGATGGCCGAGCTTGAGCAATTCACCGCGGACTCGGACGCAGCCCCACCCGGGGTTGTCCTTGGCCATCCGCAGAATCAGCTGCTGGAGCTCGGGATCGAGACCTGGCCGACCCGGGCCACGCCGGTGACCGAAGGCCGCCCACTTTCTGCGCACCAACTCGCGGTGCCAACCCAGCACCGTCTCCGGCTGAACCAGCATCCCGACCAGAGCCGCCCGGTTCATCCGCTGGCTCAACGCCGCCATGATCGTCCGATCCGCCGTAGTCAACTGCGGTCTCTTGACCTGACGGCGTACGACTCGGAGTTGGTGCCGGAGGAGAAGCAGCTCCGCTTCAGGGTCGTGTACTCGCAGGCGCACATCAACCAGATCGAGGAGCAGCCGAAGCCAGGAGTACGCGAGAGCGAAAAGCATCGGCGCTCGAAATCCTATCGGTCAGGCGACCCTACCCGGAGTAGCCTGCCCGCCGACGAATAAGTGACCCCCACAGGCCCGTCGATGGCACGTAGTGAGTACCCCGGTTGACCCGTGATGGGATATTTGCATCCCACAGGCCGGGAATGAATGGCGAGAAGGCTTCAACAACGCCCCGCAAACGGTTTTGAAGACCGCGGGGCTAGTGTCCGTAGCCGTCCATTGACGTCAGCCCAGTCCGGCTACGAGCCCCCGCGTTCCGTGAGCGTCCGCGCAGATCCGTGGACGTGTCATTTCAATCGGCTGCGCAGTCCCATTGCCTCCACGCGCTCGAGAAATTGAGCGACCACCTGCCGGTATCGCTCTGGCTCTTCGGCCTGGGCGAAGTGCGCGCTCTCCTCGAACACGACCAGCTCGGCGCCGGGGATTGCGGCGGCCGTCTCGGCGGATATCTCGGGCGTGCATTCGTCGTGCCTGCCGCAGGTCACCAGCGTCGGGACCCGGATCTCCGCCAACCGCTCCAACACGCTCCAATCGTGAAGCGTCCCCGTGACGTGAAACTCGCTCGGACCGTTCATGGTGAGGTAGACCTCTGGATTGGCCATGAGCTGGTCGATTGAACGTCGGACTGGTTCGGGCCACGGTTTCGTGCGGCATACGTGTCGCTCGTAGAAGACAAGCATCGCCTCCTGGTACTCCAGGCTGTCCGTCGAACCGTCGCGCTCGTGCCGTACCAACGTCTCCTGCACCGCGGCTGGCAGCAGCTGCCGTAGACGATCGGCCTCCACAGTCCACCGTCTCATGCTGGAGGGCGCGCTGGCCAGGACGAGACTCATGAGGCCGGTTGGGCGGCGCAGCGCGTACTCCATCGCCAGCATGCCGCCCCACGACAGGCCAAAGAGGTGGACGCGCTCCAGCCGAAGTGCCGAACGAACCGCGTCGAGCTCATCGAGGAAAAGCTCGATCGTCCAGAGCGACGTGTCGTGTGGTTTGTCTGATCGCCCGCATCCGAGCTGGTCGTAGAAGATTACGCCCCGACCCTCGGCCGCCAGTTCGCCGAGCGGCTCGATGCAGTCATGGGCAGCGCCAGGCCCACCATGCAAAGTCAGCAGCGGGAACCGCCCCGGCATGTCCTCGCCTACCACTCGGAACCAGATCTGATGCCCTCGAAAGTCCAGGTGACCTTCGCGTGCCGTGGCGTCGAAACTCACGTTACGAAGCGACCGGCTCCGGCGCTGAATAGCTCACGCTGTCGTACTGCTCCTTAGGGCTTTGCGTGAGCACGTAGCAGAACTCGTCGCCGGCGCATGAGACCTCATGTGGATTTCCCGGCTCGACGACGAGCACGGAGCCTGCCCCGATCATGTGGTCGACGTGCTTGCCGACGCCATCCCAGATTCGGATCCGGCCATGGCCGCGCACGCCAACGAAAACATCGTCGATGGCGGAATGCTTGTGGGGAGGGATCCGCTGCCCAGGCCGAAGTAGGTACATCTCCGCCTGCGATCGAGCGGTTTCGTACACGCTGACGCAAAGAATCGGCTGTCCATCCACCTCTACCGGCGCCACCGCGCCCGAGTCGAGCAAGTCGACCAGCGCGTTAAGTTCCTTGGTTTTGACCATTACATGCTCCCTGGAATCACCACGTGAACGTGCCGCGGGCCGTCGCGACGAGCTTGCCGTCAGGCGCGATCACGGTGGCATCGGCCACGCCGAACCGGCGGCCGGCTCGCAGGCACGTGCCCGTGACGGAAAGCTCTTGGGCGCTTGCGGGCCTCAGAAAGTCCGTACGCAAGTCGATTGTTGAGCAGTCGGTCCCTACCGCCGCGATGACCGCGAAGCATGCGGCCGTATCGAGGGCAGTCGCGAGTGCCCCGCCATGAATAAACCCTTCGTCGCCCGACCGCACGGATGCGGGCGGGCGGAACGTGAAGCGCACCTGTCCATGCCGCCACTCGGTCAGTTCCAAGCCGAGATCGCGATGGATGGCGCACGTGCCGAGGAGCCGCTCGGCTTCCTCGCGCGCCATGGCCGCCGTTGCCGGCACGACCGGATCCGTCATCGTTTCGACTCCAACCCTTGGGGTAACAGTTCCACCGCGCGAACCTTCAGCGCCCCGCGGTCGAGCTTGTTCGTGGAAGACATCGGAAGCGAATCGACGAAGAAGACGCGGCGAGGGTGCGCGTAGGCCGGTCCGTTCTCAAGGCAATGGCGCTTGATCTCGTCTTCGGTGGCATGTGCTCCGGTCTTCAGCACTACGAAGGCCACCGGGGCTTGGCCCTTGACGGAGTGAACCGCGGGGACCACCGCCACGTCCGCGACCGCCGGATGGGACAGCACGATCGTCTCCACCTCCTTCGGATACACATTCTCCCCGCCGACGCTGATCATGTCGTCGGTGCGCCCGCAGAAGTAGCAGTACCCCTGCTCGTCGCGCCGCATCATGTCCCCCGTGCGCATCCATCCACCCGGCCAGAAGCGCTCCCCCGTTAGTTCGGGCTCGTGCAGATATCCCAGCGCGTTGGCCGGCGAGCGCGACCACAGCTCCCCCACCTCCCCGGGCCCGCATTCGAGGCTGGGATCGTCCGGCGCGGTGATCTTGATCTCGACATCTGGCACCGGGAGTCCCGTGCTCCCGAGCTTCTTGATCCCCCAGCGCGGCGTGAGCACGTTGGCGCCGGCCTCGGTTAGGCCGTACGTTTCCACCACGTCGCACTGGAATCGAGACCTGATGCGCGTCATCAGCTCCCCCGGGACGGGCGCCGACCCGCACTGCAGCAGCTGGATCGACGACACGTTGACGCGGTCGATCTCGGGATCGGCGAGTAGGAGCGAGTACATGGAGGGCGTCCCTGACGTGTACGTGATCCCGTGCTGCTGGATCGCCTCGAGCACGCTTCGCGCTTCGAACTGCCTGAGGATCGCAAAGCCTCCACCGACGAAGAGCATCGGCAGCAGGATCGCCCATAGCGCGTTGGCGTGGTAGAGCGGCCCCATAACCAGACCCTTGTCGCTGCGGTCGAGCAGCATGCACCGAGCGCTGGAACGCGCCTGCCACCACGTATTGCTGTGGCTGAGCATGCATCCCTTCGGCCTCCCAGTGGACCCGGACGTGTACATCAAGAGCGCAAGGCTGTCCGGATCGGTTGGATGCACCTGCTCGAGCGGCACGGCCGAGGCCAGCGCGTCGTCATAGTTGAGAGCATCCAGCCCATCGCCGATGGCAAGCGTGGCCTTCAGCGCCGGCGATCCCTCAGCCATGGCTTCGACCCTGTCGCCGAGAGTCGCGTCGGCGACGATCAGCTTGGCCTCGCTGTGGCCCGAGATGTAGGCCAGCGTCTCGCGGTTCAGCTTGACGTTGACCAGCAGCGCGACGGCGCCGGCCATCAGTGTGCCGAGCAGGCATTCGATGAACCGCCAGTCATTACCAGTGGCAAGCGCCACCGTGTCGCCGGGACCGACGCCCATCGAAGGCAGCAGACCCGCAAAGCGGCGAGCGCGCTCATCCAACTGCGCGTAAGTGAACTCGCGACCGTCGGCGAACATGGCGAGCCGGTCGGGGTCGCCGCGCAAGGTTTCTGCGCATACCTCACCGAAGTTGGATGCGCGAAGCCACGGACGGCGCTGCTGGTTCATGCCCGCAACTCCAGGCCGCGATCAGATCTGGTGAGCATCTCGCAGCCGGTGTCGGTGATGAGGACGTCGTCCTCGAGCTTCATGTTGCCCGCGCCTGGTGTGTACACGCCCGGCTCGATGCAGATGGTCACGCCGGGCTCGAGCGGACTCTCTTCCGTGTCTAGGCTCGGCCACTCGTAGGAGGTCGCGAGGCCGATGCCGTGGCCGATGCGGTGCGCCACCTGGTACCCCGCGGCCTCGATCACCTTGGCGGCGGCCCTATGGAGGTCGCGGCACGGGACACCCGGCCGCGCCAGCTCGACGGCCGCTTCGTACGCCGCAATGACCACCGACCAAACCTTCTGCTGAGCCGCACTTGGTGACCCCACCACGAAGGTGCGCGTCGCGTCGGCCTGATAGCCTTCGACCTCGGCGCCGAGATCGATCATCACGGTGTCGCCGCGGCCGATTCGCCGGGCGGTAGGCATGCGGATGGGGACCGGTTGCTCGGTTCCGCTGACGACCGTCGTCTCGAAGGCGCAGCGACCACCCGATGCAAGCGGGATGGTCGAAAGCTGCGCGGCGAGCTCGCTCTCCGAGACGCCTTCGCGTGTGCTCGTTCGAGCGGCGTCGAGCATGGCGTCCGTGAGCCGGGCCGCGGCCCGCAGACGGTCGATCTCCAGTGGGCTCTTGCGCCGCCTGAGCATGGCGAGGCTCGGGCTCAGGTCGACGAGCTCGGTTCCTGGCAGGCCCTCGACGAGCGCGCGCCACGCCGGGACCGGCATGCGCTCCATGCCTGCCAAACCGACGCGCTTGGGCCGAGCCTTCTTCAGGGCGTCGACGACCAGCGGAACCAGGTTGAAAGCCGCGTCCCACTTGTCGATCCCCGAGCGCCCGATCGCCTCTACGATCTGCCATTGGAAGGTGAGGAAGCAGCGCAGGTCGCCCGCAGCCAACAGCCAGCAATCGCCGAGGACGGGGACGAAGTTGGTCAGATAACGGAAATGCTGAGCGTGGCCGTCGCAGCCGAACACCAAGCCGACGTTGCAGCCGGCGTCATCAAGGAGTTGCCGGAACTTCAACCGTCGCGAGCTGAGCTCTGCTGTCCAGTCCACGCTCTGCTGCAGATCGGTCACAAGTGTCCTCCAGTTTTTTGTCGCCCCAAATAGAGCTCGATGACAGTTTCGTTCTTGAGGAGCTCCGGGCCAGGTCCCTCGAAACGGTTGCGACCCAATTCGAGCACGTAACCACGATCGGAGAGCGCCAGGGCTCGGCGCGCGTTCTGCTCCACGATCAGGATCGTGACACCCGACTTGCGGATCTCGAGGATCTTCTTGAAAACGAGCTCGACGTACTCCGGCGCCAGGCCTGCGGATGGTTCGTCCAAGAGCAGCAGTGACGGCTCTGGCACCAGGGCCCGGGCCATCGCCACCATCTGCCGTTGGCCGCCCGACAGCAGGCCGGCGGGACGGCGGTGGGCTGGCCGCAGGGGTGGGAACAGCTCGTAGAGCGCCTCCACGCGGCGGTGCTGTTCGGCACGGCCAAGCCCCCTGGCCGGTATGTCCAGGTTCTCCTCCACGGTGAGCGACGGGAATACGTTTTCCAGCTGCGGCACGTAGCCCATGCCCCGTCGCGCAATCTGATGCGTCGGCAAGGCGTCGATGCGATCACCTTTGAAACGAACGGACCCCTGACGAGGCCGCAGCAGGCCGAACATCACCTTGAGCAGCGTCGACTTGCCGGCCCCATTCGGGCCGACCACGGTCACGATCTCACCACGCCGCAGTCTCAGATCGATCCCGTTCAGGATGTTCACTTCGGGGACGTACCCGGCCACGAGACCGGTGACTTCGAGCAGCACGCCATCAGTGCTCATGCGACGTCCTCCGCGTGCGCGCCCAGGTACGCATCGATCACGCGTTGGTCGCGCCGGACCTCGGATGGAAGACCACTGGCGATGACGCGGCCGAAGGCCATGACGATGACGCGGTCGGCATTGTTCATCACGACTTCCATGTCGTGCTCGATGAAAAGGAAAGTGATTCCCTCCTCGGACCGCAACTCGTGCACATGGGCGAGAATCTGCTGGCCCAGGACCGGGTTGACGCCAGCCAACGGCTCGTCGAGCAGCACCATGCGAGGCTTCGCCATCAGCAGCCGCGCGAACTCGAGCAGCTTCCGCTGGCCGCCTGACAACGTACCGGCGTACGAGTTGGCGAGCGAGGCGAGCCGGAAGCGTTCCAGCAGCTCCATGGAACGCTCTCGAATCGACCGCTCTTGACGGCGCCAGCTGAGCGGATGGGTCAGCAGGCCCAAGAGGCGCTCAGCAGGCTGGTCGGGAGCGGCCAGCATCATATTGTCCAGGACCGTCATCGCGGCCAGGGCTTTGGTGATCTGGAAGGTGCGCCCCATGCCTCTTCGCGCTACCGCGTGCGGCGGCCGGCCGAAGACCGATTGGCCCTCGAACTCGATCGCGCCGCGGTCGGGCTTGATGAAACCGGTCGCGAGGTTGAAGAGGGTGGTCTTGCCGGCGCCGTTGGGTCCGATCAGCGCGGTGATGGACCCTCTGCTCACCTCGAATGTGGCTCCGTCCACCGCCCTCAGACCGCCGAAGCCCTTGACCAGGTCGCGCACGGCGAAGATGGGATCAGCGGGAGCCAGCTCGTGTTTCGCCGCCCTATCGTCAGCCACGGAGCACCATCTCCTCGCGCTTGCCGAGAATCCCCTGTGGCCTGAGCGCCATGACCAAGATCAGCACCAGCCCGACGATCAAGAGACGAAGGGCAGCCACCTTGTCCGCGGACAGCGGCAGGTCTACGAACCGCGCCCCCTCCAAGACGAACCAGAGCAGGACGGAACCCAGCGCGACCCCGCTGTAGCTGCCCAATCCGCCCAGCACGAGGATGGCGAAGCCGATGAACGTGAAGTCGGCGGAGTAGGTCCCCGGGTAGATCAGCGTGATGTTGAGCGCGAGCAGGTAGCCGGCGATCGCACCGATTCCCGCCGCGAGCGCCAGCGACTGGACTTTGTACGCGTAAGTGTTCTTGCCCAGCGCCTCAGCGGCATCCTCATCCTCGCGGATCGCTCGCAGCACCCTGCCCCACGGGGTGCGCTGCAAGGTCACGAGGATCGCAAGGAGCACCGCAAAGGTGATCCATGTCACCGCGAACAACGGGATCTGGTCCATGTCGCCGAGCCCGATACTGGACAGGGCGCCCAGCAACCAGACCTGGATCGTCTGCCATGCCGCGTCGAACCCCAGCAACCCGTTGTTGCCTCCGGTGAGCGAGATGGCGTTTTGGGCGACGCTCTGCACGATCTCGGCCGCAGCGATGGTAGCGATCGCCAGGTAGTCGCCCCGCAGCCGCACGGCGGGCATGGCCACGATCACCCCGGCCAGCATCGCGATCAGTGTCGCCGCCGGCAGCGCCAGCCAGGGAGACCAACCGTAGGTGAGGATGAGGATGGCCATGGCATAAGCCCCGATGGCCATGAAGCCGGCCTGGCCGAGGTTCACGATGCCGGTGAATCCAACGTTCAGCTGCAGGCCGAGGGTGAAGATGCTGTAGATCCCGGCCACGATGCCAACGCCGAGCCAGAAGTCGGCATGGGCGAAGGGCGCGATGCTGATCAGGTGCGGGATCATTTGAGCGCCGGCCTGCCGAGCAACCCGTTTGGCCTGATCAGCAGCGTCAGGATCAAGATCGCGAATCCGACCGCAAGCTTCCAGCGTGGATCGATGAACAGTGTCGACCATTCCTGGGTCAGCCCAAGCAAAAGGCCGCCGGCAAGCGCGCCATAAGCGTTGCCGATGCCGCCGAGGACCGTGGCGGCGAACAGGCTCAGCAGGAGCTGGAAGCCGAATTGCGGCGTCAGTACGCCGACGGCGGCCGCGACGAGCACGCCCGCCAGCCCGGCGAGTCCGCCCGCCACAAGCCAGGTGGAGATAATCACCCGACCGGTGTCAACGCCGGCGACCTCGGCTAGGCTCACGTTGTCGGCGAGCGCTCGCATCTCCTTGCCCAGCCTGCTGACGCTGAGCATAATGGCGACCAGCACGAGTACCACCAGGCCGATCAGCACGACCGTGAGCTCGGTCGTGCCGAGCCGGATGCCGCCCATGAAGCTGACCGCGCTGGTCACGTCCACGTGCAGGCTGCGCGGCTCCGCCCCGGCCGCGATCTGAATGCCGTTACGGATCACGTACGCGAGCCCGATGGCGATGAGAAGAAGCTGAAGCCCGCCGGCGCGCCGGGCGCGCATGGGCCGCCAGATCGCCAGCTCCAAGATCGCCCCGAGGAGCGCCGTCGCCACGATGGCGATGGCGGTCGCGACGATGATCGGAAGCCGGAAGAACGCGTTGGCGAGGAGCGCCGCGTAAGCGCCGAAGGTGAGGAAGTCTCCATGCGCAAAGTTCACGAGCCGGAGCACGCCGAACACCAAGGCGAGACCGACGGCGCCAAGAGCGAAGTAGGTCCCTGCGACCAAGCCGTTGGCGGTGGCCTGCGCGGCCGGTTGGTAGCCCTTCACTGCAATCAAGATCAGGACCACGACCGCTACGCCGCCGAGCAGCGCCAGGCCTCGCGCGCCGGTGGACAGACCCAGCCCAGCAGTCTCCGATGGGGTGGGTTCCAGACTGGATTCGGTGGTCAACATAAGAAGGTAGGGCGGGTGGCGGGG
This sequence comes from Candidatus Micrarchaeaceae archaeon, assembly GCA_035534555.1. Classification (GTDB taxonomy): domain Bacteria; phylum Chloroflexota; class Dormibacteria; order Dormibacterales; family Dormibacteraceae; genus Palsa-872. The sequence goes on from DATLRQ010000167.1 coordinate 15,810, forward strand.
CGGGCGCATCGAGACGCCCGCCCTGCTCGATCCTCGCTGGTTACGGCTTGGTGTCGATCTTACGGTCCAGCACGAGCTGGCCGTTCTTCCAGGTCGACAGGTCGAACGTGCCAGTACTGGTGTCGCCCTTGGCGTCGAAGTCGATGGCGCCGGACACGCCCATGTAGTGGATCTGCGTGCCGGCTCTGAGCGCCTTCATGGCGTCTCCGAGCTTCGTGAACGTGAACTCCTGGCCGGTGGGGCCGGAGATCTTTCGGATCTGTGCGTTGATGGCGGCTGGGTCGTTGGATCCGGCAGCGATCGCGGCCAGGCCGCAGAGAATGCCAGAGTCGAAGTTGTTGTCATCCAGCGCGAAGCGACCGGGTCCGGGCGCGCTCGTGTAAAGCTTGTCGAAGTCTGCCGCCTGCGGGGTACCGAGGGGAGAGCCGGCGTTGGTCGCGTGCGCGCCGTTCAGCGCGGCAGCGGGGATCGTCGAAGGAATCGGCGACACGGCCAACGCGTCTGACACGAACAGCTTGCTGGGGTCGAAGTTTCCGGTCCGCAGCAGGGCCGCGGCCACCTTACCGAACGTGTCCGGAAAGTCTGCGAAGACATACGCGTCCGGGTTGTTGGCCAGGATCTTCGCGGCCTCCGAGTTGTAGCTGGGTTGAGTGGGGTCGTAGCCCACCGGTCCCTGGATCTTCCCTCCCAGCTTGGTCCACGCGTCCTTGAACGTGTTCGCGAGCCCTTCGCCGTACGGCGAGTTCTGGTAGCCGATAGAGACCGTCTTGCCCTGCGCCGAGCCTAACTGCGCTTGTACGGCGGTGACCAGTGCCATGGCCTGGAGGTTGTCGGGTGGTGCGGTGCGGAAGATGGTGCCGCCGTCGTCGGTGAGGCGCAGTTTGGCGGCGGTGGCCGAGGGCAACATCGTGATCTTTCGCGCCTTGGTGACCCCGTTGAGGATGGCAAGCGATTCGGGCGTCGTCGCCGGCCCGGTGAGGCAGGTCGCACCCTCGTCGATGACCTTGCGGGCCGCTGAAAGGGCAGCCTGGGGATCGGTCTGCGTGTCGGCCGAGACCAGTTTGAAGGTCACGCTGAGGCCTGCGTCCTTGGATGCCTTGTTCAATTGATCGACCGCGAGCGTCACGGCCTTGTCAGCCGGGGCGCCGAGCGCGCTGAGGTCGCCGGTGAACGGCTCCACGTCACCAATGGTCATGGTGAAGTTGAGCGCGACGCCGGAAGAGCTGGTTCCCCCTCCGCATGCGGCTAGGAGCATGGCGGCCGGCAGCGCCGCCACAGCCAATACTTTGAATCCGGTTAGCCTGCTTCCAAGCATCTACTCCCCTCCTTGAATGAACGCCGTTGGCACTTTATCGAGGACTGCATCAGGGACGACGACCACCTTCCCGAAGGCGCGACGCGCCTCCAACTCTTCCACCGCGTCTCGGACACGGGACAGCGGGAGGACGGCGTGAATGACCGGTCTCAAGCGCCTGCTGCCGACCAACCGTACGAGCTCGACCAGGTCTTCTCGCGACCACCCATCCGAGCCTCGAATGTCGATCTCTCGCACCCACAGGTAGCGGAGATCGGTCACCGCTTCGTGGCCGCTGGTGGCGCCACAGCACACGAGCCTTCCGCCTTTGCGCACAGACCGTAGGGACTGCGGCCACGTGTCCTTGCCTGAGTAGTCGACGACCACGTCCGCGCCTACTTTTCCGGTCAGCGCCCATACCTGCTTGCCAAACTGCCCATCGGGCGCGACGACCGTCTCGTCGGCGCCGAGCTCGCGCAGCTTTGCGGCCTTCGCCTCGCTGCTCGTGCATGCGATCACGCGGGCGCCCGCAGCCTTGCCGAGTTGGACGCATCCAACTCCGACGCCGCCGCTGGCTCCGACCACGACCAGCGTCTCACCGGCGACCAGCCTGGCTCGAGTGAGGATCATCCGGCGCGCCGTGCCGTAAGCGACAGGCAGACTGGCGAATTCGACCATCCGGCTCTCATCCGGGATCGGCAAGAGATTGGTGACCGGTACGGTGACGTACTCCGCCAACCCGCCGCGCCGAGTCTCGCCCAGCATGCCATCGCCTTCGATGACGGGATCCACCAAAACTGCACTTCCAACCGTGACCCCGGCGGCGTTCGGCCCCAGTGCTTCCACCCAGCCAGCGATGTCGCCTCCGCCGATGTGCGGCAGGGGGACCGGCAGGCCGGGCATGCCCCGCCGAACAAAGATGTCGAGGTGATTGAGAGCGCAAGCGCCGACCCGAACGAGCGCCTCGCCCACGCCGGGCTCAGGCCGTTCGATGGTTTCGACTGCGAGATGGTCGGGACCGCCATGCTCGCGGATGACAGCGGCCTGCATAAGCACCCGACTGCCAGAGCCTCGCTCAACGATTTCTCTCACCTTTTGGCGATGATCAGGCCAAGCCCGAACACGATGCTGGCCCCAGGGCCCATCACTCCGATTGCCTGAAACAGAACGCGGCCCAGACCGATCGATCGATCGAGGCTCACCTGTGGCGAAGCCTGGGTGGTCGAACTCATCAACTCGCCCCCTGAACAGAGCGACGGCATGCCCCCCATCTGTGCTCTCCCTCCCCAACACCCGCTGATGCCCCTCAGCAATCCGAGGCCAGCTTGGCGGACTGTGAGAAGCTTACTGATATGCTTAGCGCTGTCAAGTGGCAACCGACGATAAGTCGCCAACCGCTGCGCCATACTTTCGGCGCGACGCACGAATGAGGTCTCAAGCACACCGGAATCGAGCTGGGGCGGTGGTCGGAACCCCCGCCTCAAAGCGCAAAGGACGTCGGCTTCGCGCCGACGGCACGCTGGCTGATGCTCTTTATCAGTCCCTCAAGCGCGCCATCATCGAGAACCGCCTCGAGCCGGGCACGATTCTGACGGAGCAGACGATTGCGACCCGCCATTCGGTTAGCAGGGCGCCCGCCCGTGAGGCGTTAAAGCGACTGACAGTGAATGGATTCGTTACTACGCGACACCGAGTGGGCTACCTCGTCACCAACGTCAGCGTCGCGGACATGGACGAGATATTCGCGATGAGACTCAGGCTCGAGCCAATGGCCACCGAGCTCGCGGTGCCTCGACTGAGCAGCGCCGACCTCGAGATCCTCGAGGAGCTGGCTTCTCAGGTCCCCCATGTCGCCGAGGCTCCGAGCAAGGATCACGGAATTCTGTATACGTCGCTGAATGCAGACTTCCACAGGGAGATCGCGAGGATTGCGGGGAATCGGCGACTTGAGCGGACGATCAACACACTGATAGATGAGCTCGAGAGGGTGATGCTCATGCTTGCCTACAGCTCGACAATCGACCAGCTGCTTGACCAGCACTTCGAACTTCTAAAAGTCATGCGCTCAGGCGATGCTGCGGCGGCAGCGGAGGTCATGCGCCAGCAGCTGTCCCGGGATTTCGAGCTCATGCGGCCCTTAGTGCTAGGGATAGGCACTTCGCTCGGCCTGCCCACCACCACTTAATTGACACTGCTGGCTGACTCGGTCGAGACCTTACTCGCTGGCGATCGTGAACAGGCTGCGCACATGGTGGCCGCGCGAAGATTTCCGGCAGTACGATGACTTCTGCCTCCGCAATTGGCCATTCGCCTGGTGCAGGGCGACCCGAAGAACTTGTTGGATCAGACATTCAAGTGCAGGTTGCCAGTGGTGACCTCATCACCTACGCCTTCCTCGACAATGCCGCAAGCACCCCTGCGATGGTGGCTGCTGCCAATGCCGTCGCGGAACTGCTCCCATGGTACGCGAGCATTCATCGGGGGGCAGGCCTAAAGTCCCGCGTCGCGACGGTCGCATATGAAGAGGCCAGATCTCGGATCGCCCGATTTCTTAGTGTTGGGCAAGATCACGTAGTAATCCTCACTAAGAGCGCCACCGAGGGCTTGAACCGTCTCGCGCGGATGTTCGGCGACCATCGAGCGATCGTGTTTACATCGATCATGGAACACCACGCGAACCTGCTGCCGTGGCGCCTGAGCGGTTGCGAATTGAGATACGTCCAAGCTGATGCGTACGGCGTTCTGGATGAAGAGGACCTCAGGCGACAGTTGCTTGGGACGTCCACCGCCCGCCCTCGCATCGTTTCTATCGCTGGTGTCTACAACGTGAGTGGCTACGCGCCACCTGTGCATCACCTAGCGCGAATGGCCCATGAGAACGGCGCAGAAATCATTGTGGATGCCGCACAGTTAGTAGCTCATCGACCACTCGCAGTCCGCGGAGTTTCAGCTGACGATGAGCTTGATTACGTCGTTTTCTCGGGGCACAAAGTGTATGCGCCGTTTGGGTCAGGAGTCCTGATAGCCCGACGCTCGACGGTCGAGCGCGCACAGCCAAACATTGTGGGGGGCGGGATCGTCGATCTGGTCACTCTCGACGATGTAGTTTGGAACTCGCTGCCGGACCGTGAAGAAGCAGGCAGCCCCAATGTGCTTGGAGCGGTCGCAATTGGGGCGGCTATGGAGCGGCTGGAGATTCTAGGCAGGCAGCAATTGGCTGCGGAAGAGCAGTCTTTGACGTCGTACGCAATGAGACATCTAAACGAGGTTCCTGGATTGCGTATTCTTGGACCGCCCGACGGTCCGGACCGCACGGGAGTGGTGAGCTTTGTCCTTGGCGGTTTGCCGCACGGTCTCGTGGCGGCTGCCCTTAGTCACGAATACGGAATCGGTGTTCGAAGCGGGTGCTTCTGCGCACATCCCGGCGTTATGCATCTACTCGCGGAGCCACCAGCAGTAGCGCAATTGCATCTAGATCAAATGCGTGCGCACGAACATTGTTCGTTGCCTGGCGCTGTCCGAGTTAGCCTCGGCATTCAGAACTCGGAGCATGATATTCGGCGACTTTCCACCGCGCTGCTGGCTCTCAGTCAAGATGGCGCCAGATGCCAGTACGAAGTGAATCAGGAATCGGGAGAGTACATGCCCGCCCTCGCCTTGCCCATGCCTACGCTGCCCCTATCCATGGGTGCGGCGGCGAACAGCTCTTCGGTCTAAAAGACGACAAAGCCGTATTTCGTCCACTTCGAAGTGACCGCCCATTCGACCGCCGCTTGTGTCTGGAGGCAGCTGATCGAAGCCACACCTTTGGGCCGGTTCTGAGTTCGGATTTTGGTCGGGGGCCCGGGATTTGAACCCGGGGCCTCACGGTCCCGAACCGTCTCGATGGCATGTCCTTGAGTGTCCTGTCGGCTCCTCTAGGGGCCGCCTGAACTCAAATGGCAGGGCCTTCGTGTCCTCCAGTAACCTCTCGGAACCGTCCGTTTCCGGGAATGCGTGATCCAGCTGTGATCCATCGAAGGCCACATCAGCCCCCAAAGCCGAGCACGCAACCGGCTCCCTAATCGATGTGGAGTCTCATCAACGGCCACGTGTTGGCCCCGTCCGGAGTGCGTCGAGTTAGGCGGGCCGCGGTGGACTCGAACCACCTACCTCCGCGTTAGATCGGGCTGAGCGCTGTGCTAACTGGCCGTTTTGATCTTCCGGACCTCCTGCGTGCGACGCCGAGTTATGTGGTGCGGGCGAGGCGCGCCGCCGCTTTGCACACTGTCGGAATCCGCTGATTCACGTATTGAATGGTCACGTCGCTCGGGAGGGCCGCGGCAATCCAAGCCGGAAGCGTCGGCTCTTCAGAGGTCCGGCGGGACGTGCGGAAGCTCGCGCGGACCGTCAGCCTCCGGGTTCTTACCCATCGTTGTTGCAGTGGGCTGCCGGACCCACTCCCGACGCCCGCCCCGGTCCAGTGACGGTGAAATTCCAACTGCCATAGGAGTCAACCACGAAGTAGAACGTTCCGCCCGCGTGGTAGTGGACCACGCCGTGATCCGGTCCACCGTGCCGGGTGATGCCCTGATTCTCAGGCGAGACCTGACAATCGGATAGCTGCTTGACGGTCAGGAAGAAGTCACATTGATCAAGCTTTGGGTATTGGTTGCCGAGGCTCGACGAGCAGTCATAAGACCACCGGAGATCCCAGGCGCCGTCCACAGTGAACACTTCCGTCGTCTCACCGCCTGGTCCTGAACCGCGCTGGTCCACCAGGACACCGGACGTGCTCTCACGGTAGATATAGACGCCCGCGAGGATCAGCGCAATCAACGCTCCGAGTGCGCCAACAGCGATCAGCGGCAGCCGGCGACGCCCATCCCGCATGTCGATGGAACGTGCTGGAGGTTAGTGGGTTACGAAGGCCCAGAGCGGAGATGTGGTGGCCCGCGGTGGACTCGAACCACCTCCCTCCGCGTAATCGCGTTGTGACCATCGTGCGTTGAACAGCACAGTTCGTCCTTCCGTATCCCAGCGGCTCCTCCAGTGTCCTCCTGTGCTTGATTGGCGCCTTGGTCGTGACCTTGCGTGTCCTCCCGTATCCTCCTGGTTCCGGAATTGCGTGACAGGGCTGTGACCTCCGCGGTGGTCAGTGCCATCGCTAAAGGCGCTCATTTCTGGGTCAACCTCGGACAGACTGGCTCATGCGGCCAAGTCTTGCCATCGGTGTCTAGCTTCGCGGACCGAGGATGATCACCATTACAGTCCAGGCGCAGCCAGCCGAGGCCCCCGCATCCACGGTGCGCGGACCCGCGTCGGCGTTGTCGTGGGCGTGCATGACGCCGCTCCCATGCGGATCGCTGTCATTGGGTTGGGTAAAGTCCCCAGTTGCCTGCGTCTTGCCATCGCCGTCCCGTATGGACGTGTAGAAGTAATGGTCGCTGCCAGTGCAGTTATATGACCAGAACATGTCCCAGTCGCCGTTGGCGGTCCTCCCCAATGCTTCAACAGCACTTGTGAACGGCGGGGAGAGTTTGTCCCATCCCGAGGCGCAGTAAGGCTGACCGCTTGGACACTCGCCGGTCATCACGAACGCTACTCGCGGGAAAGCTACGTGGATGGCTGATTGATCAGCGCGAAGGTTCTCGCATGCGACGCTTCCATAGACCGTGATTAGGCCACTATCTCTGACCGTATAACTCAGCGTGCCCAATGTGACCCGGCAAATGACATCGCCGCTGGGCTGGCCTACCCGGCCAGTACCGTAAGGTTGCCCCGTTGCGGGGTCCAACCCCGCGTATGGGAACCCGTCGGTGTTGGCGCCTGGGCCAGCCGGTATGAATTGTCGGCACGCCGCGTCGGCGCCTTGACCACTGACTTCAATATTGAGGTTCGAATCGGAGTATCCAACCGTGCAATCAGTTTTGGATGCCGCGCCCACCCCCACGATTACGCCAAGCAGTATGAGGGTGCCAACGACAATGCCGCCCACAACCGCCAGCGTCCTTTTTGGAAGGGGCAACGGTGGGACGGCACCGCTTTCGTGCTGCCGGCTGCGTGTGATCTTCGGCTTGCGCAGAATGCGGTACAGCATCCAGAGCCCGAATAGGAAGAAGACGGCGCCGACGAGGAGGAACAGGGGTTCGTTGGTGAAAGCGGCTTTGAAGTGACAGGCCCAGGCGGGGTGGGCCTGATCGTCGCAAACGGCATCGGCGTGGAAAAAGCCGAAATAGAAGGCGACGAGACCAGTACCAAGACAGACGATGGTCCAAAACACGTTCCGCATGAATCGATGTTACCCGCGGACCTCGAACTGAGGCAGTGCCTAAAGTTTCCGTGTTTTGGATGACCCTCGTCGTCTCACAGCCCGGTAAGTTAGCGGCAGTGAACCGACCTAACTTCTGGTGGCGGCTGCGCTCGCTGTTCAGCGCGACCCTGCGAGATCATGCCATTTAGGCTGACAGCCATTCGGCGCACATGGAGGCGTCCATGATCGGAGCGTTGAACGCGGCGCTGACCTTTGCCTGAGCGCTCGGTGACGGACAGGCCGGTCAACAGTCGAAGACCGACCAGCAGATCTCGTTTCGCAACCGCTGATCGTCCAGGACGAGTTCGCGAATCACATCCGGGAGCTGTTCGCTCTGCCAACGGCACTCGAGCCTGCCGGCGCTCTCACCCTCGCGTCCGGTGGCCGCCGCACGCACGGCCTTGATCGCGTACGCCGCAGCACCAAGCTCGTGTGTCAGGACACCCCTGTCGCGAGCTTGGGTTTCCCAAGTGGGTGCCTCACGGTCCTGCCGAACCGCCACAAATGAGCCACCTACTTTGGCCTCCGCTGGTGACGCCCGAGTTCAGATCGGCTGACGGCGGCCACCCTATTGAGCTGTCGCCGGCTGAGCTCCCAGAAAATCTGTGATCCAGCTGTGATCCGGCGGCTCTACGGAGAAGGCGAAATCGCCGATTTCGAACTCGGTTTTGGTCGGGGGGAGGGGACACTATTTGAACTCTCGAATTGAACTCGGGAGCGGCGTCCTCGACCTAATTAGGACCCATTGCGACCGGCCTGAACAGGCCGGCGCCGGCCTTTTGCCCCCCGTCCGCCGGCCGATACGTCAGCTTGACTTGGGCTAGGCCTTCCGCCACTTGTCGGGAGAACCGGCCTTGGTGTTTCGGACCCGCTCAACGCGGACCCCGGCATTTGGGTTGAGTTCTCTAGCGCGGTCGATTGCCTTTCCCTGGGTCGGCTCGACGGCGCTGGCACGGTCCGCCCCGGGTTTGCGCACGGCGTAGTCGCCTTGTATCGGCCGCTTCTCGATGTCGAAGCTGTCCTTCTTGTTCGCCATGCGCGATTCCTCCACTGACTGAATGGGCCGAACGACTGTTCGTAGTATACGGCGGCCAACCTCAATCAGAACGGACTCAGGCCCTGCTTGAACCTCTCAGCGTCTTCGTCTTCTGCTTGGCCCTGCGCTCGGTAGCTCTCGGCAACTGACCGCAGCACTGCTGCTGTCCGCGGCCACGTGTCGCGAATCTTCACCGCCCACGCGTCGAACTTTTCCGCAAGCGCGCGTTCCTGTCGGCCGCCATCGGTCAGTCCGCGGGTAGTTACCCCGCGGTTGTTGAAGATTTGGTTCGCAAAGCCTCGTTCCACTTGCTCCGAAGCCAATCTCTCAATGGCATCCCGTATCGGGCGCGTCGGCCAAGTGCCATCGGGGTCCTCTCTCGCATTGGCAAATGAGTGGCCGATGTATTGAGAACCAATCGCGACGCGGTCGTTCTTGGCCAAGAGGTCGAAGGCGCCATCAAGCCAGGCTTTGAGCCGCACGTCATCCACCTCGCCGTTTCGCTCCGCGCTGCCTGGCACAACCTGCCACTCGTGCAATACGTGAAATGCATTCCGTGCAGTCTCCGGTGATGGGCGCGCCTCCTCTGCACCGTCAGCTCGCTTGAAGCAAAGCGAGAGAGTTTGAACGAAGAAGCCTGGATCGCGCGCTAGCAGGCGCTCAAGCGTTGGTGCCGGGACGTCAAATCCAAGTCCAGAAAACGACCTCCACTCCAGGATCGCGAGACGATTATCGTCGAAGTTCGCATTCCTCAGGGCCTCAAGGAGACGCTGCAGATCGTATGGGGACAGACGCTGCTGCTCTTCCGCCGGGGCCGCCAGCACTGCCTCCATCGTGGCCGCGATTCTCTCGGGCTGAGCGTTATTTGAGTAAAGAGCGAGAAAGTCCGCAGCCGCCGCAGGCCGACCGAACTCGATCAGTTTGTCGGCAGCATGATTCACGAGATCAAAATCGCTGCCGTGGCCGCCGGGCACGAATTCCTTCCAGTAGGCCGCCTCCACTTCGGGCCCCAGACTCTTCGCTCGCTCCCATACATCGGGGAATTCCCTCACCATCTGCAGCAGTCGTCCTTGCTCCACCGCGCGGCCGTCCAATTTGCGTAGGGCGTCATCCACCCACGCCAGACCGTCCTTCCGGTACCGACCAGCAACGTAGCCCGCGGCGTAGTTGCGTCGTTGGAGATCGTCGCTCCCCAGATCTAGGAGAATGTCGATTTCTCCGGCTTCGATCCCTGACTCGCCAACCGTCCAACCGACTGCGAAGGGCTGCTTCGCGCTGTCACGCAGCTCTAGGAGTGCTGCCATTCCCTGAGCATCCAGGATTGTCTGCAGCGCCTCAAGCCTGCGTGCTGCGAGGACCTTGTCGTATTCAGTGAAGTCGTGCCGTCCGAAATCACTCAGCCGAGGCATCTGCTCATCAAACAAATACCGCAGGCGTTGCAGAGCATCCTCCGGCTCAAAGCGCTTGGCAAGCTCTTCTATGGCGACGATGTCATCTAGCGGCATAACCCATTTCGCGTCCGGGGAAGCTCGGTGCTCACGCGCAAGCTCATCGAGCGCCTTCCAGATCCCCTCGTGTTGCTCAGAGGTCAGCTTAGCCATCGATTTGCAGTCCTCGGATCCGTTCATAGACTGCCTGTCGCCTTGAAAGCGGGAGGTCCGGGATCCGCTTGATCAGCTCAGGCCATCGGTCTGGATCCTTGTCCGCCATCTCAATAAGGTCATCGACTATTCCCTCGACCATCTGCCAGTAATCCTGCGGCGGTACGGGCGCGTTGCCCGGTCCCCAACGCCGAAAACGCGGCTCATAGTTAAACGAGCCGGCCCCCAGCATTCCTGGAAGGCAGCCGAGGGTCAAACGCCACGCGATGCCAGGGTGACGTTCACGCAGGGAGTCCAGCACGGCTAGACGAGCACCGGGCGTGGCCGACGTTTGTGGGAACCATGGGCTGATTACGCCGATGAAAGTCGAATCTGGCCGGTTGCCGAGCCTGCCTCCTGGATCAACCTCAACGAGCCGCGCCAAGGCTTCCATTGCCAGCGCGAAGTGCTCCGGCGATCGGGCCAGGCCTTCCAGCGACCACAGCAGACTGGGATGCGCACTGCTTGTCGTGAAGGCGGCGTCTTTATCGCTGAAGAGCTTCCTCAGAACTGGATCCGCTCCCTCTAGGCCTTTGCTTGTGGCCCTGAGGAACTGCTCCGGGGCAGCTTCAGCCAGAAGCGGGAGCACATCGCTTATCGACGTCCACAGCTCTCCAGACTGATCTTCATTCGCTCGATCCAGAAGCTTTCGCACAACGCTCTCAGCCCAGGTCTGCGCACTGTTTCCGCCACCGAGTTGAACGCTCCTTCCCACAGTTCCGAGCAGCGCCAATGTTGTCGCCAGCCCCTTACGCAGGTTGTCCGAATGAATCCGGGTCTTTCCGTGAATGGCCGCCCGCCAGCGCTCATCGACGGGCAGTTCGAGCTTCGGATCAACGGCCCCGAGGACTTGCTGAACGACGGGCTCCAAGTCGGCAAAGTCGGTACGCGTCAGGTACGGACGCAAGTATTCCCAGCTTGCCTCCGGAGACGCGACACCCCATACGCTGGCCACAACGACAAAGAGCGGGTCTTCTCCACTCGCTGCCTCGCTGAGCTGCGCTGAGGCTGCTTCAAGCGTTTGGCCCAACAGTTGCGCCATGACATCGGTGTCGCCACTTCGGAGCTCCAACCAGCCTCCGGCGAGCCACGCGCGACGAACTATGGCTGATTTGAAGAGTGTTACCCACTGCGGGTGTAAAGCTATCCCGCGCGCCGGCGCCGCGTTCTGAAAGGCAACGAGACTCTGTGAGGCTGCTTGCGCGAGGGTCCGCGCCCGCCCCTCCTCAACGCCAGCCTTACGCAAGAGACCTGCCATCGGCTCAGGGTCAATTGGCTTCAGCGTCACGGTTCCGGGAATGCCCGGAGGTGCCAGAAAGACGACGTGGTGGTTTTGGATCAGGAGCGCCTCGCGGAGCATCGTTTCGTCATAAGGGAGCAGGATCAACAACTTTGCTGTCCGGTCAAGCACCCTCAGTACTGTGCTGTCGTGCACGATGATCGCCCGTCCAAACAGATCAAGCTGCTGATCTTCATCGCTGGATAGGATTGTTGCGGCGGTAAAGGCCAAAGCGTCGTCGGGACTGGCCGCAACAATTGCTGTCCGACCCACGTCCTGAACGAGCAATTTCAGCACCTCAGCGGCTTGATCCTCCCGGCCGGCCAGCACCATTTCTATCGTCAGCCGCGGGTTCGTGGAGGCCGAAAATCGATTCCACCACTCCAGAAGGGCTTGCGCCCCGAAGGCCGCCTTCCCGATTTGATCCGAGAAGATGTAGTGGGCACCGGGTGCAGCGTCGAGCGCGGTTTCAATGTCGTGGACATCAAAGACGACGATGTCCTTCCAAGGACTGTCCGCCTTGCGGTCGTCGATCCACTTCTGCTTGTTGGGCCAGGAGCGTGGGGTTACGAAGACGAATGTAGTGTTGGCCTGATCTTCACCTAAGGGGTCGTCCTTGCGTTTCTTGTAGTCCTCGGTCGCCTTATCAGTCGGTTCGCCGCCGGTTCCGAGCTCCCAAACGCTGCGGCCTTCAGGAACGAAGGGCGTGCCCCTAGCTGTGACGACAACCCCGTCGTAGCCAGGAATTGTGCTTCCCTCTCCTCCCGGCATCCGAAGGGTGGTGACCTGATCGTTGGTCTGACGGATTAGATTGCGGACCAGTCTGGCCAGATCGGCCCGCGCCATAATCGTTTCCGCCCAACCTTCGATATCCGCGGCGGCCGCCAAATGGGGCCTGGGACTTGCGGCTTGGCTCACCTTGCAGCTCTGTTGCGAGCGCAGCTCCCAAAGACGGTCGCGTGCGACGGACGCCCACCACCGCCAGACCCAACCGTTTGCTCGCGCTTTGCCATTTGTACGAGTGTCAGTATCGGCATTTGATCTCAGGTTTCCGAGCGTAGCGGCGGGACGCCCTGAGCGCTACTGTTGAGACATCTGTCCCCTCTCGATCAGGGCCTCACGGTCCTGACCCGTACGTCTTCGGGCGTAGCTTCGAGACGCAGTCACCGGTTCAGGAATCAGCTCCTGGGTGAATTCGAAAACGTCGCCCTCTCGGTCCTCGCAGGGCCTGGAAATGCCGATGGTCGAGGGTCAGCACGTCGAGAACCGCGTAGCGCTCGGCGAGAACCACGATTGACGCGTCGGCTAGGCCAATTTCAAGGTCGCGATACCGTCTGAGGACAAGAGCAGCCGCTGCTACGTCCTCGGTTGTGAAAGGCTCCAACCGGTAGGCACCCCGGGCCACTTCGTCCAGCAGCGCTCGTTGGGCACGAACGCCGACCCTGGTGGCCAGCAGGTAGTCGAGCTCGGCCAGGACAAAAGGCGACAAGAGAAGTGGTCCGCTGACGGTGCGAAGGGCGGCGGCGGCTTGCGCATGCCGGTTCTGGCTGGAGTCGAGAGCAGCCAACAAACCGCTGGTATCGAGTAGGATCACCCCTCGCCGAAGCCGGCAAGTAACTTGTCGACGTTCTCGGCTAGATCAGGTTTGCCGCTCGTAAACAAGGGGACACGCGGCTCTGGGCGGCGCGAGCGCAGGAAGGTCTCGATCCCCTCGCGGATCAAGTCCGCCTCAGTCCGCCCGTCCTCATGCGCCGCTCGCGCAAGGCTTCCCTTCAAGTCTTCAGGCAGGTAGATGGTCGTCCGCTTCATGCCATACATTATGCCATACGTCGGGAAATCTGTGATCCAGCCGAGATCCAGCGGCTCCAGATAGCGCGCGAAATCGTCGATTTTGAACTGGCGGATTCAATCGGTCGAGGCAACATTGGCCGACTGGGACGCGTCAGAGAGTAGACGCTGCAAGGCTTGACTGGGCCGGAGCCAGCCCAGAGTTTTGCGAGGGCGGCGGTTCATCTGAGCTGAGACGAATGCGAGATAGTCGGGCCCGTAGTGGCTGAGGTCTTGGCCCTTGGGGAAGTACTGGCGGAGCAGACCATTGGTGTTCTCATTAGATCCGCGTTGCCAGGGACTGTGAGGGTCGCAGAAGTAGACATCGAGCCCAGTCGCAATTTTCAGCTGCAGGTGATTGGCCATTTCGTGGCCCTGGTCCCAGGTGAGCGACCGGCGCAGGGACTCCGGGAGTTGTTGAGCCGCAGCTGTAATAGCTTTCTCAACCTCTTCGGCCCCATGCCCGTCGGGCAGGTGCAGAAGGATGACGTACCGGCTCGAGCGCTCGACCAGTGTGCCAATCGCTGACTTCTTGTTCTTGCCCGTCAGCAGGTCGCCCTCCCAGTGGCCGGGGACGGCTCGGTCTTCAACTTCGGGTGGACGCTCACTGATCATCACCATGTTGGGAATCCTGCCTCGTCGCTCGGCGACCTTGCGCCTGGGCTTTCGCAGGGCTCGCCCGGTGCGCAGGCAGACTGCCAACTCCCGGCGCAGCGCGCCTCGGCCTTGAACATAGATCGCCTGGTAGATGGCTTCGTGTGACACCCACATCTCTGGCTGGCCCGGAAACTCCTCGCGCAGCTCAGCCGAGATCTGCTCCGGACTCAACTTCTCCTTCAGTTTGAACTGCACCAGCTCGCGCAACTCAGAGTTGACCGCCAGCTTCGCAACCTTGGGCCGGGACGCTCTCCGCTGGGCACGCTCATGAGCTGAGCTCGGCCGGTATTCCCAAGGCTGGGTCCGCTGCCGACCCCGCCTGCGTTGTCTTAGCGTGCTGCGCGTTCGATACCTCTGGTCTCTCATGTTCCGGCGCAGCTCTCGGAGAACCGTCGAGGTCGCCCGGCTTAGCCGCCTGGCGATTGCCCGAATGCTCTCCTCACGCTCAATCCCGGCGTGGATGTCCTCTCGTTCCTCGAGTGACAAGTAGCGCTGTCTCGACTGTGCTGGGACGTTGGGTGGCATGATGCCGCCAGCCTGCACGAACCAGCCCGCCGCCGTGCGCCTCGGGACGCCGGCTGCCGCCGCCGCTGCGGAGAAGGCCAGGCCAGCTCTGATTTGAGTCCAGAACAGCTGCTGTTTCGTCCGTTCCAGTAATCGCATGCAACAGCCTCCTTAGGGATGGGTGTTGCATCGACTCCTTGAACCCAAGTATTCGAAATCGGCGATTTCTGTGGTCCGCTGGAGTCAGCGGAACACAGCTGGATCACAATTTCCCACGGAGCCACGGAAAGCGTCGCCGGACAGGGTCTTTCGTCTATGAGGTGAACTCACTCAGCTGCAGTCGGACCCCGGGGCAAAGCCTTCATGCCCGGGTTGCACAGGGCAGGACCGTGAGGCCCCAGTCGGGATTTATTCACAACGTAACCGCTCTACCCAATTGAGCTGCGCCCGCATCCCGCCCCGCGGGCTAGCTCAAGGCTTGGTTTGACGGTCTGACCCGGCCGTGCCGAGCGCGTCATCCCAGCCTGACCAGCGCCAAACCGGCGCAAGCTGCCAGGAATTGGAGCGGAAGCATGGCAGCACCCAGAACCGAAAACATACCGGAGTCAAAACGGACGCCGTGGTCGAGAGCAGTAC
Organism: Candidatus Micrarchaeaceae archaeon; assembly: GCA_035534555.1. Lineage (GTDB taxonomy): Bacteria > Chloroflexota > Dormibacteria > Dormibacterales > Dormibacteraceae > Palsa-872. The sequence goes on from DATLRQ010000167.1 coordinate 30,975, forward strand.
GGCGACAGATGATGCTGGCCACCGACCCGGTCACCAGCAGGTTCGGGCCCATCGCCATCGACCAGATTGCCGCCCATGGCACGCCGTTGACGGCGGTCTGTACGGCTGCTGCGGCAGGCAGGTTGTTGGCTCCGGCGGCCAGGAGGCTCCCGACAGCCACTTGCGCTACGAATCCGCCGTGGAGTGTCAAGCCGCCGCTGAGGAGAGCCCGGATCGCCGAGGCGATCACGAACATCAGCACAAGGTCGAGGATGGTTGGGACTATCGGCCGAGCCGTCGCCAGTCGCGGGGCCGGTGCTGCAGGGCCGTGTGTGGACCTTTGGTTCAGAAGCGCCAAGCACCCGACGGTCAAGAGGGTCACCAGCAGCCAGGCAACCCAGCCCTCGCGAACGTACTCGAGGGCAGGAATCGACAATCGATTCAACACGAGGAGATTGGTCAGGTTCGAGGTAGGCAGCAGGAAGGAGGTCGCATTCGCCGTAAGGGCGACGGCGACGACCAGCCGCGCAGCGTTAAGTCCTTTTCGTGCTGCGACGCGAATGGCGAGGGGAGGCGCTACCACCGCCGCCACGTCGAGGTTGACTGCACCGCTGACCACGGCGGTGAAGGTAAGCACGCTAGCCGAGGCCAAGAGGCTGGGCACTTTGTCCGACAGGACCCCTCTCGCCAGCAATCGGAAGAGCCCCAAGCGGTCGGCGATGGCGCCGCCGCCGATCACCACTGCCAAAGTAAGGAACGGCCCAGCCGTTCTCTCCGCCGCGGTCGCCAAGCTGTGTAGATCCACCCACCCGGCGAAGGCGACGAGGATAAGGCCTGCGCTCGCCAAAACCGGTCGAAGCCAGTCGTTGCGTGACGCGATCTTGTCGCGTTCGGTGTCGGTCTCAGGGCGCGCTGGGCAATGTGAGGCCATGCGGTTCGGGTTTCAATCTCCTCGAAGTCAGGACAGGAGTCCCAGCTTCCTTTACGATCTTACGTAATCATGGCAGATTTGCCTACTGACGGGCCACCACTCGAGGCGGCCGATGACGAACTCGTCGCCATCCCACGCCTGGCGGAGCAGGTAGGCGTCACCGCGCGCGTGCTCCGGTACTGGGAGGAGCAGGGTCTGATCAGTCCTACGCGTGAGCACGGCAAGCTGCGGTATTCGCCTCGAGACCTGGCGATCGCCCGGCTGACGAAAAGCCTCCTCGATGCTGGGGCGTCTGTGGACGGGCTACGGATGTTGAAAGACGTGTCCGAACGCGACATACGCAGGGCCGCCGAAATCGCCGACCCAGCCATGCTCTCGGAGGTCGCGCTGCGGGTCCTTTACCAACGCAAGGCCTTCAGAGAAGCGACCGGGATGAAAGAGGAGCACTACCCTCACGGGGATCCCAAGCCGCCCGGTCATGGACCGGGCGCGCACCACGGTCCCGGCCCGAAGAAGCACCGTCCGAAGCCGCCTGGGCCTCCACGCCCGTAGACCCATATCTATTCCGACCCCTCCAAAAACGTTTCGAGGTGACGCACGAGGCGCCCATGTCCGGTGCGGCCGCGTAACAGCAAGCCGCCGATGGTACATTGCTCTCGCAAGGCGATGGGGCTCGCCGCGGGAATAGCAATCCCTGGAATCGCTCGCAGTTGAGCTAATAGCCCCTGACCACCAGATCTGGAGGTTAGGGTGCAGAGCGAAACAACCGAGAAACCGCGTAGGACCCAAAGCGCGAGCCTGGCCAAGTCCGCCGTAGCCTTCGTTGTCCTCATAGGCATCGTCAGCCTCTTCTCCGACATGACCTATGAGGCGGCGCGCGGGATCAACGGTGCGTTTCTGGCCTACCTCGGCGCCTCTGCCGTGGTCGTCGGAGTCAGTTCCGGCCTGGCGGAGCTGCTCGGCTACATCGTCCGGCTCGGTTCTGGCTACGTCGCCGGACGGACAGGTCGTTACTGGCTGTGGACTGGAATCGGGTATGTCGTCAACCTCTTCGCCGCACCGGCAATGGCCTTGGCCGGGAACTGGCAGGTGGCGGTTCTGCTCATCATTGCCGAGCGTATCGGGAAAGGAATCCGTAACCCGCCCCGCGACGCAATGCTCTCGAATGCCGGAAGCGTGATCGGCCAGGGTTGGGCTTTCGCTCTCAGAGAGGGCCTCGATCAAACCGGTGCGCTGATTGGTCCACTCGCGGTCGGAGCGATCCTCTTCATCCGCAGCGGCGCCTTCCGCCTGGCGTATGTATGGCTGATCGTGCCGGCCGTGCTGTCACTGATCGTTCTCGCCATCAGCCGGTCGCGGTTTCCCAATCCCAGGCTGATGGAGGCGCCGGCACCAGCTGGTCCCGCGCCAAGTTCGCTACCGAGGGCTTTCTGGCTCTACCTCGCGGCGATGGCGCTGATGGCCATCGGCTACGCCGACTTCAACCTCATCTCCTTTCATCTGCAGCGCTCAGGAGAGCCAACCGCGGCGATCCCGCTCCTCTACGCGCTTGCGATGGGCGCGGCAGCGATTTCGGCGCTCATCTTCGGCCGGTGGTTCGACCGCTGGGGGATGCCGTCCTTGATGCTCGCTGCCATCCTCTCAGCCGGATTCGCGCCCTTCGCCTTTCTCGGCAATCTCGGTCTTGCTGCGATCGGTGTCGCGCTGTGGGGCGTCGGAATGGGGATACAGGATTCGATCATGAGTGCGCCGATCTCGGCCATGGTCCATTCGGACCGGCGAGCGTATGCATTCGGGATCTTCAACGCGCTTTACGGAGTGGCCTGGTTCGTCGGCAGCGCAGCCATGGGGATCATCTATAGCTATTCCATCCCGGCGCTCGTGATTTTCTCCGTGGTTGCGCAGCTGGGTACCGTCGTAGTCCTGTTCTCAACTCGCAAACGCGTCGTGGCTGCCCGGAGGTAGGCATGACCCACGAACCCGCTCGCTTCAGCATCCTTTTTGACCCCATAGACGCAGGCCTGGAGCTCGACGATCGCGAGGAACCGGCCTTCTTCGCTGACCTGAACCTCGACCAGGTCTTCGACGCCGTCACGGGCTCGCGGCGCGAGTACAACCTGGCGGCCTTCTTCCGCTCCGCGCTGCCCACGGCGGCATCTGTCGTCTACCGTCAGGACGTCTTTCGCGACATCGAGTCGGGGCTGGCGGAGCATGTAGCGGCATTCGCCGAGCAGATGCGCCGGGCGCGGAGCCATCTAAAAGCTGCGGGACAACGCCAAGCTCGCTACAGCGCGGCCGCATGGGTCCTCGACGCGGGCGAGATCTACTGCGCGGCCGTGATCGCCCTAGAAAGGGCTCTCTCGGACTTTCGACCTTCCTCACTCGGCTTCCAACGCTGCTCTGCTTACCTTGCCGCCTATGTGAAATCGCAAGCGTTCCAGCAATTGGCGAACGAGACTATGCGAATCAAGCGCGGGCTGGGACAGTCAGGGTATTGCGTGCGCGTTCGCGGAAGTCGAGTCGTGGTGAGCGACTATCGAAGAGAACCTGACTACAGCGTCGAGGTGCTGGCTACCTTCAACAAGTTCCAGCAGCGGGACGCCGACAGCCACCTGGTGAAGTTCACCACCGACTTCAACAACCATATCCAGGAGCGGATCGTGGAGCTTGTCGCTCGTCTATATCCGGAGCTGTTCCGCTCACTGCTGAGCTACTGCGAGACACATCGCGCCTTTCTTGATCCTGTCGTGGCGCGGTTTGACCGAGAGGTGGAATTCTATCTGGCTTACCTCGCCTATATCGAACCGCTGAAGTCAGCCGGGCTCAGCTTTTGCTATCCCGATGTTTCGACCAGCTCGAAAGAAGTCGACGCTGAGGAGACGTTCGATATCGCTCTGGCCAGCAAGCTGACACGCGAGAACCGGCACGTCGTCTGCAACGACTTCCGGCTGAGCCAAGGGGAGCGCATCTTCGTCGTGTCGGGTCCGAACCAGGGAGGAAAGACGACGTTCGCCCGCAGCTTCGGACAACTCCACTACCTTGCCTCGCTCGGCTGCCCAGTGCCGGGCAGACGTGCGCAACTGTTGCTCTGCGACCGCATCTTCGCGCACTTCGAGAAACACGAGGTTATCGAGGACCTGCAGGGGAAGCTGCAGGAGGAACTGTTGAGAGTGCGCGAGATCCTGCGCGACGCAACAGACAGCAGCATCGTGATCATGAACGAGAGCCTGGCGTCGACCACTGCTGAGGATTCGCTCTTCCTGGGGCGAGAAGTCATCGGTCGGCTTATGGAGCTCGGCGCGCTCGGCGTCTATGTCACCTTCATCGACGAACTATCGCGGCTTGGCGCGAGCGTGGTCAGCATGGTCAGCACGGTTGTTCCCGACAATCCGGCTGAACGTACATTCAAGATCGAGCGCATGCTGGCGGATGGTCGTGCCTACGCACTCGCAATCGCGAAGAGGCATGGCCTGACGCATGGGTCGATCAAGGCGCGAATCGGGCGATGAAGGTACTGCTCATGCATTGCGACCGCAATTTCGACTGGCAACAAGAGCTGCCGGCGCAGGCTCCGAACCTCATCCAGGACCTCGGCCTTGAGATTCTCTTCAACCACATGTCCGGAGGCGACGAGTTCCTGTTGCAGGTGGCACAGCGCGGCGTGCTCTGCAGCCTCGCCGAGCCCGAGGCGATCATCTACAGACAGCAGGCCCTCAGCGACTGCCTCGCGCATCCGGAGATCGTGAGGGCGATCTACAACCTGACCGTCGAGACGCTGGTCGAGAAGAAGAAGATCTTTGGCTGGTTCAGCCAGACGCCGGAGCAGAACCTCCGCTACGCCGTCCAGGTCATGGAGGTGTTGGTTCGCATGCTTAAGCGGTTGCGACAGGTCGCGTTGGAAAGCGGCACGCTCTTCCATTCGCCGGCATTCAAGCGCTTCTTCGCGATGCTCCTCGAGGAGCTGGGCGATGAGTATTTCGCGATCATCAACGAGCATCTTCGTCGGCTGCAGTTCCGACGAGGTGTGCTGATAAGCGCCGGCCTCGGCAAGGGGAACTCCGCCATCGACATCGTGCTCAGGTCTCCGCTGACCGAGAAGCCGCGATGGTCCGAGCTGATCTGGGGGCCGCGGGGCCGTCTCTGGTTCGACGTGCATCCGCGCGACGATGCTGGTCACCAGGCGCTCTCCGAGCTCCAGGCGCGGGGAGTCAATCTCGTCGCCAATGCACTGACGCAGTCCACCGAGCACGTGCTCGGCTTCTTCATCCAGTTGCGCGCCGAGCTTGCCTTCTATCTGGGCTGCCTGAACCTGCGAACGGGCCTCAACGGAAGGGGTTTCGAGACCTCTCTTCCCGAGCCAAAGCCGGCCTCCGAGCCGTCATTGTCCGCGCTCGGCCTCTATGACCCGGCTCTCGCACTCGTTACCGGTGGCGGTGTCGTCGCAAACGATCTTGCAGTAGCCGGTAAGGAACTGGTCGTCATCACTGGAGCCAACCAGGGCGGCAAGTCAACCTTCTTACGCAGCATTGGGCTCGCCCAATTGCTGATGCAGGCCGGCATGTTTGTCCCTGCGACCGAGTTCTCGGCCAACGTAGCCACCGGTGTCTTCACGCACTTCAAACGTGAGGAGGACAAGACGATGACACGCGGCAAGCTTGACGAGGAGTTGAACCGCATGAGTCAGATCGTCGACCAAATCCGGCCCGGTGGCATCCTGCTGTGCAACGAGTCCTTCGCCTCCACGAATGAGCGCGAGGGCTCCGAGATCGGCCATCAGGTTATCGGTGCCCTGAATGAGGTGGGAGTAAAGGTGCTACTCGTAACCCACCTGTTCGACCTGTCGCGACGCTTCCGGAGTGAGGCTCCCGACGGTGTGCTTTTTCTCCGCGCCGAGCGGCTGGCGGACGGTTCGCGAACCTTCAAGATCCGAGAGGGCGAGGCACTACCGACGAGCCACGGCATGGACCTTTACGACGAGATTTTCCGGGACGGCTTACCGTCGCCAACCGCCGGCGACTGAACGCAGATACTCTTGACCCGCAGACCTACACCGCATAGGTCGCGGCTGCGCCACCTCGGGCCACGGTGATACATTCCTTCGCGCAGGCGATGGGGCTCGCCTCGGTTTAGTCCGGAATCGCTCCTCTTTGAGCTGATAGCCCCTGACCATCCATTTCATGGAGGTTAGGGTGCCCGCCGGTAGATCCGAGGAAGTACGTTGGTGCTAGAGTCCGCGATCGCTCAGGGCGTCGCGCTCCTGACGGTGCTGACAATGGCGCCTCTTCTAAAGGGGGTCATCGACAACCTAAAGGCCAAGCTGCAATCGCGCCGGGGCCCTTCAATCGTTCAGCCCTACTACGACTTGTCCAAGCTCTTCCGAAAGCAGCGCACTATCACACCAAACGCATCGCCCATCTTCCGATGGGCGCCGTACGTTGCCTTTGCCGCTCCGATCGCCTTCGCGATTCTCATCCCGGTCCTCACCGCGTTTCCCCTCAGCTGGGCCTTTATGGCCGACATGGTGGGAAGCGGGTTCGTCATCGGAATCGGGGGCTATATGGTCAATCTGGCCGCGATGGACAGCGGCAGTCCATATGGAGGACTCGGCGCCAGCCGCTCGCGATTGGTCTCAGCCTTGGCCGAACCCACGTTCATCGTCGTTTTCTTCGCCGTCGCTTACGTCAGCGGCGCCACGATCCCCTTCATCGTCAACAAGGCACTTTTCACCTTGACCCCGATCGTGGCCCCCAGCCACGCACTTATCGCGGCCGCGTTCTTCATGGTCATCCTCGCCGAGGCCGGGCGCATCCCGGTCGACAACCCGGTCACGCAGCAGGAATTGTCGATGATCGAAGGCTCCCGCCTCTTCGAGTTCTCCGGTCCAGACCAGGCCTTGCTCGAGTGGGGAGGCTGGATGAAACTTTTCGTGATCCTGATCGTCTGGCTCAACGTGCTCGTCTTTCCGCC
>DATLRQ010000168.1:0-3706 GCA_035534555.1 Candidatus Micrarchaeaceae archaeon
GATGTTGGCCTGGGAGATGCCCGCCATGCGCACGAAGTCGTAGGCGCGCGAGAAGAAGGCGGCGAAGGTGGAGGCGAAGGGCTTGTAGCCGCGCACGCTCATGCCGACGGCGACCGATACCAGCTGCTGCTCGGCGATCCAGATCTCGAAGAAGCGCTCGGGGTAGGCGTTCTTGAACTCATCGGCAAAGGTCGAGTTCGAGACCTCGGCGTCCATCGCGACGACCTCCGGCATGGCGCCGAGGGCGACCAGGGCGTCGCCGTAGGCCTTGCGGGTCGCGACCTTGTCGTCCTTCGTGTAGATGGGCAGGTTCACCACCGCCTCGGGGCGCTTGGCCGCCCTGGGCGTGGCTTCCGGCTTGGCGGTCTTGACCTTGAGATTGCGGATGCCGCCGAGCTCCTTGATCGCGCGCTCGGCCATGTCCGGCGGCAGCACCCGGCCGTGCCAGCCCTCCTTGTTCTCGATCTCCGAGAAGCCCTTGCCCTTGATCGTCTTGGCGATGATCACAGTCGGCTTGCCGGTCGAGGACAACGCGGTGCCGAAGGCCCTGTCGATGGCGGCCACGTCGTGGCCGTCGATCACGATCGGGAAGCAGCCGAAGGCCTCCACCCGGCGCCGGTAGGCGTCCAGGTTCCAGCCGAACTCGGTCTCGCCGCGCTGGCCCAGGCGGTTGATGTCGAGGATCGCGGTGAGGTTGGACAGCTGGTAGTGGCCGGCCTTGTCGAAGGCCTCCCAGATCGAGCCCTCGGCGAGCTCGGAGTCGCCGCACAGCGTCCAGACGTGGAAGGGCAGCTTGTCGAGGTTCTTGCCCGCCAGGGCGACGCCGACAGAGATCGGGAGGCCCTGGCCGAGGGAGCCGGTGGCCACGTCGACCCACGGGATGGCGGGGGTCGGGTGGCCCTGCAGGCGGGAGCCGAACTTGCGGAAGGTCATCATCTCGGCGTCCGTGATGGCGCCGACGGCTTTGAACATCGCGTAGCACAGGGGCGAGGCGTGGCCTTTGGAGTAGATCAGGTGGTCGTTGTTGGGGTCTTTGGGCTTACCCCAGTCGTACTGGAGGTAGCGGGCGATGAGGACCGCGATGAGGTCGGCAGCGGACATCGAGGAGGTCGGGTGGCCGGAACCGGCGGCGGTGCTGGAGCGGATGGAATCGACCCGCAGCTGCTGCCCAAGCTGCCGCGCAAACTCGAGATCGGTGGTGGCAAGCGTTTCGGTGGTGACCGTCATGTGCACTCCCTACCCTGCAACTCATTGCAAGGGGACCCCATGGGGCGCGCAGCGCGCCAACAAAGCTAAGTGTATCGAGTGCCAGAAAAACCCACCCCGAAGGGATCGCTCGGGACACGACCAAAAGTGCCCGAATCGCAGGCCGCCAACGCCTCCGTGGAAAGCCGGGTGGGTCTCAGGCCTGGGCGGCCAGCTCCTCGACCTGCGTCACCATCCCGTCCAGGATTCTCAGCCCGGCGTCCCAGAAATCCGGATCGGTGATGTCCATCCCCAACCGCCGCACCAGCTCATCGGGCGGCGTCGACCCACCGGCGGCTAGGAAGTCCAAATAGTCGTCCACGAATGCCGGCCCCTGCTCGAGGTAGCGCTGGTAAACCGCAAACGCCAGCAGGTTGCCGAACGCATACGCGTACACGTAGCCCGGCGTGTGCAGGAAGTGCTCGACGTAGCTCCACCACACCTTGTGCTCGTCGGTGAGGATCAGCGCGTCGCCGAACATCGGCTGCAGCTTGGCTTGATAGATCTCCCCGAGCTGCTCGAACGACAGCTCGCCCTCGTCGCGCCGCGCCGTGTGGCACGCATCCTCGAACCGGTTGAAGGCCACCTGCCGAAAGACGGTGGCGAACGCGTCCTCGCACTGCGTGCACAGCATGGCCAGCCGAACTTTGGGGTCCTTCTCCTCGGCCATGATCCGATCGAACGTCAGCGCCTCTCCGAATACCGATGCGGTCTCGGCCAGGGTGAGCGGCGGGTTGTAATCGAAGATGTGCTGCTTCGAGGCGAGCTGGTCGTGCAGGCCGTGCCCAAGCTCGTGCGCGAGAGTGGTCACGTCGCGCAGCTGGCCCGTGAAGTTGAGCATCACGTAGGGGTGATGCCGCGGCGTCACCGGCATGCAGTAAGCGCCTCCTGACTTGCCGGGCACGGCGGGCGCGTCGATCCAGCCGCCTTTGAAGAAGTCCTCGATCAGCGCCCCCGCCTTGCTCGAGAAGCGGTGATACGAGCCGAGCACGATCTCCTTTGCCTCCTCCCACGACACGTCGCGCGACGCCTCCTGCAGCGGCGCGTAGCGATCCCACTCATGCAGGTCGCCGACGTCGAGGAGCTTCTTCTTGACGCGGTAGTAGCGCGCGCAGATGTCGTACCGGCCGGTGACAGCGTCGACCAGCGCCTGCACAGCGGCGTCGGAGGTTTCGTTGGCCAGGTTGCGCGATGAGATCCAGGATGGGAACTTCCGCAACCGGTCGTCGATCGCCTTCTCCTGCAGGATCACGTTGAAGATGTACGCGCGCGTCCGAACGTCGCTACCCAGCGCGGTCGTGATCGAGCCGCTGGCTCGGCGGCGCACCTCTCGATCGCCATCGTGAAGAAGCGTCAGCGCCTCGGGAAGAGCGAGCTGCCGGCCCTCGACGTCGACTCGGATCCCGGAGCACAGCTCCTCGTAAAGGCGAGTCCACGCCGAATTGACCACTGGGCTGTAATCGGTGAGGACCCGCTCCTCCGGCTCGGATAGCTGGTGCGGCCTGAATTTGCGGGCCTCTTCAACAGCGTGCCGGTACTTGGCGGAGTCGGGATCGGCGAACAGGCGCGCCGCTTGCTCATCGCTGGTCTGGGCCAGCTCGAGGGTGAAGAAGACACCGTGGCTGCCTCGCTCTGCGCTCGCTTCGCGAACACGCGCGAGCAGCCTCCCGGCGCCGGGGTCATGGGTGTTCTGGCTGTGCAGGAGGTAGGCGTAAACCTCGGGCTTGGCGGCTGCGTCCTCGTCGTCCTCCAGCTCGCGCATCATGGCGGCGAAGTCCGATGCCTCGAGGCTGGCGACGCGGCCCTTGTACTTGGCCTCAAACGCGATCGCCCGGTTGAGCGAGCGGGCAAGCGCCGCCTCGAGCTTGGGGTCGGCCGGCGACTCGAAAAGATCGGTGAGGTCCCAGCGAACATCCTCTGCCCCGGTGCGCTCCGTTGTTTTAGCCACGGCGCGGGTCAGGATAACGGGTGAAGGCACAAGTTCAACCCTCGTAACCGCGATTTGGGGTCGCCGCAGTGGTCTACGCGGTACACGCGCACGACGCCCTGACCACCGATGCGAGGACCTCTGGTCTCAGAGGGACCGTCGCTGGGCCGGGGTTCCGTAACGCCAAGCGGATCGACGTCACGATTCAAGCTCAGCCGTTCGGCCTAGCCGTACGCCAAGTACGAAGCGTACAATTCGTACATGATTCCGGTGAGCGAGGCCCGCGAGCAGCTGGCCGACCTGGTGAACCGTGTGGCGTACGGCCGAGAACGTATCACCCTTGGTCGGCGCGGCAAGAAGATCGCGGCCATCGTATCGGCGGAGGATCTCGAGCTTCTCGAGGCTCTCGAAGACGCCGCCGACCTGCGGCTCATCGCCGAGGCGTTGGCCGATCCCACCAATGCGCAGCCACCCATTCCCTGGGCCGTCATCGAGGCCGAGTTAGCGAAGCGTGACTGAGAGCCGGACTTACGA
>DATLRQ010000169.1:0-91945 GCA_035534555.1 Candidatus Micrarchaeaceae archaeon
CGCATGGCAAGAGCCTGGCTGGTCTTGCGACGCGCGGTCCAGCGCTGAAGCGTTACCAGGTCTTCAGGTGGAACTCGGAGTTCTGCTTTGGGTCGGCCTGTGCGCATAGAAGAAGCCCTCGCAAGAATACCTTCCGGAACCCACTAATTATCCCACGAATTACGGAAGCAGGACACTAGGCCTGGGCCTGGAAAGTCAGAAGGTCCTCCACCTTGCGGTAGAGGACCCTCAGAAAGGAGGGAGGGCGATTGAGGTCCGGTCCACTTTCGTACCGGTTAATCCAGAACTTAACAACCAACCCATTGCAACGCGCTTGCAGAGATCAGCTTTGCGCGGCTGGACGTTCCCACCCCGCAGCGCTCAAGCGCTGCCTACCTTCCCTGCCTGGGGCGATAAACCGGCGCTAGGTCTCCACAGAGCGGATCGCGAAGACGCAGTCGAACGTGCCCGTTACGCACCCGCACTCGACCTCTTCGACGTACCAGTCGTTGGCGAGGCCCGCCCACCGCAGGATCGTCTCGATGCTGGCCGTCCACATGGTGCAGGACTTGACCGCCTTGATCCGTCCGAGGGCGAACATGTTGGAGAAGTTCACGAGCCAGAACTGATGGGCGTCGACCTGCAGCCAAGCGTGCGTGTGCTCGCCGCGCACCTGGTCCATCGCCTCGGTGAACGACTTGACGACGCCCGCCAGCTTGCGCTGCCGGCCCGGCACCAAACGCCGCGCGCCGCCCATCCCATGCCTGCCCTCGGCGAGCCACCTCTCGGTCGCCCGTCGCCCCCACGCCCGAATTGCGTCTTCGGCCTCGTGCCCGTAAACGCGCTCGAACGCCTCGTTGAGGCTGCTCAGGTATTCGACCGGCGTCCCCAGCTGCTCATCGTGCGGCGGGTCCTCCTCCAGATACTGGGCAAGACCTGCCGAGTACGCGATCTCCGGCCACCTGTCGGCGGTGATGTCGCGCGCGACGTGTACCAGGTTGGCAACGTGCGAGTTGAGGATGAACCGGCCGCGAGCGCGCGACGGCTTGACTCCCATCATCTCCAGCGTCCTCAACGCCGACGCGGCGCCGGAGCCTGACCCCGAGCTCGGTGAGGGTGGCGGCGGCGACCCGTGCACGGCCGGCGGCGCCGACGGCGTTGAGACGATCCGCATCGCCGCGGTCTCGGCCGGCTGCGCCGCCGCCGGGCGCGCGAACGACGCCGGTGCGGCAGGCGCCGGCGCCTGCCGCCGTTGCGGCAGCTTGGCCATCTGCGCCAGCAGCTCCTTGACCGATTGCGGTCGCTGCGCCGGATCCTTGGCGAGCACCTTCGCCAGCAGCACGTCGAGCTCATCGGGCAGCGCGTTGTTCAGCTTGGCGGCGGACGGAACTGGCGCGTTGACGGTCGCGTACGCGACCTCCATCCGGTTCGAGCCGATGAAGGGCAGGCGCCCGGTGAGCATCTCGAACGTCAGCACTCCCATCGCGTAGATGTCACACCGGCGATCGACCTCGTGCCCCATCACCTGCTCCGGCGCCATGTATCCAGGCGTGCCGATCGCGAGCCCAATGGTGGTCAGGTGTGTCGGCTGGCCGGCGCCACGCGCGAGCCCGAAGTCGGCGAGCATCGCGCGCCCATCGGAGTGGATGAGCACGTTGGTCGGCTTGAGGTCGCGGTGCACGATGCCGGCGTCGTGGGCGTGTTGGAGGCCGTCCCCGATCTCTCGCAGGTAGCGCCACGCGGTGAGCGTGTCGAGGGGACCGCGGTTGAGGATGTCGCGAAGGGTGCCGCCGCGGATCAAGGGCATCGTCAGGAAGGTCACGCCGTCGGTGACCTCGAAGTCGTAGATCGGCAGGATGTTCGGGTGGTCGAGCTTGGCGAGCGTCTTCGCCTCGGTTTCGAATCGCTTGACAAACCCTTCGTCCTGGAACAGCTCCGGCGAGAGGGCTTTGAGCGCCACCTCGCGACCAAGGGGCTGCTGAACCGCGCGGTAAACGACGGCCATGCCGCCGCCACCAAGGCGCTCGACGATCTCGTACGAGCCGACCCGTGTGCCTGTCAGATCCTTCATTTGCCGGCGGTCAACTTCGCGACGATGGCGACGAGGTCCGCGAGCCGGAAAGGCTTGCTGAGGATGTCGTCGGCTCCCGCGGCGAGAAACCGCTCGCGATCGCTTGCCATCGAATGGGCGCTGGCGATGACAATCGGCTGGTTCGGGATCTCGGCCTTGATGCGCTTCATCGCCTCGATGCCGTCGATGCCGGGCATCGCGACGTCCATCAGGATCATCGCCGGCCGCTGGCTCATCGCGACATCCACCGCCTGCAGGCCGTCGACCGCGATCAGCACGTTGTAACCGGCCTTCTCGAGCACGCGCCGGCACAGGCGCTGAGCGACGTCGTTGTCATCGGCTACCAGCACTGTGATCAGCCCTTTGGTTTTCGGCGCCGCGGGCTCAGGCATGCCGCCGCTGCAGTGACGTGACGTTCTCGGCCGCCAGCGGGAGAGTGAAGTGAAACGCCGACCCGTGCCCGACCGCGCTCTCAACCCAGATCTTTCCCCCATGCATCTCCACGATCTGTTTAACGATCGTGAGGCCCAGGCCAGTCCCCGGAATCGATTGGGCGGCGCCGCTCCGCACGCGGCGGAAGCGCTCGAAGACGTGGCCGATCTCGTCGGGGGGTATGCCCACGCCGGTGTCGGTGACGCTGACCAGGGCGAAGTCGCCCTCGGTGCGGCTGGCGAGCGTGACCGTGCCGCCGTCCGGCGAGTACTTGACCGCGTTGTTGACGAGGTTGCTCACGACCTGGACCAGCCGGTCGCGGTCGCCGACGACGATCGGCAGGCGCGGGTCGAGGTCGGCCTTGAACTCGACAGTGGGCGAGGAGCCCGCCCGGGCGATGGCGTCGCTCAGGACCTCGTTGATGTCGACGTCGGCGGTCCGGATGCTCATCCGGCCCGACTCCATGCGGTCGAGGTCGAGCATGTCACCGATCAGCCGGTTGACCCGATCCGCGTCATTGAATATGTAGCCGCCGTACGCCCGCACCTCGTCCGGCTCGAGGCCGCCGTCGCGGATGAGCTCGCTGAATCCCTGGATGCCCGTCAGCGCGGTTCGGAACTCGTGGCTCACGATCGAGAGGAACTCGGTCTTGGTGCGGTCCAGCTTCTCGAGCGTCGCATTCGCGCTGCGCTGCGATTCGAGCGCCTCGCCCAGCTTGTCCTGCGCATCCCGGACGACAGTGACGTCCTCAACCATCACGAGCACGTGCTCCGGCCTGCCGCTCGCATCGGGGATCGAGGTGGCGCTGAGCTGGAGCCACAGCCAGCTGCCGCCGCCGGTGCCGGCTCGAACCTGCACACTCTTGCCTTCGCTGATCCCTGCCAACAGGGGCGAGAACCGCGCCCTGGCCGCTGCCTGGTCGTAGGCACGTAAAAGGTCGGGCCAGGCGTGCGACCGCATGACCTGGAAGTCGTGCTCGAGCATCGTGAGGAGGGCGGGATTCGCTTCGAGCAGCTCGCCCTCGCTGCTGATGCGCGCGATCCCGATCGGAGACCGCTCGAAGATGGCACGATGGTCGGCCTCGCTGCGGCGGAGAGCCTGGGCCGTCTCGGCGCGGCGGATGAAGTTGCCGATCTCGCCACCGGCCGTCGAGACCATGGTCACCAGGTCGTTCTCGATCACGCGCTGGTCGTGAGTGAGCATCTCGATGACGCCGATGACCGAGCCTCCCGTGATCACCGGGAAGGCGACAGCTGATCGCAACCCGGCTTGCAAGGCGACCGCAACCCGGTCGTAATCGGTGGCGCCTGACAGGTCCTCCTGCGCCGCGGGGATGCCGGATTGCCAGACGCGACCAAGCAGGCCCTCGCCAGAGGCGATCGACAGGCGCCGGCTCTGGTTGTGGAACTCTTCGAAGGCGGCGCCGTCGCGGTGCCACGACTGCCGCAGGCGCAGCGCTTGCAGGTCGGTGTCGACAGCCCAGTACTGCGCGAGGTCCCAGTCGAGGTGCGCGCAAAGGGCGCCAAGGAGCTGGGGTGCCGCCTGCTCCCAGGTCGTCGCGCTGACGATCGTGTGGCGTATCGCGACCAGGCCGTCGCGCAATCCCTCGATGCGCTTGCGCGCGGAGGCATCGGTCTCCTGCACCAGCAGCACGCGCTCGCCGCCCGGGTGATCGCTGACCGCGGCGATGGTGATCTCGACTGGGACGCGGACGCCGTCACCTCGAACCTGGTGAAGCTCGGCCTCCCAGCGGAGGATGTCGCCATTCCGAAGCATGGACAGCGCTTCCGAGATCGCGCCCTTGTCGTGCTCCGAGGTGACGTCGCTGAGCGTCAGGTGCAAAAGCTCGGCGCGGCTGCGACCGAGGATCACGCAGAGCCTCTCGTTGACGAGGAGCCAGCCGCCATCGGCGCCGGCCAATGCCAGGCCGACCTGCGCCGCCTCGACCGTGATGCGAAGGCGCTCGCCGCGAGTCTCGAGGTCCATCGCCTTGCGTTCGGCGGCGACCGCCTCGGCGCGGATTCGCCCGACCACCTCATGCACCGCGATGGCGACCACGAGCAGGACTGTGGCCAGCAGGAGCGGAACGGCAACCTCGTTGGCTCCGCCCGCGAGGATCGCGGTCGCTGCGACGCCGGCCGCGGCGAGCGCCGCACAGACGAGCGAGTCGAGCCGGCTCGAGTAGAAGGCGGTCAGCAGGACGATCAGCAAGTACAGGGGGAAGACCAGCACGGGCGCCAGGCCGAGCCCGGCCTGGGCCGCGATCACCGCGGCGATGGCGATTATGGGCGTGGCGCGACGGACCAAGCCTCGGGTCCGATTCGGCTTCAATTCGGGCCTCGGACGAGGTCCTGGCAACACCCTCTTTCCCTCACCCCCCCTGGCTGGGCTTGAGGTGCGCAGGAGGCAAAGTGTAGACCGCGGCTGTCGGATCAGACCCCACTTAACCGCGGTACCTGTGACGTAAGCTGACCGCCCAACCCGTGAGTACACCGCTAAGTGCAGCCGGGCTCAGCCGCCGCGTCTATCCCTTTATCGGGCTGGCCATCGTCGGGCTCGTCAGCCTGCACGGCTACTCCGAGCTCACCACGTCGCCTGCCCTGGTCGCGGCGATGGTGGTCGGCATGTTGCTCACACTGGCGCCGCTGGCGCCGATCAACTTTCCCTCGGTGCCCCAGCCAGTGGCCGCCATCCCGGTGGTCATCGGCCTCGGCCTCGCCCTCTATCCGCTGTGGAAGGTGGGGACCGCGTTCGGCAGCCTCGCCTCGGTGGTGCTGGTCGTGCTCGCCGGCGCACTCGTGCTGCTGCCGTGGGAGCGCATCCCTCGATTCCTGCACGCGATCTCCCCTATCGGAGGCCTTGCCGTCACCTTCGCGCTAGAGGTCCAGTTCGGGCTGAGCGTGATTCGGGCGTTCCCCTTCGTCCTGCTGCTGCTCATGTTCCTCGCGCTGTACTACACGACAGTCGAGTTCGCCATTGGCGCAGCGCTCGGCGCCGCCGACCTCATCCTCGTGACCGGCGTCAACCCCTCGACCGGCGACCCGGCGGCTGCGCTCCTCGAAGGCTTGCTTCTCGTGTCGCTTGGAATTCTGGTCCGGCGTGTCGTCCAGGAGCAGGCGGCGCACCGCATCGCCGCAGCCGCCGCCGAGGCGTCGAGATCCGAGCTTCTCACTGATCTCGGCCGGCGCAATCAGGAGCTGCAGGAGCTGACGCGCATGAAATCCGAGTTCCTGGCCACCATGAGCCACGAGATCCGCACGCCGATGAACGGAGTGATCGGTATGACGGGACTCCTCATGGAGACGGAGCTCACCCCTGAGCAGCGCGACTACGTGGAGACCGTGCGCGCCTCCGGCGACACGTTGCTCGAGATCATCAACGACATCCTCGACTTCTCGAAGATCGAGGCGGGCCGCGTGCGCATGGAGCGGATCGACTTCAGCCCCAAGCATGTGACCGAGGAGGCGGTCGAGCTCTTCGCCGAGCCCGCCGCGAACAAAGGCATCGAGCTCGTGCTCGACGTCGAGCCGGAAGTCCCGCACAACGCGATCGGCGACCCCGGGCGCTTGAGGCAGGTGCTCATCAACCTGGTCGGCAACGCGATCAAGTTCACCGATTCGGGTGAGGTGGTGGTGCGCGTGCGCCGCAGGGAGTCGGCGGGTCCCGGCGTGCAGCTGCACTTCGAGGTCGCGGACACAGGCATCGGGCTCAGCGCAGATGAGCAGGCGCGTGTCTTCTCCACCTACTCGCAGGTCGACAGTTCGACCACTCGCAAGCACGGTGGCACCGGGCTCGGGCTGGCCACCTCGCGCATGCTCGTCCAGCTGATGGGTGGCGAGCTCGGCGTCGAGAGCGAGAAAGGCGCGGGCAGCCGCTTCTGGTTCACCGCCCTCTTTCGAGAAGGCGAGCGCAAAGCGCCGGTGGTGCCGCCCACTGCGACCCTCAGCGGGACCGCGATCGCCGTCGTCGACGACAACCGCACGAACCGCACGATCCTCGAGCGCTACCTGGGCTCGTGGGGCATGCGCGACAAAGCGTTCGAGTCAGGTCGTCAGGCGCTGAACGAGTTGCGCGAGGCGGCGCGAGGCGAGGATCCGTTCGAGGTGGCGATCGTCGACATGATGATGCCGGGCATGGACGGCGCCGCGGTTGCCGCGGAGATCCGCTCCGACCCCGCGCTGAAGGACATGGTGGTGATCCTGCTCACCTCCGCAGGCCACTCCGAGCACCCCGTGCCGGGGATCGATGTGGAGCTCGTTAAGCCGGTGCGGCCCTCGCTTCTGTTCGACGTTCTCCACTCATTGCTGGCGGCCAAGCCGGAGCACGCCAACCGCAAGGTTGCCGACGAGTCCACGCCGACCGACCAGGCCTCGCATCGATGGGCGCGGCTGCTCGTGGTCGAGGACAACATCGCGAATCTCAAGGTCGCCGTGCGCATGGTCGAGAAGCTGGGCTATCGCGCTGACGTGGCCGCCAACGGGGTCGAGGCGGTGCAGGTCCTCAGCGAGGTGCGCTACGACGCGGTGCTGATGGACTGCCACATGCCCGAGATGGATGGCTTCGACGCGACGCGAGAGATAAGAAAGAACGAGCCGACAGGACGTCACACGCCGGTAATCGCGATGACAGCGAGCGCGCTTTCAGGGGACCGAGAGCGGTGCCTGGCGGCGGGCATGGACGACTACATCTCCAAGCCGATCAAGATGCACGTGGTCGCAGCCGTGCTGGAACGATGGCTGGGGCCTAGGGACAAGCAGGTCGGGGAACCGGCTAAGTCCTCCGCAGCGCCAGCACCGTGACATCGTCGGGTAGGTCGCGATCGCGCGAGCCCGTGGCCAGGATGTCGACAATCCCCTGAGCGTTCGGAGCGCGCCGCGCCGCCAGCGGCAGCGGGACATCCTTGGTGGCGAGGTCGGGTCGCAGGTCGAGCAGCCCGTCCGAGAACACAACCAGCGTGTCGCCACTATTAAGAACGACCTTCCCGGGCAGCAACGTGGTGTCGGGCAATAAGCCAATCGGCGCCCCGCGTTGAGAGAGCAGCTCGTGCGCTCCTCCGCTGCGAACCAGCCGTGCATGGCCGTGACCTGCGTCGATGTACTGCAGCTCGCCACTGGCCGCATCGAAGATCGCGTGGAACAGCGTCACGTAGGCCTGGTTGACCTCGAGGGCAGCGGCCATGACGCCGGCGGCCTGCTCAACCCCCTGTTCCACGGACGCCGCATGCGCAGAAGCGGAGCGGAGCGCGGCGCGAACGGTTGCCATCAGGATCGCGGCGGGCAAACCTTTGCCCATCACATCGCCGAGCGTCAACGCCAGGCGCCCACGGTCGAGCGGGTACCAGTCATAGAAGTCGCCGCTGATCTCACGCGCCGGCGCGAAACGCGCGGCCACCTCGAACCCGGCGCCGATCAGCGGCGAAACGGGCAGCAAAGCCGCCTGCACCTTGGCCGCCTTGTCGATCTGATCCGTGCGCTCGGCGACCAGCGATTCGAGGCGCTGCAGGTTAGCCCTGTAATCGAGCTCCATGCTGCGCCGCCGAAAAGCGTTGACCACCGCGAGGTACAGCTCGGAGGCGCCGACCGGCTTGACGAAGTAGGCGTACGCGCCGTGCTCGACCGCGGCCTTGCCGAGCTCGGGGTCGTCGACAGCGGAGATCATCACGACCGCGGTGTCCGGGTGCTTGGTCTTGAGCTCCTCCAGGAGCCCGTAGCCCGATTCGTCAGGCAGCCGTACGTCGAGCAGGGCCAGGCCGTACTCCTTGCTGTCGATCAGAGCGCGCGCCGCGGCGCCCGAGAACGCGACGTCGGACTCAAAGCCTCGGCTCTTCAGCGTTCGCTGCATGACCTTGGCCAATGCCTCCTCGTCGTCGACGATCAGGGTCCGAAGCGAGTTGTCGGAGGCAGACACCAACCGAAGTGTAAGTATCCTCAGGGAGTCACCCGAAGCTAAAGGGGGCTAACTCCGCCCCTCTCGCTGTAGGCTAGCCAGCGATGAGTCTTGAGGTCCAGGCCCGGCAAACCGACGCGGGTGTGACAGTGCTGGCCCCTTCCGGACGCCTCGACGTGGCCGGCGCTCCTTCCCTCAAAGACGCTGTCACCGAGGCCGTCAAGAGCGGCCCGCAGAAAGTCGTGATCGACCTTGAAGGCGTCAGCTTCGTCGACAGCACAGGGCTCGGCTCGGTCATCGCGGCGCTGAAGCTGGTGCGGAGCTCGAAGGGCGACCTCAGGCTGGCGGCGCCCAACCAGCAGGTGCGGGTGGTCCTCGAATTGACCACCCTGGACAGGGTGTTCCCCTACTTCGCCACTGTCGAGGAAGCACTCACTGACTTCTGACGCTATCCCGCTGGCCAGCCCACCTTTTGAATTCCACGCCACGCTCACCCGACTCGAGGACGGCCTGGACACACTCCACCACTCGGTGGACCTGCTGCGCGAGCGCACTGGCCGAGGCGCCGACGATCGCAACCTCATCCTGTTCGAAACCGCGCTTGCCGAGATCGGCTCGAACGTCCTGATCTATACCGGCAAGCACGGGCCAGCGGGGGCGCCGGTCGAGTACGAGTTGAGGCTCGAGGCGGGGACCGCAACTGCGTCTTTTACCGATCAGGGACCTCCCCTTCATAATCAATTGCCTCGCGCCATGCCGGCGCCGACAAGCGAAGCGGGCCGCGGCCTCGCGATCGCACGCAAGGTGCTCGATGAGCTGGGATACAAACGCGATGGCGAGGTGAACTATTGGCGACTGGTGAAACGACTGTAAGCGCAGGGGGCGAACACTCGGAGGAAGGAAACCGGGTCCTCATCCACGACTTTCGCAACCTGCTCGCGGTGATCGTGAACTACTGCGAGCTGATCGCCGAGGAGACGGGCGATCCTGAAGCGGTAAAGACCGACATCCAGGAGATACGCGTCGCCGCCGAGCGCGCGATCGCGCTGACCGACAAGCTGAGACGCCCGCCGCTGCCGGTTCCCGATTCGGAGTCCCCGACGAGCGCGCCGTGACCGTAACCCGCAGGCCGGGTGTGGCCCGGACCGCCGCGAGCGGCGACGGCCAGGGCCCCGAGCGTGAGCTGGTGCTGGTGGTCGACGACGACGACCAGATGCTGCGACTGGTGAAGCGCGTGCTCGAGCGCGCGGGCTTCGAGTGCGTGACGATCGACGATGGTGAGATCGCGCACGACGCGGCCGTCGACTGGCGCCCCGACATCATCCTGCTTGACCTCATGCTCGGCTCGACGACAGGCGACCAGATCCTGGCCGACATCCGCAAGGATTTCCGCACGCGACTGATCCCTGTCGTCTTCCTCACCGTGCGCAGCTCCCTCAAAGACAAGGTGGAGCACCTGCTCGCGGGCGCCGACGACTACGTGACGAAACCGTTCATCGCGGAAGAGCTCGTCGCGCGATTGCGAGCAGTGATCAGCCGGTCGACCAACACGCGCGACCTCAATCCCCTGACGGGGATGAGCGGAAACACCGACATCCTTCGCGAGATCAATCAGCGCCTCAAGGCGAATGAGCGCTTCGCGGTCCTCTATCCGGACATCGATACGTTCAAGAGCTACAACGACCATTACGGCTTCCTGCGCGGAGACGACGTGATCAAGGCGCTCGGCACGATCATCCTCGAGGTCCTCGAGGCGCACTACTCGCCGCATCACTTCGGCGGCCACGTCGGCGGCGACGATTTCGTAATCCTCACCGAGCCGGCCCTCGCCGAGGCGGTCGCGGCGGAGATCACCAAGCGGTTCGACGAGGCCGTGCCTGACCTCTATGACGAGACCGACCGGGAGCGCGGCTGGATCGAATATGAGGATCGCAGTGGGGCCTCGCTGAAGACCGGGCTGGTGTCGGTTTCGATCGGCATCGTGCTCGCCGAGCCCGGTAGCTATGAGAGCGCCGCGGCCCTAGCCTCCCGGGCGGCCGAGGTCAAAGGCGTGGCGAAACGAATGCCGGGATCGAGGTGGGTCGTCGACCGCCGGCGCCCGCCAGAGGCTCGCGGAGGCCGCACGCGCTAAGTGCTGGCGCTAACTAGTAAGAGAACGGGCTTCCCGATGCTAGCATCGACCAAATCCACCCCCGCGGGTGATGCCCATGAGTGACCCCGAGCCCACTTCATCCACGACTCAGCCAGCTCTCGCCGGTGACGCGCTTGCGCTAAGCGGCGCGCGCGCGCCTGACGCCCTGGCCACCAAGGTCGTCCGCCGCAAGGTCGAAGTGCACCGCCTGGATGGCGGCCTGGAGCGCGGCGAGTCCGATGCGCGATCCCTCAGCGCGGATGGATTCCCGATCTACACGCCGCCGGATCTTGACCGCGCCCGCTGGATCCCCGTACGGGACATCAAGTACGTGGTCTTCGGTTCCGCCGACGACCCCGACCTCGAGGCCGACCCGGGCGATAAGAGCCAGGCCCGCAAGGCGATCCTTCGGTTCCGTGATGGCGAGTTGATCAACGCTTACATGGACTCGGGCCAGCCGCCTGACGGCGCCGGCCTGGCCATCAAGATCCGCCTGACCGAGAGCCAGCGCGTCATCCCCGCGATCGCCGCCAACCCCGCTCTGGTGGAGATGCAGTTCGTCGACCTGTGGGCCACCACCGACTCGGCGCAGCCTCACCGCCGGCGGTCCGACATCGTCGAAACGGCGGCCCGGCAGGGTCGAGACCTGCAAAAGCTCGCCAACGATTTCCGGGACCGCCTGGCTCTGATCCGCGACGTCGGCTTGACGACGGGCGACACGCTCGCCTTCTCACGCGCGGTGCGCAGCCACCTCGACCGTTTCCTGGCCGAGGACGGCATCAACCTCAACTCGGTCGAAAAGTCGGCGCTGGCCGACATCATCCTGCGTGCCGCCGTCGGCTACGGACCCCTCGACAGCCTGCTGCACGACCGCTCCGTGAGCGAGATCATGGTCAACGGTCCGGACCAGGTGTTCATCGAGCGGCGCGGCGTTCTGACCAAGGCCGACATCCGCTTCGAGGATGAAAACCAGCTGCTGGAAACGATCCGCCGCATGGTCGCGACGACCGGCCGTCACATCGACGGCCTGAACCCGATGGTCGACGCCCGCCTGCCCGACGGCAGCCGCGTCAACGCGATCATCAGGCCCGCCGCCATTCACGGCGCTGCCCTCACGATCAGGAAGTTCAAGGACGCCGTCCTCGGCATCGACGACCTCACCCGCGAGGGCAGCTTGAGCCCATCGATGGCTGATTTCCTAAAGGCGGCCGTGCTCGGCCGGATGAACATTCTGGTGTCGGGAGGCACCGGCTCGGGCAAGACCACCACCCTCAATGTGATCGCGCGCTTCATCCCGCACAACCAGCGCGTGATCACGATCGAGGACGCGGCCGAGCTGCAGATCGACCACCCGCACGTGATCGCGCTCGAGCACCGCCCGGCCAACGTCGAGGGCAAGGGCGAGCTGACGATCCGCCAGCTGCTCCGCAACAGCCTGCGAATGCGGCCTGACCGCATCCTCGTCGGTGAGGTGCGCGGCTCGGAAGCCCTCGACATGCTCCAGGCCATGAACACGGGCCACGACGGCAGCATGTCGACGATCCACTCCAACTCTGCCCGCGACGCGCTTTCCCGCCTGGAGACGATGGTGATGATGGCCTCGATTGAAATCCCATTCGAAGCCGTGCGCGCGCAGATCGCGTCAGCCGTCAACCTCATAGTGCACCAGGCCCGCATGCCGGACGGGAGGCGCAAGGTCGCGCAGATCGCGGAGGTGGTCGGCTACGACCAGAACGGAGCGATCCTTCGCGACATCTTCGTGCTCGGCATGGGCGCGGACCTGCGCCTCGAGTACAACGCGACCGGATACGTCCCGACCGCCAAAGACAAGGCTGCGTTCTACGGCGTCCAGATCGACGAGGCGCTGTTCGACCCGGTGAAGGCACGCTTCGTCCCGGCCGGCTCGGACAGCATGATGCCAGTCGTCAACAACCCACTCATGAGCGGGCAGCGCGGCGGCGGCGAGAACGTCGTGCGCCAGGTGGTCGTGGTCCCGTTCAGCTCCGACCGGCCGGGCGACCGAGACCGCGACTCGCGGCAGCAGCAGACGCATACGGTGCAGTCGACGCCGACCAGCCCGGCAAGCACGATGGCCTCGACGCCAGAGATGCAAGAGGAGATGCGAAAGCTCATCGACGCCGCGAGGTCGGCGGTGGCCGATCTGCAGGCAGCAGCTCCACAGCCAGGCCAGGCGCCACCCCCCGTCTACGCTCCGGCGCCTCCGCCTCAACTGCCCGCACCGGCGCAGTCTCAGGCCCC
Organism: Candidatus Micrarchaeaceae archaeon; assembly: GCA_035534555.1. Lineage (GTDB taxonomy): Bacteria > Chloroflexota > Dormibacteria > Dormibacterales > Dormibacteraceae > Palsa-872. The sequence continues at coordinate 12,759 of DATLRQ010000169.1, forward strand.
CGCGCCAACCGGCGGGGTGGCCGGCCCGGCGGCCCTGCAGCCGCCACCGACGACCCTCTTAGTCGCGCCGCCGCCCCAGCCAGGCGAGGCAACGCCCGTGCCCTTCATGAACGCAGGCGATACCGCGCAGGCCAACCAGGCGCTGCAGGCGGCAACGGCGATGGCGCGCGCGACCACCGCCCTCGGCCAGATGGCGGCCGCGGCAGGTGGGTTCGTTCACGCGGGACAGCTGCCGACCATCCAGGGCGAGGGCTCGGTCCCACAGGGCGCGACACGGCGGATCGGGGCTGTGATCGAAAGCATCATCACCCGCAAGGGTTTGAACCTGCGCCTCGCGCCGGCCGTGACCGAGGCGTTCGAGGGTGCGGAGCTGAAGGCGAGCGATTACGCGGGCCCCAACCACATCAGCAAGGAATCCGCGGGCCGCGAGCTGAGGCAGGCGGTCGAGGCCGGCGTGCTCCAGGTGGTCAGGTACCCGCAGGGCGAGGCCGGGTTCCGCGCGGGTCCCGACCTGTTGAGGTCAGTCGCCGAAGGGCTCGGCCAGCCGGTGAACGCATCTCAGCCGCTAACGCGTGAAACCATCATCGGCAGCCTTTCGGTGGGTCAGACCGAAGGCACCGTCACCATCATGTTCACCGACATGGAGGGGTCGACCAACCTCCTGTCGACGAGAGGGTTCACCGAGTCCCACGAGATCATGAAGGCCTACGAAACGATCATCGACGAGACGGTCGCCGAGCACGCCGGCCGCCGCATCAAAGGCCTGGGCGACGGTCTCATGGTCAGCTTCGGCTCGAGCCGGCACGCAGTCGAGTGCGCCCTCGAGATTCAGAAAGCGATCGCCGAGTACAGCAAGCAGAATCCGGAACGGAAGATCCGGATTCGCATCGGCATCAACACCGGCGAGGTAGTCGAAGAGGCGGGGGACATCTTCGGCTCTGCCGTCAACGTAGCCGCTCGTGTCGCAGGCAAGGCCAAGGGTGGCGAGATCCTGGTCTCCGATGTCGTGCGCTCACTGGTCGGCCCGGTCGCCGAGATCGTGTTCGACTACAAGGGAGCTTACAAGCTGAAGGGATTCCCGGATCGCTGGCGCATCCACAAGGTGACACCTGGCGAGTCGACAACCATGCCGACCGCGCTGCGCAGCGGAGACGGCTTTGTGGGGCGCGAGCAGGAGCGCCTGGATATGAGGATGGTGCTGGACCGCGCCGCGACCGGCTCAGGCGGCATGGTATTCGTCGCCGGGCCGCCAGGCATCGGCGCCTCGCGGTTCGCCGCCGAGATCGCCGTGGACGCCGTGCAGAAGGGTTGGGTCGTCTTGAGCGGCCGCTGCCCCGACCAGGCCGCAAGTCCGCTGTCCCCGTTCCGCGACGTTCTTAACGCAGCTGTCGCCAACGCCGGTGCCAAGACGCTTCACGATGCGGTGGGCGAGAACGGCCAGCTGCTGGCACAGCTCGTGCCGGCCCTGCGCCAGAAGGTCCGCGGCATGCCGGCCGGCCCGGAGGTCAATGCCGACAAGCTGCGCGAGCAGCTGTTCAAAGGGATCTTCGACTTCCTCGTGGTTTACCAGGGCGCCAAGCCGATGCTCATCGTGATCGACGATCTGCAATGGGCCGATGAAGCGTCGGTCCTGCTCCTGCGCGACCTGGCGGAGCGCTTGAGTGGAAGCCGCATCGTCCTGGCTGCCACCTACTGGGAGTCCGAGCTCGACTCGGGACGGCCGTTCACGCCGATCGTCTCGCGATTGCTGCGGCGGCGGCGCGCGCAGCGGATCGGACTGGGGCGGCTCTCGGACCGCGAGGTCGAGAAGATGGTCGCGGCCATGGCGGAGACGCCGGTCACCCCGATCCAGTTGCTCGGCATCCAGGCAGCGACGGAAGGCAATCCACTGTTCGTCGAGCACTCCTTCCTTTACATGGCGGCTTCCGACACGATGCTGGGAGGTAGCTCGCGCGTCCAGGTCAGCTTTACCGAGGAAGACCTCGAGCTGGCGCAGAGTGTGCGCGGCCTCATCGGGCGCAGGTTGGAACGGTTGAGCGAGCCGGCGCAGAGGATGCTGGTCGCGGCCGCTGTCATCGGGCGCGACTTCGACATCGCGCTGCTGGAGGCGTTCGGCGAGCTCTCAGGGCACGAGCTGCGTGAGGCGTTGGACGAGGCGACGCGTGGACACTTCCTGACCAGCGCGGCGCCGGATCGGTATCGGTTCGGGCACGACCTGGTGCGCCAGCGGGTTCTCGCCGTCCTGCCACTGCCCCGACTTCAGGCCTACCACCTCGCGGTGGCCGACACGCTGGAGCGGGTTTATGGAAAGAGCGCGAACGAACGCGCGGGCGAGATCGGCTTCCACCTCTACCAGGCAGGTACCGCGGCCGACCCCGTGCGTACGTCCGGCTACCTGGCGCAGGCGGCGACGAACGCACTGGCGGTGGGCGCGTTCGAGGACGTGCTGCGGCTCGTCGAGACTGCGCTCATGCTGCTGCCCGGCGACAAGATCCGCGAACGGGCCCACGCGCTCACGATGCGGGGCCAGGCCTTCTGGGGGCTGGGTCGCATCGACGAGGCCCAGGCGGCGATGAACGGCGCGGCCCAGCGATACGAGGAGCTGGGCGACGCGAAGGGCGTGGCGGCGATCAATCAGCGTCTCCAGGCGATGCAGCACAGGGACGACGCGCCGGAGCCGGCCGAGGCACCCGACGAGCAACCAACCGAGCTGGAGCTGGTCGGGGCGGAGCCTGAAACCTAACTGATCAGCTTCGAGCCGGGCTGGACCGGCGAGTAGCCGGTGTTGCCGATGATCGTGGGCAGCTGGCCCGTGAAGGTGACTGTGTTCGCGATCACGCCGCCTGTCTCATCAGTTTTGAAGGCCGTCGCCTTCTGGATGGTGACCGAAGCCGAAGGCATGTAGACGAGCCCGATGAAGGCGGTGTCGGTGGCGGCCCCCATCGTGTTGCTGCAGGTATTGGCCGGTGGGTTGGCCAGGCCAGGTTCGTAGACCAGCAGCCAGTCGTACTGGTAGCCACCGAACACGTAGGTGTCGCCGGCGCTGGTGTCGGTGAGGCAAGCGCCGTTCGGAATGACATACGAGACGGCCCCTGGCGTGATCGCGGCCGGGCAGCTGGCCAGGGCGCCGCCGACGGTGACGCATTGGTTCTCGTTGGCGCGGTCGCCGGCGGGCGGAGCGGTACGGTTGGCGTTCTCGTTCGGCAGGTTTCCGCTCAAGGGCGAGGTTTCGGGGCTGGGGGGGTACGCGCCGTAAGTGCCTGGCGCAGCGGCGGCGTTGGGCGCGAAAGATCCGCTGATGTCGGTGTCGTCGATGGTCGTGCTCTCGTGGCCGAGGGTGCAGCCAACGCCGGTGAATACGGGACAGGGGTTGGTGTTGGCGTTCGACACCGTGCCAACCACCGGCACATTGGCGACCAGGCCGAACGGGTCGCCGCAATCGCCTCCCGAGGCCGTGACGTAGACGTTGTAAGACATCGCGCCGGGGACGTTACTGACATCGAGCTTGATGACGTCATTGCCGGAGGTGGTCCGGATAGTCCGACACGCTGAGGGGGCGCTCTCGCGAATGTAGTTGTTGCCGTTGTAGGTGTCGGTGCGCACCGACGTGACGACAAAGGCCCAGGTCGTGTGGGGTAGCCCGTCGGGGCCATCGATGTTGTCGAGCTGGTAGGCGCCCGCGCACCTAGCGCCGTCGCTGTTCCAGAACTGCTTGGGCGAAACGACAGTGTTGTTGTTGATCAGCGGCTCGTCGGGCGGCTTCAGCTCGTTGCTGACGAAGTCCCCGTTGTTGGTGTAGCCGCCCTGCCAGTAGTAGACGCCCGCCTTGAGAAACCAGCAGTCGCCGCCGGAGAAGTTGGGGTTGGCCGCATAAGTGCCCGGAGACATGACGACGTTGGAGCCGAATGCCGACTGGCTGCCGCCGACGACGGTGGGCGGCGGGTAGTTGGGATCCACGAAGCGGTAGCCGCTCCTCGTCGTCCCGGCGACGTCGGGGTACGTGCAACCGGGGTTTGAGCCGCTCGGGTAGCACTTGTGCGACACCCCCGGCACGATTGCCTGGCAGCGCGCGTACACGTCGCCGCCGACCTGCACGTTGCCTGAAGCAATCGAAATCGTCCCGCTCGAGACCATATCGCCAATCACCGACAGGTTGCCGTTGCCGTTCACGGTTATGGCGTTACCCGCCACACCACCGCAACCGGCCTGGCTGAGGGCAGCGATCGTCGGCGAGTACAGGAGGTTGTTGACGCTGGACGCGGCGCCTGCAGATATCGTCGGCGACGCTCCGTTGGTCAGGATGCGCCCGAACTGGAGCTGGAGGGAGCGCGTGGCTGTCAATGTGAACGAGGAGCCGGCCGGCCCGAGCGTGGCCACTACCTGGGTCAGCACGGTGCCGTCTGAGTAGGTGCAGGTGACGGTAATCGGAGCGGCGCCAGGCGTGGCGTACCCAGGGGCGCAGGCTGGCGCCGTGTACAGGCGCCGGTTGACGCTGAAGCTGGTGGTGGCGGCCTGCTCGGCCGTCACGTAGCTGCCTGTCTGCTGCAGGGTGTCGGCGGCCGCGAGCGAGGCCGCGTCGACGGCGGCCTGCAGGCTGCGCTTGCTCTGGTAGGCGCGGGAGCCGTCGATGGCGAGCGCCGCCATCCCGACCAGGACCGCCAGCATGATCGCGATCAGCACGATCGCTTGCCCGGACTGGCGGCGCATCAGTATTCGGTCCGAAAGACCGCGGCCGCTCGCAAGATGATGTGGTCGGCCGTCGCCTGCGCGATCACCGGGGTGATGAGGATGAGGTTGAAGCGCAGCGTGATCTGGAGCTGGGCGTTGTTGCCCGCCGGATTCACGGCGCTGCAGCTACCCGCGGCCGGCGCGGCATACTCCCCGCCGGGAGCGTTCATGGGTGGCGTGCTTTCGATCGACGCGGGCGGGTTGGGCTCGGTGACGTAGAGCCATGCGGCGTTGCTGGGCGGGGTCGCGGAGGTGATCGGACCCTGCGGGCACGGCTCGGTCACCTGGGCGCCGACGAGGTTGCGGGTCACGGCGTTGAGCACATTCGCGTTCGTGGGCAACGGCGAGCCGGCCGACACCGCCGCCCTGGCCCCTTCCCGTACCGCGTGGTTGAGGGTGTCGTAGTAGAAAACGGCCCGCCCGATGTCGATGATTCCGAAAAGCAGCAGCAGGAGCACGGGAGAGATGAGGGCGAACTCGATCAGAGCCTGGGAGCTCTGCCCGCGTCGCGGAGCCGTCCGCCTCATGGGCCCTGCACCGTCATGTGTTGATTGACCGCGATTCGGAACAGCCCAAACTGCGCGGCCACGATGGGGGTCAGCGCTCCATAGGAGTACAGGACGATGACGTTGACGTCTTGCAGGGTCTGACCGGATGCGGGGGGCGAGGCAAAGTCAACCCCCGCTGTGTTGTCGTAGCAGATGTACAGCCAGGGCTGATTGGTCGCGGCCGGGTAGGCCGAGTTCGCGAAGGGTGGGTTGTGGTACGCGTTGCCGTCCGTTGGCGCCGGGCAGGTGGTACCGGGATTCTTCAGCACCGATGCGGGCAAACCGCTGGCGGTCAGGGCGGTGTCCACGGTGGCTTTGATCTGGGCATCGGACAGGTACGGGTGCGAGTGCGTTCCGGCGTCGAACCACACTGCGTGCCTGGCGCCCTCCCGGGCGGCGCTCGAGAGGGTCTCCGACACGTACAGCGCACGGCCGATGTCCACCAGCCCCCCCACCAACAGGAGGAGGACCACGGAGGAGAGCGCGAACTCGACCATGGACTGGCCTGACTGCGCGCGCACGACTAAAGTTCGGCGCGAGTTAGGGGGGCGCGACACCGGACTATCTTGCCTATGATGGGTCGGACTTGCGCACCGTTACGTCTCGAAGACCCTTCACAATCCTCGGAATCGTTCTCGCGCTCCTTGTCATCGCCGCCTTCGTCCTCGTCGCCATCAACGCTTCGACAGGGAACAGTGGTCCCAGCCAGAACGTGGTGGTGGCCACGCAAGACCTGGTGCCCCGGGTCCCGATTCCAACCGGATCCCTCGAGATCAAGAGCCTCCCCAGCGCCGGCCTGCCTTCCACCGTGTTCACCAAGATCAGCGATGCCCAGGGCATGATCCCGCTGGTCACGATCGTCAAGGGCGAGGTGGTGTCGGCGAACCTGGTGGCGAGGCCAGGGCAAGCCCTGGGGGCGCAGTCGGAGTTCCTGCCGATTCCTTCCGGCTACGTCGCGCTCGCGATCCCGACCAGCGAGCAGCAGGGCGTCGCCGACTCCATCCAGCCCGGCGACTTCATTTCAGTCATCGCGACAGTCACCTCCGGCGCCAAGGTGGCCACCAAGACCGTCTTCACCAACATTCACGTCATTCTTGTCGGCGTCGACAACGGCGGCGGCACCGCCAGCGCCGCCACCGCGACGAGCCTGACAGTCGTGGTCACCCAATGCGAGGCCGAATACATCACTTGGTTTTTGAGCTACGCCTCGCTGAAATATACGCTCGAGTCCCCCCAGGACTACCTCACCGGACCGGTGGCCAAGGATCCTAACTGTCAGAGCGTCGCCGACGCCAAGGGCGTAACGCTGAAATTGGTGCAGCAGGCCTTCCCTTCCCTCTTCTAAAGCTATGAACCTGCCGCCACCCGTCCTCACCTTGATCATTGCGGTGCCGATGGCGGCCGCGATCGCGGTCTTCTTCTGGAGCCTGGATCGGATCAGCAAGGAACGCAAGGTGCCCCTGGAGAGCGCCACCGAGCCTCGGGCGACGCCAAGAGAGCTGGTCGAGCGCCTTCTGCGCCCGGCGGCGGACAACCTGAGCCAGAGGCGCAGTGTCAGGGGTCGGCCGACGCTCACTGAAGACCTCGCCCGCGCCGGCCTCAACATCACCCCTGCCGAATACCTGTTGATCCGGATCGGCGCCGTGGCATTGGGAGCGCTGGTCGGCTTGTTTCGCTTCGGTTTCTCCGCGGGGCCGCTCATCCTCGGCGTCGTGGGTTTCGTGGTCCCTCCGCTGGTGGTCGCCTATCTGCAGCGCCGCCGGCAGAACCTGTTCAACGACCAGCTGGCGGCGATGCTGCAGCTGCTGTCGAACTCGCTGAAGACGGGCTACGCGATCGACCGCGCGCTGGAGACGGTGGCCTCCAAATCGCGACCGCCGGTGTCCACGGAGTTCGAGCGCGTGACGACCGAGGTGACGCTGGGCACGTCAGTCGAGGATGCGTTGAGCGCGTTGCTGTTGCGCATCAACAGCCCGGACCTCGAGTTCATCGTGACGGCGATCCTTCTTCACATCCGCGTCGGCGGCAACTTGGCAGAGGTGCTCGACACCATCTCCGACACGCTGCGCGATCGCTTGCAGACCAAGCGCGACATGAGTGTGCTCACCGCGCAATCGCGAGCGTCCGCGACCATCATCACCGGCCTGCCGATCCTGCTCGCGCTGGGCCTTTATGTTTTCGTGCCCGGATACTTCGCGCCGATGACGTCGACGTTTATCGGCTACATCCTGCTCGGCATCGCCGGGCTGCTGATCCTGGTTGGCAATGTCCTCATCAACCGCATGACCTCGCTGCAGTCGTAGCCGGTGCTGCTCATCGCGGTGACGGCGGGAATCATCTGCGGAGTTATCGTGGCCGCATTCTTCATCGCCCTGGATCGCACCCTGGCCGCGCAGGCCAACACGAGCGGTGTCTGGACCGCGCCGCCGGTCAACACTCCATTTACCAAGCGGCTCGAGAACCTGGCGCGACCGTTGGCCAGCCGCCTCCCCGCCCTCGCGGCCGGCGAGCTGCGCCAGAAGCTGAGCCGGGCGGGCGACCCGGGCCACCTGACACCGGCAGGATTCCAGGCGGTTCGATATGGGCTGTCCGCGCTGTTCGCCATCGCGGGGCTCGCGCTGGGGCTCCTAATGCACACGGGCATCCCTCCGCTTCTGACCGCGGTGGCCAGCGGAGTCGTGGCGGCGGTGCTCGGCTACTTCCTCCCTCTGCTCTGGCTGAACCAGAGGATCTCCGGTCGGCGCACGCAGATCCAGCGGTCGCTGGCCGAGGCCACCGACCTGCTGACGCTGGTGGTCGAGTCGGGCATGAGCCTCGACGAAGGCCTGCTGAGCATCACGGAGCGGTTTCACAACGCGCTGGGGGACGAGATCGGCAAGGTGCTGCGCGAGATCAGGCTGGGCCGCCCGAGGATGGCGGCTCTGGAGCACATGGCGGACACGTGCGGAGTCGCGGACCTGCACCACCTGGTCGAGTCGATCGTGCAGTCCGACCAGATGGGCGTGCCCATCGCACGCTTGCTCAGGGTGCAGGCGACGGAGATGAGGAGGAGGCAGCGGCAGACGGCGCAGGAGCGGGCCGCGCAGGCGTCGTCGCGCATGGTGTTCCCGATGGTGGGGTGCATCTTCCCGGTGCTGTGGATCGTCCTGCTGGGCCCGGCGATCATCCAGATCCTGGCCACCGTTCGCTGATGCATGAGTAGTCGCATGACCGCACGGGGTCTGCACCAGTCGTTCAGCGACCTCGACAAGCCGCTCTACACGATCAGCGTGGCCGCCGAGATCCTGGAAACGCACCCGCGCACACTGATGCTGTACGAGGACGCGATGCTGCTGGAGCCACACCGGACCTCAACCAACCGGAGGCGCTACTCACAGCGGGATATCAGCAAGGTGCAGGTGATCCAGTACCTGACGAGGGAGAAGGGAGTCACGCTGGCGGGAGTGCGCCACATCCTGAGCCTGTTCGACGTGATGAAGAAGCACAAGGTGGAACCGCCAGCGAACCTACGAGAGATCTTCGATCGGTACTCCCAGATCAATTAGGTCCGGCGTCGCACCGGCGCGCTGTGAGTAAATGGCGCGCTTGGGGACGGGCTCGAAGGTGAGTTCTCGGCCGAGGCGAGTTACGAACTAGAAGGAAGTAGTTCGAAGGCCGCCTGCTCGCCTGGCGTCAGCGGCTCGCCCTCGGTTGACGGCTTCACTAACGAGCCGTATTTCGGACCGTACAGTTTTGATGAGTGGCGAGCTTCTCCCGGGTCGGTGACGTGCCTGCCCTTGACTTGCACGGTCTTGCCGTCGAGATGAAGAGTGCCCTCGGGTCGCGCCAGCAGGTTCTTTGGCCAGTGCCGCTTCAGACCTTGGCCTGAGCGTATGTATACCTTGTCGCCATCAGTGACGATCCAGATCGTGACGCTTGACCCTTTGCCGGTCTTGCGACCGTATGTCGTCAGGCGCACTTCCTTTTCTTTTGCCACCGCATCCAGAACGTCTTTAGGAAATTGATTCATACAGCCTTGAACTGTGGTGCGGCTCGAGGTTGTTCCGCCGAGCGAGGCTGAGCGAGGTTGAGTTAGCCTGCCGCCTCTTTCCGCCTTTTCGCCACCGGAGCCCACAGGCTCTCCAGGTCGTAGTAGGAACGCTCGCCTGGTAGGAACACGTGCGCCAGGACTGAGTCGAAGTCCAGCAGGATCCACGTCGCGTCCTCGTAGCCATCGACTGCCAGCGGCTTGAGGTCCTTTTCCTTCGCTGCGTCCACCATGCCGTCAGCGATTGCCTTGACCTGCCGGTCCGTTTCGCCTTCGCACACCACGAAGTAGTCCGCGATCGTGGTTTTGTCCCGCACGTCGATAACGACAGGCTTCCACGCCTTCTTGTCGGCTGCCGCACCACGTAGCAGCTTCGCCAGCTGCAGGGGTGTCGTGCGGGCGGCCTTCAACTTCTCGATTATCCCGCGTACAGCCGGTGCTCGCCGATATACCTCTCGACTGCCTTCGAAACCTTGCCTGTGATCGGCTGGCCCGCGGCCACCGCTTTACGGATCTCGCTCGCCGAAACATCTGGCGTTGTCGTGAGGCAGAGGACAACCCTTGCCTTGTCGAGGCCGACTCCTTTCAACTCCTCCTGGCGCGGCGCCGCCCCACCGGGGCGCGCCACCACGACTATCGTCGCCAGCTCGCGCACCTTCTCCGGCTCGTGCCAACTCGAGAACAGCCGCGCTGCATCCCAGCCCAGGATCAGGAACAGCTCTTCCTCAGGCTGGCGACGCTGAATCTCCCTCAGCGTGTCCACCGTGTACGACGGCCCCGCTCGCTTCAGCTCCACGTCGGAGACCTCAAAGCGCGGCTCGCCCTGGATCCCGAGATGGCACATCTCGAGTCGTTGCTCGGGCGAGGCAATTGCGGGTGGCCGGTGCGGCGGCTGCGCCGCTGGAATGAATAGGACGCGGTCGAGATCCGCGCAATCGACCGCCGCGTCGGCTGCCGCGAGGTGCCCGAAATGAAACGGGTCGAACGTGCCGCCCAGCAGTCCGATCTTGCTCACGGTTGGTACTCGAACTCCGCCTCGCCGATTCTCACAGTGTCACCCGGTTGAACGCCCGCCGCCTCCAGAGCCGCGTTGACTCCGATCTTGTCGAGCTCCGTCTGGAATCTCGCCAGGCCTCCTGACGATTCGAGGTCGGTTCGCTCCACCAGCCGCTCCACCCGGTCCCCTTTGACGACGAACCCCCACCCCGCTTTTTCGACGGCCAGCTCGGACCGACCTGCGACGAGAAGCTTCTTGATGCGCACAGGGCCTTGTGGCTTCACCTCTGGCGCGCTCGCCAGGGTCGTCACCATCGCGTCGATCAGCTCTTCAAGGCCTTCTCCCGAAAGCGCCGAGACGAAATGAATCGGGCCCTTACGCCGCGACCGCTTCCTCAGCGTCCTCGCCTGGTCCATGTCGACCTTGTTGATGGCCACGATGTAAGGCCGTTTCGCAAGGTCGGGCGAAAACTGCTCCACCTCCTCCTGCACCATCTCCAGATCCTTCCACGGGTCTGGCGACGTGCCGTCGATGACGTAGACGAGGATCTTCGTGCGCTCCACGTGCCGCAAGAACCTGAGTCCAAGGCCGACCCCTCGTGAGGCGCCTTCGATAAGGCCTGGGATGTCGGCGATGACGATTCTGCCGCCCCTGGAGTCGGCCACCCCCAGCTGCGGGTCGAGGGTGGTGAACGGATACGCCGCCACCTTCGGCTTCGCCGCGGTCAGCGACGCCAGCAGCGACGACTTGCCTGCGTTCGGCGGCCCCACCAGGCCCACCTCGGCGATCAGCTTCAGATCCAGCGTGACTGCCAGCTCCTCGCCCTTGAGGCCCGGCTCCGCGTAGTCCGGCGCATGCCGCGTCGAGCTCTTGAAGTGCACGTTGCCCCGCCCCCCGCTGCCCCCGCGCGCAATCACCGCTTTGGCGCCGGGATGATCGAGGTCGGCGATGACGGCCCCGTCCGGGTCGATGGCGACGGTGCCCACGGGGACTTCGAGGCTTATGTCCTTGCCGTTACGCCCCGTCTTGCGACCGCCCGCCCCGTTCACGCCGGGCTCGGCCTGCCATCGCAACTTCTGCTTGTACCGAGACAGATCAGAGACGCTGGTGGTCGCTTTCATCCACACCGATCCGCCCCGTCCGCCGTCTCCCCCATCGGGGCCGCCTCGAGGAGTGAATGGCTCTCGGCGAAAGGAGGCTGAGCCGCGCCCGCCCTGGCCGGCCCGAATGTTTACACGGGCCGAGTCGACGAAGGTGCGCGAACGACCTCTATTCGGCGACGATGTTGACCCGCCGGCCGTCCTTGCCCACGCGCTGGTACTTGACTTCGCCTGCAGCCAGCGCGAACAGGGTGTGGTCGCGTCCCATACCCACGCCGTCGCCGGGGGTGATCTTGCTTCCGCGCTGGCGAACCAGGATGGTGCCGGCATTCACGGTCTGGCCCGCGTAGATCTTCACGCCAAGCATCTTCGGCTTGGAGTCGCGCCCGTTGCGGGACGACCCACCGCCTTTCTTGTGCGCCATTACTTGGTCTCCTTGTCTGTCTTCGGCTTCCTGGGCGCGCGCTTGGCGGGCGCCTCGGCCTTGCCGGTGACCGTTTCATCTTTCTCGCTCGACGACGTGGTTTCCGCAGAGGCCTTCGCCGCCTTGGTCTTTGGCTTGTCTTCGGTCTTTGGCTCCGAGCCGGTCGCCTCTTTGAGGCCGCCGACGGCCAGGATCTCGATCGCCGTCAGGTCGGCGCGCCCACCGCGGTGCACGCGCACGCGCTTCTTGGACTTGTACCGCAGGGTTTCGATCCGCGGCCCGCGACGGTGGGCCAGGATCTTGACCTCGATGTCGATCCCGTCGATGCCGGGATTGCCGACCTTGATGTCCGACCCGTCACGCATCAGCAGGACCCGATCCAGCTTGATCGACGAGCCGGGCTCGCCGGCCAGGCGATCGACCAGAATCTGGTCGCCCGGGGCTACCCGGTACTGCTTTCCGCCGCTGACGACGACAGCCGACAGCGAACCATCCGATTTGGGCACGAACGGGATTCTACCAAGGTCTACTTCATGAGGAATGAGGTGACCAGCACCAGCGCGAGCAGCAGGAGTGCGTACGGCGCAACCGCCCGGCGGTACAAGCCGCGCGCCGGCTCGACCCCGCGCCGCAGCATCACGGCTCCTGCAGCGATGCCCAGGACCGCCACGGCCAGGGTGATGCCGAAGAAACGCAGCAGGCCCGGGACATCGTCCGCTGAGGGTGTAAAGAAAAGGGTGGCGAACAGGCCGCAGTAGGGAAACCAGCACAGCGCGCGCACCGCGTCAAAGCGTGGCCGGGCGCGCCTCTCGCCAGGCGGCGTCAGCGGCCACAACCCGAGCAGGGCGGGCAGGCAGAGCAGGTACAGAAAGCCACTTGCGACCTTGACCGGAAGCAACGCCGAGACCAGGACGTTGCCCAGCACCTGCGGACGCAGGCTCTCCGGCTGAACCGCCGGTCCGAGTACGGCGAGCAGCCAGCAGAACTGGATGACCAGCAGCAGGCCGGGCGCCGGCACCAGGTCCACGGTCAAAGCGAGCTCCACCCACACGGTGAACGCGAGCACCATGGCGGCGACGATCACGTTGCGCTCCTCCGACGGCACCGGGTTGAAAGGAGCCGCGACCTGGACCGCGGCCAGCATCGCGAACAGCGCGACGGTGGCGACTACAGGCGAGCGCAGCTCCTTGACCGTCGAAGGCAGCACCCACTGCCCCTTCGCTACCCGTGTCCAGGCCACCTCGGCGGCGCCCCCGAAGATCGCGATCGTGAGAAGCCCCGGATACAGGACCAGCGCCACCGAATGGGTCGCCAGCGCCGACAAGATCTGGGTCACAGGCCGGCCAGCGCGAGGAACGGTTGCGGATACAGCCCGATGACGACGTTGATCGCGAGGGCGATGCCGACGCCCCACGCCTGGCGCCCGCGCGGTAGGCCGAGGCTGCGTCCGAGCCGAAGGGACGGGGGCAACCACAACAGAAGGGCCAGCCCGATGGCCAGCGCGAGCGGCCAGTAGAGCTGTGTCGCGCCGCGAAGCAGGAGCACGCGAGCGGCAAACCCCGCAAAGGGCGCGGCCCCGGCGAGCATCGCGGCGGCGAGGAGATTGATGGGCCTGTCGTTGGGCCGCTTCTCCCGCAGCGACTGGCGCGACCACAGATACAGGGGGAGCCGGCTGAGCACGATTCCGTACAGCAGCAGGATGGCCGCGCTCTGCCCGTCCGCGATTGCCAGCCCAAGGCCGCAAAGCACCAATCCCCAATCGGCGATGAACGAGTAGTGCCACGCGGCCGCGCCGTTCTCGGTGCGCCACGAGGCAACGCAACCCCACACCATGTTGAGGAGCCCGAGGCCGATCATCATCGCGCCGAGCACACCGCCTTCGGACGGGATCAGCTCGCGCGCCCGTGCCAGCACGGCAAGGGCGAGCACGGGGCCGATGAATGCGATCCACGGAATTGGCGAGGTCGAGGTCCGCTCGTCGGGGTCGAAATCGTGCATGTACGGCAGCGTGCCTAGAGCGGCTGAAAGTCCAGCCACCAGGGCGACCGCAGCAAAGCGCTGGAGGTACTGCGGCCCCTCAGCCCGTGCGCAAACGGCGGCCAGGCTCAGCAGCGCGGCGGCGAGCACCGGACCTCGCAAGCGCGTGGCCAACGAACGGCTGCTCCCGGCCGCCGCTTGCAGCACGGCGAGCACAAGCACCACGAGGATGACGAGCTCCAGGCTGCCGGCGGCAGCGATCGCGGCCATCCCGGCCAGACCCGCGAGCCCCCACGTCAGCAGGGTGGCGCGCTCGACCGCCAGCGGGGCCAGCACTACGGTGAGAGCCATCGCCGCGCCGGATGCGATCAGCAGCGCCCGGCTTTCGGGCGAGAGCGAGAGGCCGATGCCAAGCTGGTCCGAAGTCGCTCCCGGAGAAGTGAGGATGACAGCCGCGACGCCGAGCAGCCCGAACACGCCGGCCGCCAAAAGCGCGGCCCGCGGCCGCGCTCTGAGGAAGGCGGCGCAGACCGAACCTACCGCCGGCAGCCCGACGGCGAGTTCAGGCTCCATCGAGCTCTCTGACCGGGATCAGCGAGATGCCAACCGCGGCGATCGCCGCCAACACGTACACCGCTGGGCCCGGGCTGGTGCCGGCGACGCCCGCCGCGGCCGCCACGGACAGAGCGAGCGCAGCCAGCGCGGTCAGGACAGCCGGTGGCTCGCTCGGGGTGAGGACGCGGGCGGTCATCAAGCCGAGCACCGACAACGCCGCGAACCGAAGCGGCGCGCCAGGGCCTGTCATCACCGAGGTCGAGATCCAAAGCGCTGGCAGCCCGACGGCCGCAGCGAGCACGACGCGTGCCGTCGAGCCGGACGGCATCACCCCCCACGCATCAGGCCCCGAACGGAATCGCCGCCCGGCAGCAAAACCGCCGCCAACCAGAATCGCGGACGCGGCCAAAGCGCCGACGCCGGCTAGCGCCAGCACGGCAAAACCGACTGTGATGAGGGCCATGCCCAGAGCGAGCGCGCGTCGACCCTCGGACAGTACGAGCAATGCGGCGCCCAGCCAGACGATGAATGCTGCGGCTGCGCTCACCGGTTGACTGCGTAGGCGAGGGCGACGAGGGTGGCGAGCCAGAGCAGCGGCCGGCCCCCGGCCGCGGCCTTCTCCAGGGCGCGCGGGTTCACAATCGACCGGTACTGCTCAGGCACGGCGGCGCGACGGACGGCGTCGAGCCAATGCTTGGGCGCGTCAAGGCCGGGAATCGTGAACACCGGCGGCCGCGGGGGCGCCGACCTGGGTGCTGCCGGTTTCTGCTCACCGGCTGCGGCCACCGGCTCGCGACGCGCAGCGCGCTGCGTCCCGAACACCCCGGTGATGCCGTAGGCGATCAGACCAAGCAGAAGAAGGGGCGTGAACAGCGCGAGCGCCGGCAGGTCCGTCTGAATCGTGGACACCGATGTCAGGCCGCCACCCAATCCCGCGAATCGCGGCATCACATCCGTCTGCGCCGGTATGGCGAAGGTTGTGACCACCACGGGCAGGGCGGCGCCCGCGATGAGGAGGACTGCGGCCAGGGCCATCGCGACTCGCGGGAAGGTTTCAATCGCTGGGTGGCCGCGGCCGGCCGGCAGCCCAATCGCGCGCGCTGCCGCCACCATGAACAGAATCCAGACCGCCGCGCCGGCGACGCCGATGAGGCCCATGAAGTCCCCGGCTTCGAAGGTGGCCGCCAAAGCGACGACAAGAGCGCCGAAGGCAAGGCCGGGCGGCACTCCCGCGGCCGCCGCGATGGTGAGTAGGGTCGGTGGACCGGCTCGGTCCGGAAGCAGGGGAAGGCAGGCGGCCAGCACGCCGATCGTCGCCAACACGACCAGCCCGGCGACGAGCCCAACCGGGGTTCCGATCGCGATCGCCATGAGCGCAAAGCCGCCCAGTCCTGGAATCACCTCGCCCAAATACTCGCGTCGCGTGACGGCCGCCTGGGCACGCACGGCGACGCCGAGCGATACGAGGACTCCGAGGCACGCCAGCAGAATTCCGATCACGGGTTGTGGATACTGGCCGTCGCCCATCTCGTAGGCCCGCACGAGCAGGTAGAAGCCCAGCGGATACAGCGTGGCCACTGCCATGCCCGCTGCTCGCAGCGAGGGCCGCGACCAAAGCTGCGCGGGCCAGCCACGCCACGGAAAAAGGCCGGAGGCCATGAGCGCCGCACCGGCAAGCAGCGCAAACACTGGAACCGTCAGTGCCGATACCGGCACCGCGCCGTAAACAGCGGTGCCGCCAACCACCTGCAGGATGCCTCCCGCCCAGCTCAGCGCCAGCCAGGCAGCCAGCAGCGCACCCCATGGAGGGCGCGGGGCGCGAATGTCCTCGATGTCCAGGTGGATCACGGCCAGCGTCGCTGCCGTGCCGCCGGCAAGAGCCGTCAGCAGCACTCCGCTGCCTTCGACGGCGAGCACGGCGGCGGCCACACCCAAGGCGGCCAGTGTCCCCTCCTGCCAGGTCCGCGGCTGGAGCGTCAGGAGGATCGCGGAGGGGACCAGGATCACGAGCCCAAAGGCGAAGGCGACGCCGTCGAGCCGCAGGTCCAAGTTGGCGCCGAAGCCGAGCGGACCGAGGGTCAACTCCACCGTCGAACGGATGGGGAGCCACAGGAGAAGAAGGACGAGCAGCGCGACCCAGGCGCCAGCGCCGACAATCGCTCGGCCCGGCTTCAAACCCGCGAGCCCGAGGGCGGCAGTCAATCCGCCGGCCACCAACGGAAGAGCCACAGGCGCCAGGAGGGCGAGCGACGGCATGGCTCAGCTGCCCTTCAATCTTTCGATCGCGGCACGGATCTCTGCCGCGCGTTCCTCCAGCTTTCTAACTACGTCGAACGGGGCGTTGGCGCGAAACTCGGGGTTGGCGAGCTGCCCCTCTGTTTTCTCGAGGTCGGAGGTGAGGCGCTTGAGCTGCGCTTCGTTCCGGCTCTTGGCGCCGGCGGCGATGGGAAAACTGACCCGTCCGGGCAACGTGCCAAGCGGGACGCCGTCGTCAAACGAGTCTGATGACAGCTCTGTCCAGGCCAGCCGCGCCGCCAGCGTGGCGACTGTCCGACCGGTCGATGCGTCGAGGAAGAGCTTCCCGCCGCGAGGCGGCGCGCCTGCCGCCTGGCGATGCCCACGCACCTCTTCGACGATCGTCATCACCTGGCCGAAAGTCTCCTCCGCCTCGGGGTCGGCCGACTGCAGCTCGGGCCACGCGGCACGCATGAGGAAGTCGCGACGCCCAGGCAACAGCGACCACAGCTCTTCGGTCACGAAAGGCATGATCGGGTGGAGCAGGCGCAACAGGCGATCGAGGCACGACACCGCGATGTCCTGTGCGATCGGATCCCCCGCGCGCAAGCGTTCCTTCACCGCCTCGAGGTACCAGTCACAGAGCTCATTCCATGCGAAGGCGTAGGCGGCGGCCATCGAGTCCTGGAACTTGAAGCCCTCGATGCCCGCCGTGACCGCCTCGTTCGCGTGCGACAGGCGCGACAGGATCCAGCGGTCCTCGAGCGCTTGCGGTGCAGAGGGCGCGATCGCGACATCTTTCGCCGATGCCAGCACCAACCGTGTCGCGTTCCACAATTTGTTGCAAAAGCGCCGGTAACCTTCGACGCGGCTCTCGTCGAAACGGACGTCCTGGCTCGACATCGCAACCGATGCCGCCCAGGCACGCACGGCGTCCGTGCCGTACTTGGTGATGAGCCCGCGCGGGTCGACGCCCGTGCCGAGTGATTTCGACATGCGCCTTCCATCCGCGGCCTGCACCTGGCAGTGAATGGCAACATCGGCGAACGGAACCTCGCCCATGAACTCGAGGCCGGTCATGATCATCCGGCTCACCCAGAGGTTGATGATCTCGCGGGCCGTGCTGTTCATATGGTTCGGGTAGAAGGCCTTTAGGTCGGCGGCCTCTTCGGGCCAACCGAGCGTCGCGAAAGGCCACAACGCCGACGAGAACCAGGTGTCGAGCACGTCGGGATCCTGCGTCAGCTCGGTGCTGCCGCATTCCGTGCATTCGTGAGGACGCTCCACCGCCACGAGCTGATGCCCGTTGTCGCAGTAATAAACGGGCACGCGATGGCCGAGCCACAGCTGACGTCCGATGTTCCAGTCGCGCAGGCCACGGAGCCAGTCGAGGTAGGTGCGCTCGTAGCGATCGGGATGCCAACGCACCTTGCCCCCGGCGGACGCCTCCAGCGCCTTGTCCCGCATGACCTCCATCCGCAGCCACCACTGCTCGCTGATCAGGGGCTCGATCACCGCGTCGCACCGATCGCAGTGCCCGACCTCGTGCGTGTATGGCTCTTCCTTCACGATCAGGCCTTGCGCCTTCAGGTCAGCGACCACCCGGCGGCGGCCTTCGAGCGCGGGTAGCCCGTCGTAGGGAAGACCGGGCACATGCATGCTGCCATCGAGGTTCATCCCGTTGACGACCTCCAGGGCATGCCGCTGGCCGATCTCGTAGTCCATCGGGTCGTGCCCAGGGGTGACCTTGAGCGCGCCCGTCCCGAAATCCTTCTCCACCGCCTCGTCGCCGACGATCGGCAGCTTTCGGCCGACGAGCGGAAGGATCGCCGTCTTGCCGATCAGGTGCTGGTAGCGATCGTCGGTCGGGTTGACCGCGATGCCGGTGTCGGCAAGCATCGTCTCCGGCCGCACCGTGGCGATCGTCACGTCGCCTCCGCCCTCGATCGGGTATTTGATGAAGAAGAGAGCGTCGTCGTGGACCTGCCACTTGACCTCGAGGTCTGAGATGGCGGACCGATCGCGCGGACACCAGTTGACGATGCGGGGCGCGCGATAGATCCAGCCCTTCTCGTAGAAAGCGACAAACGCCGTCATGACGGCGCGCACGTATCGCGGGTCCATCGTGAAGCGCAACCGCGACCAGTCGAGCGATGCGCCGAGGATGCGGTCCTGGCTGACGATGGTGTCGCCGACCTCGGCATACCACTCGTTGACACGAGCTTCGAAAGCCTCGCGTCCGAGCTGCTCCTTGGTCATGCCCTCGGCGGCGAGCTGCTTCTCGATCACGTTTTGCGTGGCGATGGCGGCGTGGTCCATGCCGGGCAGGAACAGCACCTCGTAACCGGCCATTCGCCGGTAGCGCGCGCAGATGTCCTGCAGCGTGTGGTTGAGGGCGTGGCCCATGTGCAGCTCGCCGGTGATGTTCGGCGGCGGCAGGCAGATCGCGTACTTGGGCTTCTTGCTCTTCGCATCCGCGATGAATAGGCCCTCCTTTTCCCAGCGCGCGTACCAGCCGGCCTCGATGGCCTGTGGATCGAAGGCGGACGACATGGCGTTTGGTGTTTTGCTCATGGGCGTGTTCGGTCGCGCTGATGTGGGGTCAGGAGTCGCCGGCGGAGGATCGCTAGCGCGAACGTGCCGGCGAGGGTACGGATACGAACTCGACGCGGCTCATGGTGCTTGAAAGTCTAGCGTTTGTGCTTCTGCCGCTCGCCGAGCTCGTCGCTGACCTTCGCAGCGCCCATCGAGCGCGCGATGGTGGCCGCCAGGCCCGGCGCGACCGCCACGAACTTCAAGCTGGCTCTGAGCTGAACCGGGACCACGTCGACGTCGCCACGGTTCCTGACGATCGCGCTCCACACCGCCTCAGCCACCTGGGCGGGTGAAACCTCGCCTGCCATCGGGTGCGCCCTGAGCCCGGTCTCCGCCCACATTCCCGATTCATTGACGAAGGTCGGGCAGATCACCGAAACGCCGACACCAGTTCCCCAAAGCTCCTCGCGCATCGCCAGGCCGAAGCCGCGGATGCCGAACTTGGTCGCGTTGTAGATGCTGGCGCCGGCCGCGGGAACCTTGCCCGCCACAGAGGACATGAAGACCATGTGGCCCTGCTTGCGCTTGACCATCGCCGGGGCGAGCGCATGAGCGAGGATGATCCCTGCCCGCAGGTTGACGGCGATGGCGCGATCGATCTCGTCGACGGCGAGCTCCGCGAGCCGGCCGCTTACGGGGACCCCGGCGTTGGAAACGAGGACGTCGACGTCGCCGGCCTCATTGGCGAGGCGCTCGGGTTCGCCGGTCTTCGAGAGGTCGGCCACGACAACGCGAGATTCGCCAATCTCCTTCGCAAGCTTTGTCAGCGCCTGCTCGTTGCGGGCCGAGAGGACAAACTTGGCGCCGGCCTGGTGCAGCTTACGGGCGATGTGGGGACCTAGGCCCGTAGACGCGCCGGTGAGCAATACGGTCTTGCCACGGAGGTCCTGCACGGCCGAAGAATACTCGCCGTCAATCCGCACGCCTGGCGCCAACCGAGCCGTAATGGCGCGGCAATCGCGCAAGTTTGGCGCCAGCCGGATGGGTTGCCGACAACGTAACTGATCTTCTCCAGGGGAATGGCACGAAGATCTGCAGACGTTGCGCCATTGACACGCCGCCCGAGTCGGGCCAAGGATGAATAGCTGCGGAGCCGCCCTGTGGAAAAGGTCTGGCTGGCCGCGCCGTATGGCCGAACCTGCGATGGTTTGGTGACGATTCGTTCGCGCGGAGCGCTCAGATCGAATCCATCGGTAGGAGTTCGTGCACCATGAGTACCTCAATTGTTGCCGAAGGTCTGGATGTCGATGAACACGGACACGTGCTGGTGAAGCTCAGCGACACGCCACCAGATCAATGGATGGAGGCATTTCGGGAGTACTGGGGAAGACCCGAAACGATTGGTGGCGCGTCAGTCAAGAAAGAAGCCTTCTCACATTTCTCCGATATGACCATCGTTTTTCGCGGGGTTGACGTGGATGGTTTTGTCGAGCACTGCAAGACTTTCACTCAGGATGCGGTGAAGTACGCCAACGAAGAGACGCAGCGCTTCGAGGCTGAGCGCGACGCGCGCATTCGCGCTCAGGCTGGGACTGCCGGGCGTGATCAGAAGCACATCGAGGCCGAGAGGACAAAGGCGCGCAAGGTAAGGTTCGAGTAGCGCGGATCAACCTCCACGCACGGCTCCAGCCGGGTGAAACCTAGGCCGACTCTCCCACCAGGCGCGCCGGGCTCTCGCCCTCTTCACCCAGCTCGAACTCCGGCTCCAGCGCCTCGCGGATGGACCGCTCAGAGATCAAGCACCGCTTGATCTCAGGCCGTGAGGGAATCTCGAACATCGAGTTGAGCAGCGCCTCCTCGATGATCGACTTCAAAGCCCGGGCACCAGTGCCTCGATGCAGCGCGAGCTCCGCGATCGCATCGAGCGAACCCTTCTGAAACACCAGTTCGACATTGTCCAAAGAGAAGAACTTCTGGTACTGCTTCACCAGCGCGTTCTTCGGCTCCGTAAGGATCCGCACGATGTCCTGCTGATCCAGGTGGTGCAGCGTGACGATGATCGGCAAGCGACCGATGAACTCGGGAATGAAGCCGTACTTCAGCAGGTCCTGCGGCTGCATGAACTTGAGCGTCTCGGACGCTGCCTTGCGCTCGATCTTCGTGTGTGGCGCTCCGAAACCGATGGCCCTGCGCCCGAGGCGCTGCTCGACCACCTTCTCCAACCCGTCGAACGCGCCACCACAGACGAAAAGGATGTTGGTCGTGTTGATCTGGATGAAGTCCTGGTGTGGGTGCTTGCGCCCACCCTGCGGCGGCACGTTGGCCACGGTGCCTTCGAGAATCTTCAGCAGCGCCTGCTGCACGCCCTCGCCGCTGACGTCGCGCGTGATCGAAGGGTTGTCTGACTTGCGCGCGATCTTGTCGATCTCGTCGATGTAGATGATCCCGCGCTCGGCGCGGCTGATGTCGAAATCCGCCGCCTGGATCAGGCGTAGAAGGATGTTCTCCACGTCCTCGCCCACGTATCCGGCCTCCGTGAGGCTGGTGGCGTCGGCGATGGCGAACGGCACGTCCAGGATCTTCGCCAGAGTCTGCGCGAGGTAGGTCTTGCCGCAGCCGGTCGGCCCCACCAGCAGCACGTTCGACTTCGTGAGCTCCACATCGCCCACGGACTTGGAGGCGGAGATGCGCTTGTAGTGGTTGTAGACCTGGACCGAAAGTACTTTCTTCGCGCGGTCCTGCCCGATCACGTACTGGTCGAGCGCGGCGCAGATGGTCTTCGGATTCGGGATGAAGCCTGTCTTC
This sequence comes from Candidatus Micrarchaeaceae archaeon, assembly GCA_035534555.1. Taxonomy (GTDB): domain Bacteria; phylum Chloroflexota; class Dormibacteria; order Dormibacterales; family Dormibacteraceae; genus Palsa-872. The sequence continues at coordinate 34,690 of DATLRQ010000169.1, forward strand.
TGCTTCTTGGTGCCGGCGGAGCGATTGTCGTCCTCGAGGACTTCCTGGCACAGATCGATGCACTGGTCGCAGATGAAAACGCCAGGGCCGGCCACAAGCTTGCGCACCTGGTCCTGCCCCTTGCCGCAGAACGAGCAGCGCGTGTACCGGCGTCGATCCTCTCTTTCGTTCATTGATCCCTCATCGCGGTTCGGTCTGTGTCTATCAAGACGAGGCCGGTGCTGCCGGGGGATTATGGCCCCACAGCATCTCGTTCGCAACGCTTATGCACTCGCTGCAGATGAAGACGCCCGAACCTGCCACGAGCCTCACACCGAGCTCGCCCTGCATCTTTCCGCAGAAGGAGCACTTTGGCTTGTGCCTCTTGACCTCGCCGCTCTTCCCCCTTCTTCGGAAGATCATGGCTAAGGCGCTGCCACCACCTTTTCCTTTTCTTTCTCTTTCGCGGTGGCGGCCTCGCGGGCGACATCGAGCGGCTTGATCGGAGTGAGGATGATGCCGTCGATCAGCCCGTACTCTTTGGCCGCGTCGGAGGTCAGGAAGTAGTCCCGCTCCGTGTCGAGCGTCACCTTCTCGATCTTCTGGCCCGTGTGCCGCGCCAGGATCTGGTTCAGCTGCTCGCGAGTTCGCAGGATCTCCTTGGCGTGGATCTGGATGTCGGTCGCCTGTCCCTGCATGCCGCCCCATGGCTGGTGGATGAGGATGTTCGCGTGAGGCAGCGCGTAGCGCATACCGTGCGCGCCACCCGCCAGCAGCACTGCCGCCATCGAGTACGCCATGCCGATGCAGATCGTCGACACCGGCGGCCGGATGTACTGCATCGTGTCGTAGATCGCCAGGCCTGCTGTTACCTGGCCGCCCGGGCTGTTGATGTACAGCGAGATGTCTTTGTCGGGGTCTTCGGACTGCAAGAACAAGAGCTGCGCTACCACCAGGTTCGCGACCTGGTCGTCGATCGGTGTGCCGATGAAAACGATGCGGTCCTTGAGCAGCCGTGAGTAGATGTCGAAGGCGCGCTCACCGCGGCCCGTGTTCTCGACCACCATCGGCACCAAGTAGCTCTCAGGGCGCTGTCTCCGGGTCATGTCGTGCACAACGTCATTCTAGACACGCCTCGCCCCACTTCCGTCAAGTCGGGACGGGATTGGGGTCTTTGGGCCTTACTTGGAGAGCGGGGCTTCCGCGGCTATACGGTCCAGCACGCGGCGCCGCCGCAGCCGCGAGGCGAAGTACCGCCTGGCGCTCTCACTCCGCTTCAGCTCCTCGAGCTGGCCCTTGAGCTCATCGTCCTCGCCCGCCTGCTCCTCGAGGAAGCTCATCACGTCCTCGTCGGAGGGCTCGAGGTCCTGCCGCTTCGCATACTCACCCAGCACGAGGTCCACCTTAAGCCGCTGCTCGGCGGCCGGGCGCTCTTCCTCGACCCACTGGTTGATGTTCTTGCCCATGTACTCGAAGTAGCGCTCGAGCTTCAAGCCCTGGCGGTTCAACGTGCGCTCCATCGATTCGAGCTGGCTGGTCAGCTCGCGGTCGACAAGCGCCGTTGGCACATCCACGCTCGACGACTCGACCAGACCTTTGACGAGCGTCTGCTCGCGATCGAGCTTCGCCACCTCTTTGGCCGATTCCTCGAGCGCTGCGCGCGTGGAGCTGCGGAAAGACTCAACCGTCTCCTGCTCGCCATTGCTCAGCTGTTTGGCCATCGCGTCATCGAGATCAGGCAGTACTTTTTCCTTGACCCCTTGGACGGTGACCTTGATCGTCGCGTCCTTGCCGGCGAGCTCAGGCTCGCTGTAGTCCTCAGGAAATTTCACGACCACCGATCGCGTCTCACCGACTTTGGCTCCAGGAATCGCTGCGAGCAGTTCGGGCAGCAGCACGCCTTCTTTCAGCTCTGCTTCCATGGCCTTACGTGTCTCCGAATCGATGACCTTGCGGTCCACGTCGACCTCAACATCGATGACCGCGACGTCGCCGAGACGGGCCTCGCGCTCTACCGGCGTGATCTCTGCGAGCGGCTGCCGGACGTCCTCGAGCCGGCGCTCGACCATCTCGGCGGTGACCTCGATCGGTTCGATCGGCGCCTCCAGCTTCGGCACTTCTCCGAGCTTCACCTCGGGCATCACGCTCACCGTCGCTTTGAGGCGCGCCGGCCGGCCGCGCTCCAGCTCGAGGACCTCGACATCGGGGCTTTCGATGGGATCGATCGAGTGCTCCTGGAGGACTTGCCGCACGACCTCCGGCACCATCAGCTCGACGACCTCTTCTCTGACCACCGCGGGACCAAGGCGCGCTTCCACCAGCGAGCGCGGTGCACGTCCCGGGCGGAAGCCCTCGATCCGCGCTTTTGAGGTCAGCCGGTTCAGAACCCTGTCATAGGTGGCGTCGACTGTCTCCGCCGGCACCTCGATCGTCATGCCGACCTGGCTCTTGGGCAGCTGCTCCGTCACGACCGACAGTGGATTGGTCGCCATCTGAATCAAGTCTACTGGCGTCAATCAAGCCAAACCGAGTTGGCGGACCCGACCACCGAGCTCAACGCAGCCCGAAACGATCAGGACCTGGCCTGTCTCACGGTTTACAGGCGGGTGGCGGAATGCACAACGGCGGAGTCGGCGTCGGCGTCGGCGTTGGACTCGGAGACGCCGGCGGGTTCGCCACCACCGGGCCGGTGCCGGGGTCCGGCGGCACCACGAACGGAACCGGCTTTGGGGTTGGCTTCGGCCGGCTGTCGCCGGGCAGCTGGGCGATGCTCGTCGCGTCCTTCAGGAACCAGCTGTTGTTGGCGCCCTTTACGACATCCGCCGGCGGGGTGAACCAGGAGGTGCCCGAAACCCCGGCCAGCGCGCCCTCCACGAACGAGTGGAAGCCAGGTGTCACCACGTAGACACCGTCGAGGCCGAACCTCATCGTATGGGCGCTGCTGAGAATGTCTCCCACCCACATCGCGACCGCGATATCCGGCGTGAAGCCGACAGTCGCCACGTCTTTGAACGCGTCCGAGGTCCCGGTCTTCGCGGCGACTATGTGGTTGGTGAAGTGAATCGGGTTGTTGGCACCGAAGACCAACGAGCGGTTGTTGTTGTCGGACAGGATCGAGGCCATGATGAAAGCGACTCCGGGATCGATCGCCTGGCGAGCGCGCTGGTCCGGATGATCCGTGTACAGGACGTTGCCGTGAGAATCGGTCACCTGGAGGATCGCCTGTGGGGAGTGGTAGACGCCCCGGTCGGCGAACGTCGCCATGCCGCTGGCGTGCTCCAACAGGGTGATCGGGTATCCACCGAGTGTGAGGCTGGGGCCGTAGACGCTGGCGGGAGCATCTGTCTGGTAGGCGCCTGTGCTGTTGGGGCCCGAGTAGCGTGGGAGCACACCCATGCCGCGCATGTAGTCCAGCACGGCGGGAACTCCGATCGAGAGCTCGACCTTGACGGCACAGATGTTGAGCGAGTTACCGAGGCACTTTTTCAGCGGTAGCACCCCATGCGACCGGCCGTCGTAGTTATTGAACGTGGTGGTGCTGTACGCGTCCTTGTAGATGAACGGGCTTGGACCGTCGTAGACAGGCGTGTCAACTGTCGCCGCGCGGGCGTTGATGACAGCCGCGTAGTTGTACGGTTTCATCGACGATCCCATGTTTCGCGGCGTGGTGGTCCAGTTGTACTGGCCGCCAAAGGCGTTGTAGTTGGGAGAGCCGACCATGACCTCGATGTCGCCGGTCTTGGGGTCCTCGGCCACGAGTCCTGACGACAGCTGGCCGCCGGGATCGGCGTTGCCGCCTGGTATGTACTGGTTGTAAGCAGCTGAGTTGGGCGGCGCCGGCGCCGTGCCCGCGTCGTAAGCCAGGGTTTGGGTCACGGCCTTCTCCCCGAGCTGCTGCATGTGGTAGTCGAGGGTGGTCTTCACGTTGAGCTGCTGCACACCGGGCTGGAACCCGAGCTGCCTCAGCTCGGTCAGTACATAGTCCACGAAGTGAGGAGCCTTGAAGCTGTTGACCGGGGCGTAATAATTGAGCTTCTCGGCCAACGCCGTGTTCATCTCTGCTTGCGTGATGTCGTTGGTATCGACCATCGCCTGCAAAACCTCGGTCTGCCGCACCTTGGCGGCGTCGGGATGCAGCACCGGGTTCCATTCGGTCGGCGCCTGAGGCAGGCCGGCAAGCATGGCCGACTGCGCCAGGTCCAGCTGCGAGGCGTGAATGTGGAAGTAACCTTCCGCAGCTGCCTCGATGCCGTACGACTGCGAGCCGTAGAAGCTCTTGTTCAGGTAGAGCTCCATGATCTGGTCTTTCGTGTAGGCCTGGTTCAGCTCGTAGGCGAGCGCGACCTCCTTGAGCTTTCGGCTGATCGACTGGTCGGGGGTCAGGAACTGTTGCTTGGCCAGCTGCTGCGTGATGGTGCTGGCGCCGCTGACGATGTGACCCGCCTTGAGGTTGTCATACGCGGCCCGGATAATGGCGGCCGCGTCAAAGCCGGAGTTGGAGTAGAAGCCCCGATCCTCGATGGCGACGGTGGCCTTGATGACCATCGGGTTGACGGCCGAGAGCGTGACCGCGAGTCGGTGGTTGCCCTGGTCGCCGACATCGGCAAGGATGACCCCTCGCTTGTCGGTGATCACGGTGTCGCCCGAGAAGACGGCGCTGTCGAGGCCCTGGATCGAGGGCAGGGTGCCAAAGAACGACTGCGCGTACGCGTCGGCGGCAAAGCCGACGACGAGGAACAGGGCAAGCACAACGCCGACGATGCGCAAGATCGCGTTGCGCCGCAGCCTTTGGCCGATCGGGGACCAGTTCGCGTGGATCCTGGCCCGGGGCCTGTGGCCGCCCTTGGTTTTGATGGTTTCGGGAATGTCTCTAGACATGATTGGGGGGCACGTAGATTCTACGTTTCCTGCAGACACCAACGACGGGGGCCGTCAGGGGGTTACGCAGAAGTTTCTTTTTGCCTTGGCCGTGCGTATACCTCGTCCGAGGGGGCCAGGCGCTCCTGGCGGGTACCTGGAAAGTGGACTCTCACGCCCGGGCGGCCCGGGCTTCCGATCTCCCAGCCGGCGGCATACAGCCGTGCCACCTCAGCGAAATCCTTCGCCTGCGCGATCTGAACCCCATCGGTGAGAGAAAGCGTCTGGGACCTGGCTCCGGGAAAACCGAGGCGGACCTCGCCTCCGGTCTTGAGGTTGTACGCATAGTCGTCGAGCGATCCTGCATCCACCGCAGCCACGAGCTCAGCAATCGTGGGTAATCGCCTATCCTTCATCGCCGTTTTGACATCGGCTCGTAAGACGCGATTCGCCGTACGCTCTCGCCGGCGAACCTCGGTCAGGAGCACGTCACGCTCTGCACGCAGAGCGGCCAGGTCTTTTTCCACCGGCCTCATTCGCTCGCGCACGTCGGCCACGCGTCGCTGAATCTCATCGGGCGCGAGCGCGCTCAGATCTTCCGGCACGCCTCCACGTTATACGGAGCGCTCGTGGGCGGCGCGCCGGTTTCGAAAACCTGCGAACAGTGCGATGTCGTACACGATCTTCAAGCCACCGCCCGCGAAAAAAGGAAGGCCGAAGCTCGCGGCTCCGATCGCGAGTCCGGCCAGCACCGGGCCGAGAGATTGGGCGATGCCACGTACCGAACCAGTCATCGCGACGGCGCCGGCCCGCTCTGCGGCTGGAACTATCGACACCACGTACGCCTGTCTCGCCGGCACATCCATCTGCGACAGCGCAAACCTGGCGAGGAGCAACGCACCGGCGGTTCCGAAGCTCGGGCTGAATGGAACCAGCAGTAGAAGGATGTTGGATGGCAGGTGCGTGAACACCATCGTGTTGACGAGTCCGAATCGATTCGCAAGGCGACCCGACACCTCGTACGAGACCGACTGCAAGACACCGGCGGCGGCGAACAAGGGACCAAGTACCTGCACGTCCACCCCGAACCGCACGTGCAGCCAATATGCGATGACCGCGTTCGCAACGAAGCCGCCACCGAGTGAGTCCAGCGCGAACAAAGCCGCGAGGCCGGCGAGCGGCCGGAACTTTCCGAAAGCGACCGGCTGACCCGGCGCCTCGACGCTGGTGCTCATGAACAACGGCAGCGCTGCGGTTGCCAATCCGATCGCGGCATAGAGAAGGAAGAGGTTGCGCCCTCCCGAGGCGCCGGTGGCGAATCCAGCCGCCAGTCCGCCCGCGGCGCTGAACAGGCCGCCGATTAACGAGTAACGGCCGAACGCAACATTGCGCCCGGCAGGGGACACCGCCTCCGCCAGCACGGCCTGCTCGACCGATGCGAACGGTCCGAGGTCGACGCTGGCGGCGCCGAGCATGCCGGTCAAGCCCGAGGCGACCAGCAATGCCGGAGGGCCGGCAAGCGCCAGGTCCAGGCCCGTGATCGCCATCAGCAAGCCGGCGATCGAGAGCGCGCGACGCCGCCCCAGGCGCGCGGCCAGGCTTGCCGTCACGAGGCCGGACAGCGAAGCGGCGGCCAATCCCAGGCCGAGCGTCAGACCGATGAGGACCGCGGAGAGTCCACGTCGTTCCAGGTAGACCCCGATGACGACTGCGGAGAAACCAAAGCCGAACGCGCGAAGGCCACGGGCGCCGAGGAGCAGCCGCCTGTCGGCGCTGGAATGTTGGTCGGGGATCAGGGTCGGCGTCGCCGCAGCATCAACGCAGCCTCGGCCGCCACCAGCGCAACCAGGCCACATTCGAGGCAAAAGCAGTGATTGGCGCCGTCGAAACGTGGGCCGCCGCCAGCACGGCCATCAGGCGCCGCATCTCGCCGAAAGTATCGCGCCAGCCTGCCGGAAAGACTATTTAAACCTCGGTGTTGAAAAACTCGTACGATGATCACGTGGATTCCAGGCGCGAGAGCATCCTCGGCTTCCTGAAGACCCGTGGGCAGGCCACGCTCGGCGAGGTCGCCGCCCACCTCGAGGTGTCCAAGCAGGGCGCCCTGCGCCATCTGGAAGCCCTGGAGGCCGACGGGTTGGCCACCACGGGCCACGCCCAGCCCCACGGCCGTGGCCGGCCCGAGAACCTCTACGAGCTCACCCCGGCCGCCGATGGCCATTTCCCCGACGGCCACCGCGAGCTCGCGGGCGACCTCGTGCACTTCCTTTCGGAGGAGCAGCTGAAGCGCTTTTTCGAGAGGCGCGCGGAGCGGCTGGAGGCCGAGTATGCGTCGCGATTGGCCGGGCTAGACTTTGAAGAGCGCGTCCGCGAGCTGGCGAAGCTGGCCACCGAGCACGGTCACATGGCCGAGGTGGTGGAGCTTCCCGAGGGTGGGCTCGCGATCCGGCATTGCAACTGCCCAATCCAGGACGTCGCCGCCCGCACCGGGCTGCCCTGCCAGAACGAGCAGCAGATGTACGAGCGCCTCCTGGGCGCGGAAGTGACCCGGTCGACGTGGATGGCGGAGGCTGCGCCCGACTGCACATACGAAGTGAAGGAGAACTAGAGAGAGTTGGCTGATTTCGAGATCCGAGACCTGCGGGCCAGCGTCGAAGGCAAAGAGATCCTCAAGGGCGTGACGCTCGCCATCAACAAGGGCGAGGTGCACGCGGTCATGGGGCCCAACGGGTCAGGCAAGTCGACGCTCTCACACACGCTGATGGGCCACCCCGGCTACACAGTGGACAGTGGCGAGGTCATCTTCAAGGGCCAGAACATCCTCGAGCTCGAGGTCGACGAGCGGGCGCGTTTGGGCATGTTCCTAGCGCTGCAATACCCGGTGGTCGTGCCCGGAATCTCGATGACCAACTTCCTGCGCACAGCGATCAACGCCAGGCGTGGATACGACGGCAAGGACAAGTCGAAGATGGTCTCTCCCAAGGAGTTCCGCTCGATGCTCAAGGGCGAGCTCGAGGTTCTCCACATGGACGACTCGTTTCTGCCGCGCTACATCAATGATGGGTTCTCCGGCGGTGAGAAGAAGCGCGCGGAGATCCTGCAGATGGCGATGTTGAAGCCCGAGATCGCGATCCTCGACGAGACCGACTCAGGCCTCGACATCGATTCGATCAAGTTCGTCGCCGAAGCGGTGAACCGCATGCGTGGGCCGGAGCTCGGCGTGCTGATCATCACCCACTACACGCGCATCCTTGAGTTCATCAAGCCCGACTTCGTGCATGTGCTCGTCGATGGGAGGTTCGTGCTGTCGGGCGGTCCCGAGATTGCCAACCGGCTGGAGAAGACCGGTTATTCGGAATGGACGGAGGCTGATGAGCCGGCCGTCCTCAAGCCCGAGGAGGTTGCCTGATGGCGACGGTACCTAAAGTCGACGTCGGCAGCGACTACAAGGAGAAGTACGGCTTCTTCGTCCCCGAAGACTACATCTTCAAGGCCAAGCGCGGCCTGAACCCCGAGATCGTCACCGAGATCTCGTGGATGAAGAAGGAGCCCGAGTGGATGTTGAAGATGCGGCTCCGCTCACTCGAGATCTTCCGCAAGAAGCCGATGCCCACCTGGGGCGCGGACCTCAGCGTGATCGACTTCGAGAACATCTTCTATTACCTCAAGGCCGCCGACAAGCAGTCGAAGACCTGGGAAGACCTGCCGCCCGACATCAAGAAGACGTACGACCGGCTGGGCGTGCCCGAGGCCGAGCGGAAGTTCCTCGCTGGCGTGTCGGCGCAATACGAGTCGGAGGTCGTGTACCACTCGCTGCACGAGGAGCTTTCGAAGAAGGGCGTGATCTTCACCGACACCGACTCCGCGCTTCGCGATCACCCCGAGATGTTCAAGGAGTACTTCGGCACCGTCATCCCGCCCGCTGACAATAAGTTCGCGGCGCTGAACACGGCGGTGTGGTCCGGAGGCTCGTTCATCTACGTGCCCAAGGGCGTGCGGGTGGACATCCCACTGCAGGCTTACTTCCGGATCAACGCGGAGAATATGGGACAATTTGAGCGCACTCTTATCATATGTGATGAGGGCTCCTTTGTACATTACATAGAGGGTTGCACTGCACCAATTTATACTACCGATTCACTCCATTCTGCAGTGGTCGAGATCATTGTCAAGAAGAACGCACGGTGCCGCTATACGACGATCCAGAACTGGTCGACCAACGTGTTCAACCTGGTCACCAAGCGCGCATTGGCTTACGGCGACGCGACGATGGAATGGGTCGACGGGAACCTGGGCTGCCTGGCAGCCGGCACCCGAGTCTTTACCAACAACGACGTCATCCCGATAGAGCGAGTCGGCATTGGCGACCACGTATACAGCCTCACCCCGGATTTCAAGTGGGTTAGACAGGCTGTAACCGCCACGAAAGTCAACCCGCCGCGACCGACCTGGCGGATGACTACTGCCGACCACCGCGAGGTGGTCGCTACGGACAACCATCCGTTCCTTGTTCTGCGCAAGACAGGGCGCCTTCGTCAGGTCGCGTGGATGCCCCTGAGCGAGATTCGCGTCGGCGACGAAATCGCCATTTCGGGGGTGATTCCAGACCACGGGCATCCGTATGACATTCCTCAGACCAAGCTCGTCGGCAACAAAGACTTCACCACTCCGAGTGCCACCACCCCCGACCTGATGTGGCTGCTGGGGTTTTACTTGGGCGACGGCACCAAGGAACCGGGTCGCGTGACCTTATGCCTCCCACAGAACGACAAGTCATACCGGCGCGTTTGCGACACCGTTCGCCTGCTGTTCGGCCTTGAGGGCAAACACCACCTCAACGTGCAGCTTCGTTACTCATCCACAGACTTCTCGCGATTTATCGACACAGTCGGCTTCGGAGGCACCGCACGGAGCAAGCGACTTCCTGAATGGGTTTACACGCTGCCAGTCGACCAAAAGAAGGCTCTCATCGACGGGTATGTCGCCGCCGATGGTCATGTCCGAGCGAACCACAAGAACCTGTCTCTGACAAGCGCCAGCCGTGATCTGCTTGAAGACGTGAAGGCCCTTGCGCTGTCGGCCGGCCTCAATCCGCTAAAGGTTGTGACCTGGACGCGAAGCGAGAAGAAGCCTCTTGGCATCGAGATAAAGGAGTACACCCATCACTTCCTCTACTTTGGTGAACGTAATCCAGAAGCACCGGTGTACTTCAGCCCGGTGATGTCTATTAGCGATGCCGGCGTTCAGCCGACCTACGACATCGAGGTCGAAGGGCAACACAACTTCATCGCGAACGGCATCGTGGCGCACAACTCTCAGATCACCATGAAGTACCCCAGCGTCTACCTGATGGAGCCGGGCGCGAAGGGCGATGTGCTATCGGTCGCGTTCGCCGGCAAGGGCCAGCATCAGGACGCCGGCGGCAAGATGATCCACGTTGCGCCGAACACGACGTCGACGATCACATCGAAGTCGATCTCCAAGGGCGGCGGACGTACGTCATACCGCGGCCACATCAAGATGTATCCCGACGCGAAGAACTCGAAATCGTTCGTGAAGTGCGACGCGCTTCTCCTCGACGACGAGTCCCGCTCGGACACGTACCCGTACAACGACGTCGACGCTGAGAACGTGACCCTCGGCCACGAAGCCACGGTGAGCAAGGTCTCCGACGAACAGCTCTTCTACTTGATGAGCCGCGGGATCACGCGCAACGAGGCCGAGACGATGATCGTCAACGGCTTCATCGAGCCTTTCACCAAGGAGCTTCCTCTCGAGTACGCGGTGGAACTAAACCGCCTCATCCAGCTCGAGATGGAGGGGTCGGTAGGCTGAGCGTGGGATTCAACGCAGAGACCCTGGAAAAGACAGGCCAGGGCGAACCCGACTGGCTGCGCGAAAAGCGCCGGATGGCGTTTGCCACCTACGAGACCATGCCGATGCCGAGCCGCACGGACGAGGAGTGGCGGCGCACCGACATGACGGGGCTTGACCCCACGAAGTTCGCGACGCTCGAGCACGCCAACGGTTACCAGCAGGAAACGCCCAAGCTGCCAGCCGGCGTGATCTTCGAGCCGCTCTCGGTGGCTGCGCAGAAGCACCGCCAGCTGGTCGAGCCGCTGCTCTTCTCAGCTCTGCACGCCGATCGCGATCGCTTCGCCGCGCTGCATGCCGCGTTTTTCACCGGCGGGAACTTTCTTTACGTGCCCGACGGCGTTGTGATCGAGGAACCGATCCTTCGCCAGCACTTCTCGCACGAGGGCGGCACCACAGTGCTGCCGCACACGGTGATCATCGCCGGCCGCAACTCACGCTTCTACTACCTCGACGAGTACATCGGCGAGGAGGAGGGTGCCGGCTACCGGAGTGGCTCTGCTGAGATCTTCGTCGGGGAGGGCGCTGACGTGGGCTACGTGTCGATCCAGAAATGGGGTCGCGACGCGGTGCACCTTGCCGACCAGCGCGCGCGCTTGGAGAAGGACTCGCGGTTGCGCCTCTTCAATGTCACTCTCGGGAGCCGGTTTTCGAAGACTCGTGTCGAAGCCTCGCTCGTCGGTTCGGGCGCGAGCGCGGAGCTGAAGGGAATCTATTTCGCCTCGGGCAGGCAGTTCTTCGATTTCCACACCCTGCAGGACCACCAGGTCGGCAACACCACCTCGGACCTCCTGTTTAAGGGCGCTTTGCAGGACACGGCGCATGCCGTGTACGCAGGGCTGATCCGGATCGAGAAGGGCGCCGCGCGCTCCGATGCCTACCAGGCCAACCGCAACCTCGTGCTCTCCGAGCACGCGAAGGCGACCTCGATTCCAATGCTCGAGATCGACAACAACGACGTGCGCTGCACCCACGGCGCCACTGTCGGCCCAGTCGACCCGATGAGCATGTTCTACCTGCAGTCGCGCGGCATTCCAGCCACCACCGCCAAGCGAATGATCGTGCAGGGTTTCTTCGGCGAGGTCCTGGAGAGGATCCCCTTCGAGCAGGCCCGCAAGCTGGTGGAGACGGAGCTCGAGGCGCGGCTTGGCTAAGGTGCGCGTCGCGTCCGTCGACGAAGTGCCTGTCGAGACGCTCAAGGCCGTGATGGCAGACCAAACGGAGATCTGCCTGGCCCATGCGGACGATGGCAACTTCTACGCCATCAACGACGTATGCACGCACGAGAACTTCCTGCTCAGCGGCGGCGAGCTCTTTGACCTCCAGGTCGAGTGCCCGCAGCACGGCTCGCGCTTCAACCTCAAGACAGGCGCCGTGACGGGCCTCCCCGCAGTCGTCCCGACCAAGGTGTACCCCGTCACCGTGGAAGGCACCGATATTTACGTCGAGGTGCCCGACTGATGGCGACCGGGACGTCGCGCGGCTCGCGGCTCGACGTCGCCGCCATCCGGCGAGACTTTCCGATCCTCGAGACCGGCATCGCGTACCTCGACTCCGCGAACACCTCGCAGCGGCCGCGTCAAGTGACGGGCGCGATGCTCGAGTACTTCGAGAAGTTCAACTCGAACATCCACCGCGCCGCCTACCACATCGCCGAAGAGGCAACCGAGCGCTACGAGGGCACGCGCGAAAAGGTGCGCGCCTTCATCAACGCCTCGTCGACCAAAGAAGTCATCTACACGCGCGGCACGACGGAGGCCATCAACCTCGTCGCCTACTCGTGGGGTCGCAAGAACATCAAGAAAGGCGACCTCATCGTTTTGACCATCCTCGACCACCACTCCAACATCGTGCCCTGGCAGATCCTCGCGGCCGCCAACGGCGCGACCATCGAGTACGTCGACATCGACGAGCGCGGCGAGCTTCGCCAAGACCAATTCCACGAGCTGCTGAAGCGCTCGCCCAAGCTCGTCGCCTTCAGCCAGGTCAGCAACGCGCTTGGGACCATCAACCCCGCGCTTGAAATGGTCGCCGCCGCCAAGAAGGTGGGCGCAACGGTGCTGGTGGACGGAGCGCAGGGGGCCCCGCATCAGGGCGTGGACGTCCAGGCGCTGGGCTGCGACTTTTACGCGTTCAGCGGCCACAAGATGCTGGGCCCCACCGGCGCAGGCATCCTGTACGGCCGCCGCGAGCTGCTCGAGGCGATGGACCCTTTCATGTCGGGCGGCGACATGATCAAGACGGTCCGCGTCGAAGGCACTACGTACCACGACCTGCCCTGGAAGTTCGAGGCCGGCACGCAGGCTATCGCCGAGGTCATCGGCCTCGGCGCCGCCGTCGACTACTTGAGCGGCCTGGGCATGGAGGCGGTTCGCGCGCACGAGCGCGAGATCACCGAGTACGCGTATGAGGCGCTGAGCGACATCGAGGGCCTGACCCTCTATGGCCCTCCTCCGTCCCGCCGGGCGGGCGTGATCTCCTTCGCGCTCGAAGGCATCCACCCGCACGACCTGGCGACGATCGCCGACCGCGACCAAGTGTGCCTGCGCGCCGGCCACCACTGCGCGATGCCGCTGATGACCAGGCTCGGCGTGGCGGCCACTGCTCGCGCTTCCTTCTATGTGTATACGCAGAGGGATGAAGTCGACCGTCTGGTTGGTTCTATCAAAGAGGCCCAGCGCATATTCAAATGAGCAGCACCGCCGCCGACGACCAGTTTTACCGCGAGTACATCCTCGACCACTACAAGAACCCGCGAAATTTCGGTCGCCTGGAAAACCCCGATATCAGCCACGAGGAGGACAACCCTCTGTGTGGAGATGTGATCGGAATGGATTTTCGGGTCAAGGACGGCATCATCGAGGACGTGAAGTTCCACGGCCGTGGGTGCGCCATCTCGCAGGCGTCGGCGTCATTGCTCACCGAGCGCCTCAAGGGTCTGCCGCTCGACGATGCGAAGAAGATTAATAAGGAAGACGTGCTGGGCGAGCTGGGCATCCAGATCTCGCCCGCCCGCATCAAGTGCGCGCTGTTGTCATTGAAGGTTTTGAAGGTCGGGGCTTATGGTTTGGCCGGCGACGACGAGGAAGGAGAGTAAGCAATGAGTCAGGACCAGCAGTTCAAGGAGCTCAAGCTCGACGACGTCCGCAAATTGATGGACGAGGGCGATTACGACATCGTCGACGTGCGCGAGGACTGGGAGTGGAACAAGGGCCACGTGCCCGGCGCGCGCCACATCGTCCTCAACTCTCTACTGGCGAACCCGGCAGCGGCGAAGTTTCGCGACAAGACGATCTTCGTGTGCCACACCGGCGAGCGTTCATCAGTCGCATCCGAAATGGCGGTCGCGCTCGGCGTCAAGGACGTCGTCAACTTCCGCGGCGGCACCAAGGCCTGGAAAGACGCCGGCCTACCTTTGGAGATGCCATGACGGACACCACGCCCACTCACACCGTGGCGCCGGAGTCGAGCGTCAAGCCGGAGGATGTGATCGAGGTCCTGCGGCAGTGCTACGACCCCGAGATCCCTGTCAACATCGTCGACCTCGGCCTGATCTACGACATCGCGATCAAGCCGGAGCGGGTCGACATCAAGATGACCCTGACCGCGTTGGGCTGCCCCATGGCGGCCGACGTGATGGCCGACGTCCGCGACCACCTGCTGACCCTGCCGGGCATCAGCGACGCCGGCGTGGACATCGTGTACGAACCCGTCTGGACCCCAGAGCGCATGACCGAAGAAGCGCGCTGGGAGCTGGGGATGGTCTAGCCCGGACTCAGATCAGGCCGGGTGCGGCCAGGCGTCGAGCACTGACGTGATGACCGACTCGCTCTCGGCGCCGTCCTGTAGGTCGTAGATGTAACTGCTTCCCGTCGCAATGCCGGGAAAGCCCGCCTGGCACTTTCGAGCGGCCACGCAGGGCGGCTCTGCCTGGGACCAGAGGTAGCGAGATGTTAGGAACGCCGGCTCCATACGGTACCCACCGAGGTCTCTAACTTGACGTGTGCCCGTATCGACTACGAAGACGTGTGCCACTCCGTGTGCGTCCCGCGCTTCGTAGGCGATATGGGTGCCATCCGGAGAGGCTTTTGGCCTGATCCACGCGACGCCCGGAAGGAACGCAGACGTCGCGCCCTGACGCCACACCTCGATTCCCTTCGAATCGCTGAAGTACAGCCCGTCACCGGACCACACAGTCATGCTGCCGATCGCCGGGATGGAGCTGCTCAGCACCTTGCCGTCCGCAGACAAGATCCACAAGAAACTGTTGATGCCGTTCTGCGCAATCGAGATGGAATTGCCATCGGGTGAATAGGCCACACGAAAGTCCCAGGTGTCGCCTGGATTTTGAAATGGCCCAGGACAGGGTTCCGCTTCGCAGCCACCGACCCCTGGAGCCGGCAATGCAACCAGCACTCGATCGTGACCGGCAGTCATTTGGTGCACTTCGGTCCCCGCGAGTGTGGAGGTGAGGTAGACGACGGTCGTTCCGCTGGGAGTCCAGGCGAACACGAACACGGCCTGGGTTCCCTTGGCGATGACGGTGTGGGGCGACCCGGACAACGGTGCCCGGAACAACGAGGTTGGGATCCCATAATTGGTGTCGGCCGGACCACCCGTGTATGAAAGTTCGGTCCCACTGACGAACTGGCCAGACGAGCCCTCGAGGCTCGGCCCGTAGCCCACCGGCGCCGCACGAGCGCCAAGCCCACCGACAGTCGTGGGGTGATTTATATCTGTGATGTCGCGCACTACGACCTGGGTGCTGCCGCGAAGTGTTACCAGAGCCAGGCACCGGTTGGTTGGCGGCGGGCACGGGTTAAAGCTCGGCGCTTGGCTCTCGCTTGGCGTTGCCAACGCTGACGGCGAGACGGACGAGGACGGGATGGCCGAGGCTGTGGGCGTTGAGCCGCAGGCCGATGCCATGAGCGCTGTGACGGCCAGCGCTCGAATCCAGTCGGCGGTCTTCATGTCCTTGCAGCGGTAACGGGCCGGCAGCGGATTAGTTATGGGTAGCGACCGCCTGTTGCGGCGAATTGGCAGCCAACCCGGCTCTGCTTTCCGCGGTCGCTCGTCGGGCCTCCGTACACTTAAACCTCGTGCCTGACTTCAGCCCCGGGCTGGAAGGGGTCGTCGCCGCCGAAACCTCGATCAGCGAGGTCGATGGCGCCAACGGCCGCCTCATCTACCGGGGTGGATACCTCATCGAAGACATCGCGCCGGTCGTGACCTTCGAGGAGGTCGCGTACCTCCTGTGGCACGGCGAGCTGCCAACCACCGCAGAGCTCGAAGCGTTGAAGCATCAGATGGCGGCGTGCCGCAACCTCACGGATCATGCGCAGCGCACCCTGGAGTCTGCCGACCCCGAGACCAACCCGATGGACATCCTGCGCACAGTCGTCTCGGCGCAAGGCTCGACCAAGCTGCCGACAAAGCCCAGCCTCGACGAGGCCGTCGCGCTCACAGCGATCTTCCCAACGATCGTCGCCGCCGCCTGGCGCCGTAGCCAGGGCCACGAGATAGTCAAGCCGCGCAGCGACCTCGGCCATGCGGCCAATCTGCTGTGGATGATGGACGGCAAGGAGCCGGTCGCCGACCGCGCCCGGTGGCTCGAGATGTACCTCGTGCTACTGGCGGACCATGGCCTGAACGCTTCCACCTTCGCGGCCCGGGTCATCGCGTCGACCGGCAGCGACCTCTGTTCCTCAGTTGTCGGCGCCATCGGCGCCCTCAAGGGGCCAGCCCACGGTGGCGCGACTTTCGCTGCTCGGACGATGCTCGACAAGATCGGCTCGGCAGAGCTCGCTGAGAAGTGGCTGACCGATGCTCATGCCCGCAACGAGCGGTTCGCCGGTTTCGGGCACCGCGTTTACAGGACATACGATCCTCGCGCAAGGATTCTCAGAGAGCTGGCGGAGACAGCGGCGCCCGAGCTCCACCGCAAAGCGGCGCGCACCGAGGAGGTTGCTCTGCGCATCCTCCACGAGGCGCACCCGGAGCGCCCGAACGCGACCAACGTCGACTTCTGGGCGTCCGTGGTCTTGACCGGCGCAGGCATTCCAAAAGCTCTATTCACCTGTGCTTTCGCCAGCTCGCGCGTCGCGGGCTGGACGGCCCACGTCCTCGAATCGCTCGAGGACCTGCGGATCATCCGGCCGGCATCGAAGTGGACCGGACCGGAGCCGGGTAAGAAGCCGCTGGCACTGGCCCAGCGATGAGCGCCGAGTTCGTCCCCGGCCTCGAGGGCATCATCGCGGCGCGCACAGAGATCAGCCTGGTCGACGGCGCCAACGGCCGCCTCGTCTATCGCGGCTACGTCATCGCCGACCTCGCCGAGGAGATGTCGTTCGAAGAGGTTGCCTATCTGTTGTGGAACGGCAGCCTGCCCAAACGGACCGAACTCGAAGCCCTCACCAAGGAGCTGGCTGGCTCGCGGGCCCTCACCTCGCCCGCCCTCGCCACGCTCCAAGCCTTGCCGGCGGACACCGATCCCATGGATGTTTTGCGAAGCGTGGTCTCGGTGCAGGGGGTCGAACACAAGTTGGAGAAGCCAACGATTCCGCTGGCGATCCACGCGACTGCCTCTTTCCCGACGATCCTTGCGAGCTTCTACCGGCTCACTCAGGGCTTGAAGCCGGTCGAGCCTCGAGCCGACCTCGGCCACGCCGCCAACTATCTCTACATGCTCAACGGCAAAGAGGCCTCACCGGAAATCGTGCAGGCGCTCAACACGTACCTGGTGCTGCTGGCCGACCACGGCATGAACGCGTCGACCTTCACGGCTCGCGTCATCGCATCGACCGAGTCAGATCTTGCATCGTGTCTGGTGGGGGCTATCGGTGCGTTGAAGGGGCCGGCGCACGGCGGAGCTCCCTCGGCGGTGATGGACCAGCTCGAGCAGATCGGCACTGCGGACAACGCGGAGCACTGGATGCGCGAAGCCCGCAAGCAGAAAGTGAGGTTCATGGGTTTCGGCCACCGCGTGTACCGCACCTACGACCCGCGCGCGAAGATCCTCAAGGCGCTTTGCCAGCGGCTCAATCCGAAGTTCTACGAGCTCGCGTCCAAGGTCGAGGAGACCGCCCTCGCCCTGCTGCACGAGGAGCACCCGGAGCGGCCGCAGGCGACCAACGTCGAGTTCTACTCGGCTGGGGTGCTGCAGGCGATCGGGCTGCCCAAGGAATACTTCCCACCCACGTTCGCCGTCTCTCGTGTGGCCGGCTGGTCGGCGCACGTGCTCGAGCAGAGCGGGCACAACCGGCTCATCCGCCCTCAATCGGAGTACATCGGACCCGAACCTCGAAAGCCAGTACCGCTCGCCGAGCGCTAATCTCCGCGCGGTGACGCTTTCAGAGGTGCGCGTGCCGCACGCGCGGCTCTTCGTCGTCATCGCTGCGGTGCTGGTCTCAGGCACGATCCTGCTGCTGACGCGCGGCTACACCTTCTACTTCGACGAGTGGACCTTCATCCTGAGCGCGCCCGACTGGACGCTTGCGACCTACTTCCAGCCCTACAACGGACATCCCGCGATGCTGACGCGACTCATCTACACGGCCCTGCTTGCGACTGTTGGCCTGCGCTCCTACCTTCCTTACATGGCGGTCCTGCTGGCGCTGCACGCGACAAGCTCCGCCCTTCTCTTCGAGCTTATGCGTCGGCGCGCCGGAGATCTCATCAGCATCGGGTGCGCAGCCCTGCTGCTGGTGATTGGCGCCGGCTGGGAGAACCTGCTGTGGGCGTTCCAGATGAGCTTTGTCGGCTCGGTGGCCTGCGGATTGGGAGCTTTGCTCGCGCTCGAGTGCAGCGCGCGATGGCGAATGCCGATCGTCGCAGCGCTGTTGACCGTCTCGTTGACCTTCTCCGCGATCGGCCTCTTCTTTGGCCTCGCGATCGCCGTGCGACTCGTTGGAACCAGGGGCGGGCGCGAGGATCTGCTTTGGCTCGTACCCGTCGGGGTTCTTTTCGGCACCTGGTTCCTGGCCTACGGGCTGCACGGAGTCGGATCGGCTGCAGGCACTTCTACCACCAACCTCTCGGTGCTGCCGCTGTACACGCTCTGGGGCTTAGGGGCAAGCGTCGCGGGCATCATCGGCGAGGGCGGGTGGCTCGGAATCCTAGTGCTGGTGCTTGCCGCGGCGGCTGTCGGCTACACGTGGTGGCGGGGCGGGTTCGACTCGTTTGCGCTCGGGATCGCGATTGCGCTGGCGGCCTTCTACGTGGTGACGGGCCTGGTGCGAGGGCAGATCGGGTACGAGCAATCAGGGGCCGGCCGCTACGTCTACGTCGGCGCCGTGTTCTGGCTGATCCTCCTCGGCGGAGCCGCCAGCCGCCTTCCCTGGCATGGCACCTGGCGACCAGCGATGGTGGCGCTGCTTTTCCTGGCCTGCTTCAACAGCGGCGCCGTCCTGGTGGAGTTCGGCACCGCCAAAGCTGGCCAGATGCAGCGGCAGATGGCGGACCTGCAGGCTCTGGCTGCGGTGAGGGGCAACTCGTGCCTCAATTCCAACGGTGCGGTCGATACCTTGGTCATGCCGGTGGAGACCAACCCGGCGCTCTACTACCGCGCCATCGATCGCTACGGGGACCCATCCGCCGGTCGGCCGGTCATCGATCAAGCCGCCTTCGACCAGGCCCGAGCCAGTCTCCTGAAGCCAGGCTGCACGTGACGGGTGTCGGCGCCTCCTACACTGAGAGGGATGCCTGCTGACGACTTCGACGTGCTGATCCTCGGGGGTGGAATGGGCGGCTACCCCGCCGCCATACGCGCTTCCCAGTTGGGTCTGAAGGTGGGTTTGGTCGAGGCCGACAAGCTCGGCGGCACCTGCCTGCACATCGGCTGCATCCCCACCAAGGCGCTCCTCGAGTCCTCTGAGCTGTACCACCGGATCTCGGCCCGCGGCCCCGAATTCGGTGTCGACACCGACAATGTCCGCTTCGATTACACCCGCATCGGCGCGCGCCGCGACGCTGTCGTGAGCCAGCTCTACAAGGGCGTCCAGTTCCTGATGAAGAAGAACAAGATCGAGGTCGTCGCCGGCGGCGGCCGGCTGCGCGACCGCAACACGATCGAGATTGGAGCCAAGCAGCTCCGCGCCAAGAACTTGATCGTCGCCACCGGATCCACGGTCCGCTCGCTGCCCGGCTTGGATTTCGACGGCGAGCTCATCATCTCGTCCGACAACGCCACGCTCTCGAACAAGGTCCCTGAGTCGATCTGCATCATCGGCGCGGGCGCCGTCGGGGTCGAGTTCGCCACGCTTTACAGCCAGCTCGGCGTGAAGGTCACGCTGCTCGAAGGCCTCGACCGCCTGGTGCCGCTGGAGGACGAGGAAATATCGAAGGAGATGCTTTCCGCCTTCAAGAAGGCCGGCATCGATTGCCGCGTCGGCGTCAAGGTCAAGGGCGCGAAGAAAGCTCGCGGCGGCGTGAGCGTCGACACCGAGCAGGGCGAAGTCTGGGCCCACCAGCTGCTCGTCGCCGTCGGCCGCTCGCCGCGCTCTAAGGACATCGGCCTGGAAAAGGTCGGCGTGGAGACGCACCCCAACGGGTTCATCAAGGTCGACGAGTGGATGCACACGTCGGCAGAAGGGATCCACGCGATCGGCGACGTGATTGGCGGATTTCTGCTCGCACACGCTGCCGCACACGAAGGCATGACCGCGGTGGAGGACATCGCCGGTCAGCGCGTCGCGCCGATGGAGCAGGACCTCGTCACCCGCTGCACCTACTCGCATCCGCAGATCGCCTCGGTCGGAATGAGCGAAAAGCAGGCCAAGGAAAAAGGCCGCGAGGTCAAGATCGGCAAGTTTCCCTTCAGCGCGCTCGGGCGCGCGATCATCCACGGCGAGACGGGCGGCTTCGTCAAGCTCGTCGCCGACGCCAAGACGGGCCAGCTCCTGGGCGCCCACATCGTCGGACCCAACGCCACCGAGCTCATCGCGGAGCCGGCGCTGACCCAGCTGTTCCAGGGCGACGCCTGGGAGATGGGCCGCAACATCCACCCGCACCCAACGCTCAGCGAAGCAGTGATGGAAGCAGCCCTCGCCGTCGACGGCCACGCGATCCACATTTGAGGTTCTGATGGCCACGACAGTCAAGACCAAAGGACCCACTTTCAGCCCAGAGTGGCGCTTCCAGGATCCAGTGAAGTGGCGTGACACCGACCTGGACGAGAAGACGCTAAAGACCTGGTTCAACTACATCCTGCTCGGCCGCCAGGTCGATTACAGGTTCCAGGTGCTCAACCGCCAGGGTCGGGCGCCGTTCATCATCTCGTGCGCCGGGCACGAGGCGGCGCAGATCGGTCTGAGCTGGGGGTTGAAGCCGAAGTACGACTGGGTGTCGCCCTATTACCGCGACGTCGTGCTCTGCCTGCGCATGGGCGTCACCCCGCTCGATCTGATGCTCTCGGTACTGGCGAAGCCCGCGGACCCCGCATCTGGTGGCAAGCAGACGCCAGGCCACTTCTCCGACACGCGCCTCAACATCACGTCGGGCGGCTCGCCGGTGGCGACGCAGCTGGTACGCGGTGCGGGTGTCGCGTACGCGCTGAAGATGGACGGCACTGACAAGGTCTTGATGACGTGCTACGGCGAAGGCTCCGGATCAGAAGGCGACGCGCACGAGGCCTTCAACTTCGCGGCGATCTACAAGGTGCCCGAGATATTCGTCTGCGAGAACAACGGCTTCGCGATCTCCACTCCGATGCGCAAGGAATACGCGATCGAGTACGCGGCCCAGCGCGCGGCAGGCTATGGATTCCCTGGCGTGACGCTCGACGGCCGCGACCCGGTGACCGCCTACGTCGTCGCCAAGGAAGCGATCGCTCGCGCGCGAGCGGGAGACGGCCCAACCCTGATCGAGTGCCTGGTCGACAGGCTGGGCGCGCATTCCTCGGAGGACGACCAGCGCCGCTACCGCACGCAGGAGGAGATCGAGCGACTAGCGCAAACGGACTGCCTCGAGCAGTTCAAGAAGCGGCTGCTGGAGGAAGGCGTGCTGAGCACCAAAGAGGTGGCGGAGTACGAAGAGCGAGTCAAGGAAGAGGTGGCCAAGGCGACCAACGAGGGCATGGCGTCGCCAGACGCCCCCGCCGAGAACGCCCTGACCAACGTTTACGGGCTCAACGTGCCCAAGGCGATTGAGCCGGCGGCCGATCTCGAGACCGAAGAGATGAACATGGTGTCGGCGCTTCGCTCTGCCCTCACCGAGGAGATGGAGCGCGACGAGCGGGTCATGGTGCTCGGCGAGGACGTCGGCAAGAAGGGCGGCGTGTTTCTGGTCACCGACGGGCTATACAACAAATTCGGCGAGGCCCGCGTCATCGACACCCCGCTCGCCGAGTCGTCGATCGCCGGCGTCGCCCTCGGTCTCGCGCTGGCGGGCAAACGGCCGGTGGCAGAGATGCAGTTCACCGACTTCGCCCACATGGCTTTCAACCAGATCACGAACGAGATCGCCAAGTTTCGGTACCGCAGCGACGGCGACTGGTCGGTGCCGATGGTCGTCCGCGCACCGATGGGCGGTCACGCGCACGGCGCGCTCTATCACTCGCAATCGATCGAGGCGCGGTTCGCCACGCCCGGGTTGAAGATCGTGATCCCCTCCACTCCATATGAAGCCAAGGGCCTCCTGCTGGCGGCGATCCGCGATCCCGACCCGGTGCTGTTCTTCGAGCACAAACGGCTGTACCGCATGTTCAAGGAGCCGGTGCCAAAGGGCGAGTACCTCATCCCGCTCCAGGTGGCGCGCACCGCGCGTGAGGGGACCGACATCTCGGTGTTCTGCTATGGCCTCATGGTCCATTACGCGATGGAGGCGGCCAAGACGCTCGATACGGAGGGCGTGAGCGTCGAGATCGTCGACCTGCGCACCGTCTACCCGCTGGACTGCGAGGCGATCATCGCGTCGGCTCGCAAGACGGGTAAGTGCCTAGTGCTGTACGAGGACAACTTCAGCGTGTCGGTCGGATCGGAAGTCGCGGCGCTCGTCGCGGACGAGGCTTGGCGCTGGCTCGACGCGCCGGTGAAGCGGCTGGGCGGCCTTGACGTCCCGTCGATGCCGTACGCCCCCGCGATGGAGGACTTCTTCATGCCCAACCCGGAGAAGATCACGCAGGCGCTCCGAGACCTGGCGGCATTCTGATGGCGGGCACTGACAAGCGCGTCGTCATGCCCCAGCTGGGCGAGTCGGTGCACGAAGGCACGATCTCGAAGTGGCTCGTGAAACCTGGCGACAAGGTGGTCGAGTTCGAGCCGATGCTCGAGGTGGACACCGACAAGGTAAGCGCGGAAGTGCCGGCGCCGGTGACGGGAATCCTCAAGGAGATCCTGGCCAAGGAAGGCGAAACAGTCCAAGCTGGCGCAGAAATCGCGGTAGTAGAGGTCGGCGGAGACGCCGCGGCTCCGGCCGACGGAGATGGTCAGCCCGCCGAGGCCGAGACGAAGTCCCAAGCCAAGAAGGCGCCGGCGGCCCAAGCGGTCGCGACGCCCGAGGGCCCTGCACCGCCGCCCCAGCCCGCCAAGGGCGCGGCAACGCCGACGCCGGCTTCAGACGCCGAGGCTCCTGAGGCTCCAGGCGCTCCTGCGGCACCTGCCGATGCGGCCGAACCGGCTCCAGCCAAAGCGCCCGCAACGCTTCAAGGCGGCGAGCACCGCTACTCACCCGCCGTTCAGATGGCCGCCTCCGAGCTGAAGGTTGACCTCTCCAAGATCGACGGCACGGGCATCGGCGGGCGCGTCACCAAGAAGGACGTGCAGGACTTCGCCGCCGCGGCCAAAGCGGCTCCGCCCGCCGCCAAGCCGGCTGCGACCGCGACCCCGGTCACCCCCGGCGAGGGCGACGAGGTGGTCCAGCTGACACGCGTTCGCCGACTCATCGCCGAGAACATGACCCGCAGCAAGACCACGATCCCTCATGCATGGCAGACGCAAGAGGTTGACATGTCCGGTGTGGTGGCGAACCGCAACGCCAACAAAGCTGCGTTCCAGCAGCAGGAAGGCTTCTCCCTCACCTACCTCCCGTACGTGATGGCGGCCACCGTATCCGCGCTGCGGGAGCACCGCGAGGTCAACTCAACCTTCCACGACACCGAGCTCATCGTGCACCGCGACATCAACCTTGGCGTCTCGGTCGGACTCGAAGACACGCTGGTGGTGCCGGTCGTTCGCCGCGCGGACGGCCTGTCGATAGCCGGCCTCGCAAGAACCGTAAACGACATTGCCACTCGAGCCCGAAACAAGCAGCTGAAGGCTGACGACCTCGCCGGCGCCACGTTTACGGTCAACAACTCGGGCACGTTTGGGACCCTCTTCAGCTATTCGGTGATCAACCCCGGGCAGGCCGGCATCCTGACGATGGAGGCCATCGTTGAGAGACCCGTGGCGGTCAAAGGCATGATCGGGATCAAGCCGATGATGTACCTCTGCTTCTCATTCGACCACCGAGTGCTCGACGGCCTGCAGGGCGCGAGGTTCCTGGTCTCGTGCCGGAAGTGGCTCGAGGCCATGACCGCGGAGTCGCCTATCTACTAGCGGTCCCCAGCTGCGACGGTCCCCTCGACATCGATTGACAGGATGCTGATGAAGAAGCTCGCGAAAACGGTCTGCGTGCCGATCGCGAGCAAGAGCACCGCCGGGATCACCTCACGCATCGTCAGCGATGGGTTGAGGTTGCCGAATCCGACCGCTTGCCAGCTCGCGACAGCCAGCACGAGGCCCACGATTCCAGCCAGCACCATCAGGGCGCCGGCGAGCAGGCCAACCTCCAGCGTTATGAACTTGAAAAGCCGTTCGAGCACGGGGTGTGGAGGGTGGAAGCCCATGCGCACGGCGAAGATCTTCGTGAAGACGGCGAACAGCACCAGCTGGTAGCCGATGAGCGCTAGAAAGCCGGCGACCAGCAGCGTGTGGATGTCGAGCCGCACCCCCGCCACGTGAAGCGGACCAGCCAGGAGCAGCGCCGAGAGCACGACGCCCACCGCGAAGAGCGCCAGGCCCGGGTAGAGGAACAGCCAGCGGGGGCTGAACAGCAGCATGAAGCGGAGGTGACGCCAGCCATCCCGCCACGTCCTCAGGTGGGGCGGGCGGGACCTCCCATCCGGACGCAGGACGACCGGCACTTCGGTGATGCGCATCCCCTTGAGCGCCGCCTTGATCACCATCTCGCTGGCGAACTCCATGCCGGTGGCGCGAAGGCGCATCTTTTCGTAGGCGTCCTTCTTGAAGGCGCGCAGGCCGCAGTGCGTGTCGCCCACGGGAGCGTGGAAGAAGACGCGGCTGATGAAGGTCAGGACCGGGTTGCCCACCCAGCGATGCGACCAGGGCATGGCTCCTGGCTGGATGCCGCCCATGAATCGGTTCCCGACCACCAGCTCGTAGCCCTCACGCAGCTTGTCGATGAGCGGCCCGATCGCCCCGAAGTCGTAGCTGTCATCGGCGTCGCCCATGACGATGAAGCGACCCTGCGCGGCATCGATGCCACCAATGAGAGCGCTCCCATACCCCTTCCTCGACACGTCGACGACCCGTGCGCCCAGATCCCTGGCGATCTGCTGGGAGCCGTCACTGCTGCCGTTGTCGGCGACGATGATCTCAGCCGACAACCCGCCATTGGCGATGGCGCTCTGCGCGTGCCGGATGCACTTGGCGAGCGTCTCCGCTTCATTGAGGCAGGGCATCACGATCGAGACCTCGACAGCGATCGATGTCGATGACGTTTGCTTGGGCGCGCGCTGGGCAAGGGACACCGCGCTAGAGCCTAACGATTGGCGCGGCAATCAACTGCGCCGGAAAGCAAGTGACCCCGACGGATCGCCTCTCGAGTGCCGGTACCTGCCTTGCGGCCTGTTCCAACTCTCTCGAACGTGTCCCTCGGGGCCACGGCCAACACTAAGGGCGGCCCGCTCTGGGCGCAAGAGAAAAAATTCGTTCGCCGCCAACCAACGATTTATAGCTTGACAAGAGCACCGCGATGGCGCAAAGGCGCTCAGTACAGGATGTTCTTGCCGCCGTCGACCACCACGTCCTGCCCTGTGAGCATGTCGTTCTCGACGAAAGCCATCACCGCCTGCGCCACATGATCTGGCGCTGCGATCACCTGTAGCGGCGTGGTCGCCGAGGCCGACGACTCCTGGGAGTCCGCCGCCCCAGCATCAAATTGTCGAAACCATCGCGTCGACACGAGACCTGGCGAAACCGAGTTCACCCGCACCTCAGGGGCAAGCGCGACCGCCAGCGCTCGTGTCAGCTGCAGCACGCCGGCCTTGGACACCGCGTACACGATCGACGACCCGGTAGCTCGGTGGCCGGCGATGGATGCGATGTTGACGATCGCACCACCTGTCTTGCGGAGCTCAGGCGCAGCCTCGCGGCAGCAGTAGAAGGTTCCCTTCAGGTTCACCTTGAGTACGCCGTCCCAGACCTCGTCGGTTAGCGCTTCGAGGTCTGGGTGAGCGATAAAGCGTGTGGTGCCTGCGTTGTTGATCAAGACATCGAGGCGGCCATAGCGGTCTATGACTGCGGCGACCATCGCCGTGACCTCGTGGTCGTTGGAGACGTCGGCTTTGTGGGCCATCGCCTCAGGACCGAGAACGATCAGCTCGGCCGCTGTCGCTCGGGCCTCCTTGTCGGAGCGCGAGTAGTTGACGACGACGGCTTTGGCTCCAGCCTTCGCCAGGCGCAAGCAGACGGCGCGACCGATGCCGGTGCCCCCACCTGTGACGAGGGCGACTCGGCCGTTAAGGTCCATGCCAGACTAGAGCCTAAGTCATGCCGCTAGGTCTCACCAACGCCCATAAGGTCATCGAGAGAGCTCATGCGAAAGCCGCTCAGCTCGGAATCAAGGTGACAGTCGCCATCGTTGACGAGGGCGGCCATCTCATCGCGTTGAGCCGGATGGACGGCGCCATGGCTCTGTCACCTCAGCTGGCCGAGGCGAAAGCGGTTGGAGCGGCGATGTTCTTGCGGGACGGCGAGGCCCTGGCCAAGATGGCACAGGATCGGCCCGGTTTCTTCAGCGCCGCCGACCGGCTAGTCCGAGTGCCGCTCATACCGGGACTAGGCTCCGCGCTCATCGCTGAGGACGGAAAGACGATCGGCGCCGTCGGTGTCAGCGGGGGCCGCCCGGATCAAGACCTCGAGTGCGCCCTGGCCGGGCTAAGCGAGCTCTAGCGTTCTCATCGCCACGTAGGTGGCGCCGGTCCTGCCGAGGCGACTCGAATAGAGGACCAGGCGATCGGGCCACCAGGGCTTGAGATGAGGCATTGCGGGAAGCTCCGGCAATCGCGCGCCGTCGCGCGGACGCGCCCGCGCCAGCGTGAGGTGGGCCTGGTATGGCCGCGACTCCGAGGGCAGACCGGCCTTGACGCACTCCTCGTCCACCTGAGCCGCCAGCCCAGCCGCTCCCGCCGTCCCGGCCCGTAAGCCAAGCCACACCACCCGCGCAGCGCGACCGCGCCCAAAGGAGCCGATCTCGCCTAACTCCATCTCGAAAGCTGAAAGCGGTCGACGGCCAAGGGCGTCAGCGACCGATTCGACCAACCACCTGTCGACCCTGCCGATGAACCGAACAGTCAGGTGTAGGTTGTCTTTCGGCGTCCACCGGAATTCCGGCGCGGCTTGGGCGCAAGCCTTGAGGAAAGGCGCCAGCTCTTCGCGCTGCGGCTCGGGCACCGGCAGCCCGAAGAACGCGCGAAACCTCAGCGAGGGCGGGTCTTCTTCTTCCAGTTCTCCTGAGCCCATTGGCTGGGGCGGGTTGGGCGCCAGCCGAACCGTGCGCTGACGGAGTCGATACCGTCCGCGATGTTATCGAGCTGAAGCGTGTTGATCTCGTCAGGGGTCACGATTGGGTTCGAAAGCATCGCCTCCATCGCCATCGCTCCGGGCATGAGCAGCGCAATTGGCAGCTTTATCTTCGGCTTCTTGATTCCGCGAGCCTGGATGAACCAATCGAGCATGGATTCGAAGGTCACCACCTCCGGGCCGCCAAGCTCGACGATGGTGCTCAAGAGCTCCGGCTTGCTGATGGCCTCGACGACGCAGCGGGCCGCGTCCTCGCGCAGGATCGGTTGGAACCTGGCCTGACCGCTGCCTGGGATGACGATCACTGGACCGAAGCTCGTTTGCTGCTCGAAGGCCTCGACGAAGCCTCCCTCCTCAGCCAGCACCGCCGAGAAACGCAGGATCGTGCCGGCCATGCCCGACTTCGCGAGCTCTTGCTCTCCCATCCACCTCGAAGTTAGGTATTTGTAGTGCGGGTCAAGGCGCGCGCCGATCGCGCTCACCAGCAGGACCGACCTGACTCCCGCTGCCTTCGCGGCCTCGGCCATGATGCGCGGGCCGTCGACGTTGACCTCAAGGAAGGACTGCGGTCGGTTCCGGCGAACCGCGACCAGGCTGATGATGTGCTCGACGCCCTGAGCCGACTGCGCGAGGGCGGCGGGATTCAGCGCGTCACCAACCACCACCTGGGCGCCCCGCACCTTGAAGGCCGCCGCTTTCATCGGATCCCGGACCAGCACCCTCAGCTGATGGCCAGCGTCGATCAGCTTGTGCGCGACGCCACGCCCAAAAAAACCGGTGGAACCCAATAGCAGCACCCTCGCCACGGGTCAGATCGTAACCGAGGGCATACTGACCTCAGATTCATGGGTGGCCAGGATGCGGCTGTAGTCGGTCTCGGGATCCTCGCCGCTTTGCTGGGTGTCGGAGGCATCATCGGCGCCATCCGAACCCGCCGGCGCCGGGCCGAGATCGCGCCCACCTACGGCTCGACCGGGGGCATCGTCTTCACGGTGGTGCAGCTGGGCTGCGCGGGCGCCCTGCTGCTCGGCGGAGTGATCCTGATTGCTGTCGTGTTGCTGGGTAAGCGCTAAGCCGGCCTTCCGGCCACGAAGGCGATCATGCCGTCGTCGGGGGGCGCCGGACGGCCGGTGTAGCCACCTTCGAGAGCGATGTCGCGAGAGCCTGCCTCGTTGACCAACAGCAGGACCTCCTGGGCGAAGTAGAGGCTTTCGCTCAGGCTGTATTCCTCCTCCTTCACGATCTGGCCGCCAGACCAGAGGCGGAGACGAACCTGGGACGTGGTCCGGTACTTACGAGCGAGATCCAGCTCGCGCATGGGCTCGACAGTCCGCCCTGCCGAATAGCCATTCTTCACAGCCAACCCGCGGGCCTCGGCGATCATGTCCGCCGAAACATCGGAGCCATCGACGTCGAAGCCGTCGGCCAGCATCGGGATGAGGATCCGGCTGGCGCCGCACCCAAGGTCTAGCGCTGGCTGACCGAATTTGTGGAGCGGCGCATCGAAAATACTCGAGCTCTCCTGGCTCGCCATCGGTGACGAACTCCGCCTACCACCGCGCCATCAGCCCGTGATGCCACGTCCCGGATTCGACGACCATCGCCGCACGGTACTCCAGGGACGCCGCCGGCTCCAAATCTGGCCGTGCGACGAGCGAGCGCTAAATGATGTTTCGCTCCGTGACCAGCGAACCTCGCGCGAAGCGCTCGAACGCAAAGGACGAGATGTCGATCTCGGATTTCTTGTCGAGCAGTAGCTGGGTCAGGAGCAGCGAAGCCGCCGGCGCTTGCATGAAGCCGTGCCCGCTGAACCCGGCCGCACACCAGAAACCCTCGACCTCGGCGATCGGCCCGAGGATCACCTGGTGGTCAGGAGTCGACTCATAGAGGCCGGCCCACGCCGTCTTCACGCCTGCGCCCGCAAGCGCCGGCGCTCGGCGCGCCGCCTGCTCGAACATTTTCTCCAGAAACTCCCAGTTGACGTCGGTCACGTAAGCCGGCGGCTCGGTCCTATCGCTCATGCCCATCAGGACGCCATCGCCTTCGGGATGGAAGTACAGCGACGTATGAAAGTCGACGGTCATCGGCGTGTTGCGCGGAACGGCTGGAAACGGGCCCGTGACCGCGATATGCCGCCGGTAAGGGAGCACTGGGATCTCGAGCCCGGCCATGCGTCCGATCGAAGCCGCCCATGGCCCCGCGCAGTTGAACACCAGGCGGGTCGTTATGTCGCCGGCGGCGGTGCGGACTCCCTGCACCTTTCCGGACGCGACGTCGATGCCGGTGACCTCAACCCCCTCCCTCAACCGCGCGCCGAGGCGTCGCGCCGCGGTCGCGTAACCGACGGTGACGTCATTCGGGCTGGCGATGCCATCAGTGGGGCAGAAGGTGCAGCCGAGAACGTCCTCGACGTTGAGCACCGGCACCATCTTTGCGGCCTCGTCGGCATCGACCCACCTCGCCTCGGTGAGACCGACGCGGTGCCACATATCCATGTTGTGTCGGAAGTCTTCGACCTGCTGCGGCTGCGTGAAGACGAAGAGGTAACCGATCTGGCGGAAATCTGCGGGGTGCCCGGTCTCCTGCTCGAATGACTCGAGCAGCTTCACCGACAGGCGCATCACCCTGACGTTGTCTTCGGTCGAGAACTGCTGGCGCACGCCGCCCGCGCACTTCCCAGTCGATTGCGACCCCAGCGTCTCCCTCTCCAGCAGCACCACGTCGACCTTGCGCTTTGCCAGCTGGTAGGCGAGCGCACATCCGCTGATGCCGCCCCCGACGATTACAACGTCAGCGCTTTCCATTCCAGGACATTCCCCAGAACTCGAAGATGAGCTTCAGCGCTGCAAAGGTGGTGATGTCTCCATTGTCGAACGGCGGGGACACCTCCACCAGGTCGAAACCAACGGGGCTCGCTCGGCCAAGGACCGTCCCCAGCAGATCGAGCGCCTGCCGTGTTGAGACGCCGCCGGCGGACGGGATCTCAGTGCCTGGAGCGTAGGCGGGGTCGAGAGCATCGATGTCAAACGAGACGTGCACTTTCTTGCCAGCCAGGCGGTCACCGATCGCCAGGGCAGAGGCGGCCGGGTCGGCCGCCCATTCCCGCGCCGAGACCAGTAGGATGCCGGTGGCTTTGATGAACTCAACCTCCTCGGGGTCGTAGTCGCGGCCGCCCGCGATGACGACCCTGGCCGGGTCGATGGCCGAAACCTCGAGCGCGCGGCGCATCGCACAGCCGCACGTCCAGCGGCCCCCTCGCGAGAAATCGCACAGGTCGGGGTGAGCGTCTACCCATAGCAACTGCATGTCCGGGTGGCGCCGCGCTTGCGCAGCGATGGTGGCGATGGCGGTGCAGTGATCCCCACCCAGGACCGTCAATAGAGAGTTCAGCGGCACAGCGGCGAGGCGCTCGGCCACTCGCATCCAGCCCTCGCCTATGTCGGGGCCGACGTCGAGATCACCCATGTCGTGGACGCGCAGACCCTGGAGCACCTGGCCGTCTTCGGTGACCGGCGGCATTGCGCTGGACAGCGAGCGAATGCGCTCGGGAGCGAGCGCCGCTCCCTTCCTGTAGACAGCGGAACCGTCGTAGGGGATTCCGGCGACCACCATGTCCGCCGCATCGAAAGGAGCTCCCGCCAGGCCGCCCCATGGCAGCAGTCCGTCAAGGTTCATCGCTTTCGGGCCTCGGGCACCTTCAAGATCAGTAACGCACCGATCAACAGCGATGCACTGAATATCGAGAAGATGACGGGAAAGCCGCCAGGCAAGCCGAGCAACTTCGGCCCGTGGTTGAACGGATCAAGGAGGAAACCGCCGATAAAGCGAGCGATGATTCCCGACCCGGCCGTCGCAATGTTGCTGAAGCCCATAAACAGCCCTGCCTCCTGTGTAGGAATGACGTCTTGGATGAAAGCCCAATCGACAGAGAAAAAGACACCGTAGCCGATACCGATCAAAACACCAACCAGGGTCGCCTGCGCCGCCAGCGTTGGCACCCTCAACATTCGCGCCAGCGGATCCACGAGCTGAGGCGGCAGCAGCTGGTAGTGGCTGAACACGAGCATCAGCACTCCAAGCGCACCCATCAGGCCGCCGACCAGGATGAACGGCCGCCTGCCAAAACGGTCCGATGCGCGGGCCGCGGGCCAAGACGCCACGAAGGCCGCGAATATCACCAGGCCCAGCAGCGTGTAGCTGGCGGTGATGGTGTCGATGCGGTCGTTGTGAAAGAAGACGTTGTTGAAGTAGAAGAAGACGAAGCTCTGAACGCCGACCAAGCCCAAAAGGATGAGGAGGCGCGACGCCATCAGCCATAAGAAGGCGGGGTAGCGCAACGGCCGCGCAAACGTCGTGGCGATGGCTTCGCGCACGCTCTTGAACTGGCCCGCCGTCCGGGTCGCCCGGTCCGGGATGAACCAGACCGTGGCCAGCATGGTCAGGATGAGCAGCGCGCAGATGCTTAGCAAGGCCGCCGTTCGGCCGGCGTGGGCCAGGATGTACCCCGACCCCAGGGTGCCGGCGAGGAGTCCGACCACGTTCGCGACGCCGAAGTAGCCCGAGGCGGTCCCGCGCTGGGGTTCCGGGACGACGTCGGGCATCAGGGCCTGGTACGGACCCTGGGCGGTGTTCGAGGCGGCCTGCATAAGGAAGTAGAGGATCAGCACCAGTCCGAAGGTTCCTGAGAGCGCGAGGCCGATCAGGAAGAGGACATCGCCGATGGTGCCGACCACGATGTACGGACGCCGCCGCCCAAAACGCGTCGTCGTGCGGTCCGAAAGCGCGCCCGCGATGGGCTGCCAGACCACGGCCATCAGCGAGCCGACGGCCTCCAGCACCCCAAGCGCAAAACCTTCGTGGTCCCTGCCGACCAACTGAATGACCATGTCGGGGAGGATCAGCCCGCCAAGGCTCGTCCACAGGTAGCCGATGGCGACCCAGTAAAGGGACAGGACGACAAAGTCAATGTGGCTGAGGTTGCGTTTTACCGAGTTGACGGCAGCCACCAGACCACCCTCAGCCGCCGCGGCTTGGATCAATCTGGCTGGTAGGGCGGGAGTGACTTCTTGACCGGCCGGTCCTCGCGATAACCCAGCGCATATTCGCCCTGGAGGATCGTGTGCACCTCGCGGGTGCCCTCATAGATGATCGGCGCGCGCGCATTGCGCAGGAAACGCTCGACGGGATACTCCGCCGAATACCCGTATGCACCGTGCACCTCGATCGCATCGTTCGCAGCGTTGAATGCTGCATCGGTCGCGTACTGCTTGGCCATCGAAACATTGCGCGTGTGGCGCACGCCCTTGTTCTTCATCCACGCGACCTTGAAGTACAGAAGCCGGCAGATCTCGTAGTCACGCGCCATGTGGGCGATCATCTGCTGCACGAGCTGGTAGCGGCCGATCTCCTGTCCGAACGTCTTTCGCTCGCGAGCGTACTTGACCGAAGCATCGAGGCTGGCCCGGACAGTGCCGGTCGCGCCGGCCGCCACCGTGTAACGGCCGTTGTCGAGGCAGCTCATCGCGATCTTGAAGCCATCGCCCTCCTCGCCGATTCGATCGGCTTCGGACACCTCCAGGTCAGACATGAAGATGGATCCGACATCTCCCGCTCGAATGCCGAGCCTGCCCTCGATCGGCTCGGTGCGCAGCGCTTCGCCGCAGCCAGCGCGGTCGAGCATGAACGCGGAGACGCCGCGACTCCCCGCCTTCGGATCCGTCTTCGCGAAGACCAGGAGGAAATCGGCAGTGTCCGCGTCCGACACCCAGGTCTTCTGTCCGTTGAGGATGTAGTTGTCGCCGTTGCGGCGCGCCGTCGACTGCATCGACGCGACGTCGGACCCGGCGTCGGGTTCGGTGAGCCCGTAGCACGCGAGCTTCTCGCCACGAGCCATAGGCGCGAGCCATCGCTGCTTTTGTTCTTCGGTGCCCCACGTGTAAAGACCCATCCCCACCAGTCCGACGTGGACCGACAGCACCGTGCGATAGACGGTGTCCACGTACTCGAGCTCTTCGCAAACGAGGCCGAGGGACAGGTAGTCGAGGCCATAGCCTCCGTAGCGCTGCGGGAAGCAAACGCCAGGCAGCCCGATCGATGCCAGCTTGGCGAAGATTTCCGGGTCGTGGTGGCCAGCCCTGTCGTTGGCGGCGATGGTCGGCGCGAATTCCCGCGCGCAGAAATCGCGCACGGTGTCGACCAGTTGCTCCTGGTCCGGGGTCAAAGCCAAGTCAAGCATGCCTACCCTCTTAGGGTGTCTTCTTCGGAGTCGGTTTCACTTTAGGCGTCGGTGAGTGCTTCGGTGTTGCCGTCGGGCTTGGGGACGGCAACGGGGTCGGGGCAGGGTGCAGGTCGCTGGGGCCGATGTGGCCGATGAAGGGCAGGTGGCTGCCGATGCCCAGGATGATCGGAACGGTCCTGGAGCTGTGCAGCTGGGGCTGCAGGAAGCTCGTGTAGATCTGCTGCAGCTGGTGGATGCCCTGGACGTTATTCAGATTGGCGCCGCCGGCGCCGCCCGCCGCGGTCTTCAGCGCTGCCAGGTCTTGTTTGGAGACCATCGCCGCCGTGATCGGGTTGGACTCGACCCACGACTCGAGCCTGTTGACCTGCGCCAGCGTGAGGCTCGCGCTCTGGAGCGTGGGCTCAAAGGCGTTGTCGAGCACGACTAGGGCGGAGATGGCGAGGTAGATCACGACCAGTGTCACGGCGACGTGGACGAAGATGCCAAGGAGGCCGTCGATACCGCGAATCGACTCCAGGCGATGGAAGGCGCCGCCGATCGCGCCGCCGATCGCGCCCATGACGATGGCCAGGATGATCGCGAGGGCGATGCTGAGGACGGGGGTCAGGTGGGCGACCTTCTGCATCTCGTTCGTGTACTGGTCGTGGAAGCGAAAAATGACCAGCAGCGTGCCGAAAAAGAAGATCTCAGCCATCAGCGGCTGGATGACGCCTCGCTGGTAGCCGATGATCAGCGCGATCACCAACAGGAGCACGACGGCGATGTCGATGATCACGTCATCACCGCGAACGTGAACCGACCGCGCATCGTTACGACTGGCAGGGTCCCGAACACCGCGGCCAATTGTAGGGTCAAGGCCCCGGAGAGACCCCCGTTTGGGCCCCCGTAGGTCGATACCCGCCGCCTTCAGTTAGACTCGCATCACTCTTGGCCCGAACGATCGCCGTCGCGATGCAGAAAGGGGGGGTGGGCAAGACCACCACCGCCGTCAACCTCGGCGCCGCCCTGGCGGAGTTGGGGCAGCGGATACTGCTCATCGATCTCGACGCCCAGGGCCACCTCACTCTCTACATGAAGCCTCCGGCCGGCATCGAAAAGACCATCTACGACCTTCTGGTCGACCCTGCGGTCACTGTCACCGACGTCGTCCAGGAAGCGCCTCAGATGGGCGTCCACTACATCCCCGCCGACGTCGAGCTGGCCGGCGCCGAGAACCAGATGATCAATGAGATCGGGCGCGAAAGCATCCTCCGCGACAAGCTCGAAGCAGCGCAGAAGCGATACGACTTCATCATCATCGACTGCCCGCCATCGCTCGACCTGATCGTGATCAACGCACTGGTGGCTGCAGATGAGGTGCTCGTTCCACTTCAGGCCGAGTTCCTGGCCCTCAAGGGCATGCAGGAGCTGCTCATAACCATGGAGCGAGTCAAGCGACGGTTGAACCCGCGGCTCGAGCTCACAGGCATCCTGCCCACCCTCTACAAGCAGCGCGCGCTGCATTCGCAGGAGGTGCTCGCGGCGGTCAGGGAGAAATACGGCGACAAGGTTTACGACTTCGGCATCACCGACTCCATACGCTTTGCCGAGACGCCGCTGGCCGGCCAATCGATACTGCAGTACGCCAAAGACTCGGATGGGGCGAGGTCGTACCGTGCGCTCGCCGCCAAAGTGATGGAGAATCACAGGTTGTGACCACTTTCAAGCGCGTATCACTTGCAGGCTCGGAAGACCTGTTCCGGCCGACCCGTCCGCAGGTCGTCAGCGACACCGACGACGTGATCAGGGAGGCGGTCGACCGACCCGCCAAGGTAAAAGAAGTGGTCTACCGCACTCTCCAGTTCACCGAGGAGGAGATCGACCTCCTGGTCGAGGCGATCCAGACTGCCAAATACCCGGACCGGGCCCGCGCCAAGCCTGCGCTCGACAAGTTCGATTACCTGGACGCACTGAGGATCAAGATCCAGGGGGAAGCAGCCCCCTAGCGCTAGCGTTTCTTGGCGCGCCGCCTCACGTACCCATAGGTCCAGAACAGCAAAACCAGCAGCAGCACGCTCCCAAACACGACAACAGCCACGCGCTGATTCACAACCCCAATAGTGATCGCTCGCGCGAAGTCGTAGATTTCTCTTCGTGAAGCTCGGCATTGTCAAGGTGAAGCTCGACCGCGAGGTCAATGCCTACGTGGTGGTCGACTCGACGAGCAAGGAAGCGATAGTCATCGATCCCGGCCTGCCCGTGGACAAGCTCGTCGACCAGGTCAAGGGATTGAAGGTCCGGTTCATCGTCGCCACCCACTGCCACCCTGGCCACGTCGCCGGCAAAGACGACTTGAAGGAGATCACCGGCGGCCTCACCGCCCTCCACTCAGCCGACGCCAAGCAGTTCCTGCGGTCAGCCGATCAGTACCTCCTCGACGGCGACGAGCTCGAGTTCGGGGAGTTCAAGCTTTCGGTCATCCACACGCCTGGGCACACGCCTGGCAGCGTCTGCTACGTAGTCGCCAACCACGCGTTCGTCGGCGACACGATCCTCGCCGGCGGGATCGGCAAGCAGACGCCCGAGACCGACCTTCGCCGCCAGATGATGAGCATCGGCACCAAGCTCCTCCGGCTGCCGCCGGCGACGGCGCTGTATCCAGGGCACGGGCCGGCCACCAGCCTGGAGCGCGAGCTGGCGCAGAACCCGATCTTCAGAGGAGTCGGCACGCGGGCCTAGCTGCGGTCGCTCAGGATGGTTTGACCATCCGGCCGATCGGCGCCCCGATCGAGCGCCCTTTCTTGACGACAAGCCGGCCGCGCACGTAGACCTCGACGATGGAAAAGCTCGACTCAAGGCCTTCCATCGCCCCGTGCTTCTGCTTCGAGCGCATCATTGCCGGCCGGAAGACCGTGCCGCGCCGGGGATCGACGATCGCCACGTCGGCATCGAACCCCGGCGCGATCCTGCCCTTGCTCTCGTGTAGTCCGATGAGCGCCGCCGGCGCCTCGCTCACCCACTTCGGCGCCTTCCAGACATCGCCCAGGCTCTTGGCCAGCTCGAGGCAGCTGAGGTAGAGAGTCTGGACTCCAGGGCTGCCGGCGGCGGCATCTTGCAGAGACGTTGCTTTTTCGGCGTCGGTATGCGGGGCGTGATCGGTCGCCACGATTCCGATCACCCCGTTGTCGACGCCATCGATGAGGGCCTGCCGGTCAGCCGCCGTGCGCACGGGCGGGTACACCTTCATCGAGTTCCCCTGCTTCGCAAAGTCGGCATCCGACCGCCATAGGTACTGAGGACACGTCTCCAGGGTCAGCCTCGACCGGTCTCGCAGCACCGCCTCAGCTGCCCTGAGGCCGAGCGCGCTTGACAGGTGCGCGATGTGGAGGTGGGCGCCAAACGAGCCGGTGATCGCCGCCGCGGCAGCAATGGCGACTGCTTCGGCCTCGGGCGGGCGGGCGGCCAGCACGTCCGCGTACGACTCGAGCGGCCGCCTGAACGCCGCTAGAATACCGGGGTCCTCGGCGTGGATCACGAGCGGAAGTCCGAGGGCAGCGACCACGGGCGCGAGGCGTAGAAGAGTGCCGTAGTCGGGCGGCGCTTCGAGGTCAGGGTCGTCTGATTCCGGCGCGTACATCACCTGCTTGCGGCTGAGGCTGAAGGCATAACCCAGGTACGCCTTGAAGCCGCTGGCGCCAGACCGTGCCAGGCCTTCCAGCTGATCCGGCGTCGAGCTCGAGCGGATCAAACCCCATAGCCCAAAATCGACCCGCGCCTTGCTGTGCGCCAGCGCCGCCTTCGCTTCCAGCACGCCATCGGAGTCGACGCCCGGGATCGTGTTGGGCATATCGACCACGGTGGTGACGCCGCCGGCAGCCGCCGCGAGCGTGAGGGTGCCGAAGTCCTCTTTGTGCGGAAAGCCGGGATCGCGGCCGTGCACGTGGACGTCGATGGCGCCAGGAAGCACGTACATGCCGGTCGCGTCCACGATCGGGGCACCGGCGGGATGCTTCTTGCCGTGCTCCTCGAGGGCGGTGATGACGCCGTCGGAGACATGAATGTCGACCTGCCGCGGACCATCGGTGGTGCCGACAGTCCCGCCGGCGATGACGATGTCAGTCAAGCTCTAAATCTGCGATTCGGAACAGTGGTGAATACGGGATACCCGCGTTTCGTATGTTCTCCTCTCCCCCTTCGCCACGGTCGAGCACGACTACAAGGTGGATCACCTCGACCCCCGCGTCTCGCAGCACCTGCGCGGACCGCAGCGAATCACCACCGGTCGTGACGACGTCCTCGATCACGGTGATCCGGTCACCCGGCTCGATGCGACCCTCGATCTGCTTGGAGGTTCCGTAGCCCTTCGGCTCCTTGCGGACGAGCACCAGCGGTAGGCCCGACTCCATCGACACCGCGCCGCCAAGGAGTACCGCGCCCAGCTCCGGCGCCGCCAGGCGCTGCGTTTGCTTTGGAACCAGGCTGGCCAGGTGCTTGCCGAGGCGGCGCAGCAGCGCGGGATCGGTCTCGAACAGGAACTTGTCGAAGTAGCGATTGGAACGCTTGCCTGAGCGCAGGATGAAATCGCCCTTCAGATAGGAGGCCTTCACGAGCTCGCGGCCGAGGTCGCGCAGCTGGGATGCTCGGGTCTCCACGCCACGTAATCTAGCCGATGGATGTCCTCACCTTTGACGGTCGGCCTGCTCCGCGTCGTCCTCCATCTGCCTGACAGCGGCTCGCTGAAATCGAAGCGCCAGGTCGTGAGTGGCCTTCTCAAGCGCTTGCAGCAGGAGCACCACGTCGCGGCCGCCGAAGTCGGCGAGCTCGACCGCTGGCAGCTGGCGGAGCTGGCGATCGCCACTGTCAGCGGGAGCGGCAGGCACGCGGACGAGGTGCTGGCCTCCGTGCTGTCCTACGTGGAGTCGCACAGCGACGGCGCCCGCATCACCGACGTTTCGACCGAGCTGATACGCATTTGAAAACAGCCGACTCCATGGTGGAAGAATTCGAGGCGACCCTGCCCTTCAAGCTCGACGAGTTCCAACGCGAGGCGATCGAAAAGCTCGACCGAGGCCCGGGCGGCGTCCTGGTCAGCGCGCCAACCTCGAGCGGAAAGACCGTCGTCGCGGAGTACGCAATCTTCCGCGCGCTGCACGCCGGCTCAAAGGTCATCTACACGACGCCGCTCAAGGCGCTCAGCAACCAGAAATACCACGACTTCGTGAAGGTCTACGGCGAATCAACTGTGGGACTCGTGACGGGCGAGAACTCGATCAACCCCGACGCGCCGGTCGTGGTGATGACGACCGAGATCCTCCGCAACCTGATCTATGAGGACCTGCAGCGGCTCGACATGGTCTCGCACGTGGTCCTCGACGAGGTGCACTACATCGATGATTTCCCCCGCGGATCCGTCTGGGAGGAGATCGTGATCCAGGCGCCAACCTCGATCAAGCTCGTCGGCCTGTCGGCGACCATCGGGAACTTCCGCGAGATCGCCGAATGGATGGCGGAGAACCGCGGTGGCATGGAAACGGTCTTCCACGATGTGCGGCCGGTCGAGCTCAAGCTCTGGCTCGCGATCAACAACCGGCTCCTTCCCCTCTTTAAAGGCGACGGTGCGATCGACCAACGCACATGGAGCAAGGCAGCAGGGGAAGAGGAGGCCTCGTATCGTGTCGGCGGTTACAGCAAGCTGCCGTCGAACGACCTGCTGCATGTGATCGAGGAGCTTCGGCGGGGGGACATGCTGCCCGCGATCTATTTCATCTTCTCGCGACGCGGTTGTCGCGAGGCCCTGCAGCGGTGCTCGTATCACGACATTGACCTGACCACTGCAGCCGAGAAGGAAGAGATCGACAAGGTCGCCGCTTCCCGCCTCGAGGGCCTCACTGACCACGACGAGGAAGCGCTGTTTCGCCGCATGGTCGACGCGCGCCTGTTGCGACGCGGGCTGGCAGAGCACCATGCAGGGCTCCTTCCGTACCACAAGGAAATGGTCGAGGAGCTCTTTCAGCGAGGTCTCATCAAGGCGGTCTTCGCGACCGAGACCCTGTCGCTCGGGATCAATATGCCCGCACGCGGAGTGGTCGTCTCCTCGTTCAGCAAGTTCGACGGCACCAACTTCTCAAATCTCACCACGGGTGAGCTCACGCAGCTGATGGGGCGCGCTGGCCGCCGCGGCATCGACGTCATCGGGCACGGCGTGATCCTCAAGGAGTCGGACGTGGAGATCGGCACCATCTATGAGGTCGCGATGGGCGCGACCCTGGTGGTCGAGTCCAAGTTCCTGCCCAGCTACAACATGGCGCTCAACCTGCTGCGGATCTACACACCCGAACAGGCTGAAGCCCTGATGGAGCGATCGTTCGGGCAGTTCCAGAAGCGGCTGGCGGAGGAGAGGACGAGAGAGCGCCTCGTCAACGTGCGCGCCCGCCTGGCCGACATTCGCAAGCTCTGGAACGACACCGAGGTGTCGATCGACGAGGTCGCGCAATACTTCAAGCTCGAGGACCGGCGGCGGTCGATCCGGATCGAGCTCAGGCGGCTGCGCCGCGAGGCGGGCGTCGAACGGCGCGGCCGGCGTGGGCGGCAGCACACGCGCACGCTGGGGTCTGCCGGACGTCTCGTCCAAAAGCTCGAGGTCGAGGCCAAGGGTCTGCTGGAGCGCCAGCGCAAGCTAAAGCTCGTGCACTCGCCTCGATTCGGCGAGTACCTGACCAAGTACGCCGAGATCCGCACCCTCCAGAAGGAGCTGGATGGCGGCGAGCGCGAGCTCAAGGGCCAGATGGATGAGTACGCGCGCAAGCTGCAACGGCTGTGCCGGATCCTGACCGAGACGGGTTTTCTCGCCCACGACCGGCCCACCGATAAAGGCCTTTTTGCCTCCCGCATCTACGGCGAGAACACGATCCTTGTCGCGGAGGCCGTGTGGCTGGGGTGGCTGGAGGGATTGGCGCCCGAGGAGTTGTGCGCCGTGTTGATCATGCTGGCGGCCGAGGATCGCGATCGGGGTGGCAGAGACAGGCAGCAGCGGGGGCCGCGGC
The DNA here is from genome assembly GCA_035534555.1 of Candidatus Micrarchaeaceae archaeon. Lineage (GTDB taxonomy): Bacteria > Chloroflexota > Dormibacteria > Dormibacterales > Dormibacteraceae > Palsa-872. The sequence goes on from DATLRQ010000169.1 coordinate 75,459, forward strand.
GCTATCCGACTCCCGCGGTGGCGCAGACGGCCAGACTTGTGCGCTCCCTCTACTTCCGCTTCTCGGACATGGAGAGCGACCTCGACGAGCCGAACCTCCGGCAGCCCTCGCACGACTACATCGACTTCGCTTACAGGTGGGCGGGCGGAGAGCAGCTGGACAAGATCCCGCTGCCTCCGAACGTGGATATCGGAGATGCGATCAAGGCCATGAAGAGCCTCTACTCCCTGCTGCGCCAGCTCGAGTGGGCGGTGCGCCAGGCGAAATCACCGCTGTTCGAAACCGTCGCCCGCGCGGTGGCGCAGATGGAGCGAGACGTCATCAAGCGGACGTGATGCAGACTAGCTAGAGATGCCGTCCAAGAAGCGCCGGGTACTGGTCACTGGGGTGGCTCGTTGGTGGGGTGCGCTCGTCGTGCAGCGCCTCGTCGAGGACCCCGACGTCGCCGAGGTGATCGGCATCGACATCCGCGAGCCTCGCTACGACCTTGGCCGCGCCGACTACCTCAAGCTCGACATCCGCCACTCGCTCATCGGCAAGCTGGTTCGTTCGGTCGGGATCGACACCGTGGTGCACGCGCTGACGCGCGTCGATTCGTTCGACATGGACCCGCGACGTGCGCACGAGGTGAACGTGATCGGCACCCTCAACCTCCTCGCGGGCTGTGCCGGGGTGGGCAGCCCGGTCACCCGGTTCATCCTCAAATCCTCGAGCCACGTTTACGGGTCGCGACCGGACCTGCCGACCGCCATCCGCGAGGACCACCGACTCGACAGCAACTCGCGACATCAGTTCGTGCGGGACATCGTCGAGGTCGAGTCGTACGTCAACGATTTCGCGGCGCGCAACGCCGCCATCGACATCCTGGTCCTTCGTTTTGGCAACAGCCTCAACGCCGATGAGCCGCAACCCCTTGCCAGGTACCTCGACCTCGAGGTGGTGCCAACGATCGCTGGCTATGACCCTATCTTCCAGCTCACGCATCGCGACGACTGCGTCGAAGCCATGCGCCTGGCGGTCAAGCGCGGCCCCGCAGGTGCGTACAACATCGCCGCGCCTGGCGCCGAGCCGTTGTCGAAGCTTCTCGACGACGCAGGAAAGCTGCACGCGCCCTTGATCCCGCCGTTCGGGGTCGACCTGGCGGCGTTCGGGCTCAGAAAGTTCGGTGTCGCGTCCCTGTCACCGCAACTTCTCGACCTGCTGCGTTGGGGCCGCGTGCTCTCGACCGCGAAGGCCGCTCGGCTGCTTGGATTCCGAGCCGCACGGGACACGAAGGCCGCGTTCGAGGAGTACATCTCGCAACGAAGGGTCCTGCGCTACACACCTGACAACCAGGGCTACCAGTACGAGAAGGAGCTGGAAGACTTCATCCACTCGAGAGCGCCTTCAGCAGAAAACGGCAACGCTGGCGAGCTGGCCGGCGAGGCGGCGAGCGCTCGTCTGGAGCCAACCGAGGGCAAACCGCGGAGAGGGCTTAGACCTCCCCGCCACCCCCGTCGATAACCAGCACTTCGCCGTTGATGTAACTCGCGGCGTCGGATGCTAAGAAGGCGACAGCGCCCGCAATCTCATCTGGCATGCCGATGCGGCCCATCGGGTTGGAGCTGAGGACCCTTTCCAGGATCGCTTCATTTCCCCAGAGCGCCTCGGCGAATCGAGTTTTCACAAGTCCGGGCGCGACAGCGTTGACGCGAACCTTGCCGCCCAGCTCGCGGGCTAGCTGCCTGGTGAGCATGATGACCCCCGCTTTCGTGATGTTGTAGACGCCAAGGCCGAAGCCCGGCCTCAGCCCTCCGACGCTGGCGACGTTGACGACAGCGCCGCCGTTTTTCTCCATCGATGCCTCATAAACCAGCTTGGTCAGCTGGAAAACGCCGCGCAGGTTGACCTCGAACGTCTTGTCCCAGGCCCCGAGGTCGGCGCCGAGGACGGGCCCGAAGTAGGGATTGGTCGCCGCGTTGTTGACCAGAATGTCGATCCTGGCGAAGCGGGCGACGACCTCATCGACAAGGTGCTGGAGGTCCGCCGTCCTGCCTGTATGAGCCGCGATCGCCGCCGACTTGTCGGGAAACCTGGCATTGATCCTCTGAGCCTCGGCGTCGAGGTCCGCCTGCTTGCGGCTCGACAGAACCACCTGCGCGCCCTGCTCGGCCAGCGCCTCAGCGATCGCGCTGCCGATTCCCCGGCTGGCGCCGGTGACGAGCGCAACGCGCCCGTCCAGGCGAAATCGGTCAGCCTGCGCGACGCCTGAGGTTTCGGGCACGGCTGATAGGATAGGCCGACCCATGGCCACGATCTCGGGGAAGGCTGCAGAAGACATCCTCGAGCGAATCTTCCAGCCGGCGACGAAGCCGACGGCTCGCGATCAGGCCGAGGAAACGCTGCGTCACCCCAAAAGGCTCGTGTACGTGGCCATGTCGAACAAGGTCTTCTACTGGCGCACGCATATCCAGAAGTTCGTGCTCGATTCAGGGGTGGTGCCGGTCAGCCCGTTCATGCTGTTCGACTACTACCTCATGCACACGGTCTCCAAGGAGATCGTTCGGGAGGCGATGAACAACCTCCTCGCGCGATGCGACGAGGTTTGGGTCTTCGGGCACATGTCGCTGGGCGTAAAGGTGCAGGTCGGGATCGCCAAGCGCATGTCCAAGCCGGTGCGCTACTACGACATCTCCGAGCTACCTGTTGCGATCGTCCCGATGAGCGAAGAAACCGCCCAAGAGGAGACTTAGAAACTAGCCCGCCACCCTTCGATACCAGCGCTGGGGATCGGCGAGCTCTTCAAGCCTCGGCATCTGGTCCGGGCCCTTCCACGCGAGGTTCAGCGCCTTCATCCCGTGGGCGTCGTACACAATGCGGGCAAAGGCCTCGCCCTTCTTGTACTGCTGGAGCTTGAGGTCGAGGCCAGTCAGCTTCCAGACCAGCTGGTCGAGCACGCTTTTGTTGGAGCTGCGCTTTTGATAAGCCGCCTCGAGCTCGGCGAAGTCTGGAAGCAGCGTCGCGCCCAGCTCGTTCATCACGAGGTTGCTGTACCCCTCGATGAGCGACATCGTGCCCTGCATCTGCCGCATCACCCTCCACTGCGCCGGCAGCACGCCCAAAAACCCCGCGATCCTGGCCGCCGGCGAGACCTTCTTGGTCACGGTGTCGAGGAGCACGCGCATCGATTGCTCCATGTGGCCCCGCAGCCACGGGTGGGCCGCGAACTGCCACGCGTGCGTCATCTCGTGGAGGATGAGCCAGCGCCGCAGGTCCTCCGGCGGAAGCTCTGCCGTGTTGGCCCACTCGGCCACGTTGGTCTCAACGAGGTACAGTCCGGCGTTATCGATCGATTCCACGCCCATGAGCTGGGGGTCGTACTGGCCGAGTACCCGGCGACCCAGGAAGGCGAGCATCAGCGCCAGGTAGTGGTCGAGGCCGCTGCGACCGACATCGACGATCAATGAGTTGGGGAGCCGGCCCGTCTCCAGGACGGGGTCGACCACCCGTCGCATGATGCCGAGGTTGAGGTCCAGCCACCCTTCGCGGTCCAGCGCCTGGAACTCGGGAAGCTTGGCGCCCGCTGGCCTGCCACCCACGAAGTCCAGCAGCGGCGCTTGCAGCTTGGCGGCCATCGCGCGGTAGGTCGCGGCGGCGGCCGCGAGCGCCGCCGTCGACTCTTCTGGATTTGCCAGTCGAGCCCGCGCCGTCCGACGGACGTCCTCCCAATCAAGGAGCAACGAGGTGCCGCCTCTAGGCTTGACCGCCCCGGCGATCGCAACAGTGGCCAGCCCAGCTACGACGCCAAGCACGGCGGTGCGCCTCCTCACGCCCTTCAGCGTACGAAACGCTGACGACGGCAGTCGAACGTGCTTAGTGCTTCGCCGAGTTAATAGACGTAAGGCCAGCTGCGGTTTCGCTTGAAGACCACTTTGCAGCCTTCACAGCGAAAGACGATCTGAAGGTGACGCCTCCCGATCGCCCCCGCGTCACGACCGCATACCGGACACGACGCCATCTCATCCTGAAACGGAAGCGGCAGGGGCTCGACCTTGATCTCCAAACGCCTTCTTTTCTTCGACATATGCTCCATCCGTTGCTGAAATTCAGCCCGCGAGTGCGGGTTGGTACTTAGACGTCGAGTAGGGTTACATCCAGGTTCCTCAATCCCTCCGGTGCTTCGACTCCGGCATTTTGAAGGCGCTTGAGCAGCGCCAAGATGTAGCGAACGCCTGCGAGGTTCACGCCGTGCTTGCGGGTGAGCGTCTGGATCGCCTGCAGCTTCATCACATCCCGCCGCGAATAACGCCGCCGGTTCGTCACGGTCCGCTTCGGGCGAATCATGTCCAAGTGCTCATACATCATCAGGGTTCGAGGATGTGTCTCGAGGATTTCAGAAGCCACGCTCAAAGTGAAAATTGGCTTGTCGAGGTCGATGCCAGAGTCGTTGAGCGACGGGGACGGTGCCTCGCCAGTTTCACGCTGTCTCGCCTTCATATGGATCTCGATCGGGCGGATTATACCGTTTAAGCGATTGCTGTCCTAACTTTGGGTTACAGGAGCGGTTGCAGATTCGCTACACCCTGGGTATCGCCGACACTGTGAATCATGGAATTTTGTGAAGGAATGCCTAGGAAATGGTGCCAAGCAGGCGGCAAATAGTGGGTTGCCGACCTCCGTTTGGTTACCCGAAATGGGGTGCCCAGGCGGCGCGCCCTACGATTACGCAATTGACTGAATTTCCACGACTCGAGCAGGCGCTCCTGGCGGTCGAGGGCCACGTCGCCACCCTCACCCTCAACCGGCCAGAGCAGCGCAACCCCCTGTCCGTCGTGATGCTCCGGGACCTCGCGGCAGCGTTTCGCTGGTGCCAGCACGAGCCTGAGGTCCGCGTCGTCGTGCTGACGGGAGCCGGCGACCGGGCTTTTTGTGCGGGCGCGGACCTGACCAGCCTCGATGGAGGCACGACGGATCTCGAGCGTCACCGCAGCCGCGATCTTTTCGTCGACCTCTTCGCGTTGATGGCGAGCCTTGGAAAGCCGATCGTCGGGCGGATCAACGGCCACGCGCTGGCGGGCGGCTTCGGCCTCGCGTGCTCGTGCGACCTTTTGGTTTCGACCGACACCGCCACGTTCGGCACACCGGAGATCAACGTGGGGATCTGGCCGATGATGATCCAGGCCATCCTTGCCCGCAACCTGCCGCGCAAGGTCTTGCTCGAGATGGAGATGCTGGGCGACCGCTGGACGGCGACGCAGATGCAGGCATTTGGGCTGATCAACCGGGTGGTTCCCCACGATCAGCTCGATGGCGCAGTCAAGGACATAGTCGACAAGCTCTCGAAGAAGTCACCGATCGCGATGCGGCTCGGGCGCGACTCGTTCTACCGACAGCAGGACATGGAGTTCAACGCAGCGCTCGCGTACCTGCACAGCCAGTTCACGTTGATCACGCTGACCGACGACTCGAAAGAAGGCATCAAAGCGTTCTTCGAGAAGCGCGAGCCGGACTTCAAGGGAAAGTAGTGGCCAACCCCCGGCAACGCGAGCTACGCGACAAAGCGCTGAAGGGTGGCACGCGGTATCTTCCCAAGCTCCGCGAGCAGAACAAGCTCACCGCGCGCGAGCGCCTCGACCTGCTCTTGGACGAGGGCTCCTTCGTCGAGGACGGCCTCTTCGCCAACGTGCTCGCCGACGAGCTGCCGGCCGATGGCGTCGTCACAGGCATGGGGATGATCTTCGGCCGTCAGGTGGCAGTGATGGCCAACGACCCGACCGTGAAGGCCGGGAGCTGGGGCGCACGCACCGTCGAGAAGATCATCAGGATCCAGGAGACGGCTGCCCGCATCCGGGTCCCCCTTTTCTACCTGGTCGACTCGGCCGGCGCCAGGATCACCGACCAGATCGACATGTTCCCCGGCCGGCGCCACGCGGGACGCATCTTCTTCAACGAGGTCCAGCTGTCAGGGCAGGTGCCCCAGATCTGCCTGCTGTTCGGGCCCTCGGCGGCGGGCGGCGCCTACATCCCGGCCTTTTGCGACATCGTGATCATGGTCGAGGGCAACGCCTCGATGTACCTCGGATCGCCCCGCATGGTCGAGGTCGTGGTCGGCGAAAAGGTGAGCCTCGAGGAGCTTGGTGGTGCGCGCATGCACTGCACGCAGAGCGGGTGCGGCGACGCGCTCGTCGCGGACGACAAGGAGGCGATCGAGTTTGCGCGCTCCTATTTCCAGCTCATGCCTCAGCGATCCGGCGAGAAGCCGTTGCCCGTCGCCGCCAGGGCGCCGCTTGCCGGCAAACCCATCGCAGACCTCATCCCCACTGAGCCGAACCGCGGGTACGACATGCGCAGGGTGATCGAGGCCCTGATCGACGAGGGCAGCTGGGTGGAAGTCAAAAAGCTCTTCGCGAAGGAGTTGCTGACGGGGTTGGCCCGCCTCGATGGGCAGGCGGTGGGCATCGTGGCGAACCAGCCCATGCAGAAGGGTGGTGTGCTTTTCAGCGACTCAGCCGACAAAGCCGCGCGCTTCATCTGGCTGTGTGACGCGTTCGAGATCCCACTGCTGTTCATGGCCGACGTGCCCGGTTTCATGATCGGCACCGACGTCGAAAAGCGCGGCATCATCAGGCATGGCGCAAAGATGATCAGCGCCGTGTCAGAGGCGACGGTGCCGAAGATCTCGGTCATCGTGCGCAAGGCATATGGCGCCGGCCTCTATGCGATGGCGGGCCCGGCCTTCGATTCGGATTGCGTGATCGCGCTGCCTTCTGCCCAGATCGCGGTGATGGGGCCCGAGCCGGCTGTCAACGCGGTGTTCTTCAACAAGCTCGCGGAGCTGCCTGAAAACGAGAGGTCGGCGCGCCGCAAGCAGCTCGAGGACGAATACCGCGCGGACGTCGACCTCTACAAGCTCGCGGCCAACCTGATCGTCGACGATGTGGTCGAGCCGGACGACCTCCGCGCCGCCCTTATCGCCAGGTTCCGTGCCTACGCGACGAGAACCTCACCACGCGTCAACCGCAAGCACGGAGTGCCTCCGGTCTAAACCGTCCTGTCAGCCTGCCCGATGGAAGGGCACCGCGTAGTTGAGCACGACGAGGTAAAAGGTGATGCTCGCGGAGATCACAGCGACGTGGAACAGCTCGTGATAGCCGAACACCCGCGGCCAGAGGCGCGGCTTCTTGAATGCGTACGCGGCAGCGCCAAGCGAGTACTGCAGGCCCCCGAGCGCCATCAGCAGGGCCGCCGCCCAGCCAAGCGCGGCAGTCAGCGGCACGAGCGCGATCACGGCCAGCCAGCCCATGGCGAGGTACAACGCGGCCAGCAAACGTCTGGGGATGCGTAGGAAGGGCGCCGCACCGCCGACTCCCGCGGCAGCGCAAATCCAGATTGCAACCAGCACGGCAGTGCGCCACCAGCCGACGAGGACGTTGAACACGAGCGGCGTGTAGGTCGCCGCGATGAAGACGAAGATCATGGCGTGGTCGGCGCGGCGCAGCCAGTCTTTGACCCTGGCCGGCCAGTTGACAATGTGGTACGTCCCGCTGATCCCGAACAGGAGGACGAGGCCGGTTCCGTAAACGATCATCGAGACGAGCTTTGCGGGGTCGTTTCGCGTGACGACGATCAGGGCCACGAGACCGGCGATCGACACCAGCGCCGCCAGCCCGTGGGACCAGCCCCGCAGCAGCGGCTTGAAAGCTGCGACTTCAGTCGGCTTCATTGACACACTGCAGCATACCGCGTCATAACACCTTCGATGCCGCCATTCCGATGGCCAGCGTCACCACTCCCCACGAAAACGCCTGGAGAGCCTGCTCGAGCGGACGTAGCAATGTCGCTTGGTCCAGTTCGACCGCCGACCCATCGCGCATCGTGACAGTGCCAGTGACTGATCGGCTGCGGCGCCGCAAGAGCCGGGCCGGCGTGCTGAGGCTCCGCTGCCCGAACGAGAGCGCAAACGCTGCGCCGGCCGCGGCTAGCGCGCCAATCGACAGGCGGCCGGTCTGCGCGAAATACGCGGTCAGCACCGGGAATGCTCCCCACGACAGCGCGAACCAGAAGTCCCCGTGTAGCTTTCCGCCAAGCAGCTCGAGGTTGTACGCGAAAACAAACAGCACGCCAGCTGCGATAAACGGCAACAGGCCGATGCCGAGCCGCGTGACGCCCGCGACGCCGAGAGCGACGGCTCCGATCAGGCCGATCGCGGCCGCCGCCGTCAACACCGCCTGCGGGATCTCGGTCCCCAGGGGCCGGCCTTTGAGCTCATCGAGCGCGTGTGCCGAGATGCCCACCGCCAGGAAAAAGGCCAAAAGCGTTGCGATCAAGCGAACGGCGTCGAGCTTGGGAGCCAGACTTGCGCCGATGACCACGTACGACAGATGCCAGGCGGTGTATGGCGGATGCAGGACTGCCCACAGGTCGCGTCGCCAGCCGCCGGCTCGCGCCGCGTAATAAGCCGGAGCGAGAGTCTCAGGCATTGGCGCGACCGCTACCTTTGCGACCCCACATCACAACCCCGCCGCCGACGCTCATCGCTTTGGAGCGCACGCTGTCCATGCCCGCGCCCTCCCATGCCCCGACGATCCGCGCCAGGGGCCAGGCCCTGTAGAAGCTCGAGATGTTGGGCCCCAGGAATCGACCGACCTGCCACCATTCAGGCCCACCAAGAGCGAGGCCGGCCGGCGGCAGGATTGTTCGCGTGTAAAGCCACCAGGCCATCCGCCAAGTAGTGGAGGGCGGAACGTAGAAGTCGAGGCTGGCGAGAACGCCCCCGGGGCGAAGAACTCGCGCCAGCTCACGCAGGGTGGCCGCGGGGTCGTGCACGTACCGCAAGAGATAGGTAAACGAGACGGCGTCGAAAGCCGCGTCCGGGAAAGGCAGCTCTTCGGCTCGCGCGACCTGGAGCCGGATGCGAGGCTCGAGGCCGGCTGCAATAACCCGCTCACGGCCCCGCGCGAGCATCGATTCGGTGAGGTCGACGCCTGTCACCTCGCCGCCCGTTCGGCGAGCCAGCGCAATGGCGACGCCGGCGGTGCCGGTGGCGACGTCGAGAATCGTCTTCGGCTGAGACGCGGCGATTTGCGTGACAAGCTCCCTGCGCCACCGCCCGTTCTGGCCGAACGAGAGGACCTCGGCGAGCGTGTCGTAGCGCGTCGGCAGGCCGTCGAAGAGGTCTGCGGCAAAGGCGTTTTCAGCGCTCGCCGTCGAGGGTCGATCGCTCAAGTCCACCTCAGGATGGCCAAGACCGTGCGGGGCAGCAACATTCGGCCTCAGCGTAGGCGAACAAAGTGCATTAAGGTCGGGCCTATCCCATGAGCGCCTCCGACCGCTTTCAGGCCTGGCAGCGCGACTCGCTCGCGGATCGCGACGACGGCGCCGAGATGCTGTCGCTGGGTCCCTTTAGGGCGGTGCTGTCCGCGCCGGGCGACAACGCGCGCAGTGGCTGGGTCACCCTCATCGACGGAACGGCCGCCGAGGCCGAAACGCTAAAGGCGCTGACCAAGCTGCGTTCGACGTTCAAGCGGCACAAGGTGCCACTCGAAATCGAGTACAACGAGACGCTCTTTCCGAAGGTCGGCGAGTGGCTCGAGGGCGCCGGGTTGAAGCTGATCGAACGAAACTCCCTCATGTCCTGCCGCCCGGAAGCTTTCAAGCCGTTCGCCACGCCCGAAGAGGTGCATATCACGCAGCTGACGTCGGCGGCCGCGCCAGCGGAGCTGGAGGCTTTCCAATCCATCCGGTGGACCGACGGCGGCGAGATCGATCGACCAGCGCCACCGGTGGAACGTCTGCGCGCCGACATGGCACGAGCGAACAGCGTCTTCCTGCTCGCCTGGCTGGACTGGGAGCCGGTCGGCACGGGTGTCTCGCACTCCCTCAAGGGGGCGGCGGAGATCGTCGGAGTCGTCACGCGACAAGATCGGAGGCGCAGAGGCGTCGCGGCTGCCATCACGTCGGAGCTTGTCCGGCGGCACTTCGCGAACGGCGGAGACTTCGCCTTCCTGGACGCGGCCAATGACGAGGCGGCTAGGGTTTACGAACGGCTCGGGTTCTCGCCGTTTGGCGCCAGCCTCGTGTACCGATGAGACCGAATACCTCAGCCGGCGCGTTGATGTACCGAAGATGGCGCCCCCGATCATGCGGCTGAACGAAGAACCGGAAGCCGGCACCAGCAAGCTGCCGCCGATCGTCCTCAAAGAGGTCTACGAGCAGCGCTTCAGCCGTGAGGACCAGGCGGGCAAAGAAGCGATCTGGCACGAGCTGGGGCGCTTCATGCAGAGGTACATCAGGCCGGACGCCCGAGTCGTCGACATCGCCTGCGACCTCGGCTACTTCATTCGCAACATCCACGCTGGGGAGCGGTGGGCCACCGACATCCGCGATGTGAGCGCATCGCTGCCAAAAGACGTTCGGTTCGTCCCGGCTAGCGGCCTGGACCTTGCCGAGGTCCTGCCCAACGACTATTTCGACGTCGCCTTCTTCAGTAACTACCTGGAGCACCTGCCTTCGACCGAGGCCGTTCTGCAGCAGCTGCGTGTGACCTTCTCAATCCTCAAGCCGGGCGGAAGCGTGCTGATCCTGCAACCCAACATCCGCCTGATCGGCGGCGCTTATTGGGACTTCATCGACCACCAAACGGCGCTCACCGAAAAGAGCCTGGCGGAGGCGGCGGTCATGGCGGGATTCAAGACGAAGAAGGTGATCGCCCGGTTCCTGCCATACACCACCAAGAGCCGAATCCCGCAGCACCCACTGCTGGTGCGGGCCTATCTCAGCTTCCCGCCCGCCTGGCTGCTCCTGGGCAAGCAGACGCTCTACATAGGAGAGAAGCCGGCCTGATTCTGGCTGGAACGCCCGGGAGGCCCCGACCAGACGGTCAGGGCCTGCTAGCTGAACTCTTGGTTGGAAGGAATCGGCGCTTTCTATCGAGCCTTCGCAGCCGCCTTCAGCGGCGCCGTCGCCAGCTGAACGATGCGCAAGTGGTTGCCGAACGGGTCGCGCAAGCCGCAATCGATTCCGTAAGGGTGCTCGGTCGGCTCCTCGCTGAACTCCACTCCCCGGGCCTTCAGGGTCTCGTACGTCTTGCGGCAGTCGGAGGTGGTCAGGCCAAGGGCGAAGCCGCTGGCGCCTTTGCTGACGGTTTCGCGGACCTGGGCTGCCGTCTTCTCGTCCATCCCTGGCGGGCCGGGCAGCTCGAGCAGGACATCACGGCCCTCTTCGCCAGGGACCCTGACGGTCAGCCAGCGCATGACGCCGAGGTTCATGTCATTGCTGACTTCGAGACCGAGCTTGCCCACATAAAAGTCGAGAGCCTTTTCCTGGTCGAATACAAAAATGTGCGAGATGTTGATCGAGTCGAACATTGAACTCTCCTTTCAGTTTGTTACCTGCGACGAGGTCGATGCTAGGCACCCCGTTTTGTTCTGGCTTCTCCAAAACTGCTCGGTCTCATCCAGGCCATCGTGAAACACGTCGGCACCGCCAAAGGACCACCTCGCGCCCGGTAGGCGATGGGGGTGGCACCGACGATTTCATGGAAGGTGCGGCTGAATGTGCCCAGGCTGTTGAAGCCGACCTCGAAGCAGATATCGGTGACGCTGCGGTCGCTTTCGCGCAGCAGGAACATCGCGCGCTCGACCCGGCGCCGCTGCAGATAGCGGTGCGGCGTCTCGCCGAATGTGGCGCGGAAGGTCCTGACGAAATGCGCTTTTGAGACGCTGGCGACGCTGGCGAGAGCGCGAATGTCCAAAGGTCCGGCATAAGCGCGGTCCATCGCATCACGTGCGCGCAGCATCCTGCGGTTTGTCTCCTCTACAGCCCCGCCCATCGTTCCGCCACACCAGATGTATACATGACTAGAATCGCCGGACGTGTTCACACCGGAAGAGCGAGAGCGGCTTCGCGAGGAGCTCCTTGTGGCAGCGAAGGCTGACAGGCGCATAAGTGGCGTCGCCATCACCGGGTCTGCGGCGCGAGACGCGCTCGATGAGTGGTCTGACATCGACCTCGCATTCGGCGTCGCCGATCCCGCGCGGCTACGCGAGGCGCTCGGCGATTGGACGGACCGCATGCACGACGAGCACGGAGCCATCCACCACTTTGACGTCACGCGTGGCTCGTGGATTTACCGCGTGTTCCTGCTTCGCAGCACGCTGCAGGTCGACATCGCGTTCGCGCCGGCAGCCGACTTCGGAGCGCTTTCTTCCACGTTTCAGCTGGTGTCAGGCAGCTCGGTCGACCTGCCCCAGGGGCAGCCGCCCCCCGCCGATGAGATGATCGGCATGGGCTGGCTTTACGCCCTGCATTCGCGCTCCTGCATCCAGCGGGGCGAGGTCTGGCAGGCCGAATACATGATCAGCGCCGTCCGCGACCAGGCGCTCGCCCTGGCGGCGCTGCGCCACGGCCTGCCGGCGGTGCAAGGCCGTGGCTTCGACAAGGTGCCGGACGGCGTGAAGGCCGCCTTCGAGGGCGCGCTGGTGAGGTCGCTGGAAGTCGACGAGCTACGGCGAGCGTTCCGGGCCGCCACAGGCTGCCTCTTGAACGAGACCAGGCACACTCACCCCGAGTTAGCCGCTCGGCTGGACGGCCCGGTGACTGAGTTGAGTAAATAGCTGCCGTAATGAAGTGGGTAGTGCACCCGGCTTTCCACAATAAGAACCTTTTGATCTTTCTTAACGGGCGCCAGATCGAGCTGGCAGGCCAACACGCAAAGGTCCGTCGAGATGGTTATCGGCGACCCTCATGAACCGCGTCAATCTCCCGTTCTGTGAATCTTGGGTCGCGCACAAGGATCGAGTCGAACCCGGCTGTGGACGAACCCGGCTCCGAGCCGCGTCCGTGGCGCGTATATCGGACCTGGCGCAATGCGGGTTACGCAGTCGGGGCGGTCGTCGCTGGCGTGGGCGCATGCGGCCGGCTTTCAGACCGCGATCGCCACGGTCGCGATCTTGACCGCCATTTCAGGGCTGATCGTGTGGTTCCGGATGCCACTGCGTCACTGGGCCCAATAAGCTTTGGCCGTGCAAGCGGGCGAGCGCGACTCGGGCGTTCGGCTGGCCGAGCTGGTCGCCGCCTTCTCGCTGGCGATCGACCTCGGGTTGGGCCAGCCCATGGAACACGTCCTACGATCCTGGTTGATCGCCACCCGGCTCGGACATCATGTCGGGCTGGATCCCGAAGAGCGAGGCGCGCTTTACTACGTGGTCACGCTCGCGTGGGCCGGCTGCGTCGCGGATACTCCGGTGTTGGCGGCGTTGGTCGGTGATGACATCGCCTACAGGGCCGACACCTTCCGCTCCGACCTTAGGGACCTCCCCGCCCTCGGGTTCATGCTCCAGCACCTCGGCGCGGGGCAGCCCGCATTGCACCGTCTGCGTCTCGCGGTCAACCTGATCGCGACTGGCGGGAAGGCGGTCGAGCAAGCCATCCGGTCCCACTGCCTCGTCACGGGCAACATGGCGGATCGGATCGGGCTCGGCAGCGAGGTCAGTGGCCCACTCCAGCAGGTCTTCACGCGCTGGGACGGCAAGGGCGTCCCCAAGGGCGTCGGCGGGGAAGCGATCGCGCTCAAGACCCGTCTCTACCACCTCGCGGACGTCGTCGAGGTCTTCCACCGGAGCGGCGGGGCGACCGCCGCCGTTGATGTGGTCCGCAGCCGCCGCGGTACCCAGTTCGATCCGGCTGTGGCCGACCTCTTTTGCTCCGTGGCTCCTGACGTGCTGAGGGACCCGGCGACGGAAGACGACTGGAACGAGGTGATCGCCGGCGATCCGGCGCTGCAGCGGTGCCTCACCGAGGGGGAGTTCGACCAGGCGCTGGAGGCGATCGCGGACTTCACCGACCTCCGGTCGCCATCGCGCGCCGGCCACTCGCGGAATGTGGCCGAGCTCGCGTCCCAGGCGGCCTTGCGTGCGGGTCTGCCGGCAGCAGAGGTGGTTGCGGTTCGACGAGCGGGGCTTCTCCATGACATGGGCCTGCACGGCATCTCGGCATCGATCCTCGACAAGGCAGGTCCGCTGTCGCCGTCGGAGTGGGAGCGGATGCGGATGCACTCGTACTACACCGAGCGGATGCTGGCACGGCCGCCGAAGCTCGCCCGGCTGGGTGCCATCGCATCCTTGACGCACGAGCGCTGCGATGGCTCGGGCTACCACCGGCGCCTGACAGCTCCGGCCATCCCGGTCAGCGGTCGGCTCCTCGCCGCCGCCTGTGCCTTCTGCGCGATGACCGAGCCGCGGTCATATCGCCCTGCGTTGAGTGCCAAGCAGGCCACCGCAGAACTTCGAGCCGACGCTCGCAGGGGGAAGCTCGACGCGGCCGCGGTGGACGCCGTCCTTGCCGCCGCCGGGCAGAGCCAGGGCAAGCGCCGAAGCGGACCGGCTGGACTCACGCCGCGAGAGGTCGAAGTGCTGATCCTCATTGCCCGCGGCGCCTCCAATCGGCAAGTCGCCGGTACGCTCCATATCGCGCCGAAGACGGCCGGGACCTACATCGAACGGATCTATTCCAAGGCGGGAGTGTCGACTCGTTCTACGGCGACCCTTTTCGCGATGCATCACGGGCTTCTGGACACCCTGGAGCCGCTTGATTTGTAGGGCGAACTCCTGACGACGGCCGGCAACATCGCGGATACCGTGCTCTTAAAGACATGGCAAGGAGGACACGATGAAAACGCCGGAAGAGTTCGTAAAGCTGCTCGCGGCCCGCGACTTCGATCGCCTCGCGGGGACGCTGGCTGAGGACGCCCAGGGCCGGCTGCTGCTTCCGTATGGGCTGGAGGAGCCCAAAGGCAAGGACGCCATCGTCGGCCACTTCAAGCGGTGGTTCGGATCTGCGTCGCGTTTTGAGCTGGCCTCATCCAGCGAAGAGACGGTCGGGCCTCGACACCGCATCACCTGGCGATTCAACGTCGAGCGCGAAGGCCGGCCCGAGGTGATCGAGCAGCTCGTCTACGTCGACGTCGGTCCGCAAGGCATCCGGGAGATCGATCTCTTGTGTTCGGGGTTTCAACAGGAGGCTGCGAACGCCGTCAAGCTCTTCGACGCTGGTGCGATGGGATGCGCGGATGGTCTGGCCCAAGAGTTTCGGCACCAGATCGCCGACGTTCCGGTAGGCGCCTTGCTCGAGGTGGTCGTCAGGGATCCAGCCGCCAAAGAGGATCTGCCCTCGCTGGCGCGAATGCTCGGGCAGCAGGTTAGGTCAATCGAATCAACCGCGGATGGACGCCAGATCATCACTGTGGAGAGAAAGAAATGAACGATAAGCTCATCTTCAACTGCACCTGGGGCCGGGAGGACCCGGAGCGTGCAACGCTGCCATTCGTCGCGGCCAACATCGCCGCTACTGCAGGGCAGGACGCGGTCGTGCTCTGCACCGTCGAGGCTGTGCGCCTCGGGACGAAGGGTGGCACCGACGGCGTCGAGGCGGCCGGGCTTCCAAAGCTGTGCGACCTGCTGAATCAGTTCGTCGCCAATAACGGAAAGGTGTGGCTTTGCGGCGCTTGCACGAAGCCACGAGGCGTCACCGAGGACCAGCTCGCCGCGGGGGTGACCATCGTCGGCGCGGCCAAGGTAGTCGAAGAGATCGTGGCCGGAGCGAAGACGGTCGCCTTCGCGTAACGGCCTCCAATCAATGCGTGACCTCGCCTCGACTTTGTCGGACCCGCCGGAGGTGCAGCGGCCGGCGCCCTGGGCAGGGCATGAGTACGTGAAGGGGTGGGCCGTCTTCGCGCTTCCGTTCGACTCCAGACATGTGCTGGCGCCTTCGCGCCCTGCCCGAGGCGAAATTTAGATCCGTATCGGTCGCTTTAGCACCGGGATCCCGCGCTGGGCTGGCTTATACGGATAGGTGTTATACAAATCAGTGTTATACAAACCTGTATAAGTGCGCCCAGCTTTCCACAATAAGAACCTTTTTGCGTTCTTAACTGGGGGGGAAACTCGGTTGGCCACGAGACACGCCAAAGTCCGACGTGACGGTTATCGCGCACGTGCCGCCGCGGCTGGCGACGGCGTTCCTCTGTGACTGTTCCGTGGCGCACGAAGCTTGGCCAGCCGGGAGCCGATCGCCGGTCTCTTAACGGAGGCCAGATCGAGCTGACCGGCCAGCACGCAAAGGTCCGTCGAGATGGTTATCGGCATCCCTCCTCGGCCACTACTTCAGCAGCCGGCGGCGACGAGTTCCAGACGTGTGCCTACACAGTTGGGGACAAACGAGTTGGCGAATACCCGCGCCATCGCGTGCTGCGCGCGCCAACCAGTGCAGTGGCCGGGAACGATCCAGCTTGGTCTCAGCTCCAGCAGGTCAGCGCAAACGCGATCGATCAGGGGCTCGAATAACGGGCCGCTCAAGTGGAAGCCGCCAATCACAGCGCAGACCCGATCCTCGCCGGTCAGAACGCGCGCGTAGCGGGTGGTATTGACCACACCGGCGTGACCGCAGCCGGTAATCACCACGAGTCCCTGATCACGGACGTTCACGACGATCGCTTGGTCGTCCAGGACCAG
>DATLRQ010000170.1:0-3313 GCA_035534555.1 Candidatus Micrarchaeaceae archaeon
TTGAAGGCCGAGCCAGCCTGGCAGCACATTGAGGTAGAAGACCGCGAGCCCGGCATACGCGACGATCTGGAAGATCGCATTCAGTGCCACCAACACGGCGGCATACTCCGCGTCCCCGGACGCGAGTTGATTCCACACCAGAACCATGGCGATGCACCGAGCGAGGCCGACCAGGATGACGCCAGTTCGGAGCCCCGGCTGGTCGGGGAGCAGCAGCCAGGCGAGAGTGAACATGAACGCCGGTCCAACGACCCAGTTCATGACGAGAGACACCGCGAGCATCCGCCAGTCCTGTGCGGCTTGCGCGACGCGCTCGTAGCGGACGCGCGCCAGGATCGGGTACATCATCAGGAGCAGGCCGATCGCGATCGGTACCGAAACCTGCTGGATCTGCCACCGCCCGATCGCGGGGCCGAGCCCCGGCCAGACCCGTCCTAGCGCCAGCCCTGCCGCCATGGCGAGCAAGATCCACGCCGGCAGGAAACGGTCGACGGCCGACAGCTGGCCGGCTACGCTCCGTGGTCGCCCCGGCGCCAGATGCTCACCTGCCTGGATCGTGCTCACAGCAGTCAGTCCTCGATCACTGTTCGGCTATCGTATCAACGATGGTTGAAGCGACATTGCCCGATATGTCCGGAGTGGATGTTAGGTTGAGCGGGCTGGATCGGGCATCAGCGCTCACGCTGTGCCGAGCGCTCGCCGATCCAACACGGCTCGAACTCATGGCCTCGATCTGGAGCGCCGAGCGATGCGTGTGCGACCTCCAGGAAAGCGTGGGCGGGAAACCGCAGAACGTCGTGTCCCACCACCTTGCGCAACTTCGACAAGCGGGGGTGGCGCAGGCGCGCCGCCAGGGTCGTTGGGTGTACTACCGGCCGGCGGATTCACTCAGCGCAGAGATGGAGTTGGCCCTAACACACTTGCTCGGACCTCGTGGTCACATCGCGTCCGACTGTCAATGAGCCATTGCGTCAGGAGGTCTGGTTCTCCCCCTACAACCTCCCAGATCATGGCCTGACGGCCGCCCAAGGTTCGCTCATCGCGACCCTATCCTGTTCAGCCGCGGCCACACCGGCGGGGGCGGTGCCTGAGGACTTGACCATGGGATCGGCTTGACCGCATACCTGGCGGCGCAAACGCTGCTGTTCGTCCTGTTCTCGATGCTCTTCATGGCCGCCCATCGCCGGCTGCTGGCGGGACCTGGTTACCGACGTTGGCTCGAGGGGGTGGGCGCCACAAACGGGCAATGGCTACTCGCCTTTCCGATCGCTGCCTGCGTCTGTGCAGTGCCTGCGGGAATCCTGTTCTCCAAGGCCGACAAGCCGATCGGAGCGTTGCTTCCTGCAGCTATCGGCGTCGTACTTTGCCTAGTAGCCAAGAACCTCGCCTATGCCTTTGATTCCGCGCAAACCTCTTATAGCGGCATGGGACGGTGCGGCTTTCGTGTTGATGATCGGCTTCATTGGTTCGTGGCTGCTCGGTGGCGGCGCGACCGGCCTGTCGGTCTGGCCGCTGTGGTTCGGCGTCAACGAAGTGCTTGCTGCAGCCGTGATCGCAATGAGCATCCGGGTATTCAGGATTTCGCCGCCGGCCCCATCGACTCGGCCGTCGGCGACGAAGCCCAAGCCGCCTGCGAAACGCCGACGCTGACCAACCCGTTCGCACTGGCTGATCCTGGCGGTGCGGACGGTCCTGCCGATGATGAGACCCAGGACTCTGGATTGGCCCCCCGCCGCAAAGCAGTCTTGGACTCTGACAGTTCTGGCTTGTTGCACGGGCTGAGACCTGCCGGGATCGCGATGGCGAGCACGCCTTTGGTCGCGCAAACATCACGGCTCTCGATCTCATTGCACCCGATCCAAGGCCAACGCCGCTCTCAGACCATGAAGTCGAAGAATTCTGTGCGTGCACTCCCCGATCGATCTCTCGCAACTGGATCTGTTTCGAACTCAGCCTCTGCGCCGTGCCTGGCGGGTGGACTTGCTCGGCCGGTTTGCGGTCGGATGTCCGGAGGTGCCGGTGATTACTTGCCGGCTCGCGCAGGTTCGCGGAGGAGTGGGGCCTATCGCCTCCTGGGAGCCGCGGTGGCTGACGCATGAAGAGTTCTACATAGCCCGAGGCGGCAATGCCGTTCTCCTCGCACAGGGGGAAACTCTCCCGCTCCGCCGCCGCGTTTCGACGTGATTTTCGAACCGGCCACCGCCTAGAGGGGGGACGCGACCTGAGGCCGAATCTTGACACGGTCCAATTTTGGACGCATGGTGTAGTCGTGTCCCAGGAAGCCCTGCTGGAACCAGCGGACCTGCTCCGCCGGCACGGTATGCAGGTGACGGCTCAGCGTCTGGCAGTCTTGCGTGCGGTGTCGGGCCGCGCGCATAGCGCGGCGGACGAGATCGAAGAGTTAGTGCGAGCAGACATTGGGGCCGTGTCGCGTCAAGCCGTGTACGACGCTCTTGGGATCCTGACCGACAAGGGCCTCATCCGGCGTATCCAGCCCGCGCGATCACCCGCTCAGTACGAGATCCGGGTGGACGACAACCACCATCACCTCGTCTGTCGCAGTTGCGGCGTGACTGTCGATGTCGACTGTTCGGTGGGGCCTGCGCCCTGCCTTGAGGTGGCCGATGATCGTGGGTTCATCGTTGACGAGGCCGAGGTCATCTACTGGGGCACCTGTCCGACCTGCCAGCAGGCGGCTCGGCGATCACGAGCCGCGATTGATACACCGTGACCACATGAGCAGAGAGGAGGCAGCATGAACAAGGAAGACACGGGCGCCACCGCCACCACGTCGGAGGAGGCAGCACCCGCAGCCAAGTGCCCAGTGTTGAGCCACACCCACTCCGTCACCGCTTCGACGGCGAACCAGCACTGGTGGCCGGACCAGCTGAACCTGCAGCCGCTGGCCAAGAACTCGCCCCTTATCGACCCGATGGGCGAAGAGTTCGATTACCCAGCCGAGTTCGCAACGCTCGATCTCGCTGCGGTGAAGGCCGACGTCGTCCAAGTGATGACGACGTCCCAGGATTGGTGGCCGGCGGACTATGGCCACTACGGCCCACTGTTCATTCGGATGGCGTGGCACAGCGCCGGCACCTACCGCATTCACGACGGACGAGGCGGCGCCGGTTCGGGAACCCAGCGCTTCGCGCCGCTCAACAGCTGGCCTGATAACGCGAACCTCGACAAGGCTCGCCGTCTGCTCTGGCCAGTCAAGCAGAAGTACGGCCGCAAGATCTCGTGGGCCGACCTGATGATCCTGGCTGGAAACTGCGCTCTGGAATCGATGGGCTTCAAGACCTTCGGTTTCGGC
>DATLRQ010000171.1:0-94010 GCA_035534555.1 Candidatus Micrarchaeaceae archaeon
CGAAGACCCGCCTCGGTCTGCGCGAAGCGCTCGCGGAATCGCTGACCTGCGACCCGCAAAGCGTCTTCGGGGTTGACCTTCAGCCGCCGTGCCAGCGAAACGACCGCAAACAGCAGGTCGCCCATCTCGTCAAACGTCTGACGCGCATCGGCGGCGCCTGATAGGTCGCGCGCCTCCTCGGCAACCGCTTCGGCGGTGTCGATGGGAGACGCGAAATCGAAGCCAACCCGCGCTGCGCGTTTCTGTAGACCCAGTGTCCACGCCAAGGCCGGCAGCGTGACGGGCACGCGGTCGACCACGGACTGGTCCTCGCGCCCGGCTTTGCGAGCCTCATCCACCTTCTGATGCTCCCAGTTGCGCAAGACGTCGTCGGCGCTCGCGACCTTCGCCGACCCGAACACATGCGGATGGCGAGCCACCATCTTGGCGGCGACCGCTTCCGACACCTTGCCGGCATCGAAGCGGGATTCGCCGGCAGCAATCTCAGCGTGCATCGCCACCTGCAGGAGTACATCGCCGAGCTCCTCCATTATCTTGGCGTCGTCGCCCGAGTCGATTGCCTCGAGAAGCTCATAGGTCTCCTCCAGTAGGTAGGGCCGAAGCGATTCGTGAGACTGCTCGCGATCCCACGGACAGCCGTCCGGGGCACGAAGCCGTGCCACCACCTCGAAGATCGCGTTGACCCCGGGCGAAAACTGTCGTTCCTCTGCGTCTGGCATCAGCGGTGATTCTGGCATGGACCCTCAGTGCCCTGACACGCCGGCGGCCGTCCTTCCGGATTCATAGAGGTTGGCCATCTCTTCAAGCAACGCGACCAGGTCGCGCTGCCAAACCTCGCCCTGGCGGCGCAGCTTCAGCCGGTTCGGCGCGACGGCGATGCGGCCGGCCATTCGACGTGTCAGCTCGTCGATGTCCAGGTACCGTTGGGGGTCGACGCGGATCACGATGTCATGGCCTTCCGCGACTACTCCCCTGAGTCCGAGGCGCTGCCCTTTCAACTTGATCCGGAGCGAATATGCCAGGTTGTTGAGTTGCGCCGGTCCAGGACCATATCGATCTTCGAGAGAGCGCAGCACCGATTCCAGCTCCTCCTCGTCTTCAGTGCCGGCGAGCTGGCGGTACGCGCCAAGGCGAAGCTTCTCGTCACGAATGTAAGAGCGCGGGATGAAGTGGTCGAGCGGCAGATCCAGGTTCATCTCCGTCGTCGAAAGCACGTCGCCGACAGCCGTCTCCTCCGATCCGGATCGCATCTTCGTCACGGCGCTCTGCAGCATCTGGAGGTACATCTCGAATCCGACCGCCGCGATCGCGCCGTGCTGCTCGGTGCCGAGCAGGTTCCCGGCGCCGCGGATCTCGAGGTCGCGGAGCGCAATCTTGAAACCCTGACCCAGCTCGTGCAGGCCGGACATGACGTCCAGACGCTTGTCTGCCCGCTCGGTCAGCGATCGCCGCGGGTCATACAGGAAATATGCGTAGGCCCGCCTGCCCGAACGCCCGACGCGTCCCCGGAGCTGATAGAGCTGGGCGAGACCGAACCGGTCCGAGCGCTCGATGATGATCGTGTTGACGTTCGGAATGTCGAGGCCTGATTCGATGATCGTGGTGCAGACGAGAACGTCGAACTTGGCCGACTCGAAGGCGACCATCACCTCGGCCAGCTGATCCTCCTGCATCTGTCCGTGTCCGACGGTCACTCGAGCATTCGGCACGAGCTCGCGAACACGGTCGGCGGCCTTCTCAATCGTGCGCACGCGGTTATGGACGAAGTACACCTGGCCACCCCGCTGAAGCTCGCGGGTGATCGCCTCTTTGACGAGGCCATCTTCATCGGCTGTGACATACGTCTTAATCGGTTGCCGCTCCTCCGGCGGCGTCTGGATCACGCTCATGTCGCGGATGCCTCCGACGGCCATGTGGAGCGTTCGCGGAATCGGCGTGGCGGAAAGCGACAGCACATCGAGCTGCGTTCGCAGCTTCTTCAACCTCTCCTTCTGCATCACGCCAAACCGATGCTCCTCGTCGACTATCAACAATCCCAGGCGCTTGAAACGGACGTCCCGCTGCAGCAGCCGATGTGTGCCCACCACGATGTCGACCTGCCCCGCCTTCAAGCCCTCGATGGTCTGAGCTTGCGTCTCGTCGTCGACGAATCGCGACAGCATCTCGACCGAGACGGGAAACTTGCTCAGCCTTTCCCGAAACACGTGGAAGTGCTGCTGCGCCAAGACGGTGGTCGGTGCGAGCAGAGCCACCTGCTTGCCGCTCATCGCCGCCTTGAACGCCGCGCGCAATGCCAGCTCGGTCTTCCCGAAGCCGACGTCGCCGCACAGAAGGCGGTCCATCGGCTTGTCCGACTCCATGTCGGCCTTGATCTCGGCCAGCGCCGCCACCTGGTCCGGCGTCTCCTCATAAGGAAAGGAGGCTTCGAGTTCCTGCTGCCACGCGGTATCCGGCGCGAAAGCGATTCCCGGCCTCGCCTCTCGCAGCGAATAGATCCGGAGCAGGTCCTCGGCGACGTCCTGGACCACCTTCTTGGCGCGCCCTCGAGCGCGGGTCCAATCGCCCGTACCCAGCCGGTGGAGCGTGGGCTGGCCCTCGCCCCCCAGGTACTTCTGGACGCGATCCAGGTTCTCGACCGGGACAAAAAGCCGGTCCCCCTCCGCATATTCGAGCTCGAGATATTCGCGATGCGCCCCGTCGGTTTCGATCAGACGCATCCCTTTGAACCGCGCGATGCCGTGGTCCACGTGCACCACCAGCTCTTCCGGGGCGAAGTCCAACGTGAACTCACGCGTCAGGTCCTGGGCTCGCGTCGCGGCCTGCCGGTGGCCCCGGCCTCCGGGTCGCCGAAGCCGGCCGAAGAGCTCGGCATCGGTGGAGAGATGGAAGCCGATCGCCGGCTGAGCGCATCCGGCATTGATGTCGACGTCCGCCCGCAGAAAGGCCGGCTTCAAGTCGAGGTCGACGTCGAGGTCCACGTCCAAGGGCGGAGCCGTCACCTTGCTTTCGTCAAGCAGCGCAGTCAGACGTTCGGCCTGTTCGGTGGCCATCACCACCGTGGCGGAATCGGCAAGGGCGACAGCGTCCGCGAGCGCGCGCGGCCGGCCGACGAACGGGTCGGCTGGAACCCAACCGAGGTCAATCGCGCCATCCGCCTCGCCGGCGGTGACACGCAGGTGGTGCCAGCTCTTCCGCGGCTCGAGGCTCTCCGGCGGCACCATCGGCAAGGTGAATCCGCGAGGCAGCTCGCCGCCGCCCGCCTCAGCTGCCGCCAGCATCTCGGTCTCATCGACCAGCGATCGAGCGTCAGCACGCTGCCGTTCGGCCTCGAAGTCGAGCACCACCACGTCAGTTGGGAGGTGATCGAAGAGCGAAGGGCGCGATGGATCGACATACCCGGCGTAGAACTCGACTCCCGGGAAGGCCGCACCCGACCCGAGCCGGACCAGCTCGTCCTCCCACTCGCCTCGCACGTCTTCACGCAGGTTTTCGAGCGAGACCCCGCCGAGCAACCGGGTGACCGCCGCGGCGCCACGACGGGCGCCCAGCAACAGCTCGCGGCCGGCGCGTATCGACGCGCTTGGCACCGCCATCACTGAGCGCTGGTTCTCGGGGTCGAACAGCCGCAAAGTCTCGATCAGGTCGCCCGACCATTCGGCGCGGACCGGTGAGTCGGCCGCTGCGGGGAACACATCCAGGATCCCGCCGCGGACCGAAAACTGACCGCGGCTTTCAACCAGCGCCTCTCTGGAGTAGCCGAGCTCGACAAGGCGTCCGGCGACCGCGATGGGATCGGGGCCCAGACCGGGAGCCAGCACCAGTCTGCCTTCGGCCAGCTCCGACGGCGAGATCGTCATGCGCACGGCCGCCCGCCGGGACGAAACGATGATCTTCGGCTCCTGCGCTTCGTCGGACAACGAGGACAGCGCGTCGAGGCGCTTGTCCACGGCGGGGTCGCTCGCCGGCGGCCGGTCCAGAAATGACACCGCGACCTCGGCAAACACGTGCGTCTCCGGGCGGCCCGCGACCCACGGCCGAAGCTCGTCGGCAAAACGGTCCGGCGATGACACCAACACAAGCAAGGAACGGCCGCGCGCCGCGCACGCGCGCGCGATCGAACCCGCGACGACGGGCCACGCCGGCCGGGGGAGCCTCCCGACGCGAAGCTCTGAAGCGGCACCGTCGAGCCAGCGTTCCAGACCTGGCGCGGCTTTGACCGCAGACTCCCACAGCGAAGTCATTTCAATTCCTCGCACCCGAGCGCTCCGGGCCGGTTGAACTGCTCCATGGCGCGTTCGAGACCGGTTTCAATGGCCAGCTCGAGGGCGCTGGCCACACCGTCGACGATGTCAGGTATGCGCGCGGCCTCGGCTTTGGTGAAGCGCCCAAGCACGTAACTCCGGCCGGCGGACGAACCTTTTCGGGCCGGCTTTCCGATGCCGACGCGGAAGCGAACGAAGTCCTCCGTACCCAATGAGCTGATCACGGAAAGCACGCCGTTGTGGCCCGCGCCTGAACCTCCGCGCCGGATGCGCAGGCGGCAGAGGGGCAGGTCCAGCTCGTCATGGACCACCCACGCCCGGCCCGGCGTGAGGTTGAGGTCGCGCACCGCCTTCGCCACCGGCTGGCCTGACAGGTTCATGTAAGTCTGAGGCAGCACCAGCCAGATGCCCTTCTCCTCGGAGTGCCCGACCAGGGATTGCCAGCGTTTGCGATCGACGTGGATTCCCAGCCGTTTGCCTAGCTCTCGCACGCACGCGAAGCCCAGGTTGTGGCGCGTGTCGGCATAGTCCGACTCCGGATTTCCCAGGCCCACGATCAAAAGCTCTTCTCGAACCACTTCCTGCTTCATTTCAGATCTGAATAGACGCAAATCGGCCCGCGGCGAGCGCCGCAGACCTGTCTCCACCGCCAGGGAGGAGGTTGTTGAGTCTACGCGGTGATCAGAGCCGGCCGGCGGGCAGGCGGAGATGCGAAAGCTCCAGAGCGGCAACCGTGAGACGAACCATCTCCTTTCGTTCACTGGCAGTCGCATGGTCCCAGCCCAGAAGGTGCAGCATGCCGTGGACGCAAAGCAGCGCGAGCTCGGTCAACGGAGGATGCCCGTACTCCGCCCCCTGGCGGACAACTGTCGCCCACGAGATGGCGAGGTCACCAAGGTGCTCGCCCGAGCCCGCAAATGAAAGGACGTCGGTGACGGAGTCGTGGCCGGCATACGTCTTGTTGAGGCGGCGCAGCTCGCCGTCCCCGGTGATCCTGATGGCGATCGTGCACGGCCCAACTGGCAGCCGGGCGGCGATCTCCGGGATCGAGACAACGCGTGTCAGCACCAACCGAATGAAGGACGGCCGTACCGGCGCCCGCGCGGCGTTGGCGACCTCAACGGCAAGCCGAGGAGACTCTGGCACCGCCGTCAAGTAAACCCGTTAGAGTCACGTGCAGTGCGGATCCTGGTGACGGGCGGTGCCGGTTTCATCGGTTCCCATGTCGTCGACGCCTACGTCGCGGCGGGCCACGAGGTCGGCGTACTCGATAACTTCAGCACCGGCAACGAGGCCAATCTCAACAGTGCCGCTGAGGTGCATCGAGTCGATCTTCGCGACCAGCCCGCGGTCGAAAAGGCGCTCGCGGCGTTCCGGCCCGAAATTGTCAACCACCATGCCGCGCAGTCAGAGGTGCCCAAGTCGGTCGCCGATCCGGGCCTCGACGCTCACATCAACATCGTCGGCGGCCTGAACCTCCTGAAGGCAAGCGTCGACCACAACGTAAGAAAGGTGATCTTCATCTCGACCGGCGGGGCGCTGTACGGCGAGCCGGACGTGGTGCCCGCGGATGAAGACCATCCGGTGAGGCCGCTGTCTCCGTACGGCACCAGCAAGTTCTGCTTCGAGCAATACCTCGGCACCTTCAAGCGCACCTTTGGCCTTGAGTTCACAGTGCTGCGCTACGCCAACATCTACGGTCCGCGCCAGGATTTCTACGCCGAGGAGGGCCGGGTGGTGGCGATCTTCGCCAGCCGGATGCTGGAGAGAAAACCCGTCACCGTCGACGGCGATGGCGAGCAATCTCGCGACATGCTCCACGTGGGCGACGCGGCCACCGCGAATCTCGCTGCCCTCGAGCGAGGCGATGGCGAGATCTTTCACATCAGCACTGGCGTGCCCGTCTCGGTCAACGAACTTTTTCGCAAGCTGGCCATCCTCACGGACTACGAGAGCGCGCCGAACCACGGGCCCAGGCGAAAGGGCGACGTGTACCGGATCGCTCTGGACAACTCCCGGGCGCGCAACGGACTCGGTTGGGAGCCCCGGGTCAGCCTCGAAGAGGGGCTGAGCCTGACAGTCGACTACTTCCGCGAACTGGTCTCGGAGGCGAGAGCATGAGCGCCGGCGACATATGACGGCAACGCTTGGAGCGCTGCACGGCTTTGGCGCCCGCGTCGTCCTTGCGTACGCGGTGGCGCTGGCACTGTGGGGTACCTATCGGTACTTTCGCAACCAGGAGATCGGGGGTGGCTTCAGGGCCAGCTACTTGATAATGGCCGGCCTCACGGCGCTCCAGGGACTTGTTGGCCTCGCAACATTCTTATTGGGGGCCCGGCCGACCGAGCTCCTGCACGTCGTCTACGGCATTTTCGCGGTCATCTTCCTGCCTGGTGCTTACCTCTATGCACAGGGCGGGTCGCGCCGTCGCGAGGCCGTGATCCTTGCCGGCGCAGCGTGGATCGTGAGCATCGCGTACCTGCGCGGTATCGCCACGGCTTGAGCTAAGCCCGGAAGAGGACGCCCACCAGGTAGGTGATCGCCGCGACAGCGGTGCCCACCGCCAGCATCTCCACGCCTGAGCGCACTCCACCCTTTCCCGTGAAGAAGGACCGGGCGGACCCGATTAAGAAAAGGAATGCGGCGCAGACGACAAAGGCGATGATGAGCGCCGCGAGGCCCGAGAAGCTCGCGCCGACCAGCGCGCGTCCGCCGAGATAGCCGACGACCGGAATCACCCCGCCCACCAGGGTCGAGACGCCCGCCACCACGCCCTCGCGGACCGGATTCTCGAACTGGGCGACATCGAGGCCGAGTTCCTCGCGGGCCTGGGTCTCGAGCCACACCTTCTTGTCAGAGGTGATGCGGCCGACGATCGTCTTCGCCTCTTCCGGCGTCAGGCCCTTGGATCTATAGATCTTCACGAGCTCCGCGCGCTCGAAATCGGGCATCGCCTCGATCTCGGCCGCTTCGCGTGCCAGCTGGCCCTCGTACACCTCGCGTTGCGACTTGCTCGACAGGTAGGCGCCGCCCGCCATGGACACGCCGGAGGCCACCATCGCTGACAGGCCGCCGATCAAGACGACACGGGGATTGACGGTGGCGCCCCCGACGCCGGCGAGCACGCCCAGTGTCGCGGTCAGGCCGTCGTTGACGCCGTAGATGACATTGCGAATGCTCTCGATGCCGCTGCCATGCCACCCCTCTTCGACGAACTCGCCTTCCGAACCGTCGTCGGCTGCGACTTTGCCTGTCGGCGGTGGTGCTTCGCCCTGATCGACCATCTCGTCGGGCGATTGATGGTCGAGCTCCTCGGGCAGCACCTGCCGAAGCACGCCCTGCGCGCCTGGGTCCGACACCGTCGCGACCTGGCCGAGATATGTGCGCAAGACCTGCCCCTCGGCCGCGCCCGCGAGCGCCAGCGCCGGCCCGATCCCCGCCACGCGCGCAAGCGCCGCCAGCGCCTGGGCGGTGAACCGCGGTTGACGTTCAGGAAGCTTCACGCCGCCGGCAGTAAGCAGCTCGGCCCAGGCGTCGGCATGTCGCTTCTCGGTCGTGGCCAGCATCTTCAACCGCCGTTTCAGGCCGGATTCCGAGGCGACGCCGGCGAGCGCCTCGAAGACGCCGGCCATCCGCGTCTCGGCCTCCCAGTTCGAACGCAGAGATTTGGTGTCGGGCTCGGATAGAGCACGATCGGGAGGAGCCACCTGTCTATGGTAGGGATGGATCGATTGTCTTAAGGTAGGGACCCTCCATGACGCCCGCCACGCTGCGCGCCGACGCCGGTCTGACGCCACGCTCCAAGCCCAAGCCGGCGCGTGCCGCCGAACGCGGGCCGGCGCGCCGGATCCTCATCACCGGCGGAGCGGGCTTCCTCGGCGTCAACGCCGCAGCCCGGATGATCGAGGACGGTTGGCACGTCAGCCTGCTCGACAACCTCAGCCGCCCGGGGACCGAGCGCAACCTGAAATGGCTGATCAACGAGCACCCTGCCGAGACGTCCTTCATTAAAGAGGACGTCAGGAACGCAACCGCCCTGGGCGACCACGTCAAGAACCAGGACGCCATCCTCCACCTGGCGGGCCAGGTGGCTGTGACCACATCGCTCATCGACCCGGTCACGGACTTCGACGTCAACGCGGGGGGCACGCTGAACATGCTGGAGGCGACACGAAAGCACAACCCCGAAGTCCCATTTGTCTTCGCGTCGACGAACAAGGTGTACGGGAAGCTCGATAAGAACAACGTTGCCTGCAAAGAGAGCCAGCCAGTCGATTTTCACAGCCCATACGGGTGCAGCAAGGGCTCGGCGGACCAGTACGTTAGGGACTACGCCCGCTGCTTCCACATGAACACCGTGGTACTGCGCCAGAGCTGTATCTACGGAGCGCACCAGTACGGCACAGAGGACCAGGGGTGGGTCGCCCACTTCGTCCATTCGATCCTCAACAAGCGGCCGATGACGATCTATGGAGATGGCACGCAGGTCAGGGACCTATTGGACGCGCGCGACCTCTGCTCGCTGTACTCGACAGTGATTGAACAGATCGATAAGACGCGTGGGGAGATCTACAACGTCGGCGGCGGCCCGGAGAACCAGCGGAACCTACTCGAGGTGATCGAACAGATCGGAGAGCTAACCCACCAGACCCCGGAGTTCACGTTCGCCGACTGGCGCGAAGGCGATCAGACGTATTACGTGAGCGACATCACCAAGGCGAAGGAGCACCTGGGCTGGGAGCCGCTGCATCAATTCGATCGCGGTCTCAAAGATCTCATCGTGTGGGCGGCTTCGGTCAGCTCGTAGGCGCGATGCGCTCGCAAGTGAAGTGAGCGCAGCCGCCGGGGAGAGCGTGGAGGAGGCTGGCTTCGCCCCAGGCGATGCAGGCCACGAACTTAGCCGCGATACGCATCATGCCCCCGAGCACCCCTCGACGTGACCCGGATATGTCCTCGATGGACCCGCTGACCGGGCCTCGTACGTCGAGCCAAGAAAAGTAGAGAAGGTCAAGCACCTGAAGCAGAAGGTGGTAGCTCCAGCGCGAGCGCGCGACCGGGAGGTTGCAGGCCGACGCGACCGCTCGGAAGCGATCCGCCGAAAAGATCTGCGTGTGACCGCAGTGGCGGACTTTGGCAGTCCATCTCGTCCCGCATCCGACCAACCGATAAAGCGTCCAAGGCTGGCCTTCGAGTGGCAGCACGATGTGAAATCCGCCACCCGGCCGGAGCACACGGGCGACCTCGCGAAGCACCTGCTCCGGATTTTCGACGTGCTCGAGCACATCGAAAATCCAAACGAAATCGAGCTCGCCGTTGGCGAAAGGCAGCCGCTCAGCCGTCGCCAGGCGAAAATCGACTCCGTCAGGAGACGCACTGGCGATCGATAAGGCCGACCGGCTCAGGTCACACCCGTATACCTCGAGATCCGGTCGTTCTTTCTTGACCGCCCTCGTCACCGATCCCCCGCCACAGCCGACATCCAGCACCTTGCCACGGACTAGCTTCAGGTCGGAGAGGAGATAGCTAAGCTTCAGCCCGTTCAGGTACCACGGGCGTGGGCGAAGTGGCGCGACGCCCCAAGTTTTAGTTTCGTAGTCGAACGGCCGGGCCGGCGCTAATGAGCGGCTGATCGCGCCACCTCGCAGTCGGAAGCTGTCGGACGCGGCGCGGAGACCCCAACGATTTCCCAGCTCGCCTCGGGCATCGAGCCAAGGCTCACAAACCAACTTGGATTTGACTGTTGCAGCAATGCAAAGTTCGGGTCGCCAGCCGGTACCGCGATCAGCCGAATGTCGGTATCGCCAAGCCAGCACTCAAACAGAGTCGTGACAACAGCTTGGTGATCCACGTAGCTGTAGTTGGCCGGCAGGTATGCGAATGGGTCATACATCTCGCTGACCAGGTGTTTTCCCTCAACCCCGCCGAAGCGAGCAAGTCCGTAGGTAATGTCAGGCCGGTCTGGAGGAACCGCGAGTCCGTGACCGATATAGGGCGCCTGGTTGTACCAAGCTCCAAGCTGGATGCTTTCCGCCTTGACGGCCAGCCACGCGGCCTCGGAAGGTCCGAAGACTTGACCAATCGGAATCCAGGCCAGTTGGGCGAGGAGGAGCGTGGCGACGATGCCACTCCACGCTAAGGGCATCACACGTCGTCCAAACTTGCGCGGCGCCCACCACAACAGGACCAATGACACGAGGACGCCTGCGAAGACATAGGGGAACGCGAAAACTCGTGTAATCGGCATCCACCACACCCAGCTCGCCAGGTATGAAGTGAAGCCAAGCATTCCCGCGACGAACACCCAATAGCCGAAACCAAAAGTGAGAAGCATGTACGACGGGGGACGCTTGACCAGGCACCACCCGAGACCGATTGCCGCGAGAATAAGGGCCGCTCCAAGCACGGGTCGCACAGAAGCCTGCGATGGACTCACTGGCACGAATTCCCATTTGCCAACAGCGTTCGCCAGGAAGTTCCACCACAGTGGATAGATTGCGTTTCCAGTCTTGTCCTGCAGGATCTTCATATAGAGCAACATCACGCCGACAAACCCAGCGAGCAGCGGCAGCCGCTGCTGCCAGCCTTCGCGGCGAAAGAAGGCCGCAATAACGAGTCCGAGGCTGAACACCCACGCTTCAGCTCGCGCCATGGTCGCCAGCCCAAATGCAAGACCGGCCCAAAAACCACCTTTCCGCGGCCATGCCCAGACCCCTAGCAAGACAAGCGAAACGCCAAGCGGCTCGATCATTCCGGACGCGTCGTTCATGACGCTGGTGGGAAGCAGAGTGGCGATCAGCGTCGCGCCCAGTGCAACCTGCGTGCCCCAATAGCGGCGGCAGATGTGGAAGAGCAGGACGACCACGAGCACCCCAAACGCCAGGCTGACCAGCCGGTCGAGAACGATGTCAATTGACCCGGTCAGATCAAACACCACGACCATGAGCAAGGGGTGGAGAATTCCCCAGAAGTAGTCGAGCCCTTTGAGGTCCCAGAGCCTGGGACCGTCCGGTGCAGTCAGTCCGATCTCTTTTGTGAGATAGGCGATCTGCCAGTGGTGCCAGACATCACCATATCGGCGGATTCCAGGGTTCTCGGGGTCGGTGAAAACGAAGAGATAAAGAAGACGCGGAAGGGCTGCGCCCGCAGCGATCGCCACGGTCCAGCCCCAGTGCAGGGGTCTCGGGCTCGAGGCGATCTCGACGCTATGGGTCGATTCGGCTTCCACCGCACGACCCTCGACCTCCTCGTCCTCGTCGTCGTCCTCGGCAAGGAACCTCGGCAGAAGCTTCATGCGATTGCCGCCTCGGCGGCCACCCGCTCGTGAGAGCGCGCAACCTCGATTACCGATCGCTCCAAGGTGTCGAGGTGCCTCTCCCAATCGAAACGCCGCGCCCATTCGAATGCGCGCTCACCGGTCGCCTGGTTGGCGGCGGAATCATCAAGCAGCTTGGACACGCCGGCCGCGTAATCGCTCACGTCGAGCGGGTCGGCAAGGTGACCGGTTCCGGGGCCAACTGTCACTGTCGGTCCGGCCTGGTTCCAGGCGACCACAGGGACTCCTTTGGCCATCGACTCGATCACGCCCATCCCGAAGTCCTCCTCGGGGGCGGGATACACGTAGGCCGCAGCGCCCTCGTAGAGGCGGTTCAACTCCTCTTCGGTTATCGCCCCAAGGAAAAGGACACCGTCGTTGAGCTTCAGCTCGGCCGTCAATGCCTGGAGCGTCGCGGTGTGAGAGGTGGCTGGGCCGGGGACGATGAGCTGGACCTTGGGATGGTCTTTTCGCACCTCTTGCATCGCGCGAATCGCCAGGTCGAATCGCTTCTGAGGGTAGTGGCGATTCGTGAGCAGAACGTAGGGTCGCCGGATTGGATAGCCGTTTATCGTCAGGCCGCCGGCGAATCGCGAGTCACGCGGCAAGGGAAAACCGGAGGGCGCCACGTGGCATCCGGCCGGGCAATCGACGGCTTCTCGCCTGTAGATCCCGCGGATGATGTCGCCGATGTAGTCGCCGTTGACCAGCAGTTGATCTGCCTCTTGCACCGAGCGCCGGTCGGCCCATGCGACGAACTTGGTCGCGCGCATCACGATGCCCGCCAGCAGCCTGTAATCGGCGTTCGCGACCCATCCTGTTTCGCGGTCGATGCTCCGGGGGTAGACCAATCGGTTGGGCTGATTTAGATAGACGACGTACGGCACATCGATGAGGCGGGCGGCCCACCATGCAATCCAGGCGCTCGGCTGGTTGCAGGCCACGATCGCGTCGACCCCGCGAAGTCGCCACGCGTAGAGGGGCATGAGCAGCGAAGCTGCGGCCATCTGGATCGCCTCGCGGTACGGAAACCATCGCGGCAGCTGCGGGAGGAACGTCCGCACTCGAACCTCACCAATCAGGTCGGGATAGCACCGCGACGCGTCCACTGTTGGCGCGTAGCACTCGACCTTGAATCCGCGCCGCCGGAGTCCCAATACCTCCTCGATGACGATTCGCTCGCCGCCGCCCGAATATGTGAAGCCGCAATGAAACACTGCAATCTGGCGCGGACCACCAGCGCGCACTCGACGGCGACCACCCACAAGCAGGAATCCCACCAGCCCCAAACCGAGCGCATATCCGGCAGTCAGGCCGTGGTACAGGACAATCGCGCCCGCGGCCACTGCGGGAGCCAGGCCGAGACCGCCGCCTAAAACCAGGGAGCCGGCGACCTCCAGGTTTCCGAGGTATCCCGGCCCGGCTGGAACCGCAAAGCTCAACAGCAAGGCCGGATACGCGGCCATCGCCTGCAGGGTCGGCACCTGCACCCCGACGGCGACGAAAAGCAGGGTGAAGTTGAAAGCGTCGATGACCAGGGCGAGCGCGGTCAGGGCCGCAAGCCGTGCGGCGAGTGCCGGGGTCCACAGGCCGCGCGCCCCGGCACGAAAAGCGAATGCCTGGCCGGCGAGGGTAGCCGCCAATCTCGCTGGGAGAATCCTTCGAGCAATGGACGAGCGGGCGACTCGCGGCCCGACCAGCGCTGTCCCCAGGACTGCCGTCAATAGTGCTACCGCCAGCGCAGCTGCACCCAGCAAGCCTCGCGGCGCTCTGACGGCCCCGGTCGCGGCGACGATCTCGAGGATGGCAAGGACGATGGCGACGCCCGTCAAGTCGCAGGCCTTGTCGATGACGATCGTTGCCAGCGCGGAGCCTGCCGGCACGCGGTGACGCCGCCAGAGCCACCACGCCCGTGCAGCGTCGCCCGACCGGATCGGAATCACGTAGTTGAGCAGTCCGCCGGCCGCGTTCATCGCAAAGGCTCTCACCATCCCCACCGGCGCGAGGGGTCGCAGAAGTAGCAGCCAGCGTCTGGCTCTGATCACGCTCGTCACCAGGAAGAGAAGGAGCATCAGCACGACAGCGGGCCAGCTCTGGACCCGTGCATGACTCACAACCTCAGGTAGTGAAACCGTCCGAAGCCACAGCCAAAGCAGGAACAGCCCGAAGGCGGTCTGCAAACCCAGGCGCAACCAACGTTTCATGCGTGAACGTCGATCTCTTCTGACGGGGAGGCGATAAAGATGAACCGCTGGACGAAGATCCAGAAAACAAACAGCCAGGTGACGACGAGGATTGTGCCGCCGTAATCGTGGAAGAGGATGGCCGGGGTCTGCCCGGCAGTCGCAGCAATCGCCGCCACGGCCGCGACCCGCACAAGGTTCAAGAGCATGGTCCCCGCGATGCCGATAAACACGACCTGAGCTCGCGCCTCCAACGATTGGCGGCCGCGCAATCCCGAGACAAAGCTGACACCCAGCAGGATCAGGCTCTGCCAGCCGATGCAGTTCCACGAAATGAACAGCGTGTGCATCGACCCGGCTGAATCCCAGATCACCAGGTAGCTGCCCGAAACTGCTGCGTGCACACCGATCAGCCCAAGCATGCCGACTACCATTCGCGCCTCCACCGGCACTATCCCCTGAAGCGGATTATTGGCCCCGAGCGCCAGTGCCCAAGAAGTCAGCAAATCGTTGAAGGTCGTCACGAACGGCAGCAACATCAAGAGCGCACACGTGATCGCGATCAATGTCATGTTCAGCCCGTCGCGGTCTTGCCGGGTCATGCCCGCACCCTCAAGAAGGAGAGGAGGCGGCGCCTACCGGTTATCAGCGGGATCGCGAGCGCCAGACCGACGAAGCCGAGAACCGATTCGGGGACCACGATCGACGGCGTGATCAACTGGGTATCTGCTACCCCCGCCACGCCGTCGTAGAGCAGGGAGGTGGCGCCACCCGTGCCATGGGAAGTGCTTACGATGAGGCAGAGGGTGGCCCCGGCCGGGATCACAAGTGTCTGCGAAGCGCTCGTGTTGACAGTGACCGGACTGGTGGTGTTAGCCCCGTGGTTTCCGAAAGTAGTCGTCCACGTCGCGGCTCCGCTCGGAATGGAGGCCACGCACACGCCCCCCGTCAAGATGCCGGCGCTGATACTGATGGTGTCTCGAGTCGAGCCGGTTCCTCCCGTCCAGTAGAACAAGAACGACCACGTCCCCGTGATCGTCTGCGCCGACGGGCTCGGTATGAACGAAAAGACAGAAGTGGTTCCGTTTGACGACACCGAGCATGGCGTTGCCCTTGCACCTGTCGTTCGATCCAATGTCGAAGGCGTGCAAGCAGGGGAAACCCCGGCGCCGTGCAAATACAGAGAGTTGGCTGCCGATTCCACGACGGGCACTCCTGTGGACCCCCACAAGAGCATGCCAAGAGCGAGCGCGAGCGCTCCGACCACCACCCACCCGAACGGGCGATGGGTCGGAGACAGGGAGGCCGGTCTCGCGCTCATCCGAGCGGTTGAAGGGCCGACGGGCGATCGTTCGGCCCCTTCGCCGACCGCAGCTCGGTGTCCTAGCAGCCAGCGGCGAAGTAAATGCAGCCGTCTAAGGTGGTGGACCTCGTCGGTGATCCGGCCCGTCTTCGGAGTTCGGAACCACGGCCCCTCCTCCTTGCTGAGC
The DNA here is from genome assembly GCA_035534555.1 of Candidatus Micrarchaeaceae archaeon. GTDB lineage: Bacteria > Chloroflexota > Dormibacteria > Dormibacterales > Dormibacteraceae > Palsa-872. Next base: position 15,248 of record DATLRQ010000171.1, read on the forward strand.
AGACCTTTGAAGGCAGCCCAGCCCTGAAACGGCACCAGCGCGAACGACAGGACAACCGCACCCAGAACGCCTTGCAGGTCGCGCGCTGGCGCCTCTTCCAGGAGGAGCCCACCAAGGTTCATCAACGGCAAGGCGAGGATGTTGGAGAACAGCAGCGCCCAGCCGAGGGTCGCCGTCCAGCCCGGCACGTGGGTGTGGAAGAACACTTCTGACAGCAGCCACGCCAAGGTGCCGACGACGAACAGCGCGGCCTGAAGGTAGTAGGTGGTGTCGAAAAGGAACTCCACCTTCTCCAGGAAGCTGACGAAGGGCGACAGGAGGATCGGAAAGAAATACCTGCGGACGTTGTAGGTGTGCCCTTCCGCCCAACGCATTCGCTGGCGGGCCAGTCGTGAGAAGGTGCTCACACACTCGGCGGGTGTCTCGGCCCAGGGCGTGTACGCGACCTTGTAGCCGCGCGCGTAGAGCTTGAGGGTGAGCTCCCAGTCTTCGGTGATGCTGGTTCCCCACCCGATTTCGCGCAGGAGATCCGCCCTGATCATGTATGCGGTCCCGGCCACCATCTTCAGCGAGCCCACCGCGTCCTGGAACGGCCGCTCGACCATGTAGCTGCCGGCGTACTCAGCCCTCACGGCCTCCGTGAGCCAGCTCTCGGACTTGTTGAGCACGTGCCACTGGTAGCTCTGCACGGCGGCGACGTTTTCGCGCCGCTTGTAGACGTGGCGGACTTGACCTTTCTCATCACTGTCCTCTGTGGGCTGCCCGTTGCCTTGGCCCCCCTTGGCGTTTCCGTTCTCGTAGTAGAAGTGCGGAAGGAATCGGTCGAGCGCATCTGGGAACGGCACGGAGTCGGCGTCGAAGATCACGACGTACTCCGAGCGCGGATCCATGACCTTCAGCGCCTCGCGCAGCGCGCCGCCTTTGTAGCCCGCGCGGCTGTTGCGATGAAGGATCTTGAATCGCGGCACGTTCACCCAGCGTTCGAGAATCTGCTTCGAGTCGTCGGTCGAGTCGTCGACGACGATGACCTCGTACTCGGGGTACTCGAGCTGCGACAGAGCGACCATGAGCCGTTCGATGACTCGCCTTTCGTTGTAGGCCGCGACGTGGACCGAAACGAACGGGTGGTATCCGAGGTCGATGTGGTAGCCGTTCTTCAGGCCTGCACGGGGTTTGCCGTTGCCATTCCCGTTGCCGTTGCCGCCGTTTCGACCGAACGCGATGGTCGTGAGCAGCACGATCACGGTGCTCAGGTAGTACTTGACGGCGTAGGCAAAGAAGACAGCGCCGAGAAACAGGCCCGTGAACGCGAAACCGTAACCGAGCCAGTCCACGCCACTCACGGTCTTCGACTGCTGGACCAGGTCGACAAAACCGCTGGCCAGCGCAATCAGGGGCGCGATCGCCACCACCACAGCCACCACCAGGATTCCGTTGAGCAGCGCCGTCCACAGGAGCTGGCCACGGTCTTCTCGCTTGCGAAGCCACAGGACCTGGGAGGCCAGCAGGATCAGCCCGGCCAGCGCCAGCACGGTGGCTACGCCGTAACGGGCCAACGGCTCAAAGAGGTTGAGAACCATCACCGCGACGGCCGCGGCCAGCAGAACCAAGGCGCCACCGAGGCCCATAGACGCCCCACGCATCGATTCGCCCTCGCCGTTATGCGCCGGCATCAGTGACTCCAGCGCCTGTGGCATGACCGTTGCTGTTCATCGGAATGGGGCTCGTCGAGAGCGCGGTCGCGGCGAAGCGGCGGTGGCCACCGGGCGTGGTGGTGGCGAGGCTCACAGTGCCGCGCTGCACGGCCCGCCTGAGCTTGTCGACACTCAAGCCCAGGGTGCGCGCAGCCGCCCCAGTGCCCACCAATTCGCAACCGTGCGGCGCAAGCTCGTGAATTCGCGCCTCTGAGAAGCGGTGGTGGCCTCCCGGCGTCACCTCGTCGGCGACGAGGCGGCCTTCGCGACACGCTCTGATCACTGTGTGCTGGCTGACGCCAAGAAGGCGTGCCGCTTCCCTGCTGCCGATCAGCTTGGTGCCGCTGACAAAATTCGGCGCTGCTGCAAGTGCGTACTCCTCGACGTCCTGAAGGCAAAACCGGTGGTGTCCACCGGGCGTGGTTTCGGCAGGCATGAGGATTCGCCGCGCAACCGCGCGAAGAACAGTCGCCTGGCTGACGCCCAGGCGCTCGGCCGCCTCCCTCGAACTGATCAATCTGTGCAAGACGTGTGCAGGACTAACGCAGCATTATGACGATCGGATCACGGGTTCAGCGACCCCTTGGTATTCCCCGAGCGAAATCGTCGTTATGTCGTTACAATTGCGCATTAATCAGCTATAGTGCTCACGAAATCCCCGCCTAAACTCGTCGAGACAGGCGAGACGGGCGGCGACGGAGACCCGCGTAAAAATGGAGGCCACAAGCCTCAACCAAATCAGAACTCACCCCCCGCAGCCAAGCTCGGTGCCGGTGTCGAGAAATCGCCCGGCCCGAGCCTTTTCAGGGGGTCATCCAGCTCCTCTCGCCCAGGCGGCCGCCCAATCCTCGACGCCTTCCCTCCAGGGCCGGAGAGCGTCGGTCCGCACAGATTCAAGGCAGCCGTTGACGGGGCGCGCAGCCGGAGCGGCCAGCTCGGCAGTGGTCACGGGCTCGACCTCAGCCTGCAAGCCGCAAGCGGCGAGTGCCGCCCGGGCGAACTCGTCCCAGGCACAGCAGCCGTCGGCGACCACATGAACCACCCCGCTCAGGTTGCCGGCGGCAAGCTCGATCGCCGCCTGGGCCAGGTCTCGGGCATAGGTGGGGTTCACGCGCTGGTCGGAGACCACGCGGACCCTCTGGCCACTCCTGGCCCTCTCGACGATGCGCTGGGGAAAGCTCCCCCCCTTGATCGCCGAGCCGCGATCGCCGAAGACCGCGGCAGTCCGAAGCACCAGGGCCGACGGCAGGGCCGCCAGGGTGGAGCGTTCGCCTTCGAGCTTCGACCGGCCGTATGCGCCCAGGGGTTGGGCCTCGTCCTTTTCTATGTAAGGCCGGTCAATCCGGCCGTCAAACACGAAGTTGGTGGAAAAGTGCACGAGCCTCACGCCATGGCGGCCGCAGGCAATGGCTACGTTCTCAGCCCCCGCGGCGTTGACCGCATATGCAAGCTCAGGCTCGACCTCCGCCCTGTCGACGGCGTTGTAGGCAGCACAGTTGAACAGCACGTCGGGCCGGTAGTGGGCACACGCGGCCTCGACCCCCGCGAGATCGGACACCGAAAGGTCCTGGCGCACAAGGCCCGTCGCGCGAGGCAGCAGCGCGACCAGCTCCGAGCCCAGCTGTCCCCCCGCCCCCAGCACCAGCGCCCTCACGATTTGGCAAGGTATCAACAATCCGGACTCGCCAAATCGCAGCAACCTTTAAGTAATCGCTTTACAGTTGCAGACAAGTAATGCCTCAGACCACCGGTTGCAGCGTCGGCGTTGCCTCGAAGGGTAGTCGTAGTTAAGTGCGCAATCCGGAGGTGGCGCCAGCCGCTGGGCAGGCCGCGCGCCGTGTGCACGTTCTCATCGTTCAGGACCATCCCCTGCTCGCGTCCGCGCTCGCGCGCGTGCTCGAAGGACAACCCGACCTCGCCGTCTCAGGCGTGTCGGGAACGGGGGCCGACGCGGTCAAGTCAGCCGCTCTGAAGCGGCCTGACGTGGTCTTGATGGACTTCCGCCTCCCTGACGTGACCGGACCCGAGGCGGCGCGCATGATCCAGAGCGAGCACGCCGACGCGGCGATCGTGTTCCACAGCGCCGATGAATCGGAGACGGCCCTGCTCGACGCTGTCGACGCCGGCGCCACCGCGTACCTGACCAAGGACGCAACAGCCGACCAGATCATCGAGGCGGTTCGGAAAGCGTCGAGGGGCGAAGTCCTGATCCCCGTGGAGCTGTTCGCGCGCGCGATTGCCCGCCAGCGTGGGGTGGTCATCAAAAAGCGCGAGCGCGAGCAGCTCATCGCAGAGTTCACGCCCCGGGAGCTCGACATCCTCCACCTTCTGGCCGAGGGCCTCGACACAACTGCGATGTCAAGGAGCCTCGGCATCGCACCCCATACGGTCGAGTGGCACGTCCGCCACGTCATCGAAAAGCTGCAGGTCCACTCCAAGCTCCAGGCGGTCATCGCGGCAGCGCGCAAAGGTCTGATCGACCTCTAGCCACCTGGAGGGCCATGCGGTTACAGGGGGCCCTCGCCGTGCTCCTGCATGGCGACAAAACAGGCCCCTCGTCGTAGTACGAGAGGGTGCAGCTGCGACGTGGGCCTCCAACCGCCCCGCTACCACCCGCCAATACCCGGGCACTTCGGGTGCTCGAGGCCCCGATCGGGACTGTTCGCGCGCCCCGGCGCGGGCGGGTCTGGAGGGCGGTCGAGGGCTACTCGTTTCGGGCGGTGGCGGGCGTGCTGCTGGTCTCCGTCCCGGTCTCCATCGTGCTCGGCTTTGTCATGGCCAACTGGAGCGCTCAGACCAGCATCAACAGCGCGCAAGCGACGGCGGAAGCGACTGCCCAGAGCGCGGCCGTGCGCATCAACGACTTTGTTGCTGAGCGACGGGCGCAGCTTCGCGCGGTGGCCGAGGACAACGTCAACGAGCTGTCGGCGCCGGACCTCTCGGCCGGACTTATCGACTACTACCAGGGACAGTCGACATTCGACGGCATCCAGATATACGACCGAAACGGAAAATCGCTAGCGGTCTCATCCCCAGGCCTCGTCATCTCCCCGACGCCCACCGGCTCCACGTTTCTCAACAGTCTCAGCGTCGAGACGACGGGACCGGTGGCGCTTAGCGGGACGGCGGGCCTCGACTGGATCATGACCGCACCAATCGTCGGCACCGACAGCAAGCCGCAGGGCGTCGTCGTCGCCAACTTGAACGTCGCCGTGCTGGGCCGGCTCCTGAACCCTTATGGGCTCGACGTCTCGACTGTCGCCGGCCAGGAGACGCACCTCATCAATGCTCAGCACCTTCTCCTCTACAGCTCCTCGTGGGGCGTGCTCAAGGACGAAAACGCAATCGTGTCGCTTGGGGCGCTCACGGTTCCCGTCGAAGCGGCGATTTATGAGCGGGCGATGACGGTCGGCCCCGGGTCGAGCCAGATCATCGATTACAGGCACCACCAGGTCATCGCCGGGTACCAACCAATCCCGACTCTGGGGTGGGTCGTGGTCGCATCCATCGACACGGCCAGCGCGCTCGCCCCTGTACGGGATCAGGAGATCCGAACTTCCCTGCTGCAGGGCCTAAGCCAGCTGCTCCTGATCGGGTTCGCGATCATCCTGGCGATTCTCATCACCAGGCCTCTCGGCGCGCTGGCACGCGCAGCGGCGCGGGTCGAGGCCGGAGATCTCACGGCAAGGGTGAACCTGAAGGGCGGGGATGAGATCCGCCGGCTGAGCGACGCGTTTAACGCCATGATCGAGCGGCTCAGCAGCGTCCTCTTCCGCCTTCGGGGGGAGGTCACGGAATCGGCGACCAAGCTGTCAGCCGTGGCGGAGCAGCTCGCGTCGGCCACGTTTGAGCAGACGACGGCGGCCACGGCCACCTCGGCCAGCATGGAAGAGCTGGCCAGGAGCTCAACCGCAGTCGCCGAAACCGTCGACCGCGTCACCGGCCAGGCCGCCGAGACGCAGACGAATCTCGAGCTCGCCCAGGCCGACCTCAGGGCATCAGGCGATCGCACCCTCGCCCTGGCCGGCCGGGTGAATGAGATCGAAGGCATCCTCGCGCTCATCAACGACATCGCGGACCAGACGAATCTCCTGGCCCTGAATGCGGCCATCGAGGCCGCCCGCGCCGGCGATGCCGGCCGCGGCTTCGCGGTCGTGGCGGATGAGGTCCGACGGTTGGCGGAGCGGTCCAAGGCCGCAGCCGCCCAGATCGCGAAGCTGGTGGAAGGCGCCCAGGCCGAGAGCAGCGAGACGGTCATAGCCCTGGAGAAAGGCGTGAAGCAGATGGAGCGCGGCCTGGCGATGATGCGGGCGATGACCGAGGCGAGCGGCCAGGTGCAGCTTGCCAGCCAGCAGCAGCGCTCGTCGACCCAGGAGGTCGTGGTGGCGATCGAGCACATCGCCGAGGGCAGCCGCTCGGTGGCGGCGACGGCGCAGGAGATCGCATCCGCGGCCGCGCGGCAGGGCGAGCTTGCCGCCGCGCTCGCCGGTTCTGGCTGGGACAAGACTGAAGGCCGTCGCCGTGGAGCTTAGAAAACGGAAGGAGCCGGACGAACCGACGCTCGCGCCGGTGATTCCCCTCAGCGTCAAAGCCCCCAGGGCCGACGCTCCACCACCTCGCACGAGCTCCGGATTGCGCGCGGACACCTTCTTCACCCGGGTCCTGGCCGGTTCCCTGCTCATCTCCTTGCCGCTGATGGCAATCCTCGGCGCCCTCATGTACGCGCAGGGCCTGCAGTCAAGCGCGCAGGAAGCGAGCCTGCAAACGCAAGCGAGCGCGACCGCCACGGCGGGCCGGATCGAGCAGTGGGTCTCCCAGTCCGAGGCTTACATCACCCAGCTCGCGCGCGAAGCCGCCGCGCCTGACGGCCAGGCTGGACCGATCAGCACCACCCTTGAAAACGCCACCGACCCGGACTTTGAATCGATCGCGCTCGTGAACGCCGCGGGCACCGTCATCGCGATGACCGTGGTGAACGCCGACCTGAAGGTTATAGGGCAAGCCCCGTGGTTCGGTCAGGCGCTCTTCATCGCGACCGCGCACCCGATCAGCCATGGAGCTACGGGGCTTGTATGGATCATCTCAGCTCCGATCGTCGGTGCCAATGGCGCCTCGCAAGGCGCAGTGGTAGCGGATCTGGACGTGTCCCAGCTCAGCGGTTTGCTGGGGACTGCGACGGCGAGCCGGGAAGTCCACGTCGTCAACGTCGACCACCTCCTGGTCATCAGCTCGGACTGGGGCCCACTGACCACCGAGGCCGGCCTTGACGCCAAGGGTGCGCTCAGCACCAAGGCGGAGGTCGGCGTGGTCAACCAGGCGCTCACCGGCGCTCCGGGGTCGGCGCACATCACGGATTACCGGAATCGCGATGTATTTGCGGGGTTCGCCCCCATCGGCGCCACCGAGATGGTGGTGGTGGACTCGATCGACGTGGCCGCCGGCCTCGCACCCGCGTACGCGCTGGGACGGGTGACGGTCGGCATCCTGCTGGTCGGGACCCTGCTCGTCATCGCCTTCGCCGTGTTGGTGGCTCGTCTTACCATCCGACCGATCACGGTCCTGTCCAGGGTCGCAGCCCGTGTGGCAGCCGGCGATCTCACAGCCCGCGTCAGCCTCACCGGCGGCCGCGAGATGCGCGTTCTCGGCGCTGCCTTTAACGGCATGCTGGAGCGTCTCAGCGTCGTGCTGTCGCGTTTGCAAGGCGAAGTCGCGGACTCGTCGACCAACTTGTCGACGGCGGCGGAAGAGCTGGCCGCCGCAACATTCGAGCAGACGACGGCGGCGACAGCGACCTCGGCAAGCATGGAAGAGCTGGCCCGCACGACAGTCTCGATGGCGGACACCATGAGCCGGGTCGCCAGCCAGTCTGCTGACGCCCGCTCGAGCCTCGAGCTGGCCCAGGCCGACCTGAGGTCTTCGGGCGATCGCACCATGGCCCTTGCCGGCCGCGTCAATGAGATCGAGGGCATCCTCGAGCTGATCAACGACATCGCCGACCAGACCAACCTGCTCGCCCTGAACGCTGCGATTGAAGCGGCGCGCGCCGGAGACGCGGGCCGGGGGTTCGCCGTCGTGGCAGACGAGGTGCGCCGGCTAGCAGAACGCTCCAAGGCCGCAGCCGCTCAGATCGCGAGCCTCGTCGAGGGCGCCCAGACCCAAAGCGGCGAGACGGTGATGGCGCTCGAGAAGAGCATCAAACAGATGGAGCGCGGGCTCGGCTTGATGGACGAGATGGCCAAAGCCGGAGGCCAGATGCACGCCGCCCATCAACAGCAGCGCGCCTCCACCGACGAGGTGGGACTGGCGATCGAACGCATCGCCGAAGGCAGCCGGTCCGTGGCGATCACGGCACAGGAGATCGCGTCGGCCGCCGCCCGGCAGGGTGAGCTGGCTGCCGAACTGGCCGAATCCGGGTGGGAGCACACGAAGGATCCGGCAAATGGAGCTTAGGCGACGCCGGCCCGTCAGCGATCCGGGCGTGGCTGACGTCGTGGCGCTGAAGATCGCGCCGCTGCCGCGCCCAGAGGCGGTCGCCACCAAGCCCTGGGAAAGCTTCTTCCTCTGGACCCTTGGTGCATCGCTGGTCGTGGTCCTATCCTTTGTCGCTATCGCGGCTTTCGAACCGGGGCTGTTCACTTCCTTGCCAGGGATCGGAGCCGCGATCGTTCTCGTTGGCTTGCTTGCGCTCGCCGCCTGGTGGACAGCGCGGCCCGTGATGGCCCTGTCCCGCGCCGCGGCCGACATTCAATCCGGCCTCGTGTCGGCCCGAGCCGTTCCCAGTGGAGGCGGAGAAACCCGCCGCCTCGCCGAGACCTTCAACGCGATGGTCGACGCCATCGTCGATGAAGCGCCGCGAACCCTCAGCCAAGCCGGCGATGCGGCGACTCGGCTGGCGGTGGCCGCACAAAAGCTCTCCGTTGCCACCTCCGATCAGGGCAACGCCGTCGCCGGCGCGGCGGCCGAGCTGCAATCCCTTGCAGCCAGCTCGGCAGTGATCGCGGATTCGGTTGCCAGCGTCCTGACCATGGCGGGCGACCTGCGCGAAAACATCCAGCTCGCGCATACGGACTTGCAGGCATCCAGCGACCGTACCCAGGCTAACGCCAGGCGTGTAAACGAGATCCAGACGGTACTCGAGCTGCTCAAGGACATTGCCGACCAGACGGCGTTGCTGGCGCTCAACGCCGCCATCGAAGCCGCCCGCGCTGGGGAATCAGGCCGTGGGTTCGCAGTCGTCGCCGACGAGGTGCGACGCCTGGCCGAGCGCTCGATGGCCGCTGCAGCACAGATTGCGAAGCTGACCGATGGCGCGCAAACGACCAGCGGCGAGGCGGTCCTGGCGATCGAGCGGCGTGGCGAGCAGCTCACGCGCTGGATCGCGATGACCGCCGCCCTGGCCGACGAAAGCGCCAAGGTCAAGCCTGCCATCGAGCAGCAGAAGGCTGCCAGCGCCACGGTCAAGCTTGTTGTCCAGCTCATCGCCGAGAAGAGTCGGACCGTCGCAGCCGCCGCCCAGCAGGTGGCGACGACCGGAGTTGCCGAGGCAAATATCGCCGCGCTGGCTTCGCACGGTTGGGACCAGGAGCGCGGCCGATGATGCGCGTGCTCGTGGTGGCGGTGAACGACGGGTTTTTCGCGGTGCCGATGGCGACTGTGCATCAGGTGCTACGCCATCCCAAGGTGACAAGGGTTCCGCTTTCACCTCCCAGTCTGTTGGGAGTGGTCAACGTGAGAGGCGAGATCGTTCCCTTCCTTGACACTGGCGTGCTGACCGGTACAGGCAGCTTGTCCGAACCCCCATTCGCGGTGCTCGTGAGCGGTCAGGGCGAGATGGTCGCGCTGGCTGCAGAAGGGTTGCCGACCGCCGCCGACTTCGAGGAACCGGTCGGTCCTGGGACGCAACCAGGTGAGCTCGGTGTCTACAGCAGTGGCGGCCGCCTGGTGGTGCTCATCGATATCGAGGAGCTGGTGAAAAGCCGGCTGGATTTGAAACGGGCGAGCTAGAGGACGAGTTCCGTCCACTTTTCATCGAGGAGGCCAAAGGGCACCTGGAACGCATCGCGTCGGGGCTGCTCGTGCTGGAGGCTGCCCCCGACGATCAGGCGGCGATCGATGCGATATTTCGCGAGGCGCACACGATGAAAGGTGCCGCCGGAATGGTCGGCATGATGCGTGTCAGCAGACTGGCCCACCGGCTCGAGGACCTGCTCGTCGAGCTGCGGGACAAGAAACGGCGAGCGACGCCGGAGCTGACAGACGCGATGCTCCTCGTGATCGACGGCCTGGGCCGGCTCATCGCGAGCTCCTCCGGCTCAGACCAGGACTCGAGTGACGAAGCCGCACTGGAGCGCCTGCTTCCAAGTTTGCCCGCGTCGGTGCCTTCGGTGGTCAAGGCCGAGCCCACGCCCGCTGTGCGCTTGCACGAACCCGAGCTGGCATCGCCCGCAACTGCCGTCGCAGCTCCGGTCATCATCGAGATGCCGGCTCAATCGGCGCCTGTGGTGCGGCCCGCAGTTTCGCCAACAGCGGTGGCGCCCGCCGGCTCCGGACCTCGAGCCTCGGCACCAGCGACCGAGGCGGACCACAAGGCACGGAGCACAGCCACGCTCGAGGTTCCAGTGTCGCGCATCGATGAGCTCAACCGTCTAGTCGGCGAGGCGTCCGCTGCCCAGCTGAGAGTGGGACACGTTTTCGGCACCGAGTTGCAGCTGGATCCCGATGGCGTGACCGAGTATCGCGAGCTCACCAAGGTGATCAACCAGCTGCAGGAAGTCACCGAGCGAACGCGCATGGTGCCCATAGCGACCCTGGAGCCCATCCTGCACCGCACAGTTCGTGATTCCGCGCGTGCTGCCGGCAAGGACGTGCGCTGGGAGATGCTCGGTGAGGACATCGAGGTCGATCGGGGCGTTCTCGAAGAGCTCATCTCCCCCCTGCTGCACCTGGTTCGAAACTCCGTCGGTCACGGCGTGGAGCTGCCCGAGACACGACGGGCGGCCGGCAAGCCGCCCCAGGCGACAGTGCGGCTGCAGGCGACGCAGGTGGGATCGAAGGTGGTGATCGCGATCGGCGACGATGGCGGCGGTATCGATGTCGCCGCTGTGAGGGCGTCCGCCGCCAAGAGCGGTGTGGATGTCACCAGGCTCACCGAACAACAATCCCTCCAGCTGATCTTCCGATCCGGAGTCTCCACCGCCAAGGTGGTCACCCAAGAGTCGGGCCGCGGCGTAGGTCTCGACGTCGTCGCGACATCTGTCGCGGCGGTTCACGGCGAGGTCGAGGTCGTGAACCATCCAGGCATGGGGGCTGAGTTTCGGATCGTCGTGCCCATCACCCTGACGGTGGTGGCCTGCCTCATCGTCTCGATTGCCGGACAATCATTCGCCCTGCCTCTGCATCGAATCATTCGGATGTTGGACGCGCAGCACATTCAGGTCGTGAGTGGCAGAAAGCTTGCGGTCATCGACGGCCTGGCAGTTCCGGTCTCCAATCTCGGGACGCTCCTCGGCCTGCCCACTGTCGACGAAGGTCCCTGGGTTCTCCTCGGCACGCCGACCAGCGCTCACGCCTTCCAGGTGGAGACCGTGTTGCAGAAACGCGATGTGGTGGTCCGCGGCCTCACCGGCCGTCTGCGCGATCTGCAGGTTGTAAACGGCGCCAGTATCGAGCCGAACGGCTCCATCCTGCTCGTGTTGGACGTGCCCACTCTGATCGAACGCAGCGACGCCATCGCAGAGCACGCATCGAGGATCGTGGACAAGGCGGCGGCGCCGGCCCGCCAGCTGTCGGTGATGGTCGTCGACGACGCGCTCATGGTGCGCGAGCTCCAGCGTTCGATCCTCGAGCGCGGCGGGTATGCGGTGCGCACGGCGAGCGACGGCGCTGAGGCTCTGGCGATGCTGGCGGATGAACCCGCTGACCTCGTCGTGACGGACCTGGAGATGCCGAACGTCGATGGATTCGCGCTGACCACCAGCATCCGGGCGCATCCTCGACTCAGCAACATCCCTGTCCTGATCGTCTCTTCCCGCGCCAGCGCCGAGGATCACCAGCGAGGCCTCGATGCAGGAGCTGACGGCTACATCGTCAAGACGTCCTTTGACGAGGCCGGCTTGCTGAGCGCCGTCTCCCGGCTCCTGGGTCGCGAGCTTCCGAGCACCCAACGCCCTGATTCGGCGCCGGCTTGGACTGCCACCGAACTACCGATACGTCACGCGAAGCCCCGATGAGCACGAGCCCGCTTGATCGGGCAAGCGCGCTGATCCAGTCGCGGGCGGGCTTGAAAGCGGAGCCTGCCAGCCGCGCGCGACTCGAGAGATTACTTGAGGAAAGCGCGAGCCTCGCCGGCATTCCATTGCACTCGTATGTGAACATGGTCGACAGCCAGCCTGCGGCCTTTGACGAGCTGCTCGACCGGGTCACCGTTCAGCACAGCAGCTTTTTCAGGGATGAGGCGCAGTTCATCGCCTTCGAGCAGCTGGCGCGCGCTGCGAGAGACTCCCCTCAGACGGTCTGGAGCGCGGGCTGCGGGAACGGCCAGGAGCCGTACAGCATCGCGATGCTCCTCGACGAGAACGGTTGCACAAACTGGCACGTCGTCGCCACCGACGTCTCGTTCCACGCTCTCGCGCGGACCGAGAAGGGCGAGTACAGCGAGCACGAAATCCAGGGGTTGTCTGCCGCTCGTCGCCAGAAGTATCTGCGGCGAAAGGGCGGTGGATTTGAGATTGTGCCATCGCTCCGAAGCGGCGTCCGTATCGCGCACCACAACCTCGCCCGCGCCGATGCTCAGCTCGTCGTCCCTGAGGCGGCTGCGGTATTCTGCCGCAACGTTCTCATGTACTTCGGACGAGAAGAGTCGCAAGCCAGCATTCAGCGAATCGCGGAGCGCATTGCTCCGGGTGGACACCTCTTCTTGGGTCACTCTGACTCGCCCGGGCCGATGAGCAGTCTGTTTGAAACCGTGCGAGTGGCCGGCGCTCTCTGCTATCGCAGGTTCGAGAAGGCGTCCGCACGTCGCGCCGCTGTAAGCCGATCGCAGGGCGAAGGATGTCCGGTTCCAAACCTTCCGGGGCTGCTTGCAGAAGGCGACCAGGCAGCTGCCAACGGAGATCTTCGAGCGGCGGTTCGGGCATTTCGCCAGGCGACATATCTAGATCCGAACGTCGCGGTCGCCTACTTTCAGCTGGGTGCGGCCCTCGAGCTCGCCGGCGACGTTCGTGAGGCGCGCCGAGCGTTTGGAGCCGCCGGCCTCGCGATGATGAGGGGCGATGGCTCCGAGGATCTTTCGGGGCTTGGGGGTTACACGCGCCGCGACCTCGCCCGCGCCATCGCTGCCAAGCTCACCGACGACAGACACGTGACACCTCACTCTGGAGACAGGCTCTGATGGCGGCCGAAGAAATCATCCTCGTCGACGACGACCGCGTGATCCAGAAGATGGTGGGCAGCTTCCTGGAGCGGTCCGGCTATCGGGTGCGCAGGGCCAGCGACGGGATCGAGGCTCTCCAGATGGTCAACGAGCGAGTTCCTGATCTTGTGATCACCGACGTCCGCATGCCGGAGCTGAACGGCATCGAGCTGACCTCGCGCCTGCGGCGGAATCACCGGACGGCCGGCATCCCAATCCTCATGTTCTCGGACCTGGGCGAGGCGCGCGACGCGCTCGCCGGCTATGCGGTCGGAGCGGACGACTACCTGCCCAAGCCATTCGAGCTCGCGATCCTGGAGGCCAAGGTCGAGTCGATGCTGCGGCGCTCGGCCACCGCTGCGGCTGAGGCCAATCGCGGCAGGATCATCCTCTTCGCCCACGCCAAGGGCGGCGTCGGGACCACCTCGCTCGCCGTCAACACCGCGGTCTTGCTGGCGGCTCAGTCATCGCGACCGGTTGGGCTTCTCGACCTCGATGTCGAGTTCGGGGATTCGGCCGTGTATCTGAACGTCCATCCAAACCAGACGCTTGCCGACCTGAAAGCTGCTCCCGGCACGGTTGTCGACGAGGCCCTGTTCTCCGGCTTCGTCACCGAGTCCGGAAGCGTGAGGCTCGTCGTCGGGGCAGACCTGCCCGAGCGCGCCGACCTGGTCACCCTCCCAGCGATTCAATTGGCGATCGACCGCCTGAGCCTGACGTGCGCTTACGTGCTCGTCGACGCCCCTGCATCGTTCAGCGAGCGCACCTTGACCGCCCTGGACACCAGCGACCTGATCTGCCTGGTCACCTCGGGATCGCTGCCCTCGCTGAAGGCCACGCGCGGGTGCTTGGACCTGTTCGAGAAGCTCGGCGTCCCATCTCGACGCGTCCGGCTGATCCTCAACTACAGCACGACCCACGCCATCGACATCGACACCGCGACCAGCGTCCTCGGCCGGCGGCCGGATTTTGTGGTCCAGCACTCGGACAGCCTCGACAAAGCCGCCAACAGCGGTCGGCCGCTGGTGACCTCTGATCCGAACGACCCGCTCGTGGCCGACCTTCGAAAGCTCGCCGATGCGATGGCGGTCACCCAGATCCGACCGTAACGCCGCCTCAGCTTCGGGCGAACGCAGGCACTGTGAACCAGAACGTGCTGCCCTGGCCCAGCGTCGAGTGGACGCCCATCTGACCTCCCTGCATCGTCACCAGCCCCTTCGCGATGGCCAACCCGAGGCCGGTGCCGCCGAATCGCCGCGTCGTGGTCGGGTCCAGCTGCTTGAATCGCTCGAAGACCAGCCCCCGGCTGTCGTCGGGCATCCCGATGCCGGTGTCCATCACGCTCACACGCCAGAAGCCCGACCAGGGAAGGCAGTTGATGGTGACGCCTCCCTGGTCGGTGAACTTGATCGCGTTGCCCACCAGGTTGGTCAAGATCTGCCTCAAGCGGCCCTCGTCTCCCAGCGCTTCAACGCCGTCAAGGATGTTCGCGTGTAGGAACAGGCCCTTGTGCGCAGCCAGCGACCCCAGATTGGCGAGGACCGAGGCGATCATGGCCTTGAGGTCGACGCACCCTACCTTGAGCGTCATCTTTCCGGCCTCGATCTGGGATTCGTCAAGAATGTCGTTGACCAGGCCGAGCAGCACCTGGCCGCCGGCCTGTACCTCCAGCACATCGCGGCGCTGATCTTCTCGGAGCTCGCCGTCGGACCCGTCCAGCAGAAGCTCCGTGTAACCGAGGATGCCCGCCAGCGGCGTCCGCAGCTCATGGCTGACGTTGGTTATGAAGTCGGTCTGCTGCCGGTTGACCGAGTTGAGCTGCACGTTCTTCACCGAGATCTCACTCATCGCGGCGGACAGCTGCTCGTTCTTTCGCGAAACGTCCACCACCGCCGCCTGCAGCCGGGTCTCGCTGTCGTGGAGCGCGGCCGAGATGGAGTCCTCGCGGCGCTGGACCAGGTGCATCTGATAGTCGTAGGCGCGCGCCATGCGCACGATGCCGGTGTCGGCGCTCGACCTGATGATCGCCCGGACCTCGGCCGCAATCGCCAGTGGCGTGCCAAGTCGTCGCACCTCCTCGTTCAGCACGGTCAGGTTGGCGTCGCGCCAGAGGAGATACGACCGTGTCAGCGTGGCGACGGGCAGCCCGTACATCGCGGCCATGACGCCAAGACGCCCGATGAAATTGCGCTCCTTCTCAGAGGTGGCTTCGCCGGTGATGAGAAACCTCGCGACGCCACGAGTCGCCAGGTTGTGGATGTGGCGGATGGGCTTGGCGAATCGACGGGAAGCCAATTCCAGGAGGCCGGCCGCCGCCGCCGCCTCGGCAGTCATCCGCGTGCACTCGGTGGTTCGTGCCGCCAGCGCCTGGCCCAGCTTGACCTTCTGGTCTGAATTCCCGAGGACCGCCAGGCCGGCGCCAGGCGACCACGACTTAACGCTCAAAGCGAGTGCACCGGCCGGCGGGCCTCGTCGGATCGCCAATGGGTTCGGCCTCGCGCCTACCAGGAAGGCACTCGTTGGCCGATCGCCTCCGACACACGGGCCACGAGATCTGCGGGCGAGAAGGGTTTGGTCAGGTAGTAGTCGGCTCCCGCGAGGATGCCTGCATCGATATCGGATTGCTGGTCGCTCGAGGTGAGCACCATGACCTGGATGCCTCTGAGGGCGGGGTCGGCTCGAATGGCGGTCAGAACGTCGAGGCCCGAGCGCTTGGGCATCTTGAGGTCCAGCAGGACCAGGTCGGGCTTGCGCTCCTTGATCAAGAGCCAGGCCTCCTCCCCATCGCGCGCTTCGATCACCTGGTAGATGGGCGAATCGATCGTGGCGTGGACGAGATTGCGGAGGTTGGGTTCGTCGTCGACGATCAAGATCGTCTGCCGCTTATGGATACCGCTCCGGGTGGTCAGGCTCAAACGGAATCCGACTGTGTTGTCAGGTTCATCGAACGCATACCAAAGGGATACGCCTGACGGCGTCGTAAGTCGACCTGCGAAAGCAGGTCATGTACCCATCCGAATCGATGGGGTTCGATCCTGGCGCTAGGCTCTTAGCGCCGCCTCCAGCACGAGCGCGCCGGCTTCGCGGGCGACCCGCGCTGACGACCTGTCGCCATACCCGGCGAACACGATCGACCCGGCCATCAGCATCTGCCACTTGTGGGCCAGCTCACCTGGCAGAGGCACTCCCGCCTCTTCGGCGTAGTGCTGCACGATGTCGCGAATGCTCGCGAGATGGAGCCGTGCCGCCGCCGCCACCGAGTTCTCTGGCGGCTGGTATGCATCGAACGTCTCGAACAACGTGCGCAGGAACGGGCAGCCTTCGAAATCCTCTCGCTGGAACCACTCGTCAAACACGTCGAATATCGCCAGGAGCCTCGCCTGTGGCGTGGCGCCGCGTCGATTGACCTCGGCTTCGAACCACTCGCGCGTCCAGAGCTGCTCTCGCCGCTGAAGAAAGGCGATCACAAGATCGTCTTTTGAGGGAAAGTGATGGTAGAACGTGGCCTTCGCGACTCCGGCCCGAGCGATGATCGCATCGACGCCAATCGCCCGAACGCCCTTCTGGTTGAAAAGCTCGTAGGCGGCGTCGAGGACGTCTTCTCGAGCCGACGCCGACGACCGCCTCGTCGCGGGAGCCACCATCCCTATCTAACCAAAACTGTCAGCTCGAAACCACGGCCTGGTCAGCTCAGGAAAAGGCCGAGATGGCCCTGGAACATGTCCGGGTGAGCCTTGAGCATCCGCAGCATCGTCTCGCCGCTGAATTGCCGAGCGTCGTAAGCGCAGAGCGTCGCCAGCGGAAATCGTCGTGCCATCCGGTCGTAAGCCTCTTCGTAAGCCATCATCTCGGCTTCCGACGGAAACATCTGCCGCTCGCAGGCCATATCTCCAGCCACACGCAGCATCGATGGGCGGCTGGTAAGGGCCTTCACAAAGAGCTGCTCCCACTGGGCAATGACCTCGGCGGCGGTGGCGCCGGGCCAGTTGAGAACTACCAGCTGCCCACTCCGGATGGTTTCTTCAAAATCGATTCCATCGCCGGCGAGGGCCAGGGCATACCGGTCGAGGACGTCACCTGACGCGGCGAGAAAACAGGCCTGCCCTGCTCGCAAGCCGTCGGCGAGGAAAGGCACTGTGAGAATCAGCCCGCCGGCGTCTGTGCTGTAGATGGGGGCGTAGTGGCCTCGGAGGGGAATGGAAACCCCGGCCAGACCAAGGCCCGACGAGGGCACGGGCTGCCGCTCTCCCGTGGGTCCGCCCAGGAAGATCTCAAGCTCGGAGCGATCAAAACGACGCTCGCGCCGGCGGCCAACCCGCCGCGCGGGCAACAGGCCAGCGTCGCTCCAGCGGCGGATCGAAGCCTCGCTGACCCGCAGCAGCCGCGCTGCCTCCTTCGTGTTCATCAGAGTACTGCTCATCTCTACTTTGTGAACCTCAGATTGCAGTATTGCATAGCACCGCGCTAATATCTAGACAGACTTGTCTGCTAGCCATGAGTGGTGCCGAACCTGAGTTGAGTCGTCCCCGTACCCCGGTCCGTGTCCTGATCGTGCAGGACCATCCGCTGCTCGCCTCGGCGATCGCCAGCATCCTCGAGGCTGAAGAGGATCTGACGATCACCGGGGTGGCGCGCCGAGGTGACGAGGCCGCCGCGGTGGCGGCGCGGGACCAGCCCACCGTCGTGCTGATGGACTTCCGGCTGCCCGATTCCAGTGGGCCGGCGGCCGCAGCCACCATCAAGCTCGCAGTTCCCGCAGCCGCCATCGTCTTCCACAGCGCCGATGAGACCGAGACTTCCTTGCTCGATGCGATCGACGCGGGCGCCATCGCGTACCTGACCAAGTCGGCCACGGCCGACCAGATCGTCGAGGCGGTGCGTAAGGCAGCGATCGGTGAGGTCTTGATTCCCGTGGGGCTGTTTGCGAAAGCAATCGCACGCCAACACAAAGTGTTCACCGACGAGCAAGCCAGACGCAAGCTAAGCGCCAAGTTCACTCCGCGCGAGCTGGAAGTCATCCGGCAGCTTGCCCAGGGCCACGATACGGTGACACTGGCCGGTCACCTGGGCATCGCCCCACACACAGTGGAGTGGCACGTCCGCCATGTCATCGAAAAGCTGGGGGTGCACTCCAAGCTCCAGGCGGTGATCGCCGCCGCCCGCATGGGACTGATCGAAATCTGAATTTGTGAGTCGCCGGCCAGGCGGCTCACTAGCCCTAGGGATAGAGGGCACACGTCCAGTGTTACCGCATGGCGACTTCGGGACGGGCTGCGCGTAGAACCTAGACATGGGGATCGCAGGCCTTGTCTTGGCCGTCTTTACCTCCGGCTACATTCTCGGCGTGTGGGCTGCGTGCATCGTGCTCAAGCAGCCTCAGAATGTGTACGAAGACGGCGTCCCGGTCCCCAGCGCTGGTGCCCGAGCGCTCATCGCCCGCGTCGTGGGTGCTGAGAGGCGGCTCTGAGTCGAGTGAAGGCGATACCGGGCCGGCTCGAGGTCGCCCGCCCGAGCTCGCCTGCAAAAACTCCGCCACGTGCCGCATTGAGCACCTCGGCCTCGACCTTCAACCGGTTCTACGCCGCGCAAAACGGCATTCGGGTACAGGGTCCCGGCGCCGGGCTGGGGCTGGTGATCTACCGCCGCATCGCGGCATCACGCAGGGCTCGGAGTGCCTTCAATTCGGTGGGGCCCCGACTGCGAGCGGGCACCCAGCCGGGGCAGCGTGTCTTAGGTGCCAGCCGTAAGTCTGATTACCTCTTGATCGTCGACTCTGGGGCTCCATTCGCGACCAATCTCATAGCCGAGCTCGCGGCTGCGGGTCTCGATACGTGCCGAACCTCGGACGCGGCATCCGCAAGGCAGCTGCTGTCGCGCAAATCGCGACGCACCGTAGTGCTCGATCTTCGGTATGCGGCCGTCCCACTCGCCGCCGCCCATCTGATCGGCGAGGCGCGCGCACGGTGACCTGGTGAGAATGCGCACGCCGTCAATCCTGCAGATCATGCGGACTGTGCTCATCGCAGACGACGAGCCCAGCATGCGTCTGCTGGTTCACGCGACGATCGAGTCTGACGACTACGCCGTCGTCGAGGCGGCTGACGGTGCGGAAGCCTGGGCGATGGTCCAGAAGCACCGGCCGTCACTGGTTTTGCTGGACGTTCAAATGCCAGAACGAACCGGCATCGAGGTGCTCCGCTCGATCAAGACGGATCCCAGCCTCAAAGGCACCAAGGTGATCCTATTGACGTCCAAAGCGCAGGAAAGCGACGTCGAGGCGGGACTCATCGCGGGCGCGGATTTCTATCTGACCAAGCCCTTTTCTCCGCTGGACCTCTTGACACGGGTAGAAGAAGCGCTCCAGCTCTGATGGTTCAGCGCCAGTTGGGGGGTGGGGTCGGGCCTGGTCGCCGCGGCTGGTCCCTGCGCAGCTACATATCGCTGTTCATGGTGGTGCTTCTCGCCGTGGCCGCGGTGGCTGCGCTCTCGGTCCGTCTCATGTTCGAACAGGACGCACGCGCTGCCGCGCTGGCAGACAGCAACTTGGCGGCCTCAAGGGCGGCGGCGCAGTTGAGGTCGGGGTTCGACCAGATCAACGCCGTTTCGATACCCCTGAGCAAGGACCCCAGCGTCCTGCCTCTGTTCGCCAACCCGGCGAGCTGCTCGCTCGGTTACGCCCCCTTGGGCGCGTTCACGACAGGCAGGGTCGATCTTGTCAGGCTGGATGGCTCCGTCGCCTGCTCCTCGAGCAAAGCCGCGGCCGGCGGCGCGGCGCCCTATAACAACCAGGCTTGGCTGGCCGCGACATCGCCGCTTGTCGTCGCGCCCGTTCTTGACCCGGTTACCGGTCGGCAGGTCGTGGTCATGACCTACCCGATCCCCGGGAAAGGAGCTTTGGTCTGGTTCCTCGACCTGGTGCCCATCGGCCCCTTCCTCGCGTCCGAGTTTGGCAGCGGCACTCATGCCCTCGAATTTTTGATCACGAACGCCAATGACCAGGCGGTCGTCGCCAGGTCGATCGATTCAGCGAAATCGGTGGGCAGGAAATTGAGCGGAACGCGGGTGGGGAGCTCGGGCAGCCCCGACCTCAACGGAGTCACCCGCATCTATGGCCAAGCCATCACGAACGCGGCGGGTTGGCGACTGTATGTCGGAGCCGATGAGGCGGCCGCTCTGTCGGTGGCAGATCTGGCGGCAAATCGTTTCCTCATGATCATCGTGATCGGAGTCGGGGCGATGACGCTAGCGGTGTTGGTCGTTTACAGGCGTGTGGCAGAGCCGGTTCGACGGTTGAGCCTCGTCATGCGCCGCTCGAAGCCGGGCCAGCTGGCGAGCGCCGCCGTTGGTGCTGGGGCTCGCGAGGTCACCGACCTGGCGCAGGACTTCGACAAGCTGATGGCCAGGATTGAAAGCGAGCTTGCCGATCGGCTCGCGGGCGAGGAGAAGGCCCTCGAATCAGAACGTAACTATCGCTCGCTCTTCGAGAGTCATCCCCAGCCGATGTGGCTGTATGACGTCCACACCCTTGCTTTTCTCCGCGTCAACGATGCGGCGATTGAACGCTACGGGTATTCGCGCGAGGAGTTCCTCGCGATGACGATCAAAGACATACGTCCCCCCGCTGAGGTTGCGAAGTTTCTCGAGCTGGCCGGGCACCGTCCGGCATTCGACAAGTCAGGACCCTGGACGCATCGGCTGAAGGACGGCTCGACGTTACAGGTGCTGATCACCTCCCACGCCATCAGCTTCGGGGAGAAGGAGGCCCGGTTTGTCCTGGCCGAGGATCTCACCGAGAGCCAGCGGCTCGAGCTGGAGCTTCACCAGTCGAAGGCTCGCGCTGAGGCGAGCGCCGAGCTGGGTCGAGCCAAGGACGAGATGGTCTCGCTGGTGAGCCACGAGATGCGCACGCCGCTCGCGAGCATCGTCGGCTTTACCGAGCTGTTGACAACGCGAGAGGTGACGGCCGAGCAGCGGAAGGAATATCTGGCGGTGATGCTTCAGGAAGGTCACCGATTGACCGCCCTGATCAACGACTTTCTTGATCTGCGCCGGATTGAAGGCGGCCACATGACGATGAGCTTCGCTCCGGCGGATATCGGAGCCCTGATCAAGCGTGTGGTCGACGTGTTCGGCAAGTCCGGGGAAATCGGGGTCAGGGCAAGGCTCGCGAAAGACTTGCCCTTGGTGCGGGCCGACAGCGATTCTATATTCAGAGTGCTCGCCAACCTGCTCTCGAATGCCAAGAAATATTCGCCCAATGGCGGAGCCATAGTCGTCGGCGCCAAGTTGGTTGACGGCATGGTCGAGATCTCGGTTCAAGACGAGGGACTCGGTATTCCCGCCGATGCCATCGCCCACCTCTTCCAGAAGTTCTATCGCATCGACACGGCCGATCGGCGGGCGATCCGGGGCACCGGCCTCGGCCTGGCGATCAGCAAGAACATCGTCGAGGCACATGGGGGGACGATCACCGCCAAGTCCGCGGGTGAAGGTCGGGGCTCGGTCTTTGCCTTCACGCTCCCGGTCGGCCGCGAGCAATCGCATAAGGGAGATGTCCTCGTGGTCGAGGACGACTCGGGATATGCCCAGCTGTTGCAGGCAGAGCTGGCAGGGCGCCAGATCACCTCCGTTTGGGCCATGGACGCGGAGACGGCTGAGCAGCTCATGGTCAAGAACGGTGCGCGCGCCGTCGTGCTCGACCTGCTCCTCCCGGGTTTGTCGGGTGAGGCATTTCTGCGGGGCTTGCGCAAGCGATACGGTCCGAACATCCCGGTGGTCGTGATCACGCTGAAGGACCTCGACCTCTCCGAAAACCTCGCGTTGCAGAAGCTGGGCGTGGCGGGAGTGCTACGAAAAGGGCCCGGCATCTCGGTCACCGCAGCCAACCTGATCGAAAACGCCCTGGCCGCGCAGCTGGTGGCCAGCTGATGGCGATTATCGATGTGTCCCGACCCCAGCCGACACTGCCGGCCGAGGATTACGAGCGGCTCCTGCGCTTGCGGGAGCTCTTCGCAATCCACGGCCCTGACATCTCGGCGTGGCCCATGGTCCCGATGCCGGTTCTGGGCACCGTATCGATCTTGTTCACGGACCTGCGCGGCTTCACGCGCCTGACCGAGCGATTCGCCCACGACCCCGCCGGCCTGATGGAAGTGCTAAATGCCCACCTGAAGAAGGTCCTGAGGTCGATCGCGATTTGCGGCGGCGTGGTCGAAAAGTTCGTGGGCGATGGAGTGATGGCCACGTTTGGCGCCAGCGGCGACCAAGATGACCACGTCGGCCGAGCCATGGCGGCCGCGATCGGTCTGATCGGGGCCAATGAAGCCCTCAACCGCCGATCGGCTGCTGATTGGGGATTTCGACTGGACGTCGGTGTCGGCATCGCCTCCGGACCGGTCGTCATCGGCGCCGTCGGCTCCGCCGATCGCTCGGAACTCGGCGTGCTCGGGGACGCCGTCAACGTCGCCGCCAGGCTCGTGACGCAGGCCGGGCCCGGCGAGGTGCTTATGACCGGGACCGTCTATCGGGCGATGGAGAGCATGCTCCAGAGCGAGCTCACGTCGCAGTCGGCGGTTCGCGGGCGGTCAGGCCGTCTCGAGATCTACAGGATGTCCCTGCTGGGCGGCCGCGGCGACCTCGCCTGACGCACCGTCGACAGGCTCGGCGAGGCCGGCATGCGCCAGCAGGAGCTGGGTAGCTTCGGGTTCGTCAGCCGGCCGGCCGATCAAGAATCCCTGGGCGGCATCGCATCCGGCCTCGACCAGGATCGCCTCGGCGGCTCGATCTTGGAGGCCCTCGGCGACGACGCGCAGACCGAGGTTGTGCCCCAGCCCAACCGCGGATCGGACGATGGCTCCCGAGTCGGGGTCGGTCGCGAGCCCCGACACGAACGAGCGATCGATCTTGATCTCGTTGACCGGCAGCCGCATTAGATAAAGGAGAGACGAATACCCGGTCCCGAAATCGTCGAGGGCGAGCCGGATCCCCATCTCGCTCAGCCTGGCCAGCGCCTTCCCCGCAGCCGCGGCCATCGCCACGCCCTCCGTGATCTCCAGGGTGAGCCGGTGCGGCTCCACCTTGGAGGATTCGAGAGCGCGAGCGACCATCTCCTCGAGGGAATGGTCCTCGACGCAGCGGGGCGATACGTTGACCGACATGGTGGCGTCCAGGCCCAGCGCGAGCCATTTGCGCAGCTGAGTCAGCGCGCAGTCGATGACCCATGCGGTCAGCGGGTGGATGATCCCCATCTCCTCGGCCAGCGGGAGGAAACGGTCGGGCGGCAGCATGCCCTCGCGAGGGTGATTCCATCGGACGAGGGCTTCCATCCCCTGGATCGCACCTGTCGCCAGGGTGAGCTGGGGCTGGTATTGAAGGACGAGCTCGCCTTGAGGAATGGAGCGGCGCAGCTCGCCGGCGAATCCAGAGCGTCGCAGCGTCTGCGCCTCCTGCTCGGGCGCGTAGACCGCGTGGCCGCCGCCCGATCGCTTGGCCACGTACATCGCCACATCCGCGCGCCGCAGCAGCGTTGTCGGGTCGTCCCCGTGAACCGGATACAGCGCGATGCCGATGGATGCTCCCGTCTCCACCATCTGGTCGGCGATCGCGAACGGCCCTTCCAGTGCGGCGAGGATTTTGCGGGCGGTGCTCACCACATCGTCCGGGTGTTTCGCGTCGGTGGTCAGAACCGCGAACTCGTCGCCGCCGAGCCTGGCGATGGTGTCGGTCGCGCGAAGCACGCCCCGCAGGCGGGCGGTGACCTCCTGGAGCAACGTGTCTCCGCGGTCGTGGCCGAGCGCGTCGTTGATGTCCTTGAAGCGATCGAGGTCCAGAAGAAGCACTCCGAACATGTTCTGGTTTCGCCGCGCCGACAGCAGCGCCTGGCGCAGGCGGTCACCGAACAGGCTCCGGTTCGGAAGGCCGGTCAGGGCGTCATGCAACGCCTGGTACTCGAGAGCATCGGTGTGCGCCTTCCGCTCGGAGATGTCTCGCATCGTTGCGATGAACAGATGGCGCGAGCCCACCTGCATCGAGCTGACAACGAATTCCAGTGGAAACAGGCTTCCGCTTTTCCGCTTCCCCATCGACTCGTGAGCGGCGCTGATGGGGATGTCCTGCGTCAGGCGGTGCTGCAGGTAGTTGGTGAACCCGCTTCGATGCGTGGTCGCGATGAGGATCTCCGCCGGCTGTCCAACCAGATCCTGCTCCTCGTAGCCGAACAGCTTCACGACCGCCGGGTTGGCGGTCTCGATGATCCCTGCCTGGTCGATCGTCGCCAGTCCGTCCGACACGTTGTCGAGCACCGACCTCATCCGCTTCTCGCTGTCCTGAAGCGCAACCTCCGCACGTTTGCGCTCCACGAACTCGCCGATCTGCGAGCCGACGTCGTTCATGACGGCCACCACGCCTTCATCGAGCTCGCGCGCCGCCCAGGTATGGAGGGAGATCATGCCGACGACACGACGCCCACTGCGCACTGGGAAACCGGCGATGCCGTGCAGGCCGGCCGCCACCGCCGCCGCCGCCCGCGCCGAGCCCTCTGCAGCCAGGTCGCCCACCGACATCGGGGCTCCGGCCTCCCAGACCCGGCCGGGCAGGCCTTCTCCACGTTTGTAAGTCGCCTCGGGCGCAGTGGCTTCATACGCAGACGTATCCCGTCCCGGGCGCTTCCATGCCGCGATGAAGTGCATCGCGTCTCGGGCTGTGTCGACCTCCCAGTACTCGGCGAGCTCCCAGTCCAGGGCGAGGCACAGACCTTCGAGAACGTTCGGCGCCGCCGCCTCCCAGCCAGGTGAGGTAACCAGCGCATGCGTGACGGCGAACCGGGCGGCCTGGAGGACCTCGTTCCGCTTGCGATCGCCGATGTCGACTGCCACGGTCTGGAAGTGCAGAGGCTTGCCGGATTCGTCTCTGACCAAGCGGGCGTTGACGTCGGCCCATAACGGTTGCCCGTCCCGGCGGATGAACCGCTGGTCGAAGCGAAAGCCAGGCGCGTCGCCGGCCAAGACGCGATGCCACGCTTCCTGCGTCTCCGCCACGTCATCGGGATGCGTGATGTCGAACAGCGACATGCTCCGCAGCTCGCTCTCCGTATAGCCGAGCCACTCGTAGAAAGCCGGATTGACGGAGAAGATATGCCCGTCGAGCGCGGCAAAGGCCATGGCGGCCTGAGCCTGCTGGAACAGCGTGCGAAAGCGCCTTTCGCTATCACGCTCTGCGACTTCCGAGTGGTGGCGGTCGGTGATGTCATGCACGAGGGCGATGAGGCGGTGGCTGCCCTCGGCGCTGAGGGAGCGCACGGCTGTCTCGACCTGGATGTGCCGCCCGTCCTTGGTGATGAGGGCCGATTCGTAACGGAACGGCACGACTCCACCCTGGAAACGCGTCGCGAGCTGATCGCTGAGATGCTGCCGCTCCTCGGCCGGCGCGAGCTCAATCAGGGAACCGAACGCCGCGAGCTCGTTTGACGTGTACCCGGTCAACGCCCGGTATGCGGCATTCCCGGCGACGAACCTGCCGTCCTCGCTGATGACCACGCCCTCTCCGATGTCGCTGATCGCGTTCAGCAGGGATGCCTGGCGCTCCGACTGCATGGTGAGGTTGCGCGCGACCGCGTGATGCGTGATGTAGGCCAGAAGCGCAAGGCCGATGAAGACCAGCGCCCAACTCACTACCTCGAGCGCCGACAGGTGGAGTACGACCAGCGCGTCTATCCACAGGGCCGCCAGCCCGAGGCCGGCGATGCCGATCACGTACAGAAAGTGTCGCGTCAGGAAGCCGAGATCGAAGTAGAGGAGCATGGTCGCGAACAGCGCGGCTGACATCGGCATGAGGTCGTTGCCGAGCGACGGCGCGGCGACTCCGAGCGCGGCCACGGCCAGCAGGACGTTGACCACCATCAAGCCGACCTGCACCGCAAACCGGCCGGAAAACCTCGACGCCCTGATCGCCACCGCGACCGCACCGTATGCCACGCCAAACGCGATCAGGATCCCTTCCTCCTGGAGGATCACCCTTGGCAGGTTGGCCTCCCACAGGCGGAGCGCGACCGCCCCGATGATCACGGCAGCGGCGAGGCTGGTGACCACGGGAAGACGCCAGGACGTGAGGAAGGCCCGCCTGCGCGGCTCGGCGGTGCCGGCCGAAGACTCGCTGAACAGGGACTCGGTGCCGGCCGGCTGGGACAGGATCAAATCGCTCGCCAAACCACGACCACGATAGCGGTCAACGCTCGGGCCCGGTGCTTCCGGCGCCGCCCAGTTTTAACCGGCGCCTTGCTACGTGCCGGCGACCCGGATCGCTACTTGCCGGTTTTGGCCTTGGAACGCTGCGGGACGGAGCGCTTAAGGGGCGCCCTTCGGCCGGCGTGGGCCGGCGGGGGCTGGTTCGCCCGTGCGGCTTCGGAGTCCTTCGGGTGGCTCGAGGCGGCGTGCAGGGTGCGCAGCCGGTCCAGCCGCTCCTTCTTGGCCAGAAGGGCGGTCTTCAGGGCGTCCGACAGTTGGGTGTCGTTCATGGGCACCACCCGGAGGCGGGCTTCCAGCTCCAACACCTCCACTTCGGCCCGAGTCAGCTCGAGATCGATAGTTTTTGCCACTTCTTCCTCTTTCTTAATACGTTTGAGAGCTACTCAACTTAATAACTACCCCGCGGAAGCCAAGGTTATGCCTAAATCCTTAGAAGTGGCTGGGAACCTGACCGAGGCGCTGCCGGCAGGCTGAGCCGCCGTCAGGGCGTGCGTCAGTCCAGCGAGATCGCGTCCCGCAGCTTTTCGAAGAAGCCCTTGGAGACCTTCTCCGGCTTGCCGGTGAGGCCCCCGACCTTGCGCAGCAGCGCTTTCTGCTCGGCGCTGAGGTCCTTCGGCACCACGACCTGGACGACCACGTACTGGTCTCCCCGCCGGCCGCCGCGAACATCGGGCATGCCTCGTCCCGCCATCCGGAAGGACTGCCCGTTCTGGGTGCCGGCCGGGATCGCAATCTCGACCGGACCATCAAGCGTCGGTATCTCGATGCGGTCCCCGAGCGCCGCCTGCACCATGTTGACCCGCAGCTCGTAGATGACCTCCTGGTCACGCCGTGCGAGCTGCGCGTGCGCCTTGACCCTCAGGACAACGTAGAGGTCACCGGGCGTGCCGCCCCTGATCCCCGCCTCGCCTTCGCCGCTGAGACGGATCTGCGATCCAGTGTCGACACCGGCCGGGATTCTCACCGTCAGGCGGTGCGCTCTCTCGAGGCGACCCTGCCCGCGGCACTGCACGCATGGGTTCTTGAGCAGACGCCCGGCGCCGCCGCAGGTCGGGCAGGTCGCGGCGGTGACCACGGAACCGAATATCGATTGCGCCGTGCGCCGGATCTGTCCCGAGCCACGGCACCCCGGGCACGTCTCCTCGCCGCTTCCGGGTTCGGCGCCGCTTCCCGCGCACCTGTCGCATGTCGTCAGGCGCGGGACGTCCAGCTGCTTCTCGACGCCCAGGAACGCCTCCTCGAACGTGATGGCCATGTCGTAGCGAAGGTCGTTGCCTCGATTCGACCGCTGGCGGCCCCCTCCTCCTCGACCACCCCCGCCGAAGAAGGTGTCGAAGATGTCGGCGAACGGCATGTCGGAGAAGTCCACGGCAGGGCCGCTCCCCTCCACCGCGGCGTGGCCGAACATGTCGTATGTGCGCCGGCGGCCAGGGTCGGAGAGCACCGTGTACGCCTCGCTCGCCGCCTTGAAACGCGCTGCGGCGACGGCGTCATTGGGGAAGCGGTCGGGATGCGAATCCATCGCGATCTTGCGGAATGCTTTCTTGAGGTCGTCCGCCGATGCCTGGCGGCCCACGCCTAGGACCTCGTAGTAATCGCGCTTGACCGCCACTGCCTACCGCAGTTTAGTGAGAGCGCGAACCGCCGTCGGCGGCGGGCAGGGCAGGCGGGCGCGCGACTTTAACCAGCGCCGGCCTGACCACGCGGTCGCGGAGCCGATACCCGCGGCGCAGCTCCTGGACGACCGTGTCTTCCGGGTGCTCCGAGGATTCCTCGTGTCCGATGGCCTCGTGCACCGCCGGATCGAATGGCTTGCCCATCGCATCGATGGTTTCGAGGCCGTGAGCGCGCAACGCCTCCTCCAGCTTTCGGACGCTGAGCTCAAGGCCCCTTGCCCAAGCTTCGTCGATCCGTGCCGGCTTGTGGTCGAGCGCCTTGTGGAGGTCGTCCAGCCCGGGCAGCAGCCTGGCGATCAGGTCGGCCGAAGCGTGCTGGATCGTTTCCACGTGCTCCTGGCGCGAACGCTTCTTGTAGTTGTCGAAGTCGGCCGCCAGCCGCAGGTGTCGGTCTTTGGCTTCGGCGAGCGCGGCTTCCAGTTCGGCGATTTTCGCCTCGAGGAGATCCGCGGCACGCGGCTCGGCGCCTGGCTCGAACTCAGCGCGAAGTTCCGCTTCGTGCGGATCGTGCTGGTGCTTACGCGTGGTCATGACATGTAGATACCTCGCACAGCGGTCTGCTCAAACCCCCAGCTCGGCCATGCGCTCGCTGGCGCCCCGGGCCACCGCCTGAAGGCGGGCGACGGTCTGGCTGTACGCCATGCGCGTCGGGCCGATCACACCGAGCACTCCCTTGAGCCGGTTGGAGGGGCCGTAGCTGGTGAGCACGACGGCGCAGCCCTGCAGCTGGCTCGAGGCGTTCTCTGAGCCGATGACGATCTGCAGGTCGGATTCGCCGATCAGCTCGCGCAGGAGGACCGTCAGATATCGGGTCTCTTCCAGCACTTCCAGCACCTGGTGCAGGCGCGACGATTCGGCGAACTCCGGCTGGCGCAGGAGGTTGCGCACACCGTCATGGACGACAAGACTCTCCGACCCCTTCTCGTATTGGTCCAGCGCCACCACGATCAGGCCGAGCAGCTCCTTGTCGAGGCCCAACGACTCGTTTTCGTAAGTCCTTCGCACCTCCTCGCTGGCCTTGCCGCCGAGGTTCTTGTTCAACCGCGCTGCCAGCGCGCTGAGCTCTGGCTGGGTCGCCGACTCGGCGACCTGCAACACCTGCTGGCGAAGCAGGTTGCCCTCCAGCAGGAGGATGAGCAGCACCTCGTTCGGCTCCAGTGAGACGAGGTCGACGTGCTTCACACGCGCCTGCGTGCCATGGGGCGCGCTGGCGACCGACGCGTTCTGGGTCACGGCCGCCAGCGTCATCGCCACTTTCTCGACCAGGCCCTGGACATCGGCGGGTGCCTTGCGCAGCTCCTCGCGAATGAACAGCGCGACGCTGTCGGGAATAGCCTCCAGGTCCATCAGGAAGTCGACGAAGTAGCGGTAGCCAGAGTCGGTCGGGACCCGACCCGCCGAGGTGTGCGGCTGGGCCAGATAGCCCAGGTCGGCCAGCTCGGCCAGCTCGCTGCGGATCGTGGCCGAGGACAGGTTCACGAAGTAGCGGCTCTGCAGGGCCTGGGACCCGACGGGCACGGCGCTCGTCGTGAACTCGTTCACGACCGCACGCAGGATTGCCTGCTTTCTATTCTCCATTGGGTTCAGCACTCTCGATGCGAGAGTGCCAACTAGAGTACGACCAGGGCGATCTGGTTGTGCAGGTCCAGGCCTCGCCGGGTGGGCACCACCCGGTCGCCGCGCCGCTCGATCAACCCATCGCGTACCAGCTCGTCGAGCTCGCTGTCGAAACCCTCAGGCGGGGTCATCCCGCTCGCGGTGCGCAGCCCGAGCATCAATGACTCCCCCCGCGCCTTCCGCGGCGCCAGCTCCTCCCCATCCGCCCTCGGCGCCTGGGCGGCGATGTACTCTCGCGGCCGCGCCACGTTCCACCATCGCTGCGACGAGCTCCCGTCGGTGGCGTAGGAGTGGGCGCCCGCCCCCGCTCCATACACCGGGCGACAACACCAATACGCGTGGTTATGCCGGGACTCGAAACCCGGCTTGGCCCAGTTGGAGACCTCGTACCGGGTGAAGCCCGCAAGCTCCAGCTCCTCGCAAGCGGCGTCCAGCTGGTCCCATTGGAGGTCGGCCTCGACCTCGGGCACTCGGCCTTCGGCGCGGCGGCGCCACAACAGGGTGCCTGCCTCAAACGTCAGGCAATAAGTCGAGATGTGGTCCGGTCCGAGGGCGATCCCGCGCCGCAGGGTCTCCAGCCACGAATCCAGACTCTGAAATGGAACCGCATAGATGAGGTCGATGCTCACGTTCGACATCCCCATCGAGCGGGCAAGAGCGAATGCGCGCGTCGCCTGCGCCGCGTCGGTCTTTCTCTCCAGGACCGCCAGGGCGCGCGGCTCGAACCCCTGCACGCCCAGGCTCAGGCGATTGACGCCGCCGTCGAGCCAGGCCTGCATCTTGAGCTCGTCGGTGCTTGCGGGGTTCGCCTCCAGCGTCACCTCGACCTCAGGCGCGAGATCGAAGGTGGCGCGGACGAACCCGAGCAGTCTTGCCACGAGCCCCGCCGGGAGCAGGCTCGGCGTGCCTCCGCCGAAATAGACCGTTTGCAGCGTTCCGAAAGGAAAATGTTCCCGCGCGGCCGAGAGCTCTCGCTCGAGGGCGCCGACGTAATCGGGCATGAGCCTGTCCATCCCGGCATAGGCGTTGAAGTCGCAGTAGCCGCATTTGTGCTTGCAGAACGGAAGGTGGATGTAAAGGTGTTGAAACGGGAGCAACGTCAAACGCCTTTGATCGTGTAACGCTGGCCACGGGCGACCTCGAGCTCGCGGCCCAGCAGGCCGGCCGCCTGGCGCTCGTTCGGCACGAGCTCCTTGATGCGCGCGCCCATCCGGTCCTCGACCCTGGCGATCTGGCGCCGGATCGGATCGACATTGGCCTGGTTGCTTCGGTAGCGTTCGCGCTTGCGCCAAAGGCGCGCGTGCTCGTCCCGCAGGTCGGCCACCGACCTCCTGACGCGGCAGTCGAGGCATAGCTGGTCACGTGCCTCCGAGCTCGGCACCTGCTTTCCGCAGTCCTTGCAGAAGATGAGGATCGAGCTCAGGGGGTTGCCCCTTTCAAGTCGGCCAACTCGGCCCGGCTGAGCTCGAGAAGTCGCTGTGGAGAGATCTCGAAGACCGAATCCGGCCGTCCCGCCGCCGCCCACACGACACCATGACCAAGCAGGTCGCGATCCATGAACACCGGGACGTCAGTGGCATGCCCGAACGGGGGGACGCCTCCGATCGAGTAACCGGTCGCTTCGCGCGCGGTGCCGGCGTCGGCCTTGGTGACAGGCCTGCCCGCCACCGACGCGAGCCGATCTTCGTCCAACCGGTTCGCGCCGCTCACCAGCGCGACCACCGGCCTTCCGCCGGCGACAAAGACGAGCGATTTCACGATCTGGCCCACCTCGCATCCGATGGCGCTGGCGGCGTCGACGGCAGTGCGGGTGCCGGCGGGGAATTGCTTGACGGCGATCGCGACCCCCGAGTCTGCCAGCCACGTTTCGAACCGGCTCATTTCTGATTCAGGATAGGGTTGAAGCAACTTGAGAGTCGTCGTCACCGGGGCGGCCGGATTCATCGGCTCCCACCTGAGCGAGCAGATGCTGGCCGCCGGCCACGAGGTGGTCGGGGTCGACTGCTTTGCCGACTACTACGAGAGGTCGCGCAAGGAGCAGAACCTGGAGAAGTCCAGGAGCCACGATCGCTTCCGCTTCGAGGCGGCGGACCTGGTGGACGTGGAGCTCGCACCCCTCCTCGATGGCGCCGACGTCGTCTATCACCTGGCGGGCCAGCCCGGCGTTCGGCCCAGCTGGGGCAGCCAGTTCGACCGATACGTTCGCGACAACGTGATCGCCACTCAGCGCCTGCTCGAGGCGTTGAAGGAGGTTCCGATCAAACGCTTCGTCTTCGCCGGGAGCTCCTCGGTGTACGGCGACGCCGAGAGGTTGCCGACCAAGGAGACCGCGCTGCCGCGCCCGGTTTCGCCTTACGGCGTGACCAAGCTCGCCGCCGAGCATCTGACGCTCCTCTACTTCAAGAACTTCGGAATGCCCGCGGTTTCGGTCAGGTACTTCACCGTGTACGGACCTCGACAACGCCCCGACATGGCGTTCTCGCGCTTCATGCAGGCCATCACCGCCGGCGAGGAGATCGAGGTGTTTGGCGATGGCGAGCAGACCCGTGAGTTCACCTACGTGTCAGATGCGGTCGCCGGCACGATCAAGGCGTCGGCAGCGGATGTCGCCGGCCAGATTTTCAACCTCGGCGGCGGCAGCCGCGTGACTGTGAACCAGGTGCTCGCGACGCTGGAAGAGATCAGCGGCCTTACCGTGCGCCGGCGGCAGCTGCCGGCTGCGCCTGGGGATCCCCGCCATACCGGCGCGTCGATCAACCTGGCCCGGGAGAGGTTGGGGTGGGAACCCAGGGTGCCTTTGGCCCAGGGCCTGGCCAAGCAGTGGGAGTGGTTCCGGGCGACCTAGCGAAGGGCGTGCGCTCCAGCCCAGGGTCAGCCTCCAGGCGGCGACCACCCGGGAGAGCCGAGCTCCACACGCGCGCGAGGCGGCCTCTGTGGCGGCTGTCGATTGGCACATGAGCAACGCCACGCGGGGGTCGCTCGCACCTTGCCGGCCGGGACGGCGGCGCCCCTACGGGCTTAGTCATCAAGCGTGAGCACCGCCATGAAGGCCTCTTGCGGGATCTCGATGGAGCCCACCCGCTTCATCCTCTTCTTGCCTTCCTTCTGCTTTTCCAACAGCTTGCGCTTGCGCGTGATGTCCCCGCCATAGCATTTGGCCAGCACGTCTTTTCGCATCGCCGGGATCGTCTCGCGAGCCACAACCTTGCCTCCGATCGCGGCCTGGAGGGGGACGATGAACATCTGGCGCGGGATGATCGTTTTCAGCTTCTCGACCAGCTTGCGGCCCTGCGTCTGCGCTTTGCTGCGGTGCACGATCAATGACAGCGCGTCCACCGGGTCACCGGCGACAAGCACATCGAGCTTCACCAGCTCGCCTTCGCGGAAGCCGATCATCTCGTAGTCCATCGAGGCGTACCCCTTGGATCGCGACTTCAGCTGATCGTAGAAGTCATGGATGATCTCACCGAGAGGCATCTCGTACTCGATGACCACACGATCGCCAGGCTTGTGCTCCAGCTGCTTGTAGACGCCGCGCCGCTCCTGGCACAGTTCCATCATCGGGCCCACGAAGTTGGAGGGAACGATGATCGAAAGGTTCACCAAAGGCTCCGCGATGGACTCGATCATCGTGGGGTCAGGCATGAGGGCGGGATTGTCGACCTCGATGACCCCGCCGCGCTTGAGGGTCACCCGATACTCGACTGTCGGAGCGGTCGTGATGAGGTCGAGCTCGAACTCACGCTCGAGCCGCTCCTGGACGATCTCGAGGTGGAGAAGGCCGAGGAACCCGCATCGAAATCCAAATCCGAGGGCGGCGGAGTTCTCGGGCTCGAATGAGAGCGCACCGTCGTTGAGCTGGAGCTTCTCGAGGGCTTCCTTAAGGTCGCCGAACCTCTCGGAGTCGGTGGGAAACAGCCCGGCGAAGACCATGGGCTTGACCTGCCGGTAGCCCGGCAGAGGACTCGCCGCACCATTCTCCGCCGTGGTGATCGTGTCGCCAACCCTCGCATCGGTCACGTTCTTGATCGCAGCGGTGACATAGCCGACCTCGCCGGCTGTCAACATCTCGGCAGGTCGTGGGCCGGGCGCAAACCAGCCGACCTCGTCGACCTCATGGACCTTGCCGGTGTTGATCATCCGGATCTTGGTGCGCGGAATGATCTCGCCGTCGACCACGCGCACATAGGTGATGACACCGCGGTAGGTGTCGTAATGCGAGTCGAAGATCAGGGCGCGCAGCGGCGCGGAAGGGTCTCCGTGCGGTGGCGGCACTCGGGCGATCACCGCCTCGAGGATGTCCTGCGTGCCGATGCCTTGCTTGGCGGAGGCAAAGATGACCTGCTCGCGCGGAATGCCCGTGACGTCTGCGATCTCTTCCGCGACCATCTCCGGCTGGGCGGCATCCAGGTCGATCTTGTTGACGACCGGTACGAGGGTCAGGCCCGCCTCGACCGCCTGATAGAGGTTGGCGAGCGTCTGCGCCTCGATGCCCTGCGCCGCATCGACCACGAGGATCGCGCCTTCGCAGGCGGCCAGCGACCGCGAAACCTCGTACGCGAAATCGACGTGGCCAGGCGTATCGATCAGGTTCAACTCGTAGGTCTGACCATCGCGAGCCGGATAGGTCATGCGAACCGCCTGGAGCTTGATGGTGATGCCGCGCTCGCGCTCCAGGTCCATGGTGTCGAGAACCTGGTCTTGCATGTCGCGCTTGCTGATCGAGTTGGTGAACTCGAGAAGCCGGTCAGCCAGCGTTGACTTGCCGTGATCGATGTGGGCGATGATGCAGAAATTCCGCACCAGCGCCTGCTTGACGGTTGACACGCAATGAATCGTAGGGTGACCGGCCGTGCGACCATGCGCACCAGACGGTGATGCTGGTTGTCGGTTTACTCATCAGCCTGGCCGGGATCGCCCTGCTGTCCAATGTGAGCGGCGTCGGCGACTTTGTCATCCGCCGCGTGACCTCGCGGTCGCTCGGCGAGCTCGCCCCGGGCTACGCCGCCTCGCCTGGCGGTTTCAAGGTTTACGCGGCGCTGATCCTTGCGGTCGGTGTCGCAGTGACCGGCCTAGAGATCACCGACAGGTCGGCTTTAGTCGGTTTGATCCTGTTGGTGCTGGGGATCGCCGCGTTCGTCATCGCATCGGCGATTGCCATCGCCGGCGAAGTGAGGACCTACCGAGCTTTGAAGCGCTAAACCGCGATCGGCGCCGGTTGGTCGAGCCTCTGGTGGGCGCCCAGGCTGAGCGGCCGAGCCAGCGCAGCCGAGCAGATCATCGACGCCATCTCGGCCGCATCCGCAGCCGTCGCACTGCCGGCACCTGACCGCAATACCCGCAGGCCATTTGCAAGCCCGGCGCCGCTACGCAGCACGCCCGCCGCTGAATCCAGGACGCGGCGCACCTCAACCAGGCTCAGCTCGCCGCGCCGCCACACGTGGGCCCGCGCGCGGCTTGAACCAACGACTGGGGCGGTGGCCGCAGCGGCGGCCGCAGCGCGACGTCCAAACGTGGCCGCCTCGAGCAGCGAATTGCTTGCCAGCCGGTTGGCGCCATGCACGCCAGTGCGCGCGCACTCGCCCGCGGCGAATAAGCCGGGCACCGAAGTCCTCCCGTCGAGGTCGGTTGACACCCCACCCATCGTGTAGTGGGCCGCCGGCATGATCGGGACGGGCTGGCGGAGCGGATCGATCCCGGCGTGCCGGCAGTTGCGTATGAAGTTCGGGAAGCTCAGGCGCAACCGCTCCGGATCCATGTGCACCGCTGAGATGAATGCCTGACCGCGGTGCCTCGCCAAGGCCACAGCCACCTGGTCTCGCGGCAACAGCTCGTCGATGAAGCGCTCACCGTCGGCGTCGACGACATACGCGCCGGCGCCACGCAAGGCCTCGGTGATCAAGAAGGGGTGCGGGCCGGCGAACACCGTCGGGTGGAACTGCACGAACTCGAGATCCGCGACATGCGCCCCTGCACGCGCCGCTTCGAGTATGCCTTTGCCGTTGCTCAGGCGGCTGTTGGTCGTGCGCTCGTACAGGCCGGCGTACCCGCCGGTGGCGAGAATTGTCCCCCGGGCACGCACCGTCAGGCCGCCCGAGAACTCCGCGCCTTCGCACACTCCCTCACCAACAAGACCATGCAGCCGCGCGGTGAATCGCATGATGCCCGGCTCGCGCTCGATCGCCGCGTGCACGAACGCCATGAGCGTATGGCCGCTCTGGTCGCCACCGAGGTGGAGGACCCGCGGCAGCGAGTGCGCCGCCTCGCGCGCTGCTCCGCCATCGAAACGGACTCCCAGCGACTCGAGCCAGTGCACGATCTCAGGACCCGCCGAGGTCAGCAGCGTCACGGCGTCCGGATCGCACAACCCGGCGCCGGCGGCCATCGTGTCGAGGGCGTGAAGGCGAGGCGAGTCCTCCGGCAACACGGCGGCGGCGATCCCACCCTGCGCCCGCTCGGACGACGCCGGGCCGGCAGTGACAAGGGCGACGCGGGCGCCGAGGCGCGCCGCTTCAAGCGCCGCCGCCGAACCGGCGAGGCCGTCGCCGATGACGAGAACGTCGGTGGCGACCAGCCGGCCAAGACGGGGGCTGATCACAGCTCGACCATCCTCTGGATCGCGCCGCGCGCGCGGTCGGCGACGGCCTCCGGCACCGTGACCTCGAACACATCGTCGCGCAGCGAGATGAGCAGCTTCTCAAGCGTGATCTTCTTCATGTAGCGGCAGATGGCGCGCTCGCTGGCGGCGTAGAAACGACCCTGCGGCGCTTCCTTGGCCAGGCGATGCATGATTCCCAGCTCGGTCGCGACGACGAAGTTCCGCGTCGGGTGCTGTTGAGCATGCTTCACCATGCCCTCGGTGCTGAGGATGTGGGTGCGGTCCGCGTCGATGTCGCCGCTGGCTTTGAAGTACATGCACTGGCTCGCGCAGCCGCACTCGGGATGAACGAGCAGGTCGGCGTCGCCGTGGTCCTTGCGCGCCCGGTCGATGTCCGCCGGCCGGATGCCGGCGTGGACATGACACTCGCCGGGCCAGACATGCATCTTGCGGCCGGTGACCTTCTCCAGGTAGGTGCCGAGGAACATGTCGGGCAGGAACAGGATCTCTTTGTCTTCCGGGATGGCGCGGATGACACGCTCGGCGTTGCCTGACGTGCAGCAGTAATCGCTGAGCGCTTTCACCTCGGCCGTCGTGTTGACGTACGAAACGACCACCGCATCGGGAAACTCCGCCTTCCATGCGGCGAGCTGCTCGGCGTTGATCGTTGCGGCCAGCGAGCAGCCGGCGGCGAGGTCAGGAATCAGGACCCGCTTCTTGGGGCTGAGGATGACCGCGGTCTCGGCCATGAAATGGACGCCGCAAAACACGATCAGGTCAGAGGGGGTCGCCGCGGCCTGGCGGGAAAGGCCCAGTGAATCGCCGACGTAATCGGCCACATCCTGGACCTCGGGCACCTGGTAGTTGTGCGCCAGGATCACCGCGTTCCGCTTGCGAGCGAGCTCGCGAATCTTCGCGCTCAAGCCCGCGATATCGCGGGGCACTTCGCGCTGGGAATATTCGGCGGCGTCAGCTTCCAGAGAGATCGTCTCTACCGCCATGTCCGTGTCACCTCCAGGCTCAGGTCCAGCGCCGGCGCCGAGTGCGTCAGCGCTCCAACCGAGATCCGGTCGACCCCAGCTCGCGCAGCCGCAACGGCTCCTTCCAAAGTCATGCCCCCTGATGCTTCCAACTTCGCGCGGCCCGCCGTGATTTCAACCGCTTGCCGCATCAGCTCGGCGGTCATGTTGTCCAGCAGGACGATCTCTGCCCCGACGTCGAGCGCCTCGGCGAGCTGCTCCAGGGTGTCGACCTCAACCTCCACGGGCAGCCCGGCCTTGCGCGCTCGCCTGATCGCTTCGCCCACACCACCTGCCGCCGCGACATGGTTGTCCTTGATGAGGATTGCGTCCCACAAGCCGTCGCGATGGTTGTGACCGCCCCCGGCCCGGACCGCGGCGCGCTCCAGAGAGCGCAGCCCGGGGGTCGTCTTGCGCGTGTCGAGGAGCCTCACGTTCGGGTAAGGCGCCAACGCGTCCGCGTACCGGCGCGTCATCGTCGCTATCCCTGAAAGGCGTTGCAGGAAATTGAGCGCGGTGCGCTCGCCGATGAGGATCGAGCTTAATGAGCCGCTTACCCTCGCGATCTCATTGCCCGCATCGAGGCGCGCGCCGTCGGGAACGAGAGCCTCGTACTGGCTCGGCGGCCGGACCATCTCGAATACCCGCGCCGCGGCGTCGCTGCCACTCAGCACCCCGGGCTTGCGCGCGACCACCACCGCTTCGCCCATGAGGTCCGCGTCGACGATCGCGGCGGTCGTGACATCGACGTTGCTCTCGCCGAGGTCTTCGGCGAGCGCGACGGCCACCACCTGGTGCAGGTCAGGCTTCGATGAAACCATCTGGCTCCTCGCGCAGGCCAAAAGCCTGCTGGGTGAAACGGAAGAGATAAGCCTTCTTGCCGCGGACGCTTCGCTCCTTGCCGGTCGGCTCGATCACGTTACGGTCGACGACTCGACGCCAGAAGTTGCCGCGATTGATCGACAGCCCCAGGACCGCCTCATAGACGTGCTGGAGCTCCGAGATCGTGAACTCGGACGGCAGCAGCTGGAATCCCACCGACGAGTACCCGACCTTGCTGCGCAGGCGCCGCACCGCGTAGTCGACAACCTCGCGATGGTCGAACGCCATCTCTACGGGCAGGCGCCTCACGGGGTGCCAGTCCTGCTCGACGCCCGCCTTCTCCCCTGCGCATGCCGCGGCTGCCGCGACCGGCACGATCGCGAGATACGCGACACACAGGACGTCGCCGCGCGGATCTCGTCCCGGCACCACAACATGTCCGGCGTCGTCGAGTTGCTGGGGGCGGTGAAAAGTCTTGAGCTGTTCGATCCAGCCGCCGTCCACACCGGTGATGCCGGCCTGGAGGGCGCGCGCCTGGGCATCGAGCGAGGTGCCTGGGCAGCGCAGGCCGCCGGGCAACGCCCAGAAGTCTGGGTAGGGCGGCTCGCTGCGCTGGCGCAACAGCACGCTGAGCTCCCGACCGGCCAGCGTGAAAACCGCCAGGTCGACGGAAACTGGGCAGCTCGAATCGTTGAGGTCGCGAGAAACCTTCTGCTCCACCATCCCATGCCCAATGTTATCTCATTGCGAAGCGACACGGGAAGCGGCCTTATTGGCGGCTCACCAGGGCGGTCGCGAGTGCCACCAGGGCGGCGGTGTCCGCCCGCAAATTGCGCGGCCCCAGCGTGGCTTTTTGTGGAACGAGCGCGAGCTCTTTCTCCGACCAGCCGCCCTCGGGACCAACCAAGAGAGTGAGGTTTTGGGGCTTGATGACGTCGGCCAGCCGTATCGGAGTGGAGCGGATGAGCATCACCGGGCTCTCATTCACCTTCAGCACGTCTTCGAGTGATGACGGCCCATGGACCTCAGGGACCGCCAGCCGGCCGGCGAGCATCGCCGCCTCGCGGCAGATGGTGCGCCAGCGGTCGGGCTTGGGACCACGCGCCACACTGCGGTCAGCCTGAACGATGTGGAAGGCGAAAGCGCCGGCCTCGGTGCATCGCGAAAGCACGAGCTCGAGCGCGGGAGCCGGCAGGTGCGCGATGGCGATCACGATTCGAGCCACGGGTTCGGGGTTGTGCGCGCGTTCGGCGACGACAGTGCCCTCAACCCGTTCGGCGGTCACCAGGTCGAGACGCACCGTGAGCATGAGTCCCGCGGGGTCGACCGCCTCGATCTCCTCCCCCACGCGAGCCCGCAGCGAGCGAGCCAGGTGGCGAGCGTCGTCACCCAGGACTACCGCGCGCTCCCCATCTCGCTCGACAAAAAAGGAAGGCAAGCGTTACATCGCGTTGAAGGTTTCGTAGACCGCGATCTCGCCGCCGCTCTTGATGATGGGACAACCCTTCGCCAGCTTCGTCGCCTTGTCGAGCGAGGCAGCGTCGATGATGCTGTACCCGCTCGCGCGCTTGCCGATTGGCCCTTTGGCGGTGCTGCCGTCAGCCCTGATCTTGTTGACAGCGCCGGAGAACGGATTGCCGCCATCGACCATCGACGGCCCGACCTTCGCGAACCACTTCTCCCACTGCTTCAAGACCCTGGCTTGTGCGGCCGGAGTCTCGGGCATTCCTCCGCCGTAGTACACGAGCAAGTACTTCACGCTTCCTTCTCCTTGTCGATGAGCCGCTGCGACACACGCGCAGGATGCCCGGTCAGGCTACCTGTTGCGAGCGGTAGTGCCGAGATTTTCTTGGGCGCCGAGGCATGACGCAAGCGCAGCTCGGCTATCAGCTCCAGCGCGGCCGAGAGGCGCTCGCGATTTGCCCGATCGTTGAGCCAGCGGCTGGTGCCCGACGGGTGGGGCAGCGGAACTATCACGGGTCGCTCGCCGAAGCGCTCACCGACGCGACCTTCCAGGGAACCGGGGCCGAGGAATCGACTGATGGCCATCTGCCCGACAGGGATCACGACCTTCGGCATGAGGATACGCAGCTCGGTTTCTAGCCAGTGGGCGCAGTTGGCGATCGCGGCCGCAGGCGGCCGGAGGTCGCCGGTGCCGGTTGCATTGCGTCCGGGGAAGCAGCGCATCAAAGCGGCGATGTAGGTGAGCTTGCGGAACTCGTCGGCGTTGGCGAAGCCCGCGCGCACCATCCAGCGATCGAGCTCCTTGCCGGCGCGGCCATCGAAGGGCCGGCGGGACTCCCGCTCGGTGGGGCCGGGAGCCTGGCCGACCAGCATGAACGGAGCTCCCCATTGCCCCGAGAAGGTTGGATTTGGCTGGCCGATGATGCCGTCGTCGACGCACTGGTGGCAGGCGCGACACGCCGCTTGATGCGCGAGCAGGGTGGCGCGACTCATGCGAGCTCGAAGGTAACAGGCAAGGTTGGTCGAAACCGGGCAAGTGCGGTCTCGGGTATCGGTAACATGCCTTGGCGATGACTCCGCCCTCCACCGATCAGGTTCTCGGTGTGCTCTCCCACATCCAAGACCCCGACCTCGGGCGCGATGTGGTGAGCCTGGGGATGATCAAGGAGCTGGAGGTCAGCCCGCAGGGCAAGGTGAGCTTCACATTCGAGCTGACGACGCCGGCCTGTCCGGTACGCGACCGCTTCAAGTCGCAAGCGAAGGACCTGGTCGGAGACATCCCCGGAGTCACCGCCGTCGAGGTTCGAATGACCGCCAACGTCCGGCCCGCCTTCATGCGCCCCAAGCCTTCCGAGATCCTTCCCGGCGTCAAGCAGACGATCGCCGTCGCCTCGG
Organism: Candidatus Micrarchaeaceae archaeon; assembly: GCA_035534555.1. GTDB lineage: Bacteria > Chloroflexota > Dormibacteria > Dormibacterales > Dormibacteraceae > Palsa-872. Next base: position 56,184 of record DATLRQ010000171.1, read on the forward strand.
GCAAGGGCGGCGTGGGCAAGTCCACGGTCGCCGTCAACCTCGCTGCCGCGCTGCGCCAGGCCGGCGCCGAGGTTGGCCTCCTCGACGCCGACATCTACGGCCCGTCGGTGCCCGCCATGATCGGGTCGCGCGCCGTGCCAGAGCAAGTCAACGGCCGCCTGCAGCCGGTCGATGCCCACGGCCTCAAGGTGATGTCGTTCGGGCTCATCTACCCCGGCGAGCAGCCAACGATCTATCGCGGCCCGATGGTCGGAAAGGCGATCGAGGCGATGATGGTCCAGGTCGATTGGGGCCGTCTCGACTACCTCGTGATCGACCTTCCTCCGGGCACGGGCGACGCATCGTTGACCCTCGCCCAGGCGATCCCTTTGACCGGTGTCGCCATCGTTTGCACGCCGCAGGATGTGGCCACCGACATCGCGGTCAAGGCCCTTCAGATGTTTAGGAAGCTGAATGTCACCCCGCTCGGCTTGATCGAAAACATGAGCTGGTATGTCTGCTCGAACTGCGGGCACCGCCACGAGATCTTCAGCCACGGTGGCGCCGAGGCGGCCGCCAAACGGCTGGGCGTACCGTTCCTAGGCGCCATACCCCTGGAAGAAGGCATTCGCGAGGACGCCGACAGCGGTACCCCTGTCGTCATCTCGAGGCCCGAATCCGCGGGCGCGCAAGCGTTCACCCATATCGCCTCACAGGTGGCCGCCCGCACCTCCATCCAGTCCTTCCGGCAGCTGCCGGTGATCAACGTCCGTTAAGGTCGGCCAACCCACTGCAAGATCCCGACCCCTTTCCAGTCAGCGTCGACGTCGACCGCGAACGCAACGTGATGGACGTCATGTGGGAGGACTCACACCGAAGCACCTACTCGGGTGAGCAGCTTCGCTGGGCGTGCCCCTGCGCCGAGTGTCGCGGCGAAGCCGGCGCTCCCGGCCGCTTGTCGCGTGTCAAGAGCCTCGCTCCGGAAGAGCTTCGACTGCAAAACGTGAGCCTCATCGGCCAGTACGCGTTGCAGATCGCATTTCAGAGCGGCCACGCCACCGGGCTGTACACCTTTTCGCTTTTGCGGGGGCTATGTCCATGCGCCGAGTGCGCGAGCCGGCGCTCGTAGGCAGGTCTATTTCAAGGTCCTCCGTGACATAATTCGCCTCCGGCCCGTTTTCCTTACGCCCTTGCAAAAGTTTCCGCCCACGCCACCACCGGCCGCAGCCTTACGGCGACCCCAAAGAAAGGGGCTCGCCGGTCGAGGCTGGATCCCCGTTGCTGCCGCCCTCGCGGTCCTGTTCAGCATCGCGGGAGGTTTCGTCGCCTATGCCAACACCTTGCCCACGTCCGTGACGCTGAATCTCACGGATGGCGAGACCAACGTCGCGACCGACGCCCAGCTGGACTTCAAGTTCTCGCGACCTGTCGCGATAACCACGTTTCAATCAGCCTTGAAGATCACTCCGTCGATAGACGGGACCCTGCGGAGCGTGTCGGGGCAGACCGAGTTCGCTTGGGCGCCGAATGGTGCCTTTGCACCGCTGACCACCTACACGGTGACCGTCAATGCGCTCACCGACCTGGGTCACCACCCGATGAAAGCCACCGCGTGGAACTTCACGACCACCATCGAACCAGGTGTTGCATCTGTTACGTCGGCCGGCGCGACCATCGCCGACGGCGGCGAGATCGATCCTGGCGCGACGCTCCAGCTGAACTTCAACGACGCGATGGACCAGAGCACGGTCAGCATCGCCGCCGGCTCGAAAGTCTTTGCCCTCAAGTGGGCGGCGGATGACCGGAGCGCGACGATCGCAACCACCGGCATTCCATCCGGACCACTAGTGATCCAGCTGGCGGCCGGAGCTCGCGATCAAACCGGGCACACCATGCCAGCCGCCTTCACCCTGAACACCGGCATCTACTACCACGATCACGAGACGACGACCGCGCTCAAGTACCCGGCTTTGATCCAGATCCCCAACGATTATTACGCCCGAGACCAGAACGGCTTGCAGGCGGCGAGCATGATCTTCGAGTACCTCGCCGAGGGCGGAATCACACGCCTCACCGCCATCTACCAGAATGCGCCGAAGGTCATCGGGCCGATGCGATCGAGCCGGTTCATCTCACTCAAGATCGCGCGCCATTACGAGGGCCTGCTGTTCCAGTCGGGCGAGTCGCAGGTGACCGCAAGCCAGGCCGCGAGCGACCCCATCCCGCAGTTCTTCGACACCGTCGGCTACATGTATCGAACCCCGGAGCGAGTCGCCCCTGACAACCTGATGATCAACGGCACGTTGGTCAAGAAGGCGGAGGCGAGGTATGGCATCGCGGCGTTCACGCTGCCGAAGGCACGCCAGCCGCTGCCGGGCGGGGCCGCGGCAACCAAGATCTCTGTGCCTGAGCACTACTCGACCTATGTCTACGACCCGACCTTCGGCACCTATCAAAAGACCGAGGAAGGGCACCTGTATCGCGACGCCGCCAGCCACCAGCTCGTGCGCATCGAGATGCTGATACTCCTGCACACGAAGGTGTCGCTGCTAAACATCGGCGACGGCCATGGGGCCTACATTCATGACTACGATCTGGACACGAGCGGCAAGATCGACGTCTACTACAAGGGCCACAGGTTTGCCGGCACCTGGACCTCGACCGGCGCGCACAGCCCGCTCGTCTTCAAGCTGACCAACGGCACGACGCTCAGCCTGCCGCCCGGGCTGGTCTGGATCGACGTCGTCAGCTAGTATCTGCGGCCGGCCGATCTAAGCGCGCGCCGCATCCTTCAGCGAGGTCACGTAGGCCGACGCGGCCACCGCCGCGGTGGTCCCGTCGCCGACGGCGGTCGCGATCTGCTTGGTCAGCTGCGCCCGCACGTCGCCGACCGCCCAGATGCCCTCCACCGACGTCTGGAGGTCGCGCCCGGTGAGGATGTAGCCGGCCTCGTCGTGGTCGACGTGAACCTTGAAAAGACCGGAGTTGGGCACAAAGCCGACGAAGATGAAGACGCCGCCGACGCTCAGCTCTTTCGACTGTCCGCCGTGCTCGTAATGGAGCGCGTGAACCTTTTCCGTGCCGCTGATCTCTTTGACCGCAGCCTCCAGGATGAAATCGATCTTGGGGTTGGCACGCGCGCGGTCGACGAGTATCGGCTGCGCCCTCAACTCGTTGCGGCGGTGGATTATGTGGACCTTGGATGCGTACCGGGTGAGAAAGTCGCCCTCTTCGACGGCGGCGTCCCCCCCACCGACCACGGCCAGCTCCTGGCCCTTGAAGAAGGCCCCGTCGCAGACTGCGCAGTAGCTGACGCCACGGCCCCAGAACTCCTTCTCGCCGGGGATGCCCAGGTACCGCGGCAGGCCGCCTGCGGCCATGATCAGCGCCGGCGCCCGGAGCTCCTCGCCCGACTCCAGCCGGATTACCTTCGTACTTCCCTCGACGTCGATCTCGAGGACCGGCTCGAAATCGCGCACCTCGAGGCCGAACTTGCGGGCGTGGTCGCCCATCTTGGTGGCCAACTCCGAGCCCAGGATGGTCTCGAAGCCGGGGTAGTCCTCCACCAGCTCGGTGTTCAGCAGCTGGCCCCCCAGGGGGCCCCTGTCGACCAGCACCGCCTTCAGGTTCATGCGGGCGGTGTACAGGCCGGCCGCCAGGCCCGCCGGGCCGCCGCCCACGATGATGACGTCGTAGCTCATTGCACTAATTGGAAAGGCGCCGGCAGGGTCGCTATTCCTACCCGTGTTTGAACTGGGCGCCGTAGCCGCCGCGAGGGCTGTGGCAGAGGATGTTGTCGAACGGGCACCCGATTGAGCAGGCGCCGCACTCGATGCAGTTGCCGAAGCTGACCAGGGTCTTCCTCTGCTCCTCGTTCCACTCGTAGACACCCGCTGGGCAGAAGTGGGTGCAGTACTTGCCCTCGCACTTGGTGCCGCAGACCTCCTGGTCGATGATCTCGATGTGCGGCTTGCCGCTGTCCTCGTTGTACTTGACGGTAAACAGCTTGTCGGTGAGCTTCTCCATCAGGCCCCGAACCGCTCCCAGACCCGGCACATCAGGCGGATTGCGTTGATGTAATCGGCGGCATGGATGTTCTCGTTCGGCGCGTGGACGCGGTTGTCGGGACGCCCGACACCGACCGGAAGGACGGTGGGGATGCCCAGGTCGGCAACCACCGGGTGCATTGGTCCCGTCGCCTGCATGAATGGCCACAGGATCGGTTCGCCGTGGAGCTCGCGGACGCCGCCGATCATGGCCTTGGCGACTTCGGACTCCGGGTCTGACCGCGCCGGTTTCTCAGAATCGCTCCACACGATCTCGACCTTTTCGAAACCGTGGGCGTCGAGATGCTTGCGCAGGCTTTCCAGCACGTGGGCGGGGTCCTGGTTGGGGATGAGACGGAAGTCCAGCTTGGCAGTCACCTCCGCCGGGAGCACTGTCTTCGACCCGGGCCCCTGGTATCCGATCGTCACCCCCGCGATGTTGCAGGTCGGGGTGAAGAGCAGCTGCTCGATGACCGTCTCCGGCTTAGGGTCGCGGACCAGGCGCTCGAACCCGACCAGCTGGCGGCGCTGCTCGACCTCGGGATCGATCTTCGCCATCATCCGGCGATCTGCGTCCGTGGGCGGGACGACTCCGTCGTAAAAGCCATCGATCTTCACGTTCATATCCTGGTCGCGCAGGCTTGCGAGCGCTTCGATCAAGTACATCGCGGCCGATGGATAGATAGACGCGAGGCCGGAATGCTGGTCGTAGTTGAGAAACCTCACACGCAGCTGCAGGTAGACCAGGCCGCGACAGCCAAACTGAAGGGTCGGGCGTCCTGATTCGTCGAACGAGCTTCCCGATTCCCACAGGCAGCCGTCGGCGCTCAGCTTGCTCGAATGCTCATGCGCGATCTTTTCGAAAGTCTTCGAGCCGATTTCCTCCTCGCCCTCGACCAGGAACCGGAGGGTGACTGGGATCTCGCCCACCTTCTTGAGCGTCTCGACCGCGTGGATCCGCGCCATGACATCGGCCTTGTCGTCGGCGACTCCCCTCGCGATGATCCGGCCATCCTTCTCTGTCGGTTCGAAGGGCTTTGAGTCCCACAGCTCGATCGGGTCGACCGGCTGCACGTCGTAGTGCTGATAAAGGAGCAACTTGCGACGTCCGGCACCCGGCACCTCGGCGTACAAGGCAGGCATGCCTCCGGCCTCGAGCGTCTCGACACGGTCGGTGTACCGGCCAAGTCGCTCGGCGATCCAGTCCCGCGCCGGCTTCACCGCCTCGGCTCCGTGGTTGGAGATGCTGGGAAACGAGCAGAGCTCTTTGAGCTCGTCGACGAATCGAGCGCTGTTCTTTTCTATGTACGCATCAACCGCTGTCGTTGAGATCACGGGGACATTGTTTCACCCGCGTAACCTTGTCGTATGAGCGATAGTGCGGGCGAATTCCACTTCTCGCCGCGGCCCAATCGGGCGGCCGAGATCAAGTGGCGCCCATGGTCGGAAAAGGCGTTCGACGAGGCGCGACTCCTAAACCGCCCGATCCTGCTTTCGATCTCAGCCGTCTGGTGCCATTGGTGCCACGTGATGGACGAGACCACCTATTCGCACACGGGAGTCATCGAGCTGGTCAACGGCCAGTACCTCCCGATCCGGGTCGACAACGACGTGAGGCCAGACATCAACCAGCGCTACAACATGGGCGGCTGGCCGACCACGGCCTTCCTCACGTCGTCGGGCGACATCCTCACCGGCGCCACCTACCTGCCGCCAGACCAGATGGCGGACCATCTCATTCGAATCGCGGCTTACTACAGCAGCCATCAGCCGGAGATCGCCAGCAGCGCGCTAGAGTCGCGTAAGCGTGCTACATCGAGCATCGCACGCAGCGCGGGAAAGCTCGACGAAGGCATCGTCGATTCGATCCTCGAGGCCGTGACCAACGCTTACGACCGGGAGTACGGCGGGTTCGGCAACGCACCCAAGTTTCCGCAAACCGAAGCCCTTCTCTTCCTGTTGGAGCAGGCCCAGGTACGTGCGGATCCAGCGCTCAGCCGGATGGCGGTCCATTCGCTGGAACGCATGGCCGGCGGCGGTACATATGACCACGTCGAGGGCGGATTCTTCCGCTATTCGACGACGCAGGATTGGAGCGTGCCTCATTTCGAGAAGATGCTCGAGGACCACGCGGGGCTGATCAGCGCCGTGGCTCTAGCGGGCCTCGACGACGTCCTCGATGCCACGACTCGCTACCTGGACCGGGTCCTACGCGACCCGGAGACTGGTTTGTACGCAGGGAGCCAGGACGCCGACGAGCACTATTACTGCCTGGGTGCCGACGAGCGCCGGCGAGATGAGGCCCCGTACGTCGATCGCCGCGTCTACACCTCGTGGAACGCGGCGCTCGGGGTTGCCTACCTGGATGCGGCCGTCCTTCGCAACCGCCCAGGACTTCGCGAGCACGCCGCCAAGCTGCTAGAACGGCTTTTCCGCGACCGGTACCGGGCCGGCCAGGGCCTGACCCATACCGCCGGTGTGACCGGGCAGCTGGGCGACCAGGTCTGGGGACTCCTCGCCGCAGTGCGCGCGTACCAGGCGGGCCTCGGCGATGGTTGGCTTCCGATCGCGGTGGACCTCGCGCAACACCTGGAGCACGCTTATGGCGACCGCGAGCTGGGCGGATATTTCGACCACGTGGGCGAGGGACTCGGCCGGCTCGGGGATCGAATCAAACCGCTCGGAGAGAACTCCATCGCAGCGATGGCCCTGGGCGAGCTGGACACTCTATCCGGCCCGTCCGACGTGCCCTATGCCATGCGAGCTCGCCACGCCCTCGAGTCGGTGGCCGGCTTGCCGGCTCAGTACGGCCTGATGGCGGCCGCCTTCGCCCGGGCTCTGGATCGCCTGCGCAAACCGATCAAGGTGAGCAGTGGAAATTCCGAGTTGGTGCGTGCGGCGCGGCGGGCGCATCCCTACGCAGTCATCGACCCCACCAGCGACGATCGGGCCGTCGTTTGCGTGGGGACCATATGCCTGGCGCCGGTGTCGACGCCCGCCTCGCTCGAGGCAGCCCTCGAGGAAGCCTCGCAAGCGCGTGCCTGAGAGCCGGCGCCACTTCTCGAGGCGCGTCGACAAGGCTCTCGACAACCCCAGCCTGCAACAGGCACTGACCAGCGGGCTGACTGGGATTCGCGCCCGCCGCGACCGCGCGTTCGAGAACTTCGATTTCGACATGGGTCGAGCCGAGTTGAAAAAGCGGCGGCGGGCGAACCTCGACCATCTCCCCGAGTTGGCGGACAAGTTCCAGCAGATGATGGAAGCGGCGGGAGGCGTCGTGCACTTTGCGAAAGACGCCGCGCAGGCTCGCGAGATCATCGGCCGCATCTGCGCCAGAGCCGGCGAAAAAGCCCCGCGGGACTCCGAACGCCGCATGGTGGTGACCAAGGTCAAGTCGATGGCCAGCGAGGAGATCGAGCTCAACCCTTACCTGGAATCGCTGGGCATGGAGGTGGTCGAGACCGACCTCGGCGAGCGCATGGTCCAGCTCACCCACACGCATCCGTCGCACCTGATCGCGCCCGCCATCCACCTGACCAAGGAGGACGCGGCTGCAGTGTTCGGCACCGAAGCCACAGTCGAAGCCATCCAGCTACATGCGCGCGAATCGCTGCGGCAAAAGTTCATCGACGCGACGGTTGGCATCAGTGGAGCCAACATGGCCATAGCGGAGACGGGGACAGTCGTCATCGTCACCAACGAGGGCAACGCCGACCTGACGACGACCCTGCCCCCTGTGCACATCGCGTTGTTTGGGTTCGACAAGCTGGTCGCGACTCTCGAGGATGCCGTTGCGGTGCTGCGCATGCTGCCGCGCAGCGGGACCGGGCAGGTCATGAGCAGCTACGTCAACTGGATCACCGGCCCTTCACGATCAGCTGATATCGAACAGTCGCTGACGATCGGGGTCCACGGGCCGCGCGAGATGCACTGCGTGATCCTGGACAACGGGCGGACAAAGATGCTCGCCGATCCGATCTTCCGCGACGCGCTCACTTGCATTCGGTGCGGCGCGTGCTCCAACGCATGCCCGCCGTTCATGGCGGTTGGCGGCCATCAGTTTGGCCACATCTACAACGGGCCGATCGGTTTGGTCCTCACACCGTTCCACCACGGCCTCGACCAAGCCGACCTGCCGAACACCCTATGCACGCAATGCAATGCGTGCCAGGACATCTGCCCGGTGGACATCCCACTGCCGCGCCAGATCCTCGAGCACCGGCGCCAAGGCCGCAAGTCGCTGCGGAAGAGGCTGTTGACCGGCGTCTGGGAGCGGCCGGCCCTCGCCGACAGCCTGCTCCGTGCCGGCGCCCCGTTCAGCCGACTCATGCCCGGCGCGCCGCCATTGGCTCGGGTGCCCTATCGGGACCGCTCGGCGGTGGTGTCCGATCCGAAAGGCCGCGGCGGCGATCCGCTCACGATATTCGCCTCCTGCATGGTCGACAGGATGCTGCCCGCAGCCGCTATCGCGCTAAGACAAATCGCCGATGCCGCCGGCTACGAGGTTGGGTTTCCCAAGGGTCAGTGGTGCTGCGGCCTGATCGCTGCGAATGCCGGGGATTTCTCAGGAGGGGCCGAGCTCCACCACAGCCTGGCCCAGAGCCTTCGAGATTCCAAGGGTCTGATCGTGACCCCGTCGGCCTCGTGCTTCGGCGCCTTCACCATCGATGCGCCCGAATGGGGTGCTTCCGCCGAGGCCTCTCTCCGCTCCCGGTTCCGGGATTCGACCCGTTTCGCGCTCGATCTCCTGACTCAGCGGCCAGAGCTCGTTCGCGAGACTGGCACGGGTCTCAAGGTCGCCTATCACGACTCCTGCCAGACACTGAGGCAGCTCGGCCTCAAAACCGAGCCCAGACGGCTGCTTGGCCTGACGGGCTACGAGGTGGTGGACATCCCCGACATCGCCAACTGCTGCGGGTTCGGCGGCACCTTCAGCCTGGATTGGCCGCGGGTGGCCGGCCGCCTCGCGGAATGGAAGCTCGACGCCATCGCCAAAACCGGCTGCACGGTCGTGGCGTCCGACAACCCCGGGTGCCTCATCCATATTGGCGTCGCCGCCCGCCACCGCGGCGTTGAGCTTCGTGTCGCGCACGTGCTCGAGCTCGTCGCCGAGCGCCTGGCGCCACCGGCTAGGTAGGGTTAATAACCTGGTGAAGATCACCCTCGTCGCGACCGCCCCAGCCGACATCGCAGTCGACGCTCTGGCGGTCCCCCTCGCCACCGGCCAGCGACTATCCGGGTCCGCCGTGGACCTCGACCGAGCTCTGGGCGGCCTCATCTCGGAGCTGCTCACGAGCGGAGAGTTCAAGGGCCGGATCCACGAGGTGCTGCCGGTGCCCACCAATGGGCGCATCGCGGCGCGCCGCTTGATCCTCTACGGGCTTGGCGCCAGCAACGACCTCGACGGCCAGCGCTTGCGGTCGGCCCATCACGAGCTCGTGCGCGCCGCTCGCACGTACGGCTACAGCCGCGTCGGCCTGATGCGGGCTGAGCCCTTGGGCAGCGACAGCCTGAGGGCGGTGGTCGAGGGATGCGTCATGGGCACTTTCGAGCGCCGCTCCCGCCAGACCGGCTCGCAGCCCGAGCGGAGCGACCTCGACGAGCTGATCCTTGCTGGCTTCGGGCAGGGCCGCGACCGCGAGCTCAGGTTGGCCCAGGAAGCTGGCGAGGCGACCAATCGCGCACGCGAATGGCAGAACGCTCCAGGCAATGAGCTCACGCCTGACGCCCTCGCGCAGGAGGCCAACAAGATCGCCCAACGGCATGGCCTCGAGATCGAGGTGCTCGGGGCCTCCGAGCTACGGGCCGGCGGGTACAACCTGCTGCTGGGGGTCGCGGCCGGCTCGACGCAACCCCCACACATGATCCGGCTGCGCCACCGCGGTCGCGAGCTGGCCGGCAAGTCGGCTGAGGCCGACGCACCAGTGCTCGCCCTGGTCGGTAAGGGCATCACGTTCGATACGGGAGGCATCTCGCTTAAGGAGCCGCCATCGATGAGCCAGATGAAGGCGGACATGGCCGGGGCGGCAGCAGTGCTGGCCGCCATCGATGTCATTGCCGCCCGAAAGGTCCCGCTGGACGTCATGGCGGTGGTCGCCACGACGGAGAACATGGTGGGCCCGGCGGCGCAGCGCCCCGGCGATGTGGTGGTGAGCGCCGATGGCAAGACGGTCGAGATCCTGAATACAGACGCCGAAGGCAGGCTCGTGCTCGCCGACGCGCTGACGCACGCGTTGCGCAACGGCGCCACGCATCTCCTGGACCTCGCCACCCTGACCGGGGCGGCGACCATCGCGATCGGGCACGGCGCCACCGCCGCGGTGAGCAATAACGACGAGTTCTGGCTGCTCGTCGAGGAAGCGGCCCGGCGGGCCGGTGACCGCGTATGGAGGCTGCCGATTTTCGCCGATTACCGCGTGCTGCTGCGCAGCCAGATCGCCGACCTGAGGAACTCCGAGTACGGCGAGGCGGGGGCCATACTTGGTGGGATGTTCATAGGTGAGTTCGCCCGTGGCAAGCCGTGGGCGCACCTGGACATCGCTGCTTCGAGCTGGAACACGAACGCCGAGCTGACAACCGTTTTGCGCGGCCCGTCGGGCGCCGGGACCCGGCTTTGCATCGAGCTGGCGGAACTGATGGCGGACCCGGCCCGTTAGGACTGAGATGGGAATCCTGGAGACCATCGAATCCCCGGCTGACCTTCGAAAGCTGGACCAGGCGCACCTGACGCAGCTCGCTGAAGAAGTGCGCGCGTTCCTGGTCGAGCAGACGTCGCACTCGGGCGGCCACCTGTCGCCGAACCTTGGGGTGGTCGAACTCACGTTCGCCCTGCACCGCGTGTTTGAAAGCCCGAAGGACGCGATCGTGTGGGACACCGGCCACCAGGCATACGTCCACAAGATCGTCACCGGGCGCTCGCGCGACTTCGCCCGGTTGCGCCAGGCCGGCGGCCTCTCCGGATACCCATCGCGCAAGGAGTCGGAGCACGACTTTGTCGAGAACAGCCATGCGTCGACCTCGCTGAGCTACGCCCTCGGCATCGCCGAAGCGAGGCTCCGCAAAGGCATAGGCGGGCACGTGGTTGCGGTGATCGGCGACGGGGCCTTGACGGGTGGCATGGCGTACGAGGCTTTGAACCAGATCGCGCATCTTCAGCCGCCGAACCTGATCATCGTTATCAACGACAACGGCCGTTCATATGCGCCGACTGTGGGCGGGCTGGCGCGCCATCTGTCTCAGCTGCGTGTCGATCCACGTTATGAGCGCATCAAGGAAGACATCTCGCGCCTTCTTCGCGACCTGCCTTTGGTCGGTTCAACGGCCGACCAGGCCGCGTATCGCGTTAAAGAAAGTCTCAAGCAGCTCCTTCAGCCATCGACGATCTTTGAAACCCTGGGCATCAAGTACGCCGGGATCGTCGACGGCCATGACGAGCCCGCGCTTGAAGAGGTGCTGTCGCGGTCGAAGCGACTGCGAGCACCGACTGTCGTCCACGTAATCACGGAGAAAGGTCACGGATACGGCCCGGCGGTCGACGACGAGGTCGACAAGCTGCACGGCGTCGGCGCATTCGACCCGTTGACCGGACGCCCCCGATCGACTGAGCTGACGTACACGGACGTCTTCGGCGAGGCCCTGATGACGGCAGCGACGAGACGGCCTGAGGTTGTCGCCATCACCGCGGCGATGGCCTCGTCGACAGGGTTGCTGAACTTCGCCAAAGAATTTCCCGAGCGCTTCTTCGATGTCGGCATCTGTGAGCAGCATGCGGTGACTTTCGCGGCCGGCCTCGCACTCGCGGGCATGCATCCTGTCGTCTGCATCTACTCGACGTTCATGGCACGCGCTTTCGATCAGACGATCATGGACGTCGCGCTGCACAAGCTGCCTGTCGTTTTCATCATCGACCGTGCCGGTGTCACAGGACCCGACGGTTCGTCTCACCATGGCATCTTCGATCTCTCCTTTCTTCGCCTCATCCCGAACCTCAAGATCGCAGCGCCTGCCGACGCGACCGAGCTGTGTGCTCTCCTCGAGACGGCGCTGGCCTCGGACGGCCCGATCGCCATTCGCTACCCGAAGGGTCCTGTGCCCTCGACCCCGGAGCTCCCGGTGGAACCGCTACCGATTGGGCGGTGGGAGGAGCTTCGCAAGGGGTCTGACGCGGTGATCTTTGCGGTCGGCCGCATGGTCGAGGTGGCCGTTGAGGCGGCGGAACGGCTCGCGCTTCAGCAGGTCTCTTGTGCTGTCGTCAACTCGCGGTGGATCAAACCCGTCGACCCCAGGATCGTGGACTGGGCGCGGTCGCACCCTATCGTGGTCACTGTCGAGGACAACGTCGGGGCGGGAGGATTTGGCGGCGCCGTGCTCGAGACTCTCGCTCCCCACGGGCTCGCCGGACGCGTGCGCACGCTGGCGCTACCAGACGAGTTCCTGCCGCACGGCAAGGCGTCGGACATCTTGAAGGAGCACGGCCTCGATTCGGCCGGCGTTGCCAAATCCGTCTACGAAGCGGTCAAGAGCACGGTTCGAACGAGGACGTAGCTTCCGCTAGAGCTTTTTTCGGCCTCCGTAGCCTTCGCCGATTCGGTGCCAGTGGTCGACCCGCTCTTCGCCGAGCTTCCAGCACAGCTCGACCAGCTCGCCGTCACGGTACGACGGAAAATCGATAAGACCCTCGAGCGGGCCTTTGAGCTGGATGCCCATTCCATTGAGGTTGGCGACCGCCTTCAGCAGCTCCATCTCGGCGCCGCCCACGGCGTCACGAGCCTGCTGCTGGCGCTCGTGGTTCTCAGCGCCCGCGCCTGGTCGCTTCGATTCGTACTCGGCAATGCGGGCCTGGTCTTCGAGCTCGGGTAGCAGCGCGGACAGCTCTGCGATCTGGGCGACGATCCTGCGCACTCGCGGCAGCTCGCTGTTCGCCTCCTCGACGGTATAAGTGCGGAGTCTCTGCACCGGTCAACCATAGCCTCCGCACACCAGGCTTCGCTTGTACGGAAGGGCGCAGCATTCATATCTGTAGCGTGGCTTGGGCTCGGTGCTTTTGGAGCGCAAACTTCGCTCATGCACCAGCGCGAGATGCGGAGCCGATTCGCGTCGTCGGCAGTTGCGCGATTGGCGACTGCTGGTGTCGATGGAAGGCCCCACATCGTGCCGATCTGCTTTGCGCTCGATGCAGAGACCCTGTACTTCGTCATCGACTCGAAGCCCAAGAAATCCACCAATCTCAAGCGCCTTCGCAACATCGCGACAAACCCCGCGGTCTCGATCCTGGTTGATCATTACGACGACGACTGGAGCAAGCTGTGGTGGGTTCGGCTTGACGGCGATGCGCGGGTGGCGACTGACCAAGCTGAACTACAAGAGGCGCTGCGGCTCCTGAGCGCGCGCTATTCCCAGTACCGGGCCACTCCGCCTACCGGCCCAGTCGTCGCCGTCGCCATCGCCGGCATCACTGGTTGGTCGGCGACCTGAGCACGACCAGTTCCGGCTGTGCCTGTTCGACCGGATAAAGCAGCGGCTGAGCGTCGACGATTGCTGTGCCCAGCGGATACGGCCCGGAAGTGCGGCCATTGCTCGAGACGGTCCAGCTGACCGAGTAACTCACCGCAGACTCCACGCGATAACCGACCTCATCGTCGGCCTGGTAGACGTGAGCAACCGCCGACTCTTCCGGGTAAGGCTGGCCCAAACCTGAGGTGTCAAGGAAGCGGGCGCCGCTGCCATCGCCAAAGTTCCACGCAGCGCCCGTAGGGACCGCTGTCACTGCGTACTCGACGCCTTTGTAAGTCTCATGGACGGTAGTCGCCACCGGAGCCGGGGCCAGCCAGAACAGCGAATCGAGGCCGACCAGGCCGGGCGCGCTCGGATTGGCGAATACTCGGCCGGCAAGCGGTCTCCAGTCCGGCATCGGAGGCGCCTCCAGCGGTCCGGCGCAGGCGATTCGCTCTGCGGTGGCGTTGAGCAGCTTGTCCAGCGCGATCACGTGTAGGCATGCGGTCTCCCCCGCTTTCATGCCGGATTGAGTGAGCGTGCGTGGGGCGGTCGTGCTGGCCGCCTGCAGACGATTTGGCGAGCTACCGAGCGTCAGCCACGAGGAGTAGTGGCCCATCCCCGCGGCGAAGTAATCCTTGCCCGCCCCATCGCCCTGGTCGCTGACGGGGTCCCAGGTGAAAGAGACCGTGGTCGTCGATATCTCGCTGACTCTCGGCTGTGGGGGAAACGGCGGGCGCGAGTCGACATAGATGTCGACGACCGGAAAGCCGTACTGGTCGGCCATGAACGGCGGCGGCGACCCACTTCCGTAAGCGCCGATCCCGCATTGGCCGCCGAAAGTCCAGTTGTAATAGGCGATGTACTCCTTGGCGTGCCCGTGGACCGCCCAGCCGTTGGTCGCAAAGTTCCAGTGATAGTGGTCGGGGTAGTTCTCGTGTAGGAGCTTGACCCAGCCAGAGGCGTCACCAGGCGTACCCCTGAAATCGCCGTAGAAGTAGCCGAACCAGTCGTCATATCCAGGATTGGGATGGAATCCGTAGAAGGTATTTCGCTCGGGGTTGGTACCGACATGCGGATCGTTGGTGACGACGGTGGCGACCCACATATCTGAGAAGTTGGTGCACCAGCCAGGCGGGTCGCCATAGCCGGCGCTACCCCACGACGAGCTTGCGACCGCCCGCATTGGAAAACAGGACAGCGCCAGCGCGAGAGCCAACGCCAGTGGACGCCGCATTGCGACGACGGTAGGCAGCGCCGGCGACCGATTAAACCCAGCCTGTAAAGGCCGCGGCTATGGAACCGTCAGTATCCGGTCTACGCTGCTGCCGCGATACGAGATGTGCAGGCGATATTCGCCCGGGCCGGACCGATATGCCAGGAATTGAATGATCGGTCCTTGTAGGCCCTCACCCATGGAAAAGGAAGTATTGGCGACGTCGCCGGTCGGAGAGAACAGGTCGATCGTGAAAACCGCGGTTCCCTTGCCTCCGTCTGGGATCATCTGCCCCAGATCGTCGAAAGTCACTCCCGTGACCTGAATATCGATACCAATGGTCGCCGTGGACGAACGGACCGATGTGAATTGGAACCTGGCTGCGCCAAGCTGGGCCGCGGCGGGCAAAGCGAGGGCAGTGCCTTCGTCAACGCCCAATGTCGCGGGTAGTACCCAGGATCCCTTGACCACCGGGCCGTCTGGCAGGGGACTGCTGCAAAACGCGTTGGCCAGACAGGCGCGCTCGACGGCCGCAACCTTCACGGTGATACGGGCGCCGGTGAGAGCGTCAGGCCACGCGAGAGCCTCGAACTGCACGATGGCCTGGCCCGTGCGGGAATCGGTCTGCCCTGACTGCCAGTTGTACGACCTGCCGAATTGGTCAGTCAGCTGGATGTCGTTGCCGGGAACACCAAGCCACTGGACGGCGGGATTGGCACGAAGGAGCAGGACGGTGCGTGTCGAGTCTGCATAAGCGCCAATCAGCTGCAGCCGGAAACCTGACGAGCTCGCCACAGCCCCCACCGACGTAACCTGCGTGCCGGCACCAGTAAGGCCGGCATCACGAAGCAGGTCCCCTGCGATCGGGGCATCGGCCAGTCCGGCGTCAGCGGCGGGCACGAAGTACAGCACGCCGCCTGCGACCAGCAGCGTGGCGACTCCCAGCGCGAGCCAACGAGGGAATGCGCGACGTCGAGGTTTTTGTACGAGGGACAACACTCGTGCCGAGATCCGGCCGGCGTCGGGCGTGTCGAAAGAGAGATCGGTCAGGCGCTGCTCGAGTGTCTCGAGAGCCATTTAGCGGGTCACCTCCAGTCGTGCGCGTAGGCGAGCCAGAGCCCGCCGGATTGCCTTCCCTGCCGAATCGGCGTTCAACCCGACCGCCGTCCCCACCTCCGCGATGTCCAGGCCGGCGCCGTAACGAAGCGCGAGAAGGGTCCTGTCGCGGTGAGGCAGTGACCTCAAGTGTCCGCGCAGGTCGGCGTCACGCAGACGCACCAGAACCGCGTCCTCGACCGACTGCGACTCGCGCGGCACCGTGACCATCAGCCTTTCGAGAAGTCCGCGTGCCAGCTCGCGACGACGCGCGGCATCCCTGCCCGCATTGACCACGATCCTCCACAGCCAGGCGTCAGGCGTGCCTTTCGACGGATCGTATGAGCTGATCGCCCGGACCGCCCGCAGCAGGGCGTCCTGCGCCAGGTCGTCGGCTTCTTCGGAGCTTCGCGCGATCATCGCCGCAAACCGGCAGACCCTGGGTGCATAGACCGAGCACAGCTGCTCTGGGCTCAGTGCTTCGGCCCCCGAATCGATGCGCAACAGCGCGGCCTCCATAACTTCCAATACCGCTGGCGGACCTAAGACCGGACAGCCATCTTCGCCCGAAGCGCCGGCTCGATGGCGCGCCTGATTTGCGACTTGACGAGACGCGACGTCTCGTCTAGTGTCGTCTCGATGGCGCCCCTGACCCGGGACCGCATCCTGAGGCAGGCGGTTGGCGTGCTCGCCGGGGGAGAAAAACCAACCGTGGCGCAGTTCGCCGAAGCCGCGGGGGTGTCACGAGCGAGCTTCTATCGCGCCTTCGAGTCCCGCGGCGCCCTGCTCGAGGCGCTGGCGGTGCAGCCCGAGCCAGGCGCGAGCGAGCGGATCCTCGACGCCGCCGATGCGCTGGTCGGAGAGCATGGCTTGGCCGCGCTTTCCATGGACGACCTGGCGATGCGGGCAGGCGTGTCACGGGCGACGCTCTATCGCCTGTTCCCCGGCAAGCCGGCGATCTTCACGGGCCTGATCCGAACCTACTCTCCGATGGAGCCGGTCAGCCGGCTCGTCCTCGAGATGAAGGACGAGCTGCCCGCGGTCGTCATGCCGGAAATTGCACGCACCATCTATCGCACCGTGTACGGATCGGGCGAAACGCGGCTCGGCCTGTTGCGCGCTGTCTTCTTCGAGGTGAGCTCGCTCGCGCCGGACGCCGAGGAATCTGCGCGAGAGGCGATGCAGACGATCATCGGATCGATCGGCATGTATGTGATGACTCAGATGACCTCCGGGCGGCTTCGGCCGATGTCGCCGCTCCTGGCGCTGCAGGCCTTCGTCGGTCCAATCTTCTTCCACGTCCTCACCAGGCCTTTGATTGAAAGGGTGCTCGGAGTGGACATCGACGGTGAGCAGGCGGTGACCGAGCTGGCCGAGAGCTGGCTGCGGTCCATGCAGCCCGATGAGGAGGCAACGCGATGAGCGAGTCGTTCGCGGTCGACGTCGACAATGTCGTCAAGTCGTTTGGGATGATGCGGGCGCTTGACGGCGTCACCCTGCGCGTCAAGGCGGGTGAGATCTATGGCCTCCTCGGTCCCAACGGCGCGGGCAAGACCACGCTCATTCGGGTGATCGTCGGACTCGTCGCACCTGATTCCGGCACGGTGACTGTCCTGGGCACGCGGATGCCAAACCTCGACATCCTTGGCAGCGTCGGCTACATGACGCAGGCGGCAGCTCTCTACCCGGACATTTCGGTCGAGGAGAACCTGCGCTTCTTTGCCGCCATCAGTGGAGCGGATAGCAATGTCGACGAGGTATTGAAGGTCGTCGAGCTCGACCAGCGCCGCAAGTCAGTGGTGGCCACGCTCAGCGGCGGAATGCGGCAGCGATGTTCGCTCGCCTGCGCGCTGGTGCATCGACCGAGGCTGCTGCTTCTCGACGAGCCGACGGTTGGCGTGGATCCGCAGCTCCGCGTGCAGTTCTGGGAACACTTCCGGGAGCTGGCCGCCGCGGGCACGACGATCCTCGTCTCCAGCCATGTCATGGACGAAGCCGAGCGCTGCCAGCGCCTGGGGCTGATTCGGTTTGGAAAGCTGCTTGGCGAAGGAACGCCAAACGAGGTGCGCGCCGCCGCCGGCACGAACAACCTCGAAGAAGCGTTTCTCAAGCTCTCGGGGAGGACTTCCGAATGAGCCGCCACCGCATCGCCGCCATCACGCGCCGCCTGCTTCAGCAATTCCGCCACGACCGCCGCACTCTGGCGCTGCTGTTCGTCGCGCCGTTGGTGATCCTCGGTTTGCTCGGTTACTTGATCCGAGGCGGGA
Organism: Candidatus Micrarchaeaceae archaeon; assembly: GCA_035534555.1. Taxonomy (GTDB): domain Bacteria; phylum Chloroflexota; class Dormibacteria; order Dormibacterales; family Dormibacteraceae; genus Palsa-872. The sequence continues at coordinate 74,279 of DATLRQ010000171.1, forward strand.
CCTCAGCCCCCGACGTCGGCATCGCCAACCAGGACCAGGGGCAGGCCGGCGCAACCATCGCTGCCGCCCTGGCGAAATCGACCAAGACGCACGCCGTCATGATCAACGCGGCGGATGGCGACGCGAAGCTCAAGGACGGATCGCTGGTCGCATACATCGTCTTTCCGCCCGACTTCAGTCAGCTCGCACAGCAGGGCACGATCGCGCCGCAGATCCATCTCGAGGGCTCGCAACCAGGAGCGCAAGCGCCGGTGCTCCAGGCCCTGCAGGATGCGCTCACGTCACTCGCAGCGTCGGCAGTCCGGTTCCAGCCGCAGCTCACCTATCTGTACGGCGGGCCAAATCTCGATCAGCTCGATTACTTCGGAGCCGCCTTCATCGGTCTGATCCTCTTCTTCCTGGTGTTCGTGGTCACGATCGTCTCGTTCCTCCGCGAGCGCTCGCAGGGCACGCTTGAGAGGTTGATGGCGAGCCCGCTGCGGCGCGGCGAGATCGTCATCGGCTACATGCTGGGCTTCACCATCCTCGCGCTGGTTCAGGCGGTAGAGGTGCTGCTGTTTTCGTTGTACGTGCTCAAGGTTCACAACCAGGGCAACGTGCTCCTGATCTTCGGGTTCGAGGTTCTGATGGCGCTCAGCGCGGTCAACCTGGGCATCTTCCTGAGCATGTTTGCGCGCACTGAGTTCCAGGCCGTGCAGTTCATACCCCTGGTCATCGTTCCTCAGGTGCTTCTGTGCGGCATCCTCTTCCCCATCTCGACCGAGCCCAAGTCGCTGCAGTACGTGTCCGACGTCCTGCCTCTCACCTACGCCGTCAATGGCCTTCGCGACGTGATGCTCAAGGGCGCCGACCTCACGTGGCCCGCGCTGCAGCTGGATGCGGGCGTCGTCGCCGGTTTCTGTGTGCTGGTGATCTTTGCGGGGATCGCAACCCTGAGGCGCCGGATCGCCTGACAGCGACGTTCCGTAAGCTGCAGTAATGCTGCTCGTCTGCTCAGGCCGCTGCGGCGGCCGGTTGTTTCGCGCGCTGTTCGCGGAGGTCGTGATCGATTCGGGCGGCGGCTACCAGGACCACCGGATCGCGCAGCCGGGCTATATCTGCCTCAACTGCGGCTCGCCAGCGGTGGATTTGAGTGAGGTGCCGGCCGAGATGGACGCCGAGGCGGCAGAAGACGAGCGTCCTGCGGGCGCGGACATCCTGTGCCCCGTGTGCGAGACGCTGGTCCAGGTCGACCCGGGAATGGAATGCCCCAACTGCGGCGCCCCTCTCGAGGTGGCCTGAAAGCCCGCTAAGTCAGAGCGGCGGTTCCAACCAGGATCCCGAGCATCCATCGGGCCGCGGCCGCGTCGCGCTCCCGCACCGCCCGCCGAAGCGCCCTGATCGCCCGAGGCGTGTCGAGATCGTCGTCGAGCGCAGCGTTGAACTCCTTTATGAGCGCCTTTCCAGCCCGGGCCGGCACGCGTGCCGCCGAGGCCGCCCCGACCACCACCTCGGATGGACGGTCGCCCGGCCCTCGAGCCTCCTCCGCCATGAGGACGCGCGCACGTTCAACCAGCCTGGCGGTTTGCGCCAGCCCCGACCAGCTGAAATCCCAGTCGCGCCCATAACGATGCGCGGCCAGATAGAGGCGCACCGCGGCCGCGGGCGCTCGCTGCAGCGCCTGGCTCACGTGCACCAGGTTGCCCAGCGACTTGCTCATCTTCCGGCCCTCGTACCGGACCATGCCAGTGTGCATCCAGGCCCTGGCGAAGGGAACCTTGCCGGTCAACGACTCAGACTGCGCACGCTCCGACTCGTGATGGCTGAAGGCCAGGTCGCGCCCGCCCCCATGAATATCGATCTGCTTGCCGAGGTACCGCATGGACATCGCAGAGCACTCGATATGCCAGCCCGGGCGCCCAGGTCCGAAAGCGGACGGCCACGCCGGCTCATCGGGCCGGGAGCCACGCCACAGCGGGAAATCGAGAAGATCTCGCTTGGCGTCGGGTCCAACCCGCCCCAGGAGACCCTCATCGCGCAGCTTGCGCAGCATCGACTGCCGCGTGCGATGCGACAGCCCACCAAATCGCTTGTAGGTGCTGACATCGAAATACAAGGCATCGGTCTTGTATGCGTGCTTGGTGCGGTAGAGCTTTGACGCCGCCCCAAGAATTCGTTCGATCTCTTCCGAAACCTTGGGCATGAAATCTGGCGGCCGCCACCCAAGCGCGGTCATGTCGCGGATGTGCACCTTCGTCTCGCGGTCGGCCAGCGCCCGCCAATCGACTCCATCGCGCCGGGCCCGCTCAAACAGCGGATCGTCCACGTCGGTGACGTTCTGAACGTAGCGCACGCGTACCCGATTCGCCTCCGCATAGCGCACCAGGATGTCGAACATGCAGAAGGTAAAGGCATGTCCCATGTGACCCGAGTCGTATGGCGTGACCCCACACACGTACAGGCTCAGCTGTGGCTTTCCCCCCTTGACCGAAGGATGCAAACGGACCTTGCGTCGCGACAACGTGTCGTGAACTCGAAGCGCGAAGGCCTCAGCCATGGGATCGATCAGCAGGGTTCATCGAAGCGTGACCCGCGGAACAGAGAGTCGATCAGGAGCGGGCCTGCGTTCGCACCGAAGCGTCAGCGCGCATCGCTTCCGCCCTGTCGGTCAGCTCCCACGCGACGCCGAGATCGTCACGACCGAAGTGGCCGTAGGCAGCCGTGGGCTGATAGATCGGACGCTTGAGCTTCATGCTGGCAATGATCGCGCCCGGCCTCAGGTCGAAGTGTCTGCGCACCAGCTCGAGCAGCTCATCCTCTGAAACCGTGGACGTGCCAAAGGTCTCCACTGCGATCGACGTCGGGTGCGCGCGCCCAATGGCGTACGAAACCTGGACCTCGCACCGATCCGCGAAGCCGGCGGCGACGATGTTCTTGGCGACATGCCGCGCCGCGTACGCCGCGGAGCGATCGACCTTGCTCGGGTCCTTGCCGCTGAAGGCGCCACCGCCGTGCCGCGCGACACCACCATAGGTGTCGACAATGATCTTGCGCCCGGTCAGACCGGCATCCGCCGCCGGACCTCCGAGGATGAACTGCCCACTTGGGTTCACCATGATCTTGGTGTTCTTGTCGACCACGTGGCCTTTGAGGACAGGGTCGATGATCAGCGAGTGGACGCCGTCCGCAACCTCCTTCTGGCTGACTCCCGGCGCGTGATGCGTGGAGACGACGATCGCCTCGATTCGCTTGGGCACCCCGTGGTCGTACTCGACAGTTACCTGGGTCTTGCCATCGGGACGAAGGAACGGCAGGCTGCCGTCTTTGCGCGTTTCAGACAGCCGTCGCGCCAGGCGGTGGGCGAGCGAGATGGTCAGGGGCATCAGCTCGGGCGTCTCACGACAGGCGAAGCCGATCATCATGCCCTGGTCGCCCGCGCCTTGCAGCTCGTACGGGTCGTCCTCGAGCGTCCCTTCCCGCTCTTCCAATGAGTGGTTGACGCTGGCCGCGATGTCGGGAGACTGCTCCTTGAGATACACCTGGATCAGCGCGTGGTCGGCGTCGAAACCGATCTCCTCCGAGCTGTAACCGATGCCGCGGATCGTGTCGCGGATCGTGCGCTGAATGTCGAGCTCGGCGTGTGTGGTCACCTCTCCGATCACCACGCACAGGCCCTTGGTGATCGCTGTCTCGCAGGCGACGCGCGCGTCTGGATCCTGTGCCAGCATGCCGTCGAGAACGGCGTCAGAGACCTGGTCGCAAACCTTGTCGGGATGACCTTCTGTGACCGACTCCGAGGTCATGAGGAACGAGGGCGAGCTGCCAAAGCTAGTCGTCACAACGGCTGCCAATCATAACGGCGTACGCGAGTCGAACCGGAGCGCAGTAGGTGCCGCCCTACGTTCCGATGCGCTGGCGGCGATCCTCGGGGCTCTGGCCGAGCAGCTGAGCCTGTAGCGCAAAGATGTCATCCTGGACGCGATCGATGCGCCGGCCCTCGAGCCGGTGGTCTGCGATCACTCCGGCCCTCTCGAGATGATTCCGCAACGAGCTGCCCAAGGGTCCGTCGACGCGAGACCGCCCGGTCACCTGGGCCTCCTCCAGCAGCTGCAAACATCGATCGAGGGCCAGCTGGCGCAGCCGATGGTCGGGGGCCCTCATGTCCCGAGAACCTCCACCCTCCCAGCGTCGGTGACTCGAACACTGACCAGGTCCAGCGACGGCAAGGAGTAGGCATTGTTCGTCGGCGCTCCGCCAGTGGTGAACGAGGCCGGATGGCAGGGGCAATCCAGCACGTGAGTGCCTTCGTTCCACTGCAGCTCGCACGGAAGGTCTGAGCAGATCGAGGACACGGCGCTAACTGTGTCCGCCCGCCGGAAGAGAAATGCGCCAACGGCGCCCGCGGTCACCCGCCTGGCCTGGCCCTCGGTGAAGTCGGCCAGCGCCCCGACGTCTACCCACCGGCCGTAGCTCGGTGCGACCAGGCGCGCGCTGCGAACGTAGGCCGACGGGTATGGCTGCATCGCCCGTCCGATCAAGCCACCGGCGGCGACTCCTGTCGCCACGCCCAGGCCCGCGACCAGCGCGGCGCGCCGCGTGAGCCAGGCACCGCTTGGAGCGGCGTCCAGGGCCTGCGCCATCCGCTTTCGAAACGCCGGCTGCATGCGCTGTACGCCTTGGCCGGCGGCGACGAGTCGAGCGGCGGCGGTGATCGCCTCCTTCTCATCTGCGTCCCCGCCGCGCAGCCTCAGACGCTTGCCGCGCAGCAGGTCGCTGACGATCCGCTCGACTCGGTTCTCTGGCCCTTCACCCATCGAGTCGCACCTTCGCCGCCGCCCGCAGCGCGCGCAGCTGCATCACCTTGACCGCGCCGACCGTCGAACGCATCTCGGCAGCCACCTCTTTGAGTGAGTAACCGTGCAGGAAACGGAGCTCGAGCACGCGCCTGTAGTTGTCGGAGAGGCCGTCAAGGACCCTGCGCGCCCTCTCGGCCGGCTCCTCAGACGGCGGCCCGGGTGGGATCGCCATCGCCAGGTCCTCATGGAGCTCCGACTCTGACAGCCCCAGCCGGGTGCTCCAGAACGCCCCGAGCACCGAACGAGCCGTGGCGAAGAGATATCCCCTGATGGCGCTCGCGGGCGCCCCTGGGCGCAGCCGGGGTATGGCTTTCATGGCCACCTGCTGGGTCAGGTCTTCGGCGTCCGGGCGGTTGCCGACCCGCGCGTAGATGAAGGCGTAAACCAGCTCCAGCTCGTCCAGCGCTATGGCCGTGCTGCTGGAAGCTGCAGGAAGCTCGAGAATCTCCCCCGCCCCTGCCTCCCCTTGCGCCTCGCTTGGTGACCGACCCGGTCCTGTGGTCATGGAGTCCCTACTTGAAGAGGTTCCCACAGAGTAGGTACTGGGAGTTCGTGCCGTTCACGTCGGGGCCGACATGAACAACGACGTACCAGGAGCCGCTCGTGGGTGGGTAGATGGCTTGGACGGTGGTCTTGCTGTCCGCCATGCCCTGGTCGTCGGCGATCACCGGATTGAGGGCGAATTTGGTGCCGCCACGCGCTGCGCAGCTCCCGATGCGGATGTGCGAGACAGGGATCGAGGCGGCCTGGAGTCCAGCTAGGTTGGGGTCGTGGTGACGGTGATCGTCCCTTTCGCCGTCGCCGTCCCAACCCTGTTCAGCTTGAAGACCAGCGCCGCCGACGAGGGTATCGACACGGTGGAGCTCGGAGAAGGCGAGGGCGATGCGCCGGTGCCGGGGCTGCCGCAAGCGGCCGCCGGAATCAAGATCGCGGCCAGCGCGACCCAACGCCTCATCCGTGAAAACCCTCTTCAACTCTGTACACGAGCGTTACCTGTGAAGGTTACTTGAGGTGCTCGTGATCCCTGCCGGATACCGCGGCGAAATGAAAAGGCCCTCCCGGGGTTGGTGCGAGTGAGGGGTCGCTCGCTCCCAGGAGGGCCACGGCTGAAAGTCGATTACGCGGGCTTGGCGGCTGGCCAGCCCGGCCGGCCCCAACGCCGCCACAAGAGGTAGCCGAGCCCGAGGAGGACCATGATCGGTCCGATCGCGCCGAGGCCGGTGACCAGGTAGTTGATGGTGGTGACGAAGTTATGTGCGGCGTCGCCGAGGGCGGTGACGAAGCCCCAGCTATCCTGCTTCTGAACCTGTGGCGCGGCGCCCGCCTCCAGCAGAGTTACGGTGACCGTGCTGTACGTCGTGTTGTGGTCGATGTAGCTGATCTGGCCTTCCAGCTCCTCGATCTGCCCTGTGATCTGACCGATCTGCGTCTGCACGGCGATGATGTCCGAGATCGAGTTTGCCCTCTTCAGCAAAGCCAGCATCGCATTCCGCTGTGCTTCCTGGTTCGCCAACCGGGCCTGCAGGTCGACGTACTGGGCGCTGACGTCGTTGCCGCTGATGTGCTCGTTCTGAATCGTGCCCATCAGGGTGAGTTGGTTGATGGTGTCGTCGAACTTGGCCGCCGGCACCATGAAGGTGACGACGCCGGTCCGGATCTGGTCATTGGTGACCGGATTCGCCTGCGCGTCAGTGCCGGAGATGAATCCCCCCTGGAGCTGGACCAGGGCACGGACATCGGCGAGCTTGGAGGCGAACTGCTGCGAACCGACTTTGATCGTCAGCTGAGCCGTGCGGATCACCAGTGGACCCTGGACGGCTGGCACCACGCTAGGAACGGTATTGACCTGGCCGGTCCCACCCCCCTGTGGCGCCGGCGCGCCAATCACAGGCTGACTGGTATTCCCCCCTGAAGTGGAGTTGTCGCTGGTGCCGGCCGACCCAGCCGCGCCCCCCCCGCAGGCCGCCGCCGCCGCAAGTATCGCAATCGCTACGAAGAACTTTTTCATTTGACGGCCTCCTGCCGATTTGATGACTTACCAAACGCCGGCCGGCCCCGCAGGTAACAATTGCGGGCGTGCTCCAGGTTCGTAATCTCGCCATCGACGTCGTCGCGCGGCGCGTGCTGTCGGACGCCAACTTCACAGTCGCCCCCGGCGACAAGGTGGGATTGGTCGGCCGCAACGGCGCCGGCAAGACGAGCCTGCTCAAGGTCCTGGCGGGCGAAGACGACCCCGCCGCAGGGCTGGTGCTGCGACGCGGCACGCTGGGATATGTCCCGCAGAACCCACGGCCCCGGGCCGAATCCGTCCAGAGCGCCCTGGCCCACATCCTCTCGGGACGGGGCCTGGACCGCGCGGCGATTCGGCTGGAGCAGCTGCACAAGGCCCTCGAAAAGGATCCGTCGATTGCGAACGTCGAGCTCTTTTCGGAAGCCGAGGAGAAATACCGACTCGATGGCGGTTATTCGGGAGACTCCGACGCTCGTCGGATCGTCACCGGGCTGGGCCTCAAGCCGGACCGCGTGGACCTGGCGTTAGGGGTCCTGTCGGGTGGCGAGCGCCGCCGCGTTGAGCTGGCCCGCGTCCTGTTCGCTCAGGCCGACCTGCTGCTCCTCGACGAGCCTACCAACCATCTCGACAGCGACGCCAAGGCATGGCTGATGGACTTCCTGCGCAACAACCGCGGTTCGGTCATCGTCGTCAGCCACGACCTGATCCTCCTCGACGAGGCGATCACCAGGGTTCTCCATCTCGACGCCGGCAGGCTGAGGGAGTATCGCGGCACGTACTCGCAGTACCAGGCGGCGCGGAAGTTGGAGGAGAAGCGGCTGGTCTCCCTCGCGGTCAGGCAGGAATCCGAGATCAAGCGGCTGAGCCTGCTCGCCGAGGTGATGAGGCGGCAGACCGAAAAGCGAGCACGGACGGCGAAGTCGATCTTCAAACGAGTCGACCGCCTCAAGGCGCAGCAGGTCTCGGCGCCCAAACGCGAGCGCAAGATCAAAGTGAAGTTCCCGGACCCGCCGCACAGCGGCCGCGTCGTCATGACTGTCGAGGGCCTGGCCAAGGGTTACGGCGGTCCGACCGTGTTCCGCGACGTCAACTTCGAGGTCGAGCGCGGGCAGCGGCTGCTGGTCATGGGATTGAACGGCGCCGGCAAGACGAGCCTGCTGCGCATCCTCGCCGGCCAGACGGAGCCGAACGCGGGGAGCTTCCAGCTCGGCCACGGCGTTTCGCTTGGGTACTACGCGCAGGAGCACGAGGGTATTCGGGCCGGCGTGCCGGTCCTGGCGCACATGCGTGACCAGTCAGATTCAGACGAGCGATTGCTCCGCGCGCTGTTGGGCACCTTTAGCCTCACCGGCGACATCGCCCGGCAGGATGCCGGGACGCTTTCGGGCGGCGAGAAGACCAAGCTCGCGCTGGCTCAGCTCGTGGCGGGGCGGCACAACCTGCTGCTGCTCGACGAGCCGACCAACAACCTGGATCCTCCATCGCGCACGGGTGTGGCCCTCGCGTTGGCGGCGTGGCCGGGAACGATGGTGATAGTCAGCCATGACCCCGAGTTCGTCCAGGCGCTGCAGCCTGGCCGTGTCCTCTTCATGCCCGAGGGCCGCGTCGACTACTGGGAGGAAGATCTCCTCGACGTCGTGTCGCTGGCCTGACGGGGGACAATGTCGTCGTGGCCAAAGCCAAAGCTCTCGAGGTCTTGATGCCCGAGCTCGAAGGCGCCGAGGAGATCACGGTCGGCGCGTGGAGCAAGAAGAAGGGCGAGCACATCGCGCCGGGCGAGACCTTGATGGAAGCGCTCACCGACAAGGTCAATGCGGAAATCCCGTCTCCAATCGGCGGCATCGTCGAAGCGCTGCTCTTGAGCGAGGGCGACCCCGTCAGGCCGGGGGATGCAATCGCGCTGGTGACGCCGGAGTAGAGCGCTAGACGCGTCCGGGGACGGCCTTCTCCATCTTCGAGTCTTCCTCTTCTCCGAGGCGGCGGCCGAAATACCAAGCGGCCGCGAGGATGATGACCACGACGATCGCCATCGGGATGGCAAACGGAGAGACTGTCGCCGCCACCTGCTCCCAATGCTGGCCGGCCAGGTACCCGGCGTAGGCCAGCCCGACGTTCCACGGAATCGCACCCAGCAGAGAAACGACGATGAACTTCACGTATCCGATCTTGGACAAGCCGGCTGGAAATGAGATGTAGGTGCGGACGATCGGGAGCAGACGGCCGAGAAACACGGCCCACAACCCCCACCTGTCGAAGAACCGATTGGCCAGGCGAAGGTGCCCTTTGCTGAGCCCCATCCAGCGTCCGAACCGGCTCAGCACAACGGCCTCGCCGAAGCGCCGGGTCAGGTAGAAGGCGATCAGCGAACCGCCCAGGTTGGCCAGGCTGGCGACGGCGACCACAAGAATGAGCTGAACCGCTGGCGCGCCGAGGCCCAGCTTGTTGAGTGAGGCGAGCGCCCCCCCAAGCGGGACGACGACCTCACTGGAGATGGGCAGGCCGGCGCTCTCGCCCACCATCGTTACGAAGATGGCGATATAGCCCCACGCGGAAACCAGGCTGATAAGCCAATTGGTCATGGAAGTAGAACCAGCGTAGTGGACCCTCTACCCGTTGGCCGGATCCGTATTCAGGACCGGAGCCCGGTGCTGATGGTCTCCGTCATCAGATCGGCCACCCGTTCAGACCGCTCGATCAGCGGGCCATGGCCGACGCCTTCGAAGACTTCCTCTCGCACCGGAGCGCCCGAGGACTTGTGGTGTCGGTCGAGCACGCCGCGGATCTGAGCGAGCATCGGTTGGGGTGGACATGACTCGTCGCCCGGCCAACCCGGGATCGCGCCGAGCTTGCCCAGATAGGCAAGGTCGAACATCGACCCGTCGCTGATCACCTGGTCCTCGTCCCCGCGCACCCAGAGCACCGGGAACGGTTCGCGGATGTCCCCGAATGCGCTCACGTCGCAGTACTTCGGCGAGATCGCGTTGTTGATGCCGCGCTTGCCGGGGCCGAACATGGGCCAGCTCGAGGCGGCGACGGAATCGCCGGGGTAGAAGTCATCGCCAGTCTTGGTCAACAAAACCTCGGACAGCAGCTCATCCTCGTCAGGCGCTTTGTACTTCGGGCTCCAGAAGAAGCTCGTCATCGTGACCCGCGGCGACGACGTCGGCTCGTCCGACGATGTGTCACCCGCGGCAAAGCGGCGCAGGAAATCGGGGTTCACGCCGCCGCCGCCGCTGCCCGCGAAGTCGTCGCTGGTAACTGTGCCTGTTGCATCTCGGGTGGCGCCAAAGCCGTACGGCGACATCGGGGCCACCAGCGTCAGGCTGGCGATGTCACCCGGGTGCTTGGCGGCGTAGCCCATGGCGACCCCGCCGCCAAGGGACCAACCGGCGACGTGCAGCTTGCGCCCGCTCCAGCCGATCTTCTTGATCAGGGATTCGATGTCCTCGATCCAATCGTCGAGGCCTCGTGTGGCGTCGATGGGCTTGGCCTCCGTGCGACCGAAGCCGCGAAGGTCAGGCGCGACAACGCGGACATCGTCGGGCAGCCTGTCGGTCACATCACGCCAGAACCTGCCGGTGACGAGGTTGCCGTGGATCAAGAGCACTGGCGAGCCGTTCTCGGGCCCGCTGACCCAGCAGCTGGTGCGGAGCCGCTCGGTGTCGATGTCTATGCGATTCATGTGACCCCCAGGTGAGCGATTGGCCGACTGGGCTGCAGATTCGGAGCGTACAACGAAACGTGAATAGCGGGCGCGCGGCTGTCAGCGCGCTTCGACCAATGGCTCCTCCGCCCGCTCGTGGACCGGGACTCCTCGCTTTGCGCGCCTCGTGGCCAGGAACAACCCCGCCAGGATCAGCGCGAAACCAGCAATTGCGCCGATGGTCAGGGGCTCACCCAACAGCGCGACGCCGAGTGCAAGTGCAACCGCCGGGTTGACATAAGTGATGACGGTGGCTCGTACCGGGCCAACGTCTGCGATGAGCGCGAAGAACAATAGAAATGCAAGGGCGGTGCAGACGACGCCGAGCAGACCGATCGCCAGCAGCACCTGTGGCGACGGGATCGCCGCCGGCAGGTGGGAGAGTCCAAGAGGTGCGTACACGATCGCCGGCAGCACGAGTGACATCGCCACCACGCCGATCGGGGGCGCGTCGGCGAGCTTGCGAGAAATGATCAGCGGCCCGAGGGCGTAGCCGATCGCAACCAGGCCGATCTCGCCGGCGGCCCCAAGGTCTCGTACCGATACGTTGAGACCCACCAGCACCGCAACGCCGACGAAACCAACGACGAGACCAAACAGCCGGCGCGCGTCGAATCGATCATCGCTGCCAGTGAGGCGGCCGAGAAGAACGCCGACGAATGGAGTTGCCGCGATCAACAACGCGGTGAGCGAGCTCGACAGCCGGAGCTCAGCGTCGCTGACGAGGAACCATGGCAGTGCAACCTCCACCGCCGTGTAGAGGGCGATCCATCTCCAGTGACGTAGTGCGGGGCCGACGTTTCCTCGGGCCAGGGCGATGGGCACGATGATCACGGCTCCGATGACGGTGCGGAAGAAGACGAGGGTCACGGGGCTGATGTCGCTGACCGCAACTTTGATGAGGAGGTAAGGGATGCCCCAGATGAGGCACATCGCGATGAAGAGCGCCCAGCCGCGACGGCTCAAAACGCCCTCAGGCGCATTGCGCAGTGAGCGCAATTGGAACTTGTTGCGTGCACCGGCGAAGTTTACCTACCGCTCATTCGTGGGCGAAGCCCGAGCTCGGTGCGGGCGGAATGATTAGCGCCTGGCCTTCGCGAGTGCCGCTGAGAGTCTGATTGCGGAGCGCCCGCCCGATCACGACTCCGTTCGCTCCCTTTGACTTCGAGGGCGCTCGATACCTCGTTGGCGGCGGTGGCGAGACCCAATGGGTGCGCAACGTGCGGGCTGCTGGCGAGGCTCAGCTTCGGATGGGCGGAAACCATCAGGCTATCCGCACGGTTGAGATTCAGGGTCCCGAGCGCGATCGGATCGTGACCGCGTATCGCAAGTCTATGGGCCGCCGCGTCGAGCGCTACTTCAAGGTGCTGCCCAATCCGGCCGACCACCCGGTCTTCCGCGTCGAGCCGATGGGCAGGGACTGACCGCGTCCAGCCACTACGACGGACTGTAAGAGCGAGGCATACCGGCCCGGGGCCCCGACAACCAATCCGGTATGCCAGGAACGGCCTGCGCAGCTCCATGTTTGATGGCCAGGGTGGCTGCACATCGGTCCCTACAGTGCCGAAGGACCAAAGATCGCGCTGCGGCACGAGTTCGTGGTGAATCGGGCCTACCGTCTTACCGGTAGGCATCACGAGATCTATCTCGGGGACCCACGGCGGTCGGCCCCTGAGCGGCTTAGAACCATGGTTCACCAACCGATTTCGCGCACCAGCTAACGACCCCCCGGCGCCGGGCCATTCGGCCATAGGCCACTCGCCGCTTGGCTGACATCGTTCGTAGAAAGGGCGCATGAATCAATTCGTCACGGTCGACGGCAACGAGGCTGCTGCGCGCATTGCCCACCGGCTGAGCGAGGTGATCGCGATCTACCCGATCACCCCCTCATCCACGATGGGCGAGCTGGCGGACGCCTGGTCTGCCGCGGGCCAGGCCAATCTCTGGGGCACGGTCCCCGAGGTCGTCGAGATGCAGAGCGAGGGCGGAGCCGCCGGCGCCCTGCACGGCGCCCTGCTGGCGGGCGCCATGTGCACCACCTTCACCGCCTCACAAGGCCTGCTTCTGATGTTGCCCAATATGTTCAAGATCGCCGGCGAGCTGACGCCGACGGTGTTCCACGTCGCGGCGCGAACCGTCGCCACGCATGCACTCTCGATCTTCGGCGACCACAGCGATGTGATGGCGGTGAGATCTTCCGGCTTCGCCATGCTCTCGTCGTCCTCTGTCCAGGAGGCGCAGGACATGGCGCTGATCGCTCACCGCGCCGCGCTGGAATCCCGCGTTCCTTTCGTGCACTTCTTCGACGGCTTCCGCACTTCGCACGAGGTCAACAAGATCGTGCCTCTCGCCGACGAGGACCTGCGGGCGATGATCCCGGACTCTCTGGTGACGGCCCACCGCGCACGCGGCCTTTCACCCGAGCACCCTCGGCTTCGCGGCTCTGCGCAGAACCCCGACGTCTTCTTTCAGGCGCGAGAGGCGTGCAACGCGTACTACGCCGCGGTGCCGGGAATCGTCGGCGCCGCAATGGACCGCTTCGCCGACCTAACAGGGCGCCGCTACCGCAGCTTCGAGTACAGCGGGCACTCCGAGGCCGACCGCGTCGTGATCCTGATGGGTTCGGCGGCCGGCGCCACCCAAGAGGCAGTGGAAGCGCTGACCGCCCGCGGCGAACGCGTGGGGCTGCTGAAAGTCCGCCTCTTCAGGCCGTTCGACACGGCGGCGCTCGCGGCGGCCCTTCCGCCGACGGCGCGCCGCATCGCCGTACTCGATCGAACCAAGGAGCCGGGCGCCGCGGGCGAGCCGCTCTTCCAAGACGTCGTCGTTGCGCTCGCAACCCGACCGAACCCACCTGTCGTTATCGGCGGCCGGTACGGTCTCGCATCAAAGGAGTTCACGCCCGGGATGGCGGCGGCGGTGTTCGCGGAGCTCGCGAAGGAGAGTCCAAAGCACGAATTCACCGCCGGCATCAACGACGACGTCACCCACCTAAGCCTCGACGTCGACCCCGACTTCACGACCGAGGCGCCGGACGTGCTGCGGGCGGTCTTCTACGGGCTCGGCTCTGACGGAACGGTCGGTGCGACACGCAACACGGTGAGGATCATCGGCGAGCGCACGAGCCTTTTTGCGCAGGGCTACTTCGTGCTCGACTCCAAGAAGTCGGGTTCGATGACGGTGTCGCACCTGAGATTTGGACCGCGACCGATCACGTCCACGTACCTGGTCCGGAAGGCGAGCTTCGTCGGCTGCCACCAATTCGGCTTCCTCGAGAGGGTCAACGTTCTGGACGTGGCCGCCGACGGCGCGATCTTCCTGCTCAACAGCCCTCATCGCGCTGCTGATGTGTGGGAGCACATCCCAGTGGAGGTCCAGCAGCAGATCATCTCCAAGAGGCTGCGTTTCTACGCCATCGACGCGACGCGGGTGGCACGGGACGCGGGCCTTCCGGGCCGGGTTAACACCGTCCTCCAGGCGTGCTTCTTCGCGCTTGCCGGAGTGCTCCCGCAGCAGGAGGCGATCGCGGCGATCAAGAGCGCGATCCAGCACACGTACGCCAAACGCGGGCTCGGCGTGCTCGAGCGCAACTTCGCCGCCGTCGACCTGGCGCTGGCGGAACTCCACGAGGTGGCAGTTCCCGCCGAGGTCGCCGGTGATTTGCACGTCCGGCGCACGGTTCCGGCTGAGGCTCCGGAGTTCGTCCAGCGCGTGACCGCGGAGATGATCGCTGGGCGGGGCGACCTACTGCCGGTGTCAGCAATGCCGGTCGACGGAGCGTTCCCGCTCGGCACGTCAAAGTGGGAACGCCGCGACATCGCCGAGGAGCTGCCGAGCTGGGACCCGACGATCTGCATCGACTGCGCCAAGTGCACGCTGGTCTGCCCGCACGCCGCGATCCGGATGAAAGTCTATTCGCCCGATCTGCTCGCCGGCGCACCCCAGGGTTTCCAGTTCAAGGAGTGGAAGTCCAAGGAGCAGCCTGGCATGGTGATGACCATCCAGGTCGCGCCCGACGACTGCAACGGATGCGGCACGTGCGCGGACTATTGCCCGGCGCACAGCAAGCAAGTGGTCAAGCACCGCTCGATCGACATGGCACCGAAGAACGGCAACTTCGAGCAGGAAAGAGCGAACTGGGAGTTCTTCAAATTGATCCCGGAGTTCGACCGCACGCAGGTCAAGGTCGGCACGATCAAGGGCTCGCAGATGCTGCAACCTCTGTTCGAGTTCTCGGGCGCGTGCGCGGGCTGCGGCGAGACGCCGTACTTGAAACTCCTCACCCAGATGTTCGGCGACCGCGTCCTGGTGGCGAATGCGACCGGCTGCTCGTCCATATATGGAGGCAACCTGCCGACCACGCCGTGGGCGGTGAACGCCGACGGCCGCGGCCCGGCGTGGGCCAACTCGCTTTTCGAGGACAACGCCGAGTTCGGCCTGGGCATGAGGCTCGCACTCGACAATCTCGGCGTCACCGCTCGCCGGCTGCTGGGCGAGCTTGAACCCGTGGTCGGCTCGACGCTCGTCGCCGCGATCCTTGGAGCGGATCAGTCGACGGAGGCGGGGATCGCGGCGCAGCGGAAGAGGATCGTCGAGCTGCGCGGCAAGCTCGATGCGTCGAGCGCGCCGTCAGCAGCCAGGCTGGCTGAGGCCGCCGACCACCTGGTTCGCAAGAGCGTCTGGATCGTCGGCGGCGACGGGTGGGCCTATGACATCGGTTACGGAGGCCTCGATCATGTGCTGGCGTCGGGCCGGAACGTCAAGATCCTGGTCCTCGACACAGAGGTCTATTCGAACACCGGCGGCCAGGCTTCCAAGGCGACGCCGCGCGCCGCCGTCGCCAAGTATGCAGCGGCCGGCAAGCGTACGGCCAAGAAGGACCTGGGTTTGATCGCGAGCTCATACGGCAACGTGTACGTGGCGCAGATCGCCATCGGCGCCGACAACGCGCAGGCCGTGAAGGCGTTCGCCGAGGCGGAGGCGCACGACGGACCATCGCTGATCATCGCCTACTCGACCTGCATCGCCCACGGCATCGAGATGTCGACAGGCATGTCGCATATGAAAGAGGCCGTGGACAGCGGGTACTGGCCGCTATACCGCTTCGACCCTTCACGGGAGAGCGGTGGCGAGCAGCCGTTCCTGCTCGACTCGCGCCCGCCGTCGATGCCGCTGCGCGAGTTCGCCGCCAAAGAAGGACGGTATTCGCTGCTCGCGCGCTCCCAGCCTGCACTTGCCGAACAGCTGATGACCGTGGCGCAGGAGGACGTAACCGAGCGCTGGCACCTGTACGAGCAGATGGCGGGCGTCGAGCGACATGCACCCGATGATGCGATGGCAAGGAGGGCAGAGCCGACGGAGAAAGTCGGACCTGTCGAGGAGGATCTGTCATGACCGCCGACCTGCACACCAATTACATGGGGCTGAAACTGGAAAATCCGCTCGTCGCCGCGGCCTCGCCGCTGTCCGGCACGCTCGACGGGCTGCTGGCGCTGGAAGAGGCAGGCGCGTCGGCGGTCGTGATGCAGTCCCTGTTTGAGGAGCAGATCCAGCACCACGAGCTGAAAGTCGATTCCATCCTGGAATCGTTCACTGACAGCTTCGCCGAGGCGCGTGACTTTTTCCCCGCCCTCGACGGCTACAACACCGGACCGGAGTCTTATCTGAGGCTGGTCGAGCAGGCCAAGGAAACGCTGTCCATTCCGATCATCGCGAGCCTCAACGGCATCTCGCGTGGAGGCTGGATCCGGCATGCCCGCCTCATCGAGGAGGCCGGTGCCGATGCTCTCGAGCTCAACATCTATTTCGTGGCTGCGGACGCGCGGATCACGGCAGCCGAGGTGGAGGCGCGCTACGTCGACCTGGTGACAGAGGTCGCAGGCACCATCTCTATCCCGCTAGCGATCAAGGTCGGTCCGTACTTCTCCTCGATGGCCAACATGGCGATGCGCCTGGCCACTGCGGGAGCCCAGGGCTTGGTGCTGTTCAACCGATTCCTGTATCCCGACATCTCGCTCCAGCGGATGAAGGTGGTGCCGACGCTCCACCTGAGCTCGTCCGAAGAGGCTTTGATGCCGCTGCGATGGATAGCCATTCTCAGCGGGCAGCTGTCCATCTCTCTGGCTGCAAGCAGCGGGATCCATTCGGCGCAGGACGTGGTCAAGCTCCTGCTCGCCGGCGCGGACGTGACGATGATGGCGTCGGCTCTCCTGCGGCGCGGTCCGAATCATCTTCGATCGGTTCTCAACGGGCTCAGCGCCTGGTTGGATGAACACGAATACCTGTCGGTGGAGCAGATGAAGGGCAGCATGAGCCAGTCGGCCTCGCCGGACCCTGGCGCATTTGAACGCGCTAACTACATGCGCAGCCTGGTCGATTTCACGGTCGCTTCGCCCGACCCGCGGCATTTCTACGCGCGTCGCGACCCGATCCCGTGGGACTGACCGGAACCAGACTTGTAAGGACCTCGACTACGATCTGCCCCTTTTGAGGGTCGTTCGCCCCTCGTAGGGCGAGGTATTTCGCCGCAGACTGGCACTGTGCGACGCGTCGCGTATAGCCACGTGCTCCCTGTGCTTCAACGCGAGGCGGCGGATCGGATAGAGGCTGTGCTCACAGCGCGGCCGTAGTTCAACGAGGCCCAGCGGGCTTCGGCTCTGGCACCAATCGTCGGTTCATAGCGTTGTACCGGTGTTGGATGAGGAACAGCGGCTGATCTCGCGGCGCGGGAAGGCGACAACATAGCGTTCCAGGAGAAAAGCGGCAAGGCGCTCCCGCCATTGATCGGCCAGCTGCTGGCGGTGCACTAGCACCAACGTGTTTACGCCGCGCTTGGCAATGAGCCAGGCGCCGATCACCGTCTTACCGAAGGCGGTCGGTGCGGCCAACACGCCGAAGTCGTGTGCGGCAATAGCCTCCGCTGCCTCGAGCTGGGCCGGAGTCAGCTCACCGTGAAATGTGAGCGACACAGGCACACCCGCCTGCCGTTCGTCGCGGACCTCAACCCAGATCCCATGGCCCTCGAACAGCTTGAGAACCTCACCGAGCGAGCCTCGAGGCAACGCCAGGTGCTCCGGGAAGTCTTCGGAGCAGTCGATCACCCGCGGTTTGTCGCCGGTCCACAGGCGCATCGCCTGGGCACGGTAGAACTCCGGATTCTGGAACGCCGCGAGGCGTCGCAGTCGACTGATTAGCGACGGTGGAATGCCAGCCTTGGCGATAAACAGCCGATTCGCGAGGACGACCTCGACGGCAGTGGGCAGCGGTCCAGTGATCGGCGTCTCGCGCCGGCGCCGGGACGGCGTCAGTTTCCAAGGCTGGCTCGCCGCTTCGTCGGTCTCGAACCAGGACGCGTCGATGCCCAGTATCGTTCCCGCGCGCGCGGCATCGCGTACGATCCGCTCGCAATCCGCGGCCGGAAGCCTGCTCACGGATGCCAGGTATTGCCATTGATCAGGAAACGGCTGGAAGTCGCGATCGAGAAAGACGGTGTTGTCGCCACGGCGAGCCACGCGTTGCAGTGGCAGGGCGATTAAGTTGCCGAACCCGCCCTTGGGCATCGTGTCCTGGCTCGGAAACAGTCGATCGTAGGAGCCAAAGCCAATCTCGTGGCGGTGGCCGAGCGCTTTGGTCAACAGACGGGTAGATTCTCCGGCCCCTCTATCGGCTCAGAGCGGTCGTCACCCAGACGAGCGTGGAGACGCTCGTTCTCTTCTCGCAGACGCCGGATGGTGAGTACGGCTGCCGCGAGCTGGGACTCAAGTTCCTCGATTCTGTTTGACGGTCGCATCACGGCTCGATTGTGCGAGAGTGCTGGACCGGGAGACGGTTTGTGCACGTAGGCGTCACACCGCCAAAGCGAGTTGGCATGGTTTGCCGGCTACGCGAATTCGAGAAGCTGTGCCTCGAGGGCTCGTTCAAGTTGAACGAGAGTCTTGAGTTCTGGATTAGCGCCCGGGCGCTCGTATTTCGCATAGGCCTGCTGTGACATGCCCAGGCGCTCAGCGACCTGTGCCTGCGACAGATGCTGGCGCGCGCGCAGAAGGCGCAGCCGGATTGGGAGGAAGTCCACCGGCGTGAAGGCGATGGAATCCTCGCTTTCGGGCTCGCTGTCGTGCAGATCGCCATGGGCGTCAACGCCGTCGGCGGCTGCAGCCAGAAGCGAGTCGAGCACCCACGAACGTAGGCGCTGTGCCGCGACTTCCAGCGTCTCCCCTACACCGACGCCGAAATCGTCCCCGCGCGTGTCCTTGCCGACCACGCCCCACTTTGAGCTCTCATCGTCAAAGGCCTTCTCAAAAGGCAAGTATCGCGTCCTCATTTCATTTCACCTTCTCCGGCCAGTCCTCTCTTGGAATCTTCAACTGCTTCAGAATGCCTTGTGCCTCGAACCGGTTCTCTAGGCGATCCCTGACCGGGACGGGGCGTCGCGCTCCGGGGCGTTTCAGGATGTATGGGTGTTCGGCGCCCGGACCATGGTCTTCCCAGCCATGCCGGCGGGCGATCTCAACAATCTCCCGGCCCCGCATGAAGGAGCCCATTGTCTCAGGATATCACAACTCTTAGGTTGTGAATGACCCCCCCAACCGGGGCTCCTCACTGTCGGCCGCCGGGCCGGTGTTTACCAATCGCGGTCCTAATTCAAGATCGATTGGCAGACAGACTGACAGTCAGCTTACACCGTCGGTATCACATTAGCTGCCTTCAGACCGACTGCCTTGAATTTGGGATTTGGTGGGCCCGGTTGGGATCGAACCAACGACCAGCCGATTATGAGTCCCGAAAGAAGCCGTCCGACGCGGTCCAGCGACGTCGATCCGAATACAAAACGTCCACGCCAATGTCCAACCAGTCCGGCGTGGTCCGGCAGGATCCATCCGATTGGCAGTCAAGATTGGCAGTCAACTTTGTCTACGGTCGATGGACGTTCTGCCGCGGTCCTTTTGAGCCGACAAGCCGCATCGACATTACTGTGAACAAGGCATATGACCCCCCAGTCAAGGCAATTACCGATCGCGCTGGTTTGGATTCGGCTGTTGCGCTTAACCCTGCGATCTGCGAATCAATGAATACCTGGGGGCGTCGGTGGGCAGAGCCGATAACCCCCACCTCGCGGGAGCGGTTCGTTAGGCGGTCAGCGCCCGAGCCAGCGCCTCTTACTTGCGCGTCTTGACTCGCGTGGTA
>DATLRQ010000172.1:0-11186 GCA_035534555.1 Candidatus Micrarchaeaceae archaeon
CCCGCGCAACCTCCTTCAGCATCTCGTTGTCGAGAGAGAGGTCGGCCACCATCCGCTTCAGCCTCCCGTTCTCATCGCGAAGCCGGCGCAGCTCCTTGGCGTCGTCGGCCTTCATCCCTCCGTACTGGTGGCGCCAGCGGCCGAAGGTGTGCTCACTGACCTCCAGCGCCTTCGCCACTTCGGCCACACTCTTGCCCTCGCCGAGCAGCCGGTCAGCCTCCCGAAGCTTGCGCACGATCTGCTCCGGAGTGTGTCTTCTGCCTTTCACGTCGGTTCCTCCTTGCCCTCTCGGGCGTTGGTGGAACCATCACATCATGTGGGCCAGTTCTTGGGGGTCAGGTCACGGTGGCAGATCCAGACAGGAAGCGATAAAGACTGGCCAAGAGGCATCCGAGTGCGAAGGCCAGGCTAAAGCCAGGGTGCCGGCACTGGAGCGCGTACATCACCATCATGAAAGTCACGGCCACGACACCGAATGCTGCGATCGCATTCATGAATCCATGGTGCCCTCGACGCAAGGCATCCGGCGCAAGCCCACTTCATTGAAGCCGAGCTAAGCCGGCCGCGCGCTGACGGCGGCGAGAAGTCGATCGGCCGCCTCCTGGTGACCGAGGTGCGCAAGACCAAGCTGGACCAGTTGCGCGACATGCTGATCGTCGAGGGTGTAAAAGACGATCTTGCCGGCCCGCCGCGACGTGACCAGCTTCAATGTCCGGAGGACTCGGAGGTGCTGCGACACAGCCGATTCGCTGACGCCAAGCACCTTCGCGAGATCGCAGGTGCACATCTCCTCATTTAGAAGGAGGTGAACAATTCGAGCTCGGGTCCGGTCAGCGAGAGCGGCGAAAAGTGCTGCAAGGTCCCCATAGGTATCCCCCGCCTCAAGGACGGCGCGGGCGCGGGCGACTGTCTCCGGTCGAACACAGCGGACCTCGCAGTCATCGGGGACTTCATCAACCATTGCGTGTACGCTTAATCGTACCCAACATGGCAGCCAACACTCTCGAACTCCGTTCGCCTCTCCGGCAGGCGCGGCAAGCGCAGGTGCTGGTGCTTGCGTGGATGCTGATCGAAGCGGCGGTTGCGATCGGGGCCGGGATCGCCGCTCACTCGATCGCTCTTAGTGCATTTGGGGCCGACAGCATTATCGAGCTCTTCTCGGCCGGCGTTGTCCTCCGGCAGCTGTTGAAGCGGACCCAGTACGTCCAGGACGAGATCCTGAGTGACGGCGAGCGTCAAGCCTCGCGGCTGGTCGGTTGGGCGCTGTACGCGGTGATCGCCTTCATCGTGCTTTCCAGCGCTGCCTCACTATTGGTTGGGCTCCGGCCCGAGAGCTCCTTCGTGGGCGTTGGCCTCACCGTCACCAGCATCTTTGTCATGGCGGCTCTGTGGCGGTGGCGGCTGAGCCTCGCCGATCGTCTCCGCAGTCCGGCGCTGAAGGGCGATGCCGCCTGTTCAGCCGTCTGTCTCTACATGGCCGGCACCACTCTCGCCGGCTTAGCCCTCAACCAAATCTTCGGCTGGTGGTGGGCCGATCCGCTGGCGGCGCTGGCCCTAGTCTGGTGGATTCGCGGCGAAGCGAACGAGGCTCTCGAGGCAGCCCGCACCGGGCAGGCCTGTTGCGACGATGATCAATCCGCGTAACAGCGACGGTGCCGGCTGAAATCTGCGCCCGCCGTTCTGCAGCCAGATTGGCGCGGCGCTGTGAAGCCCCTGTGAGGGAGTTCAGCCAGCGCGACGAGGGCAGACGAGCACTAGCGGGCCCCTACACCTCATGGAGATGGAGCCGCTGGAAGAGCCCCATCTTGATGCTGTCCACCGCCAGCGCGTAGACCGCTACGGCCACCAGCAGCATGAGCGGGATCAGCAGGCCCACCGGAGCCATGAACCAACCCATCGACGCGAGCAGGATCACGATGCCAATGTCGATAGTGGATACCGCCAGTAGCGGCAGGCTGGGCCGCGACGACCAGAGACGGCGAGGCTCGCGGACCAGGTAGATGGTGGCCTGGCTGGTGAAGACCAGGGTCAGGAAGATCAGCGTCTGCAGACGGGCGGCATCGAACCGAAGCCAGTGCAGGCCCAACCAGAACACGCCCAGCGTCGCGATCAAGAACGGGATCGCGATTCCCAGAGCGCCAAGCAGAAGCTGGCTCACCCGCCAGCGATTGGGCCTCTGCGACGAGGACACGCTGTCGGTCGTGATCGCCATCGCCGCGAAATCGTTGGTGAAGAGAAGCAGCACCATCAGCAGCGGAGTGAGGGCGAGACGCCCCGTGGTCAGGAGAATGATGCTGAGGAAGATCGGGATCTCCATCTTCTTGACGCTCGCGTTTAGGGCGTAGGTCAGCATCCTCTGGTAGATCCGACGGCTGCTCTCGATCGCCGTGACCAGGCCGCTGAGGCCCGCCCCGATGAGGACCATACTGGCCGCCGCCTTGGCAACATCTGCCGCGTTGGCGACCGCAACCCCGACCTCCGCCTGGCGCAGAGCGGGGGCATCGTTAACACCATCCCCGGTCATACCGACGACGTGGCCCTGCGCCTGGAGACTCTTCACCAGCGTGAATTTGTCCTCTGGCAGGACGCCGGCGAAGACGCTGCAGGCCTCGGCCGCATCTGTCTGCCTCATTTCGCTGGCATCGCATGAGCGGCCGTGCAGTCCGACCTGGTCAGCGATGGCCCGCGCGGTCTGCGGGCCGTCGCCGGTGACCATGATCGGGCGGACGCCGAGTCGCAACAGAGTGCTGAGCTGCTCCTTGGAGTCGGGCCGGGGTGGATCTTGCAGCCCGATGAGCCCTACGAGCTGCAGGTCGGTGCCCGATCCGGTGGCGACCGCCAGAACACGCAAGCCTCTCTTCCCCATGTCTTCAAGATCGAATTGCAGACTGGCAGGTGTTTGGCTGCACAGATCGGCAAGCACGCTGGGCGCCCCCTTTAGTGCCCGGACTTTGGAGTCCCCCTCACGAACTACGGCCTCCGAACGCTTGGTGGCGGGGTCGAAAGGCAGGAACTGAAGCCGGTCCAGGAGGTCGGGCTCCACACCCGTCTCTGTGGCACGCGCCAGGATGGCAAGGTCGATGGGATCCTGGGTAGCCACGTCGGAAGCCGCACTGGCCAACCTCAGCAGGGCCGCCTCATCGCGGGGTAGGTATGCGCGCAGCTCGGTCACCTCCAGCTGGTTGGCTGTGACAGTGCCCGTCTTATCGATGCAGAAGACATCGAGGCTGGCCGCCTCCTCGATTGCAGAGAGGCGGGTGACCAGGATGCCCTGCTTGGTCAGCTCTAGAGATCCGAGGGCGCTGGCCAGGGCAAAGGTGGCCGGCAGCGCCACCGGGACGGAGGCCAGGAGGAGCACCACAGCAAAAGAGAGGACCTCCATCCTGATGCCGCCGGTCACCAGCGTGTAAGCGAGCACTACAACCGCCAGCAGCAGGTCGAGGGCGACGAGGTTGCGGACAATCCGCATGATCACGGTCTCGAGGTGGCTGGCTGTCCTGGCCGTTCGGACCAGCTCGGCGGTTCGTCCGAAGAACGTTCCTGAACCCGTCGCTGCGACGGTCCCGGTTGCCTCACCGCGAGTGATCACGCTGCCCGCATAGGCGGTGCCGCCGGCTTGCCGCTCGACCGGCACGGACTCACCGGTCAGAACCGACTGATCGGCCTGGAGGTTTCCGGTTTCGATTCCAACATCCGCCGGTGTCACGTCGCCGACGCGAAGATGGACCACATCGCCGGGAACCAGTAGTCGGGAAGGCACCTGCTGCCAGCGGCCATCGCGCCGTACTCGGGCAAGCACCGTCAGGCGCTGGCGGAGCAACGCGAGCGCCGCCTGGGCGCGGCCTTCCTGCACGATGCTCACGAATGCGTTAAAGGCGAGGAGGACGGCGACCACCGCCGCTTCGGCCGTCTTGCCCAGCCAGAGCTCGAGCAGGATGGTCGCTTCCAGCATCCAGGGGACGGGGGCCCACAGCTTGTGGACTAGGGAGCGCCAAATACGAGGTCGCTCCTCGACGGTCACGTTGGGACCGAATTCCTGCAGGAGTCGCTCGGCTTCGGCTCCGCTCAGGCCACCCGGCCGTTCAGGTGCATCCGTCTCGACGGTCGTCGCAGTAAGGTCTTCCCCCGGCCAGGATTGGGCGCCAGCGCCTGTCATGGGGGAGTATCGACTCGGCTCTTTACTTCTGAGGGGAAGCGTGCTCGCGGAGGATCTCTTCCTTCTGCTCGTATTGCTCTTTCGTCAGCTCTCCCCGAGCGAACCTTTTCTGCAGTATTTGCGATGGGCTTTCCTCCGCGCCGGGACCCGGCGCGGGGTGCATCAGTCGTGGCATCACCAAGAACATCACACCCATCATCAGGACCATCAGAACCGGCATGACCCACAGCCAGCTGGTGCCGGAGAAACCGCCCCAATTGATCAGCCCGACCGCTGCCAGTACGAAGATCAACATGCGTATGCCCATCATCAGGAGCAGCAGTCCGATTACCCACTTGGCAACCGTCCCCGCGCCGTTCCTGTTGCCCATCATCATCATGATTCAGTCACCATCCTTCGGGGGAGCTAACGCTGCTCACGGGGTGCGCGCTCCTTCTTGTTCGACTCTTGACCTCCCCCCGTGCGCGTGGCGCGTGTTAGTGCTCACGACGGAAATACATCAGCGCGACCATCGCGGCTGTCATGGCAACAAGTGCAATCGGAAAGATCCATTCGAGGCCCAGCTGCACTCCCGTGGCCGGCAGCACCATGTGCGCGACCGGCATAACCAGGAGCATCCCTGCGAACATCGCCGCCTTCATCTCCACGATGTCGCGGCCAGGATGGCGACGGTAGAGCATCAGGGCCGTCATGGGGATGACCATCACCCCGATCGCGAATGGAGAGCGTCATTTCAATCAGGTGCCGGTGGAAGGCACTCATCCCTGACTGATTCACTTGTCCATCACCCCTGAAGGACCTTCTTTGTCTTCTCGAAATCCTCCTGGTTGATCTCGCCGGCCGCTAGCCGTCGCCGCAGCTCTGCCATTGCCGAGTCGGACTCCTGGCGAGGCCGCCGGAAAGCCCCGATCGTCCAGATGGCCAAGACGACTATGAGGAGGATCACCGCCGTCATCCCCATCCAGGCCCAGCCGTCGTAGTAGTTCCAACGCCACATCATTTCGCTTCGACCTCCTCTTGGTTCGCGCCTTCACCGTAGATCGGTATCGAAAGGCGCGTCAGGGCCAAAGGTCCCGAATCCGCAGGGGCTGGAATACCCGGGTGGGGTAATCGATACTCCGCTAATCTGGAGGTGTGAGCACGCCCTTCGCCGGGCCCAAGCCCGTTCCCGTGACCCTTGGCGTCACCGGGATGACCTGCGCCTCCTGCGTCCGGCGTGTTGAGAAAGCTCTGGTCGGGGTGCCCGGCGTCCAGGAGGCGAGCGTGAACCTGGCCACCGAGAAGGCCACGGTCATCTTCGATCCGGTCCAGGCGAACCTGGATCAGCTCAAGTCAGCGATTGTGAAAGCCGGCTACGGCGTTCTCGAAACGCCAGCTCCGCCTCCCCCACCCGCGCCCGCACCCGCGCAGATCAGCGCCGGCCATCTGAGCCTGCCCATCGAGGGAATGACCTGCGCCTCCTGCGTCGCCCGGGTCGAACGCTCGCTGGCCAAGGTGCCGGGCGTCAGCGAGGCCAACGTGAACCTCGCCACCGAGACGGCGCGGGTCACGTTCGACCCCGAGCAGGTCGACCTCCCGACCCTCTCACAGGCAGTCGAGAAGGCCGGCTACCACGTCGGCAAGAGCGCAACCCAGCCGGCGGTCACGCTGCCCGGCCCACATGAGAAGGACCCGCAGGCGCTCGCGCGCGACCACGAGATCCGCGATCTCAAAATGCGCTCGCTGGTCAGCCTGGTCATCGGCCTCGGCCTGATGGCTCTGATGTATCTGCCGCTCCACCTCGACTCGCGGCTGGTCGAGCCGGTGCTCCTGATCCTGGCCACGTTCGTCCAGGTCTGGGCCGGCGGTCGCTTCTACCGGGCGGCCTGGGCCGCCGCCAGGCACGGCGCAACCACCATGGACACGTTGGTCGCCGTCGGCACCAGCGTCGCCTTCGGCTACAGCGCCTTCCTGACCCTGTGGCCGAGCCTCGCCGCCAGCGTCGGATTCCAGCACCACCTCTACTACGAGACGGCGGTCATCATCATCTCGCTGATCCTCATGGGCCGCTGGCTCGAGGCCCGGGCCAAAGGCCGGACCAGTGCCGCCATCAAGGCCCTGATGGGCCTCCAGGCCAGAACCGCCAGGGTCATCCGCCGGGGTGTCGAGCAGGACATCCCGGTTGAAGCGGTGCAGACCGGCGACAAGGTTCGCGTCCGACCCGGTGAGAAGGTACCGGTGGACGGCCGCATCCTGGAAGGCAGCTCGACGCTGGATGAATCGATGCTCACCGGCGAGAGCCTGCCGGTCGACAAAGCACCCGGCGACATGGTGATCGGAGCCACTATCAACAAGACCGGCAGCTTCGTCTTCGAGGCCACCAAGGTCGGTCGGGACACGGCATTGGCCCAGATCGTTCGGCTGGTCGAGGAGGCCCAGGGCTCGAAGGCGCCGATCCAGCGCCTGGCCGACACCGTCTCCTCCTACTTCGTGCCAGCCGTCCTGGTCCTCGCCGCCCTCACATTCGCCGGCTGGTTGCTGTTCGGGCCCGAGCCCAGGCTGACCATGGCGATCGAGGCCGCGGTTGCCGTCGTGATCATCGCCTGCCCCTGCGCCCTGGGCCTGGCCACCCCGGTCGCGATCATGGTCGGTACCGGCAAGGCCGCCGAGCTCGGCATCCTGGTCCGCGGCGGTGAGGTCCTCGAAGAGGTCCGGCGGATCGACACGGTGGTCCTCGACAAAACCGGCACCCTGACCAGGGGCAAGCCCGCCGTCACCAGCATCACGACTCTAGACGGAATCGACGAGGAGAAACTGCTGCGCCTGACCGCGGCGGTCGAGAACAGCTCCGAGCACCCGCTCGGCCAGGCGATCGTCGCCCGGTCCAAGGAGGCGGAGATCAAGCTCCCTCAGGTGGTCGACTTCCATTCGGTGACCGGACAAGGCGCGGAGGCGACCGTCGACGGGCGGCGGGTTGCGATTGGCAACCAGCTCCTGATGTCAGCGCTCGGTGTTGGACTGAGCCAGCTCGAAGAGGCGGCCTCGGCAGCCGCCGCATCTGGCGCCACGCCACTCTACGTCGCGATCGAGGGCCGGGCGGTCGGCCTGATCGCCGTGGCCGACACGCTGAAGCCTGAATCCCCGCAGGCGGTGGCAGAGCTGAAAGCCCTCGGGCTCCAGGTCTGGATGCTGACTGGCGACAACCTTCCCACCGCGCAGGCGGTGGCCGGCGGGGCCGGGATTACCGACGTCCTGGCTGAAGTGCTACCCGACCAGAAGGTCGCCAAGATCAAGGATCTTCAAGCCCAGGGCCGGCAGGTAGCCATGGTCGGCGACGGTGTCAACGATGCCCCCGCCCTGGCCCAGGCCGACCTCGGCATCGCGATCGGGACCGGCACCGACGTGGCGCTGGCCGCCTCCGATATCACGCTGATCGGGGGCGACCTGCGGACGATCGTGACCGCCATCGCCCTCTCTCGCAAGACGGTCGGGGTTATCAAGCAGGGGCTCTTCTGGGCCTTCGGCTACAACATCCTGCTGATCCCGCTGGCGATGGGGGCACTCTACGCGTTCCTGCATGTGCTGCTGAACCCGGTCCTGGCGGCGGCGGCGATGGCGATGTCCAGCGTCAGCGTGGTCACCAACGCACTCCGGCTGCGCGGATTCCGGCGCCCCGCCAATCCGCAGGAGATCCTGCATCCGCGCCTCATGGAGCGGCTGCGCGAGTACTCCTACTTGGGCGGCATCGCGGTGATGGCGATCGCCATCGGTGCTGTCGCCCTCTACCTGACCAATACCTTCGGAGGAATGCGATGACGAAGAAGCTGCTGACCGTCCCTGACATCTCCTGCGAGCACTGCGAGAGCGCGATCAAGAAAGCGCTCGAACCCTTGGCAGGCGTCGAATCGGTGCGCGTTGACATACCCGCCCACATCGTCTCGGTCGAATTCGACGAGAGGCGCGTTGGCCTGGACCGGATCAAAGAGGTTCTCCTCGAACAGGAGTACCCGGTGGCGGCGATCAGTTGATGAGGTTGGCGATGGAGAAGGATCCCGTGTGCGGCATGGACGTCGACCCGGGCAGGACGCAGCAGAAGGCGGAGTACCAGGGCAAGACCTATTACTTCTGCGGGCCCGGCTGCCGGAAGGCATTCGAGGCCGACCCGGCCAAGTTCTTTGACCCGGCATACAGGCCGCCGATGGAGACCGCGATGAAAGCACGCCCAGGCTACGCGGCGAACAAGAACAAGGTGCTGGCACGGTTGCGCCGGATCGAAGGCCAGGTCCGCGGCCTCACGAAGATGGTCGAGGAGGAGCGCTACTGTATCGACGTGCTGACCCAGGTTGCGGCCGCCAAGGCAGCGCTCGAGAGCGTCTCCCTGGCCCTGCTCGGTGACCACATGCAGCACTGCGTAGCCGACGCGATCAAGACCGGCGACGGCACCGAGAAGGTCAGGGAAGTCTCCGCGGCCATAGGGCGGCTGGTGAGGAGCTAACAGCGCTAGCCGCCGGGCAAGCGCGGGTGACGGTCGTCCTTCACACCGGAGGTGCGGAAGAGCATTTGCTCACGTTGTCTTGGACCTCGGCACGGGCGAGGAGAAATGAAAGGAAACGGTGATATTGAATTGGAGCCCACGGGCGGACTCGATTAGGTACGCCACCTACTGACTCGCTACAAGCCGGCCTGCTGATCCTAATCCCAGATCTTGATACCGAGCCTGTAGGAGGGCAAAACTCAATCCGACGAGATCGGCGACCCTGTCACGATGCTCGAACTAATCGGCCTCCTCCTCCCCACACTGGCAAGGCTCTTTCGAAGACGGCACGACCTTGTGGTCGGCTCCCGTCCTCGCCCTGACCTCAAGACCCGACCAACGAGGTTGCCGGTGGTGCTGTTACACGGCGTTGCACGCGGTGATACAATGCCGGTATGGGGGAGATCCTCGACGCCAGCATCAACACTCGTGTGCCGCGCAGGGTAAAGCAGGCACTCGAGGAGGTCGCCAACGATCGGCGGGTCAACCCGCTCACTTTCGCGCGCACGCTCATCGATGAAGGATTACGCCGCGAGCGCCATCCGGGCATCGTCTTCCGAGACGGGCCAGCGGGCAGGCGCGCCGCGATCGAGGGCCGTCGCCTCGATGTATGGCAGGTGATGGAGACCGTGTGGGCCTCCGACGGCAACCTCGGCGAGAGCGCGGACTACCTCGGCCTCCGGCCTGACCAGGTCAGGGCGGCGATCAGCTACTACGCTGAATTCCCGGACGAGATCGACCATTGGGTCCAGCGCAACCGCGAGGAGGCCGATCGCCTGTACGCACAGTGGGGCCGGGAGCAAGCGTCTCTCCGTAGGTGAAGCTCCTGCTCGATGAGATGCTCGCCATCAGCATCGCCGAGCAGCTCCGGCGCCGGGGTCATGACGCCGAGGCGACCCAGGGCAGCGCCCCACTCGAAGGCAAGAAGGATCCCGACCTGCTCAGGGCCGCGCGTGAGCTCGATCGCGTCATCGTCACCGACAACGTCCAGGACTTCGCCCGACTGCATCAGCAATTCCTAGCTTCGGGCGAGGACCACGCCGGCATCATCCTGGTTTCCCCGACTCGATTTCCCCGATCCAAGCGCACGATCGGTATTTGGGTTGAGACTCTCGACACCTTCCTGCACGACCACCAAGAGGCTTCGCTGAAGAACATCTGCACCTGGCTCTCGTAGCCCTGCCCCAAGAAGGGTCCGGTCGGGAAGCGATGCCATCGGATCGATTTGCGGCGCGCCAATAACTTCGGACGTTTTCCCAACGTGTGCCGTTAACCCGTCTCAGTCATCTCGCCAGCATCCTGGGTCGTTTTCCGTGGAAATGCTGAGCGAGGAGAACCTGACCAAGATCCGTGCCCTCAACCAGATCGCGGGCGCGGCGCGGCCAGACGCTGGCGCAGATGGCGCTGGCATGGACGGTGTGTAGCCCCTTCGTGACGTCGACGCTCGTGGGAGCTAGCAACGAGGCCCAGCTCGAGCAAAATGCAGACGCCCTGAACAAGTTAAGACTCTTCGGCCGAAGAGCTCGTGGAAACCGATCGTTACGCGACCGAGGGTGGCATCAATTTGTGGGCTGCCTCCAGCGCCGGCTGATACGGCCACTGACTTAGGCGCGAGATCGTGGGCTGGATGGCGCGAGTTCAAATCCAACCCGTATAGCCAGGCTCACGCGCCCCGTTGGCTATTTCGCCTGGCCGGTTCGGAAAAGTACAAAACTGCTCTGGCAGAGCGATTCCTTAACGCAAACCTCTGTGCTGCTCCGTCGTGCGGAAGACGCAGCAAACGCTCAAAACGAATTCAGAACTGGAGTGGAGCCCACGCCCGGATTCGAACCGGGGACCTTTTCCTTACCAAGGACGTGCTGGAGAACCATTTCCCAATTGGTGCTCTGCTGAGATCAAATGCAGAGGCTATCGCAAATAATCGCTGCCTAGCAGCGATTCTTAGGAAATGCCATATCTTGCTTCGGTAAATCCGGTCGACGCACAATACGGCTTTGCTCGCTTGAGCGTGCGCTGACCCGTTGCCACCCGGTTCACATCGACCGGCTCTCGGCGATACCAGCCCCTCTCGTCGGCCTCCGCCGCACCCGGCCAGCGGGGCGCCCGCCCCGTCGCCAGGCAGAGAGATCACGTCGCTCTCGGCGAAGACGCACAGCGATGCATGCAACCACACGCGACCGCTACCGGACCACTCAGTCGTCTTATTGGTGCCGACCCCGGCATGCGCATCCGATTACACCGCGCCTAGGGTGACGGGACCCCGATCACGACCAGGGGATGGGCGCGGTCATCGTCAAATGGAGATTGGCGGTCCCAATTACAAGTTATCGTGAGCATCTAGTCTCGTGCCGGAGGGTTCAGCCGAGCTGTGTCCGGACCACTTGTGTTGGTTGTCATGGGAGTGTCAGGATCGGGCAAAACGATTGTGGGCTCGATGCTCGCGCGCTGGCTGGGGTGGCCATTCCAGGAAGGGGATGACCTTCATCCTCAGGCCAACATCGACAAGATGCAAGCAGG
>DATLRQ010000173.1:0-11332 GCA_035534555.1 Candidatus Micrarchaeaceae archaeon
ATCCGGGTTCCACTCTGCCGCGGCCTTGAGGCCGTCGATCAGGGCTTGATATTCAGCTTCATTGTTTGTCCTGATGCCGATGAAGCGATGAAAAGTGCGCAGCCGGTTCCCCTGATCGTCCTCGATCACGACCCCGATGGCGGCGGGCCCTGGGTTGCCCCGCGACGCGCCATCGGTGCGTAGCCGCAGTGTCTTCAGGCGAGCACCAGAATGCGGCTGCAGTGCTCACAGTGGACGAGCTCGTCGAGGCCCTTCCTCAACGTCTGCATGCCCGACGAGGTGACGGTGACCCGGCACGCGGTGCACTGGTTCCCAACCACCCGGGCGACCGGCGGCTGGGCACGGGTGCGTTTGTACGCCGCCTGCGCGGCAGGCGGAACCTCGGCCCAGATCTCGTCACGCTCCGCCTCGATCTCGGCCAGCTCGCTACGCGCAGCTTCGAACTCCTCCTTGAGAGCAGGCTCCTCGGCCGCCGAAACTCGCTTCGCATCGGCCAGGTTGGAGGCGACGGAGCGCGCCGCTTCGTCAGCCGCCTCCCCTTCCTCCATGAGATGGAGCTCTGCGTCCTCCTCCTCAGCAAACCGCGCCTTCATGTGAGCCACCTCTTCGGACATCTGCACGAGCTCGGTGGGGTTGCGGATGTGGCCGCTCATCAGCTCCCTCTCGCGCGTGCGGAGCTTTGAGCGGTGGTCTTCGCGGGTGTGGTCGGACTCGCGAAGGCGCGTCGCCACGGCGTCCTGTGCAGCGCGCGCCTCCTGCATCGCCTCCTCGAGGGTCACCACCTCAGGGTCGGATGCCAGGCGCGACTCCAGGCGCTCGATCACCTCGCGCACGGCCCGTTCCCGCTCGACCTGTGCCTGGTACCTGAGCAGGAGCTGGGCCGGATTCATCAGGGCTGCTTCGGTTTGGGCATGGGAGGAACTGTGTCAAAACCGATGCGGTGGGCCTCAGCTGCGCGGTCGGTCGCGACCGCCATCGCACCGAACTTTTCCTCGTACGCGGCCACGTTCTGCGCGAGCAGCTGGGACAGCAGCTTCATGTGATTCGGGCTCATCCCGACACGCGTATATATCCGAACCAGCCCGGGCTCCTCAGGAGCCCACTGGCCGAAGTTGAGGACGAAGCCCAAGGGATTGCCGTTGATCAGCACGGCATCCGTGTAGACGACCTGGTTGGCGCTCTCCTGGACCTTGACCCGAATCGGGACCTCACTCATTCCAGCACTACCAGCACCTGGCCCTCCTTGACCACGTCAGTTTCTTTGACCCGAATCTCCTTCACCTTGCCCGCGCACGGCGCGGTGACCGAGATCTCCATCTTCATGGACTCGAGGATCATGAGCACATCGTCCTCGGTGACCTCATCGCCCGGCTTGCTTGTGATCTTCCACACGCTGCCGACCAGCTCCGCTTTGACTTCGGTCATGCGGATCTGCCGGAGCGACCGAGGTTCGGTGCGGGACGCGGTGTGATTTCCAGGCCCAGCTGCGTCCTGGCTTCCGAAACCGAGGCCACGTCGCGACCGAGATCCCGGCACAGCGCGGCCGCCTTCTCGACCAGGTCGCCATTGCTTTTCGCCATCCTCCCCTCCTCCAGGTAGAAGTTGTCCTCGAGTCCGACCCTGACGTTACCTCCCATCGCGATCGCTGCCCCCACCAGCGCCCACTGGTCGAGACCGATTCCGATCACCTGCCAGTGCGAGCCTGCGGGGAGCGAGTCCACCTGGTTGACGAGGTGGCGGGGGGTGCCGGGGATGCCACCCAGGACGCCCATGATGAGGCTGAACTGGTATGGGGCCTTGAGAACGCCCATGTCGATGAACGGCCGGGTGTTGCCGATATGACCCGCATCGAAGCACTCCATCTCTGGCCGCACGCCCGCTTTGTTCATGGCTTCCAGGAAGAACTGGATGTCCTTAAACGGGTTGGCGAAGACGTGGTCGTGCACGAACATCTTTCGTTTGGCCGAGTAGATCGCGTAGTTCATCGAGCCCATGTTCAGAGCTGCCATCTCCGGTCTCAGCTCGCTTATGTGCTCGAGGCGTTCTTCGCGCGGAACGCCGACCGCCCCGGTCGAGAAATTGACTATCACGTCGGTCCGCGCTCTAACCTCAGCGAAGATTTCAGCGAATGTCTCGACTCGCCAGTCGGGGCCACCCGAGGGAGTGCGGGCGTGGATGTGCACGATGGCGGCGCCCGCGTCGGCGGCGCGCTTTGCCTCCTCGCCGATCTCTTGCGGCGTGTAAGGGATGGCGGGGCAGTGCTCTCGGGTTGCAAGGACGCCGGTGAGGGCCGCCGTGATGATGGACGCCGTCATACCGGGATGTTTCCGTGCTTCCGCCATGGCCGCTCGACCTTCTTATTGCGCGCCTGCTCGATGCCGCGGATGATCACGCGTCGCGTCTCAGCGGGATCGATGACGTCGTCGATCATCGCCCAGCCCGCGGCGAGGTAAGGGTTGATCTGCGACCTGATCGTCTCGATTAGCTGTCCGCGCGTCGCTTCAGGGTTGGCCGAGGCCTCTATCTGCTTGTTGAAGATGATGTTGACTGCGCCCTCGGGCCCCATCACCGAGATCTCTGCGAGCGGCCACGCCACGATGAGGTCCGGCTGGTAACCCTTGCCGCACATGACGTAGTAGCCGGCGCCGTAGGCCTTGCGCATAATCACAGTGACCTTGGGCACCGTGGCTTCCGAGGTGGCGTACAGCATCTTCGCGCCGTGGCGGATGATGCCTTCCTTCTCCACGTGCGAGCCGACGATGAATCCCGGCACGTCCATCAAGTAGACGAGTGGCACGTTGAACGCGTCGCACATACGAATGAAACGCGCGGCTTTGTCGGCCGAGTCGGAGTCGAGGATGCCGCCCTTCTGCATCGGCTGATTCGCTACCACGCCTACCGCGTGTCCACCGGCGCGCGCGAACCCGACCACGATGTTCTTCGCCCACGCCGGCTTGATCTCGAACCAAGAGTCGCGGTCGAAAACGACTTTGATCACCCGCTTGACGTCGTAGGCGGCGCGAGGGTTGATCGGTACGATCTTCTCGAGCCCGTCGACGGATCGATCACCGCTGTCGTCGGTGGCTCGGAACGGCGGCTCGTCGGCGTTGCTCGACGGCAGGTAGGACAGGAATCGACGAACCATGGCGATGCATTCCTGGTCGTCGGCGACCTCGTTGTCGCCCACCCCGGACTCGTAGCAGTGCACCTGCGAACCGCCCATGTCATGGTCGGTAACGTCTTCGCCTGTCGCCGCTTTGACCAGGCGCGCACCTCCAAGGGACATCGACGAGGTCTCCTTGACCATTGGCACGAAGTCGGCGAGGCCAGGGATGTAGGCGGTGCCCGCCGAGCACGGACCGAGCATGGCCGCGACCTGCGGGATGACGCCCGACATCACCACCTGGTCGTAGAACAAATAACCGGTGCCGGCGAACGTGGAGCCGGCAGCCTCCTGGATGCGCGCCCCTGCCGAGTCGAGGAGCCAAACGATCGGCCTCCGGTAACGGAGTGCGAGCTCACGCACTCTGGCGGCCTTGAACTGCTCGCCCACCGCACCCATCGATCCCGCCATGACCGTGAAGTCGTAGGCGATGACCCAGACCTCCCGGCCTTCGATCTCGCCATGGCCGGTGACCACCCCGTCCGCTGGCGTGCCGTCGGCATCCGGCTCGCCGCCACGCACCGCCTGCTGCTGGGCGAGCAAGCCGAACTCGACGAACGTGTCCTTGTCGAAGAGGAGGTCGATCCGCTCGCGTACGTTGAGCTTGCCCCGATCGTGCTGCTTGGCGATCTTCTCCTTCCCGCCCATCGCAAGGTTCTTTTGGCGCCGTGCCTTGAGATCCGCGACCTTGGCCGAGTAGTCCTCGCTCACGGGCGTGATCCTCCCACAAGGAGATCCTCACGCTTGCGCCACCGATCGAGGAACCGGTAGAAGTTTCGGCGCGAAAGGCGGTCGCGCTCAGCCGAGGCTGTCGCTTCCCACAGACGATGCTCGTAGCGCTCGATCGGCAGGCCCGGAACGACGATGGCGCGGCCGCCTTTGTCCCGAAGCCGGAAGCTGAAGTCGATGTCGGCGATGCGGTAAAAGCGGAACTTCGGATCGAAGCCGTGGACCGCCTGGGCGTCGGCGCGCCGGAAAGCCATGCAGTAAGCCTCGATCGCGTCGACATCGGGACCTGGGTCTTCCTCGAACTCCTTCAGCGTGCCCTTGCCCCGAATCCCATACGGACCCGCGATCACCACTGACGGATCACTCAGCGCTTCGATCAACGGCGTGACCGCGTCGCCGGTGAGCTCGATGCCGGGGTCGAATAGCACGCATATGTCCCCGGTGGCAGCCTCGATGCCGGCGTTGACAGCGGTGGCGTAGCCGAGCGGAGGATCCAGCCTTATCGATCGCAGCCGGTAGGCGGCACGAGTATGAAGCCAACCCGCCATTCGGGTGTCGCCTGAGTTGTCGACGACGATGGCTTCGAAATCCGCCTTGCAGTGGGTGAAAACGGAGAGCAGCCACCGTTCGAGGTCGGGGATCCACCCGTGCGCGACTGCGATCAGGGACACGGCACGAGACGTCACCGCTGCGTCGCCGAGCGCCGGAGCCTCTAGTGCCTGGAGCTCGCTCCCCGTCGTGCTGTCCAGCACGTCCCACCCGCCCGCGCGCAGCTCTTCGCGAATCGCATCGGCCGCCTCGAAGTCGCGATTGAGCCGGCGTTCGACGCGATCAGCCAGCAGCTGTTCGGCCTGTTCTTTGGTAAGGCGCCCGGCGCGCGCCCGGCTGCGGTCCGCCTCTACCCCTTCTTGGCCTTAACCGCGGTGGTCAGCGCCGGTACGATTTTCAGCGCGTCTCCGACCACCCCGAGGTCAGCCATCTTCATGATCGGAGCCTCGGCGTCCTTGTTGATGGCGATGATGATTTTCGAGGCCTTCATGCCCACCGTGTGCTGCATGGCGCCGGAGATCCCGACGGCGATGTAGACGCCCGGCCGCACCGATTTGCCGGTCTGCCCGACCTGCATCGCGTACGGGACCCAGCCGGCATCCACGACTGCGCGGCTTGCGCCGACCGCGCCGCCCAGCGCGCCGGCGAGTGCCTCGAGCAACGGGAAGTTGGCCGGACCGCCCATGCCGCGACCGCCGCTGATGACGACCTTGGCGTCCTCGAGCTTGACTTTCTCGGATGCCTCGACGACGCGCTCGACGATGTGCGCGCGCTTCGAATCGGCGCCGATGGCGGCGTTGATCTCTTTGATCTCAGCCGTCCCGCCGCTTTCCGAAGCTTCGAACGACTTTGGCCGCACGAGGATGATCGCTGGCTTCTTGTTCGCCCGCATCGAGGCCACCTTGGCGCCGCCAAAATAGGGCACGCTGGCGACGAAACCGCCGTCCTTTGCATCGACATCGCCCGCGTTCGAGATGAGACCCGCATCAAGGCGGGCGGCCAGCCGGCCGGCGACGTCGCGGGAATCTGACGTGAAGCCAAACAGGACGAGGTCCGGCGAGTGCTCCTTGTAAAGCGCGGCGAGCGCGTCTGTCGCCGGCTCCGCAATGAAATCGTCGAACGCTTTGTCCTCGTTGACGTAGACGACCTTCGCGCCATGCTTGCCGAGCGTTTCGGCCGCCGCCTTCGCGCCGGATCCAAGCGCGACCGCCTCGACGTCGCCGAGCCCGCGCGCCTTCGCCATGAGCTCCAGCACGGTTGGCTGCAGCTTGCCCTGGTTCAGTTCTGCGTAGACCCAGATCTTCGCCATCTAGAGCACCTTCGCATTGACGAGGACCTGGATGATCTGGTCGACTGCCGTCCCATCGTCCTGGATGATCGTGCCAGCCTTTCGAGTCTCCGCTTGAGCCAGGCCTTCGATCGTCTCGGCGGGCTCGCCCTTCGCGATGCCGAGCTCACTCATGCCGATCTGCTTGATCTCTTTCGAACGCGCCGCCATGATTCCCTTCAACGAGGCGTATCGAGGCTCGGCGATGCCCGCGGTGACGCTGATCAGGACAGGGGTTGCCGCCTCGACCACCTGGTAACCGTCAGCGGTCTGGCGGTGCACTTTGATTGTCGTCCCGTCCATCTCCACCTTCTTGGCGGTGGTCAGCTGCGGCATGCCAAGCAGCTCGGCGAGCATCGGAGGCACCATGCCCGTGCTTCCGTCATACGACTCGGTGCCGCAGATCACGAGGTCCGGCGATTCCGTCTTGATCGCCGCCGCCAGGGCGCGTGCCGTCATCAGGGCGTCGGCTCCGGCGAGCTGGGCGTCGCTAATGAGGACGCCGCGGTCGGCGCCCATCGACAAGCCCTTGCGAATCGCGTCCTTTGCGCGTTCCGGGCCCATCGAGACAAGGATGACTTCTCCCCCAAGGGCTTCCTTCAGCTGGAGGGCCTCCTCGACGCCGCACTCATCGCCGGGATCGAGAACGACCTCTTTATCGCGAGCCAACGTGTTGTCGGCCTCGAGGGTGGTCACGGAGTTGGGGTCCGGCACCTGCTTGACGGTGACAACGATCTTCACTAGGCAGCCTCCAGTAAGGGAAGAGAACCTGTCAATTATCGCTGCGACTCAGCTCGTGACGAAACCGCTCGTAGTCATCGGGACCGTTGAGGCTTCGAAAGAGGTGAGGATCGAGGCCTTCGAGCCAGGTGACGTCGAGCTGTTCGGCGAGGTCGGAAGCCTTGAGCTGGCCGGCGTCGAGAGCGGCCGTTATTCGCATGAGCGCCGAGCGCCGATATGCCGCGCATGTGGGTTCGGGCCGGCCGCCGATTCGCGGAATCGCGGCATCGCAGCCGCCAGCGGCGGCAACCGCCATTTCAGCAAACTCGCATGTCACATACGGCATGTCGCACGCGACCGCAAACGTGATATCGAACTTGGCAGCACCCAGGCCCGCCTCGAGACCAGCGAGTGGCCCTGCGGAGGGTTTGCGATCGAAAACGAGGCGGTAGGGCAGATGGTCGTGGACCTGCTCTGGCTCCGCAAACGAGACCACCACCTCAGAGAACGCGGGGGCGAGCCGATCCACCACCCACTGCAGGAGCGTGGTCTGGCCCACCTCCAGCCAGGCCTTGGTTCGGCCCATGCGCCGGCTGTCACCGCCCGCGAGCACCAGCAGCGTGGCTTGCATCACGACTATCATCGGCCCGCCGTGCGCGCTATCGATTTTCACGTCCACCTGCCCACCCCCGATTGGCTCGACAAGTCGATGAAGGGCTACGTGGAGGCGGCGGAGGCCTACTTCCGCTCCAAGATTGTGCGGCGCACACTCGCGGAGCTTGCGAGCGACTACGAGAAAATCGATGTGCTGGCCGTGCTGCTGGCGTGGGACGCCGAGACGGCGACCAACCGGCCCCGGGTGTCGAACGAGCTAGTCGCCCAGGCATGCGCCGACTTCCCGAAAGCGTTCGTTGGCTTCGGCAGCGTCGACCCGCTCAAAGGAGAGCGGGCGGTCGCCGAGCTCGACAACATCAGCTTCATGGAGCTCAAGGGCGTCAAGCTCCACCCGTCGCTGCA
Organism: Candidatus Micrarchaeaceae archaeon; assembly: GCA_035534555.1. Classification (GTDB taxonomy): domain Bacteria; phylum Chloroflexota; class Dormibacteria; order Dormibacterales; family Dormibacteraceae; genus Palsa-872. Next base: position 7,506 of record DATLRQ010000173.1, read on the forward strand.
AGCCTTCGCGCCTGATGACGAGCGCTACTGGCCCCTGTACGAGCGCTGCGAGGAGCTCGGCCTCGCGATCCTGTTCCACACGGGGACGAGCGGGATCGGCGCGGGCCAACCGGGCGGGCAAGGCATCCGTCTTGATTACGCGCGTCCGATCAGGCTGGACGCGGTCGCGGCCTCATTCCCGAACCTCAACATCATCGCCGCGCACTTCGGCTACCCGTGGCACGTCGAGCTACTGGCGATGGCGCTGCACAAGACCAACATCTACATCGACATCTCGGGCTGGGCGCCGCGCTACATCCCGGCCGAGGTCCTGCGGGACATGAAGGGCCGACTCCAAGACCAGTTCGTGTTCGGCAGCGACTATCCGTTCATCCAACCGGAACGATGCCTGGAGGAGCTGGCAACGATCGAGATACCCGAGCCGGCGCTTCAGAAATTGTTGGTCGGCAACGGCAAGCGGCTGCTCGGTCTGTCATAACCGCCAACCAGGCGCGCGGTGGCGCGGGCGCGAATCACAACCGTCTGTGCCGGCAAGAAGTTGAAAGGAAGCCTGACGACCTCGCGAGACGAAATCGTCACCATCGGACCGGCAACCACCACTGAATCAACAATTGCTCCGGGCTCTGAATCCCTGATCGCGCTCGCGGCGACCACGCGAGCAGTCAGCGGGTCGACGATCAGCACGGACCGTGAGCGGAGGGCACCGACGTCGAGCTGCTGTGCCGCCTCCTCCGCCGCTTGCTCGGTAGCCGCTTGCAGGCCGGCAGCCCGTGCGCTCGCGAACGCAGCATCCACCGCATAGGCGGTCAGAGGAAGCAAGATCACAGGCAGCAGGACGGCGTAGAACGCGAGCACCTGCCCGCGATCGCGGCGGATCACGCGCTCCGTGACCGCCACTGCTCAAGCTGCATTCGGACTTGCGAGTGCAGCGTGATCTGACGTGGCAGGAGCAGAAAGGCGGCCCACGCGAGATCGATGTTGGCGGACGACGATGCCGTGACGATCCCGCTCCTGTCGAAGTCACCGAGCGAAAGGACAAGAGTCGCCGATCGCATTGGATAACCGGAGACGACTCCCCGGAAACGAGTCTGGGCAGCTGCCGTAGCAGCCTGCGCGCTAGGAGCGCGAGCGGCGGCTTGAGCGGCCGCCTGAGTTGCAGCCTCAAGGCCGGCGTGAGCGCTCGCGACCTGAACGCCCGCCACCGTCCCCAATGCCAGTACAAGCACCACCGGCGCACAGAGCGCGAGCTCGAGGAGGGCTTGACCGCGAGCCACCCTCATCTCGCGAACACCTCTTTCTGCACCACGACGCGAGCCTGCAGGGGCAGGCCGTCCGGGCCGGCAAGCGGAACTACCGCCGGGACCATGCCGCCGACTTCCACCTGAATGGCGTCGCCCAGATCGCTCGCACAGACCCACAACTCAGGTGGGGCCTGGGGTTCGCCCGGGCACCAGGCTACGGCCGTGACGCCGACCAGGCTGGGCGCCAGCATTCGCTGTGTCACGTCGACCGCCAGCGCCGGCGTACCTCCTGCTGCCGCGGCTGCACGGGCGCCCGCAAGCGCGGCAGAGTGCGCGGCGAAAGCCTCCGAGCCCCAGACCGCGGTCTCGACCGAGCCGAGCGCCAGCAGGAGCGCGACCGGCCAGGCCAAGGCGAACTCGATTAGCGCCGTGCCGCGCATCCGACGCACTCGATCGCTCAATACAGGTTGTGCTGCAGCGCGGTGACCGCGGGAAACATGACGACAGCGAGAAAGGGCAGGAGCACACCGATTCCGGCCGGCAGCAGCACGTGGTTCAGCGCCTTTCGGCTGTGAGCGATGAGGTCCCGGCGCTGGGCATGGCGGAGGTCGGCGGCGAGCGCGCGCACGCCCTGCAGCGCTCCAGTCCCGTATTCGCGGCTTGCCGCGAGAATGGTAGCTAGGCTGGCGATCGGCGGTATGTCGAGATGCTCCGAGTAGCGCAACAGGCGCGACTCGAATGGGGCTGAGCCGACCACCTGCGACGCGATCAGCAGGCGTCGAACGTCTCGAGCTAGCTCGCCCTCCAGTTTCATCGACACGGTGCCCAACGCAGAGAGTGCGCTGCCACCCCCGCTCAACTCGAGAGTGAACAGCTCCAGCAATGGGATCAATTGGGCTGCGAGCCGGCGTCGCCGCGACACGATGGCAGTCCGCAGGGCGAGCGAACAGAGCCCGATCCCCGCTGCAAGCCCTATTGCCCCCAGGACTGGAGCTCCGGCCCACCCCAGGATCGACGAAGCCGCGGCACCGGTCACGGCGATGCATGTCGACAGCCCGACGGCAAATGCCGACAGTCGTTCGGGGCTCTCTGTCCAGCCAGCTCGCTCGATGAGGTTGGCCAGCCGCGTGTTCACTCCCGTCATCGCCAGGGCTCTGGACCACGCCTCTGGCGTCTTTGAGCTATCCGGAGCGTCTTCGTGCCGCGCTCGCCGCAGCCAGGCAGCGGCATTGATGCCTTTCGGATGATCGCCGACGGCAATGACTGCGATTACGCAGCACGCGCCGGCGGCAATTGCTGCAAATGAATAGATCGACTCAAGCATCGGTGAGCCTCACGCGTTCGAGGCCGGGAAGCCGCAACAAGCGTCGCATCCAGACATAGCTGCAGCCCATGACTGCGAGCATCGCCAACAAGAACACCTCACCGGCGGGTTTTTGAAACGCGTCAAGGTAAGGGGAGTGCAGCGCAGATAGAACGACCAGGAACGCAATCGGCAGGGCCACGATGATGCTTGACGCTGACCTGGCCTGCACCTGAAGGGCTCGAGCCTCTCGTTCAACCTCTTGCGCTGCACTAACCGAGGCTTCCAGGTCAGCGAACAACGGGGCGAGCTCGCCCCCACCAGGTCCCTGAATCAGAACGGCTGCGGCGAGCATGTCGAATAGGGGTTCGGCGATCCGCGATCGCGCCGCCGACCACGCCTGGCGACGTCCCCTGGTCGCGCTGGCGATCAGGCGAAACTCCGAGCGCAATGGCATCGGCCCTCGCTGGCCAAGGATCTCGACTGCCTGGTGGACGTTCGTCGCGCCGGTCTCGAGCAGCTGCCGGAGCATCCTCACCGCCTCCAGCACCGCGTCCTGTCGCATCAGCTTTTGGGACCTCGCCCTGGCGGATACAACCGCATGAACCGTCCCCACGCCTCCGACCGCCGCGGGAACCGCGAGCGGAACCAGGCCGGTGATAGTGCTCGCGAATATGCCGCCGGCACCGGCAGCGGCGAGCTGGAGAGCAGCGAGCCGGAGAGGGGTCAGCCATGGCCAGCCGGCGCTGCGCACCAGCGAGGCTTCGGCTGACCACAACTGAGCACCGAACTTCAAAAGCCATCGGTTGGGTGGCGTATCCTCCGGCCGCGGAGCCGGCACGGCTACAGTCAGGATTGCGGCGAAGGTCGCGAGTCCGGCGCTGAGCGCGGCAGCCAACTCAAGCATCGAAGGCATCCAGGAGTCGCATTGGATCGCACACCAAGGCGAGCTTCGAGCGCACGCGCTCCGGCATCGCCGCAGCCGAGCCGACGCGGTGCCAGCCACCGTCGTGGCCGTAAGCCACCAGCTCTTGCAGGTTGGCTCGGCCATCGTCAACCCCCTGTACGCAGCCGAGAGATAACAGCCGGCGGGCCCTGGACTCGCCTTCGGCATCGGCAATTCGCACCAATCCCGCATAAAGGACGAGATCGACGGTGTGGGCCACCTCACCGAGGACCGCTTCTGGACGCGGCGCGTGCGGATTACGCAGGGCCACACGCACCAGGCGCGGCAACGTTTCGCGGGGGCTGTCTGCGTGAATCGTGCAAATTGAGCCCGGATG
>DATLRQ010000174.1:0-6057 GCA_035534555.1 Candidatus Micrarchaeaceae archaeon
CGGCCGACCGCGACCGCATCTTGGAAGACTGGGCCGCCCGGGCGCTCACGGTGCCGGACGAGCTTCTCGACATCGGGCTTGACCTGCGCCTGGTCCAAAAAGAGCTAGAGAGGATCGCCGGCCGATTCGAGGCCACCGCAATGCAAGCGGCTGCGGAGGGACGGCCAACGGTCCAGATTCAGCATCTGCGAGGTGAAGTCGAAACGCTCGCCAAGATCATCGACGAAACGATCCTCGAGCTCATCCGAAAAGTCGCCGAGGTCGAGGCCAAAAGCGAAGGGTGATCACTGTGCCATCGAGCGCCACAGGTAGGTCTTGCAGGCAGGGACGGAATACTCAGACTCCTTCAGGCCCGAGTTGGCACGAAGCTCGTCGGCTGAGTCCCAGAGCCTGCGCTCGATCTCTTGGAGGTCAACTGCGGACTTACCGTCTGTCACGGGCCCACAACCTCGTATCGGGTTCGGGGGCCGATCACCGCGTCGCTTTGGCCCAGGAGCCGTGGCCTTCAACCGTTCCCGCAGGATTTACTGGCAATACCCAGCAGCCAAACATTCTGGAGCTGGGTCGCATGGTCCGCATAGCCGGGACTCGGCTCGAGCTGTCAGTGTGGGAACTTGCTAGCGAACTCACTGAAGATGAGGTGGATGAACCGCTCTACTCGCCGGAGCGCAGGAGCGGCTTGGTCTCCGGTGCTAAAAGTTACCTGAGGTCGACAGCTTCCTGCCGGATTGATTTCCGGCCGGGGCGAACCGGTGAGCCGCGCACGCATTACTTCGAGGCCGAGTTCCAGAGACTTACCAATCCCAGTAACAATCCAATCCTTGGTCCCGTCCCGTCGCTCAACGAAGTGGAACTTAGCGAAGTCGAACTGTTGAGGCAGGAGAAAGACGGGCTGCGAAACGCGGTGTTTGTCGTCGTCGGTCAAGTCGCGGAGAAAGGCCAGCGGGTGGACGTAATTGCCCTGCCAACTGTCAGCCCACCCATCTACTCCGCGATAAGGCTGGAAGTGCTCAATGAAGTCCCAGTGCTCTGGTCGGAATTGAACTCCGGTCCGCTGCGCCGCCTTTTTCCACTTGCTGGGGGAGTCGGCAATCGGAAACTTGACCGCTTTCGGGTCGCGTGGGGTTCCCGAGGACGCAAAGTCGCATGCAAGCTGCCAGGCCATCTGATCCAGCGCCGGGTGCAAATTCTTAGCGATGTCGGCAACCGTGTGGGTGAAGTTTGCGGCGAACTCCCTGACGGCAGGAACGCTGGTAATGCTGAACACGTGATATCCCGACTCCCCGTCGAGATCGGCACGGATTACTGCCTGATTCGCTCGATCGCTGAAGGTCTCACTGAGATTTTGTTCGAGTGCGGCAAGTTGACGATCGGCCCAGCGCAACTTTCCAACCGCGGGAGCAAGCAGGGGGTGCTCACCGAGGTCGTCCAGAGGCACCAGTTCCGGCGCGATCCCGCCAGAGATGGTTTGGCTGATCACGGAGAAGGCGACACTCGAACCCCACTCAAACATGCCGACTAACCGTAGGCTGTTACCTGCCTCTGACCCACCCGGCCAGATGGTCTGCCCAAACGTCGGCGGCCCGAAACAGTAGGTTGACCGGAGCCAGCACCACCAGCGCCCCGGCGACCCACCAACCAAACGGCCGAAAGAAGTTGCTGTCGAATAACGACCCGTAGTTGATGCCGGATGGCGAGGGCTGCGCCGAGTTGCCGACTGCAGGGATCACCACCTCGCATGCAAGTAACACGAATGCAGCTAGGCCAAAATGGAGTACGGAGATCGCGACCACCAAGCGGCCCCAGTTGATCGGCCGGGGAGCGCGTCGAGACACTCTGCGCGACATCGAGCCGTACCATCTCATCTGGCCTGCCTGAAAGCAAGGCAGATAAGTGCTAACGCGGGCTGGTTTGTCACACAAACTCTGTCTGTAACGTTCGCTCAGAGTGCGCGCAGGCGCTACCCTTCTGGCTCATGTCCCCGATTCGTCCCAGAGGTAGCTCGATACGGCTTTATCTGGTCGAAGACGACCCCGAAGGTTTCCGTTGGGTGGAGAAGTCGAACTGGACTGGCCAAGGCCTGATATGTCCCCGCTCCAGCTATGCGACGGCAAAGAGGCGCGAGCAGTTCAGCAAACCGGGCGTTTACCTCCTAAGCGGGCCGAATGAGGCGGGCGACGCCACTCGCCTCTACGTGGGTGAGGGAGACGAACTAAAAGAAAGAATTGATGTTCACGTCGTTAACAAAGACTTCTGGACCTTATTGATCGCATTTGTCAGCAAAGACCAGAATCTCAACAAAGCTCACGTCAAGTATCTGGAGTCACGTCTGTGCCAGATAGCCAAAGATGCGGGCCGCGCCGTGCTCGACAACGGAAATGTGCCCGCTGAGCCAAAGCTGTCTGAGCCAGACCAAGCGGAAATGGAGGTATTCCTCGATCAGGTTTTGATGATCCTGCCTTTGGTTGGAATCGACGCCTTTCGGCTCGGGCAGGCAAGGGCGACGTCGGCAGCCGATAGATTCACCCTCAGTCAGGACAACGTTAAGGCCCTCGGCGCGCCAGATGGTGACGGCTTCGCTGTGTTCAAGGATTCGCTCGCGAAGAAAGTCGCGACTCCTGCCATTCCGCAGACCTACTCACTACTTAGAAGCAAGCTCTTGGAACAGGGTGTCCTCGTCGAGAACGGCGACACTCTGCGTTTCGCCAAAACTTACGTTTTTAACTCGCCTTCGGCAGCCGCTGCCGTCAGTCTCGGACGGAGCGCAAATGGACTCTTGGAGTGGAAGGCTCCGTCAGGAAAGACGCTGAAGCAGGTAGAGACGGAGAAGGTCGCGAGTGGCACAAAGGAACTCGCCAGGGAAGTTGCCGAACTCTCGGCTGAAAGTTATCCCGGCGAAGGTATTCCTAAGGCCAAGCTGGACTAGGGCGGGGCCACTAAGCGGCTCCGATCGCTAGGTGAGCGCCTCAGCCTGAGCAGCCGCTGCCATAGCGAGCCTCGTGCACGCGAAGGCGGACCCAGGTGGCGTCGGCCGCCTCGGGCATCGGGGCGTCGGTGATCACGTGTGCGCTCCAGAGGCACGCGCCACCGTCCGGACCATCTACGCCGAGGCTGCTGCCGCCGACGACGCCAAGGAGCGTGAGCGCCTCGCCAGGTGGGCTGTCGCGTCCGAGTCCCGGTCGACGTTGAGGGTGTTGAACAGCCAGGGATCGGAGTCCAGTTCGGCTGGCGTGACCGGGATACCTGGCTCGGATGAGGCCAGGGCCAAGACGCTGCCCAGCGGCGGCGACAGTTACGAGGCGGCCAGAGAGCGCGACCACGACGACATCGTTCTCGCCGTAGCGCTGGCCTGCTGGGCTCGCCACGTGTTCACCGAGCCGCGCCTCATCGACGGTCGGGACCACAACGGGATGGGAGGGGTTGAATCGTGACGCCTGGACGTGCGCACCAGCGGCTTTTTCGCCTTGCCGACGAGCAGCGTCCGGGACTCGAGGACCTGCTCGACAAGCTGGACGAGATCGAGATCGCGGGTAACGGCCTGCCCGAGGAAGCGCTGGGGCTGCAGCGCTCGGTGCGTGAGTTCCTGGCGCAGTACCTGCACCCACGCCGCGAGGATCGGCCCGAGCCCGAGGTCTGAGCGGGCGAGCCGCCGTGTGGGGGTCAGGGCCCCCCACTTGGGCAGTTAGTGCTAACTGAGACTGACTGACACGGCAGTCCCCGCTCTGATAAGATTCGGACTGCAATGACACTCGACTACGTTCAGCCAGTTGCGAAAGCCTATGGCGATGGCAGTCCGGAGTTGCGCTCGATCGCCAAGCGGCAACAGGAAGAGATCGAAGCGGAAATAGGGCGGCTTCGGAACCAGGCATACACAATCCGGCAACTTGTAGGGCTCGCGCCCCCGCCGCCCCCGCCGCCGGTCGTGGTTGAGGCGGAGGACACGGCCCAAGCTGCTGACGCCGCCACCGTGGAGGTCGTCGCTGAGCCCAATGGTCAACAGATGCAGCCGTGGCTGACGGAAGAGCAGAAGAAACTCGCGCGCGAGCTCTGGGATGCTGAGCGGCAATCCGGCCACGATCTCACGTCCCAACAGGTCGTTGATCTGATGCGGGGCCGCGGCATTGTGTTCGGAGTGCAGCAGCCCGCCGCTGCCATCGGTATGACGTTGGCCGCCGCTCGCCGGGGGTGGAAGAACACTCACCGCGACGAGGTGAGCCAGTAAGGCCAGTGCGCAAAATGGAGATGCCTACTGAGAAGTGAAGCTAGATCGCAGCCCGAGGCCCTTTAGATAGCGAGTGGGCGGAGGGCAAGCCGTGGGGCGGAGAAGACCCCCGGCGAAGCTCGCCGCCGGGGGCACATTCTCCGTTCGTCGGGCCTGAGGGACCGGTGTCCCGGGAGCGCCTTAGAAGTTCTCCCCGGGGGTTCAACACCCCCCAGGTCCACCCCGGATGATACATGTCGGGCCTCCGCTGTCGATCTACGGGGCCATCCCTCGCCAGCGCGTTCGAATCCCGATTCGAGCGGTCAGCGCGGATCCTATCGGGGCCAACCTATCCCCAGGAGCTGCTCGCCTGGGTGACGGCACGCCGCGATGTTAGGGTGCCTTGATACTTATCGAGTTTCGGTGTTCGGGTGCGGCTGTCGCGGGGGCGGAACAGGAGCGCCCTTACCGATGAAGAATGTGCCACCTGGAACAGGGGGCCTCGGTACGTAGACCGGCGGGGATGACGGCTGAGGACGTGGCGCCGGCTGGTCTGGTCGTCTGGGTGGTGGCATCTGTCTGGATTAATCCTACCGCGCTGGCAAGAGTCCGCTGACCTTGACCACAACTGCCCCGATCGCGATTAAGGCGCCGATACCCACCGCAACGTTCAGGTAGAAGCCTTTGCGAGCCGCGCGCTCGCGATTCACAACAGCAGCTTCCAGCACGTTCCCCAAGAAGGCCTCCATCATGTACTCCGGATCAAACATAGCCGCTGAGGCGAACCTTTCTGGATCAGGCGCGTACTCGTACTTTCGAACTAAGAAGGCCAGCGTGGCGAAGACGAGGGCGAGAACGAGGGCGACTCCGACAAGCACCTGTGCCACACCGCGAGCGGTGGAGTTGAGCAGCAGCCCCCCGGCCACAGCCAGAGCGCCGATTACGACCCCCGCCTTGGTGTCTAGCTGATCGATCTCGCGAAGTTCAACGTCGACGATCGCCCTAGCCACATCCCACGCCAGCGGGATCCCAGGCGGGGCCGGGCCCGTAGGCGCTGGTATCGGAGGAAGTGGCGCCGCGTCTGCAACGGGGCGGATCAGCCAGCGCCGAACACCAACAAGCGCGGTCAACGCATCGTCAACAAGGATCACGCCGAGGCGGCGCAGGACCTCGTTCACTCGGCGCCAGGCTGCCTTCAGCCACCCCTCCAGCTCAGGCCATCGCACCCGCGCAGTCTACAAACGGTCCCGCGTTCAGGCGATTCTCACTCGGTACAGCCAATCAACGGATGCAACCCCTCCCTTCCCGCCATCACGCAAGTTGCGTACCGCAAGGTGCGGTCCATCTGCTCCTGCGTCATCCAGTCTTCTCCTCACCTCGATTTGGTGCCGCCGGTTAGAACGGCGATCGCAAGTCCACGTCCTGGGCCAGGTCGCCCTTGTCCAGGTGGACGTAGCGCATGACCATCACGTAGGTCGTGTGGCCGAGGATTCGGCGGAGTCGCTCGATCTCCCCACCATGGCGGAGGTACTCAGTCGCGTAGGTGTGCCGGAACTTGTGAGCCCGGACACCAAAGCCGACGCGGTGGCGGATCCGGCGGAAGAGCTCCGACAGAGTAAGCGCACTCACCGGCCGGGCATCGGAAAGGATGAGGAGGGCTCGGTCGTGAGTCTCGGGTCGCCAGCGGTTCAGGTAGCGCACCAGTTCCCGGCGCAGCCGGCTGCTGATGGGGACGCGGCGGAACTTGGCGCCCTTGCCGCTGCGGATCTTGAGGAAGGTGACATCGCCCTCGTCCTCGACGTCATCGATCGAGAGAGCGCACAGCTCTGCTAGGCGCATTCCGGTGCCGAGCAGGA
>DATLRQ010000175.1:0-7711 GCA_035534555.1 Candidatus Micrarchaeaceae archaeon
TCGCACCCAGCGCTCGGCACAGGCGACGAGCTTCTCGCGTCCGTGGCGGCAGGCGTAATAGACACCCTTTCGCCCGGTCTTGCCGGCGCCGTGGAGGCGGCGCTCACCACAGGAGCAGCGGAGCAGTCCCCTGAAGGCGTACGGGAACTCTTGGCCATGCCTCCGGTGGCCACCGCTTCCTCTGCGTCGGTCTGCCACAGATTGGGCAGCCCTCCACACGCTGTCGCCGACCAGCGCTGGCCAAGCGGCTGGAATGAGCCGACCATGGCCACCGCGCCGTCGACTCTCGGAGAAGGCCGTTCCCGCGTAGGCGACGTTGCGCAGGATCTCGGCGATGCTGTGCCAGTGCCAGGCGGCGCCGCGGGAGCGAGGCAACTTGGGCACGCTTTCGGCGTTGAAGCGCATCGCGATGTCGCGTGCGGTGAACCGACCAGTCGCATACATCTCGAAGACGCGCCGGATCGTAGGAGCGACGTTCTCATCGACCGAGATCGAGCCATCCGGGTTCCGGACATAGCCGCCGGGCACCTGGCCGACCATCTCACCCCGCTGGGTCGCATACCGGTACGCGTCGCGAATTTTCTCGCCGGTCATGCGCCGCTCCATGGCGTGAGCTGCAGCCAGGGTGGTGTATGTGAACTCACCCGTAGGCGAGCGGTCGAATCGACCGTGCACAAAGACAACCTCGATTTCTGACCTCTTCTCCATCAGCGAATAGAAATCCAGGGCATCTGACGTGTTCCGAAAGGCGCGGGACTGGTCGTAAGCCGCGACGACGTTCACGTCGCCACCCTTGATTCGGTCGACCAGCGCCAGGAAGGCCTTGCGGCCCTTGAGCTTGCCGCCGCTGACGTCAAGGTCGCTGAAGACCTCGATCTGATCGCAATCCGCCACAGAGGGCATTGCGCGGCATTGTTGCCCCTGGACCTCGGGCGAAACAGTGCGCTCCCCCTCCTTGGGCCTGGACTGCCGGATATAGATCAGGGCGGTCGTGATGGTGCCCTTTTGCTGGCCGCCAGGAGTCTTGATGGAGTTCACCTGATCGACTCGTGCTTGATGCGACTCAAGCGCGCAGCGGCCTGCGCGACCACTCGAGCAAGGTCGGTCCACAGGAGCTCCATGCCGTCCTCCTGGTCAGCAGGATCCTCGATGCCGCCGCTTCCCGCCGTTGCATCCACGCGTTGCCGCGCCCCCGTTTCATCGCTAGCACGTCGCCGGTCGGGATTGTGACTCAATTCGGGCACGACCGGAGTACTAGCTACAAACGAGGAAGCACAAACGCAATGGAAGGCACGGTGTTACGCGTTCCGTGCCAGCCGTCCGCATACAGTGAGTCCATGTCCGAGGCGAGAACCGTGACGGAGCGCCAGGCCTTGTTCTGTTTTTTGGCGGTCCTCTGTTAGGGGGCGCGGACCGCCAGCAATGAGCTGCATCCGGCTCTCCGCCAGGCGCCGCCGCGCGTGTGGCGATTGCCTCGCCGACGACTCGACCGCCGCGTCGCTTTGGCAATAACCCGACCCATTCGCGCTACGCGTCGCGCGCCCGAGTGCGCGCACGCGCTGAGGGCTGAGCATCGCCAATTGCTCAGCAGGCGTTTGTGGCAAGCCTTCGCCGCCCGTCGGCAACGCCGGCGAGGCGCCGGTACCGATCCCTGCGTTGGCCGCAGACCTAGGTGACATCGTGCTCGATGACGACAGGGAGTGGCGGGACTTCTAAACCACGTCTTGGGACTTCTTCAGACGTCCCAGACGTCCCCAGGCATCCCGACTGCGCTAGTGCGACCCTCAGTCTCATCGGTGTCAGCAAACCAGGCGGAACGGGACGTTCCAACCGCGTTCTAGGACGTTTCGAAACGTCCCAAACGTCCCCAAGACGTCGACGGGCTAAGCGACCCTTGCAACCTAAGTAAGGCATCGCCGTCCAGCACAACAGTCCAGCCGGGACGTTTCAGCGGCGCCTTAGGACGTTTTACCGGCGTTTAGAAACGTCCAATTCGGCCCCAGTGGGCTTGTAGCTGATCCTCAAGCTTCGCGGGCCCGCTGATGCTTGACCAGATGGGAAAAGAACAGAATCTGAGTTCCAAACATGTGGCAACTCGTCCTGACGAGGCTGCGTCGGCGCTGGGCCCTATCGCTGGCTCTCTGGCTAGGCCTAATTGCGTCGATCGGGTTCGCCGGGGCTGCCGCGATGGTCCAGGCGAGCGCGGGTGACGCCAACCTGCAGTTGTTCCTTAAAGGCCTCGGTGCGAACGGCGACGTAACGGTCAGTGAGTCGGACAAGAATGACGTCTTTCTAATTGGGACGCATCCAAACCCCGCGCAAGCATACAAAGCGTTCCAGGCGGTCGTTGCAGAACGGACGCAGAGCCTCACCGGCGGCCTGCTGAGGGTGACAGATGCGTGGGCCGTGTCCACCCAGTTCTCCGTCACAACCATCAATGGCCGTCCGTACACAAACCTCAGTTCCCCATCGCCGGTGTTCGCCGCCTACGAGGGCATCGACTCCCACATCGCAATTGTCGGCACCCGTCAGCCTCCTGCGGGAGACACGGCCGTCCCGGTCGCAATGACCGAAGCGGGTGCCGCGGCGATGGACATCAAGATTGGTGACCTTCTATGCCTTGGGGATACGGAGCCGCCACTCTGCGTCCGAGTTGTGACGCTCTGGCGGCCGCTTGACCCTAACGATCCTTATCTGCTTCGCGAACAGGTGCCAGCTGGCGGCATGTTCGTCTCGATCGACCGTTTCTACCAGACACTGGCGGCCTATCCCGACGACGCTGCTTCAGCCTACGCACGACTCAACGTCGATCTGACGGCTGCCCACGGGTACACGCCAGCCGAGACGCTTGACCGAGCGAACGCAATCACGAATGGGCTGAGCAGCCTCAGCATCAGCATCTCGGTCCAGACCGGACTGGTCAACGGCCTAACTGACTTCGTCGGACGTGCTTCCATCGCTCAGTTTGCGATCCAGTTGGTGGCCACTCAGGTGCTGGCGCTGGCGCTGCTTTATGTGGCTTTTGCGTCGGGGCACGTTCTCGATCAGCAGGGCCAGCTTTTCGCAGCTTGGCGCGGTCGCGGTTGGTCTCCGCGACGCGTCTTCGCTGTCGTGATGACGGAGTCTGCCCTAATGACTCTGCTGGCATTGCCGTTTGGGCTCGTTGTTGCCTATGCGGCCGCGGCAACAGTCTCCAGTGTCGTCTACCGGACCTTGCCCTACGGCCTTGGCATATCAGATCTTGGCTTGCCAATCGGTGTTGCTTTGGTCGTCATTTTGGCGGTGCTGGCGGTGCAGGCGATTCGAGCCAGCCGGCGGGAACTGCTTGACGTGCGCCGGAGCGAGTCGCGGCCGGAAACGAGGCCGTGGTGGCAATGGCGCTATGTGGATCTTGGTCTGGCGGCTCTGAGCATCCCAATCCTCCTCGAACTGCGGACCATCGGCCAGGCCAACCTTCGGGCGGCCGGGCTCAGTGCCACCGACCCGCTCACGACCAGCCTGCCGGTAATGGCTCTCATTTTCTTGACCGTGGCAGCCCTACGGCTGCTGCCATTCCTCGCGCGTTTGGTAGGCCGAGCCGGTCGCGGTTTAGCGTCCTCGATGGCCTCGTCCCAGTTCGCCCGCCACCCCAGCGCGCACGCGGGTGCGGCTTTGCTGCTTTCGGTGAGCATCGCGCTCGGTCTCTTCGCCTCGATCTACGCCACCACTGCGTCCCAGAACGCAGCCGACCGTGCGGCCTACAGCGTCGGCTCGGACATCCGACTCTCAGACTCTTCTGATCACAGACCCGCCTTCGACGCGTTGACCGCCCAGCTCAGTGGAGTTCAGGCTAAGAGCTTCGCCTCCCGCTTCTTTGGAAATTTCGGCACCTCGGGCGGTGCTTACATCGATGTGCTCGGAGTCGATCCTTACACGATGAAAGGCGTTGCCTGGTCACGCCCTGGCCTCAACTCTGCTTCTCTGACCGACCTTATCGATCGTCTCGCAAGGAAGGAGCAGGGCGGGATGCTGCTCGGCGGGCAACCGAAAGCGCTAACCCTGTGGGTCTACACCACCGGCGGCCTCGCGGTTGACCTTACGGCGAACGTTACTGATGCCGACGGCCAGCCCTGCAACTGCGGATTTGGAGTTCAGAACCAGGCTGGTTGGACGCAGGTCAGCGCGCAGCTCAAATTCGCCCATCCACCCACCTATCCCCTTCGCTTCCGCAGCCTGATGCTCGGGGCGGTCAAGGTGTTCGGGACGATCGCCATCAGCGACTTGCAGGTCGACGGCACTGAGCTGGAGTCCTTTAGTTCGCCACAAGACTGGACCGCGAGCGATTCCGTCAATGGGCTCTATAACCTGCCACTGAAGGCCGATAGGATCGTCCCCCGTAACGGAATCGCCACCGTCGCCTTCATGGTTTCTCAATCACAAGGCAACTTCGTCGTTAGGCCGCCGTCGTCCGCTGATCCGATCCCCGCCCTAGCTTCGACCGCCACCCTCGCCATGTTCAACCTGGTTCAAAACCAGCCCTTCATCGCCAGCGTCAACGGCTACCCCATCCAGTTAGTAATCGTCGGCGTAGCGGACCAGTTCCCAAGTCTCTACCAGGAAAACGGCCCTTGGTTGGTCGTCGCTCGCGACCCGTTCTTGGCTGCTCTGAACCAAGTCAGCGGGTACGCGGTCTGGCCAAACCAGGCTTGGTACACGGTAGACCCCGCCGCTGATCGTGCCGACCTCGCCCTCATTCAGCGGGACTATCCTCAGGTCACCGCGCTCGACCGGCGTGACCTCGTGGCAGCGGCCGCCAGCGATCCGCTCTGGCTGGGGCTGGAGTCGAACCTTCTGACTGGAGCCTTGACCTGCCTCGCCCTCGGCATCGCCGCTTTCGCCCTCCATTTCCTGGTGACCGCGAAAGGCCGGCTAAGCGAGTACGCAGTCCTGGAGGGTAGCGGATTACCTCGTGCCCTGATTTGGCGCAGCCTATTCATCGAGCAGCTTGTCGTGCTCGCCTTCTCGCTGGGAACCGGCATCGTGTTTGGCGTGCTGCTGTCCTTCGTCCTCCTCCCATCTCTGCAGCTCGGCAACACGCTGCTCGACACTGTTCCGGCGACGGTGGTGACGATAAATCCGCTTTTGGTCGCGGCGGTTCTCGGGGCGGTACTGGCCGTCGCGGTCATCGCCGGGCGTCTTGCCGCGCGCACGGGCGGCGGATACAAGCTGATGGACGAGCTGAGGTCGCTTGGATGAAAGAACCGATCGTCGATTGCCGAGGTGTCTTCCACATTTACAAGACAGGCAACGTGGAGGTTGTGGCCCTCCAGGGCCTCGACCTGCGCATGGATGAGGGCGAAATGATCGCTGTGGTCGGCCGGTCCGGCAGCGGCAAGACAACACTGCTCAATGTGCTTGCCGGCATGCAGGTACCAAGCGCCGGAACGGCTCGAGTAGCGGGATACGACCTGACCACGTTGACGGCGCGGCACAAGGACCACTACCGGCGTACAGCAATCGGCTATCTGTGGCAGAACATCCAGCTCAACCTCACCCCAGAGCTATCGGCGATCGCAAATGTCGAGTTGCCGATGTTAGGGACAGGAGTGGTGCCTTCGGTGCGGCGCGAGCGCTCCTCCCGGTTGCTCGACGCACTTGGAATCCTGCATCGAGCGAACCAGCTACCTTCGCACCTGTCATCCGGGGAAAACCAGCGCCTCGGTTTGGCGATTGCGCTCGCCAATGGCCCAAAGCTACTGCTGGCGGACGAGCCGACCGGCCAACTCGATCGGACCACCGCCCGCCGCGTGCTGGACGACCTGAGGACGCTTCAGCGAGAACTAGGCACCAGCGTGCTGCTGGTGACTCACGAGCGTCAGGTAGAACGCCAGGTTGACCGTGTGATCGCGATTCGCGACGGCCGGACCAGTACCGAGACGCGCTGGCGAACCCAGGAAACGTCGGATGAGCTCGTGATCATGGACCGCGCTGGGCGGATCCAAATCCCGAGCGCCTACGTCGAGAAGCTCGGCCTCAAGGATAGGGTCAGAGTTCGACTTGAAGACAACGACGTGGTCATCTCACGCGAAGAGGAGACTCGGGCTGAATGAGTGTCCTCCAGATGCGAGCCGTGTCGCGAAACTTCGGTGAGGTCGCCGCCGTACACGAGGTCGACCTCGACATCGATGAGGGGCAGCTAGTGGTGCTGCTCGGCCGGTCCGGGTCCGGCAAGACGACGTTGTTGAGCCTTGCCGGCGGTCTCGACCGCCCGGACTCCGGTTCAATCGCGGTCGCGGGGAACGATCTTGGTGGCCTCGATGCCGCGGCACTGGCCGAATTTAGGCGAAAGGTGACTGGATGGGTGTTCCAGGCTGCCGGACTACTGCCGCTGCTGAGCGCCGAGGAGAACGTCGCACTGGCGCTCCGCATTCAAGGCCGCTCGGCCGCCGAGGCGGGCGTTTCGGCCCGGGCCGCGCTCAAGGTGGTTGGCCTGGAAGACCGGGAGCGACACCGCGGTTACGAGCTCTCGGGTGGAGAGCAGCAGCGAGTCGCTCTTGCGCGGGCCTTGGTCAAGAATCCGAGATTGTTACTGGCCGATGAACCCACCGGGCAGCTCGACAGCGAGACGGCGCACTCGGTGATGGCGCTCCTCCGATTGTTGTCCGAGGAGGGCATGACCATCCTCCTTGCAACTCACGACGAGGCCTTCGCTCAGATCGCCGATCGGGTTCTAACAATCGATGATGGCCGGGTAAGTCAGACGCAGGGTCACGCTTAAGTGGCCCCACAGAAACAGCTGATTCGGCGGCCACGCGGTATAGTGGCCACTGAGGTGGCCACGTGAAGGTAGTGACGTTGAGGGACTTCCGCGACCGAGCGACTGAGATGATGAGGTCGCGCGACATCTTGCTCGTCACGCGCGACGGCAAGCCAGCCGGTTTCTTCCTTCCCTGGGACCGGCCCGACTTGCCCGACGACATTAGAAAGGGCATCTATGCCGAACTCTCACAGCGAGCGGGCCGCCACCTGGACAAGAAAGGCGTGACCGAGGAGGAGATACTCGCCGATTTTAGCGCTGCCCGACGCTCTCGTCGCTGACGCTAACGTCCTCCTCTCAGCGATAATCGGCGGCCGCGCTCGTGCAGTGCTGCTCCATCCCCAGGCTCCCCGTGTGCTCGCTCCGACGGCAATCGGCGACGAGATTCTGGAGCACCTTCCGGGTATCGCCCATAAGCGGAAGCTCGATCTCGGCTTGCTGCTTCCGGTACTCGCCGCCTTACCGGTCCAATGGGTGGCGATCGAAATCTACGCAGCGTATGAGGAGCAAGCGCGGCTCCGGATGAAAGCTCGGGACGAAGAGGATTGGCCCGCAGTAGCGCTCGCGCTTGCTCTCGTCGACTCGGAGTCGGTCGCAATCTGGACGCAGGACAAAGACTTCGAGGTCTCGGGTATGAACACAATCGAAACCGGAACGCTGCTCGACCGGCTGGAAGGCCGCGCTAGCTTCCGCCGCGGCCGGCGGTAAGGTAACTCCAGGCTATAGCTCGGCTAAACGATCAGGCGCAGCGTGTCTGTCAGCGGCGTCTCCAATCCATCACCGCCCACCACTGCAGACACTTTCCACAGCACGGCGTCGATCAGTCGCGTGACTTGGGCCTGCCTCTCTGGGCGCGGCGTGTAGCCGACGACGCGACCCTCGCGGATGTGGAGGTCCGAAAACATTGTGGCCAGC
>DATLRQ010000176.1:0-4355 GCA_035534555.1 Candidatus Micrarchaeaceae archaeon
CGGAAGCGCCAGGGTGAATCGCAGCGCGGTCATGCTCCAGAAGCTGATCGAACCCAGGGCGAATCGGCCCAGCACCGTGCCGCTAGCCCACAGGACCGCGGCGCCAAGAGCGAGGAGGCCGACCTCGACCCGGCCTTTCTGGAGTGCGGAAACCGGCGCGGTCGGATCCTGCGCGAACACGACCAGATAGACCGCCACCAGCGCCACGGCGGCGGCCGGCCAGAACCATGGACGGCGCCGCTCGCCCAGCACGATCCAGGCGAGGACGATCGCGATGAGCGGCTGGGTTTGCTGCAGAACGAACGTCTCGGCGAAGACCTTGTAGGTGGCGGCTGCCTGGAAGGAGGCGGTGAACAGGATGGTCGCGACCGACTGCGCGCCCGCCGCGATGATGCCGACCGCTAGCCATCCGCGCGGCCCCAGGTGTCGCAGCTCGCTCGAGCTTCGGATGAGGACCGGCAGGAGGAACAGGGTGACCAGCGCGTCCTCGGCGACGACGATCTGCGTGGCGGTGAGGTGGCTGACGAGCTGGTTGCGGAAGTAGGCGTCGGACGCCCACAGGGTGGCGGCAACCGCGACGAGGACGACCGAGAACCGGTCCACGCTGATGCCGCCTGCGGGGGAAACCGACCTTTTCATCGACCTCCATTCAACCGCATCCGGACCGGCAAGCTTCCAACCGCCGCCTGCTCACGCCCCTCCGAGGGGCCCTCCCACCTCCCGGAGCCCCTCCCCCAGCTCCAAACGCGCCTGCTGCGCGGGAATCTACGAATCGCCAAGCCGGCCTGCAACCCTGCCGGTTAAGAGTCGCACCCCGCCCCGCGCGGCGTCAGACGGTGACCCCGTCCTCCGCCACGGCGTTCTCGAGGGCGACCTCGTCGTGCTGCAGCACGAAGACCTCTTCCGGCCGGTCGTGGCCCTCGAGCATCCGCTTGCCCACGCTGACCAGCTTGATGTCGTCCCGCAGGATGTCTGCCACGATCGAGTACGTCGTCTCCGATACCAGCACCTGGTTGCCGACCGCGCGGCGCCGCAGCTTCGCGCAGCGGTTGACGGCCGGCGAGCGGTAGTCCCGGTCCTGCGCGTCCGCCTCTCCGGTCAGGATCGCCATCCTGACACTCAGCTGAATCCGGTCTGGCCACGGCTCCGAACGGATCGCGCGCTGCGCCTCGAGAGCTGCGGCGACCGCGTCGGTGGCGCGCAGGAAAACGGCGAAGAAGCTGTCTCCCTCTCCCCGCTCCTTGAGCACGATCCCGCCGTTGGCTTCGATGGCGCCCGAGAGCAGCTGGTCGTGCCGCCGCATCGCCGCGTACATCTGCGCGCGACTTTGCAGCCACAGCGGCGTCGACTCCACCACGTCGGTCATGAGGAACGTGACGATGCCGTCGGGCATCGCCGTGCCTGGCTCGACCTTGAAGGCGGTTCCGGGGGAGGTCGTCGTCGTGCCTTCGTCGGCTGCTCGTGGCAGGAGCGTGGCGGCGACCACAAGGTAATCGTCGATCGTATTGACACGCCGGAAGAAGTGCACGTTGTACGACGGCAGAAAGCTCCACTGCAAATAGTCGGTCGAGAACTTGCCCTCGCGGCTCACATCGGGCGCAAGCGCCAGCAGGTGGCCCAGCTTCATGACCGCTGGCGCCTCCAGGCCGAGCTCTCGCGCCGCGTCCTCGCTCGTAACGAGCTTGCTGTCCCGGTCGGCCTCGACTGCCCTGCGCACGACCTGTACGAAATTCTCGAGATCCACCTGCGTGTCTCGGCAGCGCTGGAGCTGTTCGAGTGAAAGGGCCACCTCAAAATCTCCATTCGCCTCGGAGCCGTTTCCGTTGGAATCTTTGGCGTGGGCGCTCGGAGCGAACATTGAGGCGACGCGCTCGAAACTGTCTTCGACCGCATACTCGCGCGTGGTCCGTTGATACACCTCTCCTACCGTGGGCCAGCGTCCGTTAGAGACGAAATAGTTGGCTGTTACCTGCTCGTAGAGCCAGGCCGACCCGTTCAGTGAAAGGTCGATGTTCAGCGCCACCTGCAGGAAGTCGATCACACGCCGGTAGAGCTCCTGGGCTACGGCATAGGGAGCGACCTCGGCGACCTTGATCTCGCGGTCCAGTCCGAGTGCGGGATTAGGTCTCGGTGTGCCGTCGATGTAGGTGAACGCTTCGAACGCCACCAGGTCGCCATGGTTGCGCAGCTTGATCCGTGTCTGAGAAACCCGGGGCCCGGGCCCGGTGACAGGGCTGTCCGCGACGTGGACGTGGCCGCCCAGCCCCCAGGCGCGCTGGATCGGGGCGCGCAAATCCGAAACGAGCGAATAGAAGCGCTGGATGAAGGCCAGAGCGGCCTTGTCTTCGCCCATGTCGAAGCGGTCCTGGCGCACGGCGCTCAGATCGCGCTCCCAGGCGGCAGTGATAGCTCCCCTCAAACCGACGATGCCGGGCTGCATCGATTCCATCCCTGGGGCCTTGAAATCCCACCCCCCGCCTCCAGCCCCGCCCGTAGGTTATCTCGGAACGCGCCCGGTTCGTGTCACTTTCGAACAATTAGCCGCACTTATAAATTGACACGACACGCAAGACGGTGCATGTTTAGCATTCGCGCACAGGGATGCCGGGGGCATTCGACTTCCGGCTGTTCAGAGGAGGTCAAGGGGATGTCTGATACAAGAGTGGCCGCCCCGCCGGTGGCGGCAATCGCCAATCCTGCAGCGTTAGGGCTCGGTGGGTTCGCACTCACGACCTTCCTGCTGAGCGTCCACAACGCCATGGGGGTGGACAGGGAGCCTCTGCTCGTTTTCTTCGGCTTTGCGATCTTCTACGGCGGGTTGGCCCAGTTCATGGCCGGCATGTGGGAGTTCAAGGCGGGCAACACTTTTGGCGCCACCGCCTTTTCTACATACGGCGCCTTCTGGATGGGGGTGGCCGCCACTGTAACCCTCGTCCTGTGGGGCAAGCTCGCCGTGACGGACGTGACCTCGACCCTGGCGTGGATCCTGACCGCTTTCGCGATCTTCAACACCTACATGCTCTTGATGAGCGCGCGGACCAACATGGCCACGTTCCTGGTCTTTCTCACCCTGGAGATAACCGAAATACTCCTGGCGTGGGGCAACTTCAACGGCGACGCCGCTGGCAGTGGCATGGTCTCAATCGGCGGCTGGATGGGCATCATCACCGCTCTGGTGGCCTGGTACACGTCGGCGGCCGTAGTGGCGAACAGCATGAGGGCGAAGCCAATCCTGCCGGTCGGCAGCGCGCTCTGGAGCTAGGCGCGCCGATCTGGCGCTAAGCGGACTGAGTCAACAGGCCACGGCCGGCCGCTGAGGGGCAGCCCTTGACGGCCGGTCATGGCGCTACCCCGCGCATGGAGGTCAACCAATGAGCGAAGTCCAGGTTTCCGAAGCCGAAATCGCGGTTCACTGGCGGGAGGAGGAGCTCTTCTCTCCGCCGGCAGCGTTTATCGGCCAGGCGAACGCGAACGATCCGGCGATCTTCGAGCGCTTCGCCGAAAAGAACTTTCCCGAATGCTTCAAGGAATACGCCGACCTCCTGACCTGGGACAAGTACTGGCACACCACGCTTGACACCAGCAACGCACCTTTCTGGAAGTGGTTTGTCGGCGGCCGGCTGAACGCTTCATTCAACTGCGTCGACCGGCATCTCGCCAAATACCGAAACAAGGCTGCTTTCATCTGGGTACCGGAGCTCGAGGACCAGGAGACCCAGGTCATCACCTACCAGGAGCTTTACAAGCGGGTCAACGAGATGGCCGCCCTCCTCAGGGACTTCTGCGGGGTGAAGACCGGAGACCGGGTGACCCTGCACCTGCCGATGGTTCCGGAGTTGCCGGTCACGATGCTGGCCTGCGCCCGGCTTGGCGTCATCCATAACCAGGTCTTTGGCGGCTTCAGCGGCGCAGCCTGTGGCGGCCGCATCGCCGACTCAGGAAGTCACATCCTGGTCACCATGGACTCCTACTACAGGAACGGCGAACTGCTCGACCACAAAATCAAGGCTGAGGAGGCGTTGGCGGAGGCCGAGAAGGAGGGCCAGAAGGTCGACAAGGTGCTGATCTGGCAGCGCCACCCCGGGACCTACTCATCCAAGACGCCGTTGGTCAAGGGGCGTGATTTCATCGTCAACGAAGTCATGAAGGACTACAAGGACAAGATCGTCGAACCCGTCTCCATGCCGGCAGAGGCCCCGCTCTTCCTCATGTATACGAGCGGCACCACGGCGAAACCCAAAGGCGCCCAGCACAGCACAGGTGGGTACCTCGCCTACGTCGCCGGGACTTCGAAGTACTACCAGGACATCCACCCCGAAGACACGTACTGGTGCTTCGCGGACATCGGATGGATC
>DATLRQ010000177.1:0-6629 GCA_035534555.1 Candidatus Micrarchaeaceae archaeon
GCGGCGCTCCCGGTGAGGTTCCTCGTCATACTGCCCTGATTACCGTGCGTTCCAGCTCCCGTTCAAAAGACGTTGCTCACCACCCCATCGAGCCGGAGGAGCCCACTCCCGTCGTGGTGGCCACTCTGCCCATGGATCCCAGGCGCCGCAGGCGCTACCTCCAGATCGCCTTTGGCATGGGCGCACTCGTCGTCGCCATCGTCGTGCTCTACCTCCTTCGCGACTTCCTGGGCGCCATCGTCCTGGGCGGGGCCATCGCCTTCCTGATCCAGCCTGGTGTCGCTCGCCTGGTCGCTCTCGGAGTCCCACGGGTGGTGGCGATCTCTTTGATCTTCGTAGTCATCATTGCCGCCCTGGCGGGCCTGGTCCTGCTCGTCATCCCCCTTGTGGTCAGTGAGGTCGGCTCCCTGCAACGGCAAGCGCCCGGCCTGGCGGCTGAAGCTCAGAATCGGATCAACAGCCTGCAGGGCGCCGTCCAGGTGTTCGGCTTCCAGATCGACCTGACCGGCGCCACGGCGTCAATCAGTTCCCACCTGCGCGAATACCTCCTGGGCCAGTTTGGCAACGCGGTTGGCATCGGCGTGACCGCATTGACCACCCTGCTGCAGCTCCTGCTTACCTTTATCGTGGCCTTCCTTCTGGCCCTTGACGCCGCGTCATTCCGACGCGTTCTCAGGCGGCTGGTGCCCAACGACTACCGGACCGACTTCGATCAGATCTGGCGCCGCATCCGGAAGATGCTCTACGCCTACATGCGCGGCCAGCTCATCATCGCCGCCCTCATCGGCGTGCTCAGCGGCATCGCGTGTGCGGTGCTGGGGTTGCCGGACGCCATAGCTCTCGGCCTGGTGGCCGGAATCACTGCTCTGATCCCTTACCTTGGCCCATTCATCGGAGCGATTCCCGCAATCCTCGTGGGCCTCGCGTCCAGTCCCTTCAAGGCGCTGGTTGTGGCGGCTGTCTATTTTCTGATCTCGAACGTGATCCTGAACTTCGTCTACCCGAAGATCGTGGGCGACGCGGTGCGGTTGCCGCCGCTGCTGGTGATCATCGCTTTCATAGCGGGATTCAGCTGGGCCGGCATCCTTGGCATGTTCGTCGCGGTGCCACTCGCAGCGACGCTGCGAATCCTGTTCGACCACATCTACCCGCGTCTTTACGAGAAGCCAGTTTGAAAATCGCGATCCTGTCGGACATCCACGCCAACTGGCAGGCGCTGGAGGCGGTCATGCGTGACTGCCCACAGGTCGATGAGACTGTCTGCCTTGGCGACGTGGTCGGTTACGGCGGGGACCCGAAGAAGTGCGTCGACGAGGTGACCAAGAATGGTTGGCTGACGCTGGTCGGCAACCACGATCGGGCGTGCACGGATCCAGAGATTCTCGAATGGTTCAACGATGACGCAGCAACGGTGGTGAGGTGGACTGTCGACGTTCTTGGAGGCGAGCGCCTCGACTGGCTCCGAAAGCTGCCGGACAGCAGCGTCAAGAACGATGTCCTCCTCGTCCATGCAAGCCCGCGCGACCACATCTACGAGTACGTGCTGGATACGGCTGTCGCCGCCGCCAACCTCGACCTCCTCAACGGCGGTATCTGCTTTCACGGTCACACTCACGTGCCGGGGATATTCGGCCTGGTTGGTGGTCAGGTGACCCACGAGTACCGCGTCGACACCTTCGAGATGAAGGGACCATCCCTCATCAACCCGGGCAGCGTGGGTCAACCACGCGATGGCATCCCCTTGGCAAGCTATGGGGTATGGGACGTCGACGCGTGGACCTTCGAGTTCAGGCGAATCAAGTACGACATCAAGGGCGCTCAGAGGGCGATCACCAAAGCACAGCTGCCGGAACGCTTCGCGCTGCGACTAGAAACGGGCCGATGACGAGCCCGCGGGCTCGCAGGTGGACGGCCCTGGCTTTTGCCGGCGCCGCCGGTGCCGGACTCGGTTCTTTCCTTTTCTGGACCGGGTACTGGTTCACCGTCGTCACCGGCAATCTCAAGGGCCCTGACTTTTTCTCGTTCTACTCAGGCGCCAAGCTCTTTGTCACTCGCGGTGGGTCGGCAGTTTACGACCTCGTTCTACAGCGCGAGATCCAGATTCAGGTCACCTCCCAGCCTGCAGACCGGTTCATCGTCCTGCCCTATTTCCACCCGCCCTACTACACGCTGCTGATCGCGCCGCTCGGATACCTGAGCTACCGGCAGGCCTACATCGCGATGGCCATAGTCAACGTCGTCCTCGCTGCGGCCCTCATTGTTCTGCTCCTTCGCAGCAGCCTCGCGATCCACGGCCGCGCGACAGTCGTAGCTGCGGCGCTGATCGCAGGCTTCTTCCCGCTATTTGTGACGATCCTGCAAGGCCAGTCGGACCTTGTGGTCCTCGTCCCCCTTGCCGCCGCGTACGTGGCGTGGGCTCGCGGCCGCATGGGCTGGGCGGGCATCTTCACCGCGCTGGCACTTTCCAAGCCGCAGCTGCTGCTGCTCATCCCGGTGCTTTTCCTGGCCCGCCGAGCCTGGCGGGCGTTGGCCGGTTTCGCCGCCGTGCTGGTTGGGTTGGGCGCGATTTCGGTTGCGGGCCTCGGCTTTGGACCCGTCGCCGGCTATCTCAAAGCGCTAGGGGCATGGGCGATCGGTGGTTCGCTTCCAACCAACGGGCAGCTCGCCTACACGGATCCCGCGGTGTACTCGCTGAAGAACATCCTCCAGATGCTGCCCGGCGGCACGACAACGGCGTTGGTCATCCTCGTGCTTTTGCTGGCGTTGGCCGCGCTGTCTCTGAGCTGGCGTCCGGACCAGCCGCGGCTCGACTTCGCCCTCGCGGTTGCCGCGTCCCTTGTGCTGAGCCCGCATCAGAATGTGCACGACCTCGCACTGCTCGTCATCCCGGGGTTCGCCCTCGCCGATCTCGCGCTCGCAGGCGACCTTCGATGGCCGCGAGCCGCCGCCGCCGTGCTGGCCCTCTCGTATGCCGCCGTGAACTTGACGCTGACCTTCAGCCTCTGGTCCGCGGCATTCGGGGCCATCGCCGTCGCGGCCTATCTGACCCTGGAGCGCCTGGCCGTCCGGCCGGAGCCAATCCCCCTCGAGGACTTCAAGCCAAGCGGACCGCGGCCCCACCGCGTCATCGTGTTGCCGGCATACAAGGCGGCGAAGACCTTAAAGGAGGTGGTCGGGCAGATTCCGCCCGGCCACGCGGACACCATCTTGCTGGTCGACGACGCGAGCGCGGACGCCACGGTGAGCGTCGCCACCGCGCTCAGCCTCGACGTCATCCGTCACAAGGAGAACCTCGGCTATGGCGGTAACCAGAAGACGTGCTACCGGCACGCGCTCGCGATGGGTGCCGACGTCGTCGTAATGCTTCACCCCGATGGCCAGTACGATCCGGCGATCATTCCCAACCTCTGCCGGGTGATCGAGGCCGGGGAGGCCGACATCGTCCTGGGATCGCGCTGGCTCGGACTTGACCCGGCAAAGGCAGGGATGCCGTGGTGGAAGATGCTCGGCAACCGTTTCCTGACGGGTGTCGAAAACCGTGTGCTCGGCCTTCATCTGTCCGAGTACCACACCGGTTATCGCGCCTACTCGCGGCAATTTCTCGAGGCGATTCCCTTCCTCGAGAACAGCAACGACTTCGTGTTCGACACGCAGGTCCTGATCCAGGCCGCGACGTTCGGGTTCAAGATCGGCGAGGTTCCAGCGATTGGGAAATACCACGAGGACGCGAGTTCGGTGAATTTCCAGACGTCGGCGGTCTACGGCCTTCAGACGTTGGCGATGCTGGTTCGGTACATCGTCCATCGCGCGGGGTTCCAGAGCAGGTGGCTCACGCCGGTGTCAGATTCCGACAAACAGGCGCTTTCGGTAGGCGAGGTAGCCCACCACGGCCACGTTCAGTAGCAGCGCCCCGACCTTGAACAGCGTCACGTTGTGGATGACCTCGTACGCCTCGTAAGGGATCAGAAGTCCGGTCGCGATCACTGTCAGGTACTCGGCCCAGCGACGGCGCATCGCGAGCCCGACGCCTTCGGTACCTTCGAGCAGCGCGTAGACGATGGCTCCCACCGCAAGCAGGGTGGTGTGGTTGAAATAGCCGATATACACGACCAGCTTGAGGAGCAGGCCGACGATGAGGCTGTCGCCGGCCGCGAGATTCAGCTGGTCCTGGGCGTTGTCCGCCCAGCTGGTCAGCAGGCCGGTCTCTCCGGCCACCAGGAGCCCGACCGCCAGCGCTATGAGGACAAGCGCCTTGACGATGCGCTCGACGATGATGACCTTGATGAAGGCGTCGTGCTCGCCGCCCATGCGGCCGAGCTCCGCCCACAGTCGCGCGATGTAATGCCGGCGACCCGAGTTGTCGGTTTCGGTCAGATCGGGTGCTCTCGGTGTTCGCGGAACAGCATCACCCGGCACGTCGCGTTCTTCAACACATACGGAACCGTCTTGCCTAGGTTGAACTCTCCGAACCTTCGCTTGTACGGCAGGCCCATCACGATCAGATCCGCGCCCCACTCGACCGCCTCATCCACGATCGCCGGCCCCGTATCCCGGGCTTGGACCAGCTCCGTCTCCACCGGCAGATTCGTCTCCGCTGCCAGCTGCTCCACCTCTTCGAGGATCTTCTCGCCTCGCTCCACGACATCGTCGAGCACGGCGCCCAGGGGCAGAGAGCGGTTGACTTCGATGATGTGCACCCCGTACAGGCGTCCGCCCTGCGGGTCGGTCATCCGGCAGGCAAGCCGCACGGTTTCGGGGTCGATCCCCTGGCCGCCAACAGCGACCAACACCTTCTTCGACATCGGGGAGTGCGAGTGATCCGCCATCAGTGCTGCGGGCCCCGTCGCACGCGCCTGACCAGGACGTAGAGGGCGAAGCTCCACGAGATCAGAACGGTAGCCCCGGCGATGGCCTCGGCGGCAGGATCCAGTCCTCGATGGCCGGACAGGTACACCACAACCCAGACCCCAATGCCGAGCGCCATGAAGCCCATGAACGTGAATGGGAAGCGCAAGCGTCCAAATCCTAACAAGAGCTGACCCGGCGCCAGCCACCGGGAGCAGGGCGGTGCCTCCCTATAATCAAGCGCCTTGAAGCTCCTCATTGTTGGCTGCGGTCGGGTCGGCTCCCAGCTCGCCGCCGAGATGGACAAGGCCGGCCATGACGTGGTGATCATCGACCGGGATCCCGACCAGTTCTCCCGCGCTGCCTCCCGCGGCGTCCTGACCAACGATTTCAGGGGCAACCAGGTCGTTGGCAACGGCACCGACGCCGACGTCCTGCGTAGGGCGGGCATCGAGGACGCCGATGGCTTTGTCGCCGTCACGGAGGGCGACAACCGCAACATCATGGCTTCGCAGGTGGCCAAACATATCTTCAAGGTGCCCCGGGTCGTCGCTCGCATTTACGACCCCGAGCGCGCTGAGGCCTACGAGAAGCTTGGGCTGCACACCATCTGCCCGACCATCGAAGGCGCCAAGGCAATCGAGAGAACGCTGTTGGAGAAGAAGTAGCAGGTGGCCGCCCGATGTACGTGATCGTCGTCGGCGGCGGCACCGTCGGTTACTACATGTCGCGAGATCTCCTCGAGCGCGGCCATGAGGTGACGCTCATAGAGCGGGATTCGCGCCGGGCCGACTGGCTCGAGACCCAGCTGGGGAGCATCGTGATGAGGGGCGATGGCTGCGAGGTCAAGTTCCTGTCGCAAACCGGCATCGAACGCGCGGACGCGATTGTTGCGGTGACCGCCGACGATGAAGACAATCTGATCGCTCTGCAGATGGCCAAGCGGCATTTCAACGTGAAGAAAACAATCGCTCGCGTCAACAATCCATCCAACGTCGAAATTTTCAAGACGCTTGGTGTCGATGACGCGGTCTCCGCAACCGAAGTGTTGCTTGGAGCGCTGGAGCCGCCGATCACGACCTGAGGGGAAATAAAAAGGACCGCTCGAGGTGAGCGGCCCTTATCGATGTTTGCTTAAGTCGACTTGCCGATCCTGTAGATCTTTGTTCCGCAGAACGGGCAGGTCCCTACCGTTGCCGGTTTGCCGTTCTTCATCGTGATCGGCTTAGGGTCCTTCATCTCGACCTTCTTCTTGTCCTTCAAACAATAGCCTTCCATTTACGCCACCGCCTTTCCAATTTTGTAGATCTTGGTCCCGCAATTCGGGCAAGTCCCAATGGTCGCCGGCTTCCCGTTTTTCATTGTGATCGGTTGAGGGTCTTTCATCTCGACCTTTCTTTTGTCCTTCAAGCAGTAACCTTCCAAATGTTCACCATCCTTACTTATTAGATCTGTTTCTGGGGCTGGACTAGCCCATTCTAGGGGTGCCTTCGGACCCAGATCAACCCCAATTCAACCTGAATTCAGCCGAGATTGCTTGCGGGGTCCCGAACAGGGCCAAAAATCGGGCCCTGAAATCGCGCGATTAATTGGACTGAATCGGGCCTCTATCCGTACCAAAAACTTCCTGGAACGACGCCTGAAACGCGCGACGCGCGCCGTCACCGAACAACACAAACCGCACCTCGTCCGGCGCCCAGCCATCTGCCAAGGCGCGCCTCAATGAACGCGCCATCGCCTCGGCGCATTGATCAATTGGAAAGCCCGCGACCCCGGTGCCGACT
>DATLRQ010000178.1:0-5505 GCA_035534555.1 Candidatus Micrarchaeaceae archaeon
CTGTGGGAGGACCCCCGACAGCTCGAACGGTGGTGGGGCCCTCCGATGTATCCGGCAACCTTCGTCGAGCACGATCTCGCGCCAGGCGCCACGATCACCTACTTCATGACCGGTCCCGGGGGCGACCAGCCCCGCGGCTGGTGGCGCGTGTTCGCGGTCGATGCGCCGCACCACCTTGAGTTCGAGGACGGGTTCGCCGACGACACTGGAAGACCGAACCCGGACATGCCGACGATGATCATCCGGGCCGACCTACACGAGCATGACGGTGGCACCCGTATGACCGTCGCGACGACGTTCGCGTCGCTCGCCGCCATGGAACAGATCCTCGCCATGGGCATGGAGGAAGGCATGACCGCCGCGATCAGTCAGATCGATGGCATCCTCAGGGCCGACATCCAGCGGCAGCACCCGCAGGAGTAGTAGCAGTGGTAGTCGGCGCCAAGACTGCTCGGCATGGCATCCCGTGACTGACCGATGACCATCCTCTCAACGGCTCGTCCATCTGCTTGGAGGTCGTTGAACCCTGACGGTCCGTCTCTAGCCATCACAAACACCTACACCCACCTGCTCCCAGCCCTGCAGCGCGAGACCGCCGACGCCTGGGACCGCATCGCCGCGGGCCTCATCTCCAGGTAAACGCTCCCCGCGGGCCTCCGTGAGCCGACGACAGAAGGCGCCGACCCTGCCGCGTTCGTTGCTGAGATTGTTCCGGGGCGGGGACCACGCTTCGCGTCTTGACGCTCAACATCCCGGGCCGGACCGTGGCCGACAACTCACCGGAGGAGAGCGAAGGGTTCCTTCGCAAGATCCTCGACAGCATGCCGATCGTGATCTTCGCGTGCGACCTGAACGGCAGGGTGACGATGTGCGAGGGTGGGGGCGTCGGGGGTAGCGGGGTGAAGGGAATTCCCCTCCTCGGCCATCCCTTCTGGGAAGGCGGAGAGGACTTGAGTCTGCTCCGCCGGCACTTTGCGCAAGCCCTGGCCGGAAGGTCCTCGAGCTTCGAGGCCAGCTTTTCGGACCGTACCTTTCACTTCCACTACGCCCCGATCTTGGATGACTCGGGAGCCGCAATCGGCGTGAGCGTGGTGGGCCTCGACATCTCCATGCAGCAGGTCGCCGAGGATGAGAACCGTCAGCTATCCGCATTCATCGCCTCTTTGAGCCACGAGCTGCGAACGCCTCTCAGCACGGTCATCGGTTTCGCCGATCTGCTCGCCGCCAAGAAGGCGGGCCCGCTCAACGCGAAGCAGGAGCACTACGTCAACTACATCGGTCGCGGCGGGCAGCAGCTGTTGAACATGGTCAACCACGTGCTCGATCTCTCCAAGGTGAAGGCTGGCCGGATGACGATCGAGTCAGAACCCCTTGACGCGGTGACCGCGACTCGAAGCGCCCTGCTCCAGGTCGCACCCATGGCAACCGCCAAGGGCCTTGAACTGTTTGTCGACGACGGCGAGCCGACGATCCGGATGGTGGTGGATCCTCAGCGCCTGCAGCAGATCCTTCTGAACCTGCTCTCGAACGCCATCAAGTTCACTCCGGCGGGCGGCCTGGTGACCATCGGGGTGGCTCAGGAGGATCCCGAAACCACCACGTTCGCCGTCGGTGACACCGGTTGCGGGATCTCGGCGGACAACCTCGATTACATCTTCGACGAGTATCGCCAGCTGGGCTCCGGCGCCGCCCGCTCCTCAGAGGGGGCGGGTCTTGGACTGGCGCTGAGCCGCCAGATTGCCGGACTGATGGGAGGCGACGTCACCGTTCAGAGCACGGTTGGCCAGGGAAGCTGCTTCACGCTCCGCCTGCCCAGCATCTTTCTTGCGGGGCAGGCGCGAAGGGAGCCCGCGAGAAGCCGTGGGGGATGGGGAAGACCTGTGCGGCGGTCCAGCGCAGCGTCAGGCTAGGTCCGGTTGAGGGGCCGGTTGCGCGCCCTCCGCGGCGGGTTGCCTATCCCGGTTGCTATCCAAGCCCGCGAAGGGGCCCCGTTCTTGCCCTCCATGGCACCGGGAGGATGCCCTATCTGAGTTCAAAAGACGGCTTGCTGGAGGCAGGCCCCCAGAGACAGAACCCCGCCAGTCACGATAGTCGCGCCGCCGCCTCTACTGGACATGTCAGCGTCGCCGTCTGGCCAGGTCGGTAAGGATGCGCTGGTATACGGCCGTCACCTCCTCCGGACACTCGACGGAACTTGCAAAGTGATGGCCCTGCCGAATCTTGCTCTTGTGATACATCGCTTGGGCCTCCGCCCACCGGTGGGGGTTCACTCTTTCGAACAGGGCCTCGATCTCACCGCTCTTGTCCTTCGATTCCTTCTCGATGCCACCGAAGGTAATTGCCAGTGTGTGGACCCTGTGTTGCCGCCAGAACTGCGCCCAATCGTTGAAACTGGCATCGAGCGCGGGAGTCGGCTCGTTCGCTTCGATCAGGCCGAACGAGCGCAGCTGCTCCAGCAGCGCTGTGCCGTTGGCATACTTGGGCGAAAGCACTGGGCCATCGGCAAGGACTACCCATGGGATACCGCAGGTGTGAAGGTACGCGGCGTACGGGCCGAACAGCCCATCGCCCCCGACGGACAGCAACAAGAGATTTGATGACTCGGGCGACGGAAGGTCCTTGCCCGCCCTCTTTGCCTTAGTGAACCATTGGTCCAATGCACCGGTCTCGGTTTCACCCTCGACCAAGACGACTCCGGCGGCAAAGAGGGCGCTTCGCACGTCCGCCCTTCCGGCCAGCAGCTGCCTCAGTTGGGCTCCGAACCCCTCGGCGACGCCCTTACTGCCCACATCACTCACGAGTCGGCGAACACGTGAGCCTCCGGAGCCATCTGATGCAAGCCGAGCAATCCGACGCAGGTCATCAACCTGCCGGATCGGAACGAGATAAGGAGAGTGCGTGATCAAGAGCACTTGTGTGCCGGCGCGCTCCACCAATTGATCCGATAGACGTCTCTGCAGCGTCGGCCCAAGGTTCACCGCGGGCTCGTCGAGCATAGCCACCATCCCTGGCTCGCCGACTAGCACGGTGGCCAGGATCAGCGCTTCCCAAATGCCCGCTCCTGCAAGCGTCACCGGTACTTCCCATCCACCCTTCTCAGCCACGGTCGGTTCGATGGCGAAGTTCTGCCCGGCCTGATCCAGCTGCCGGACCCTTAATTCGGTCCGTTTCCCCGACAGTGCGTGAAACAGCTTCTGAACCTCTCGGTAGCGCTGCCGCTCTCCGACACCGCCGTTCTTCAGCCTGTAGAGTTCGAGCGGCACGTCGGCACCGTTCACGAGACCGGGTCTCAGTCCCAGCTCTGTGACCCCGTATTCGGTCCGTGCGGGTAACCGCTGGTCGCTGATCAGAGCCAAGCTCCGCTTCACGATCTGGTTCAGCACCGGGCCGAAGTAGTAATCGCGGCCGGCGTTGGATGTACCGCCGACCATGGTCACGAAGTCGCCGACGATAGGAGATCGGTGGCCGGCGTTGCCTTTGACCTGAATGGGCACGGCCTGCGCCCCTTCAGGAAGCAACACTTCGAGAGTGAAGGGAGCCGATTGTCCCATAAGCGCCACGAGCTTCGATGGCAGGTCGGCGGACTGCCACCCGGTCGACTGCTGCATCGGCATCGGCCCCAAAAACAGCTGGCCGCTGGGCCCACCTTGGAGAGATGCGTGGTAGGTGCGCCCGCCGCTTTCGAACTCGTAGCCCAATAGCCAGGTTGGTGACGGGCTCGCCAGGTATGCGCCGACCATGGTGCCCTTCGCCAATGGCATGACCGACTCTCTCGTGATGGTCGACACCAGCTGGTCGAGGACGCTCGCGTCTTCGGGAGGATTGCGCTCAAGAACGGTCGAGACGACCGTTGCCTTGATGAAGGCGACAAGCAGATTCCACTCCCAATCTTCGGTCAGCTCGATTCCAACACGCACACGGAACCGCTTGGTCTTGCTGCCGTGCCGCGTAGCGGCTGCGTATACCTGAAGACTGTTGTAGGCATCTGACGACGCGTCCATCAGCGAGGACCAGGTGAGCATGAGGTCGACCATCGCCAACGCCTGGAAGAGTGTTGACTTACCTTCGCCGTTGGGTCCAACGACGACCGTCAGGCCGGGATCGATCGGATCCAGTTTCAGGTCCTCGAACCTGCGAAAGTCCTCGAGCCGCAAGCTCGTCAAGCGCATCGCCGGCGCCTCTTTGCGAGTGTCGAGAGCAGAGGGCGCACGGCGTTATCGTTACTCAGCGCCGGAGTGAGACTCCGACTTGTGGGCAATTCTCGGCGGCGCTGGGGCGGTGACGAATAACGACACCCGATCACAGCATTTTTTCGAATCCGGCAGGCGAGTTCCACACCTCTCGGTAACCGTTCCGAAAACCAAGTAGCGTGTCGCGCCATTCCTCCCAGAGTTGCCCAAGCGCTGCTTCAAGGGGCTGCGAAATGGTACGGCCATGCCAATCCCGGCCGTCCTTCGCAAGGCGGTCCCTCAACTCTGCCAGCCGTGGCAGCATCGACGCGGCCTCTTCGACACAGGGTGCCGCCAGGGGCGCCGACTCGGCAACCCTGCGGTTCGGGCTCATGGATGCGGCCGCCTCCCACTGCCGGAATCGGGCAACGAGCTGGTGAGCAGATGGCAACCGATCCAGTCGTGTTCCACAGAAGATCGTCCATGCATGACCATCCGGTCGTGCAATACCCACCTCTTGAGGGCTCACGAACCATAGCCCGCCGCAGACAGAGCATCTGAATTGACGATAGGCAGGACCTTCGGCAGATCCGGTGTCGGACTCGATGGCATGCCCCGCGCCCTGTGCTTGCTGGATGAATTCGTGCACGCGCATGTCGAATTGGCCCCGCTCTGGAGTGAGCAGCTCATCCAAGTCTTGACGCCGAAAGCGACGCCCGCCACCCGAAACGAGTTGATGAGCCAGCAAGCGTCTTTCGTCCACCCAGCGATGGATGGTGCGCTCGCTCACGCCTACGTATTGCGCCGCATCTTCGATCGTGAACCACGCGATCGCCTTATTCGCGCTCATGGACGGCATTATAGTGATCCCTAGCGCTCAATGGCGCTCTGTGGCGCCCTGTGCCGGTGGTTCGACTGGCGTTCACCCTCCAAGGCTCAGCGCTGGATCACCAAGGGGATGGCCGCTGGCTGCGAAGAAGGTGAGGTCGACGCCGTCAAGGAGGTCCCGGTATCTCGCCATCGCGTTATTGGCCGCCGTGGTCAACTCAGTCAGGCTTTGGCGCAAGGCGATGTTGCTCCAGCCGCGGTTCAGCGAGCCGTGTCACCAACGCGTCTTGCCTCGCCTACCCGATGTCGGGTGACGATTGCGACGCTGGTCGAGAAGGCACTGGTGTGGCTCCCGCGGCAATGCGAGACGTTGATCGACGCGAATTGAGGCGTCGGGGCAGAAGACCAAGCCGCTGAGAGCCACCAGGAGACGCGGAACCTGGGTCCCGTGACTCCCGGGGTCCAAGGGCGCTGGGCGCTGCCGGCGGCTCAGGCCACGGCGGTGGCG
>DATLRQ010000179.1:0-4727 GCA_035534555.1 Candidatus Micrarchaeaceae archaeon
TGTCGCTTGCTGCTCCATTCTGGCCTGGATGGCCGTGATGTTCGAGCTGCTGGGATTCCTCAAAAAGTCCAGCATGTCCTGCCACATGTTCTTCTCCCACGTCCCCTGGAGGTCGTCGAGGCTGAACACGAATCCGGTGGCATCGACGAGGGCTTTGGCGTCCGCCTGCGTGACGCTGTCGGGGTAAGAGCTCGAAGGCACTTTGTTGTTCGGCGACGCGAACCCGCCCAGGTGCGCCCAGATGGACGCCCCTTGAGGCCCGGCAAGGTACTTCATCAGCGCCTCGGACTGCGGCGTGTCGTTGAGCATGATGGCCACGTCTCCGGCGCCCTGGACCGCGCCCTGGTTGGCGCTGTTGGCAGCCGGGGCCGGGAAGTTGAAGAAGTTGTAGCAAGGGGTCTTGCTGGCGTCGGTGGTGCAGGCGGCGCCGCCGGCTCCGGTCGTCCCGCCGGTGTAGTTGGCCGAGTTGGCGGTGATCTCAGAGGTGACGAAGTCTCCCTCGAAGACCATCGCCGCCTTGGGCTGAGTGCCCGGCTTCGGGAACACCTTGTCCACGCAGTCCGGGTAGTTGTTCGAGAGCGAGCCCTGAACGCCGCCCAGGAGGTTCGTGGGGTCCCCGACGAGCTGTCCGAACGTCGTGAACGCGGTCGTCACCGTGGGGTCGGTCCACTTGGTCGTGTGGGCGGCGAGGGCGTTGTAAGCCTGGGCCCCGGCCGTCTTGAGGTAGACGTTCTGCCAGAAGTCAGCCATCGGCCAGCCGATGTCGGTGCACAGCGAGAACGGAGCGATGCCGGCGGCCTTGAGGGTGGCCGTGTCCTTGATCAGGTCTTCCCAGGTCGCCGGCGGCGAGGTGATGCCGGCGGCCGTGAACTCCGCGGGGTTGTACCAGATGGTGTTCTTGTTGGCTCCTTTGAACCACACGCCGTACAGCTTGCCGTTGGCGGTCACGAGCTGGTTCCAGGCAGAGCCGTAGTTCGAGGTCAGGTTGCCGAGGATGCTGTCAAGGGGCTTGATCGAACCCTTGGACGCGAGAGTCTGGACGGTGGCCGGGTCGGGAACGAGCGCGACGTCAGGCGGCGCGCCACCGGCCACGGCGGACGCGATCGCTGTGTCGGTGTTGTTGCCCTTGCCGGAGTAGTTGATCGTGACGCCGCTCTGGCTCTCGAACGGCGCGAGCGAGGCCAGAAAATCCTGCTGCTCGGTGCTCGTCCATTCGGCCCACAGGGTTGCCGATCCGCCCACCTGGGTGGTCCCGGGGGACGATGAGCCGTTGCCGGAGGAGCCGCCGCAGGCCCCAACTGCGAGAACGACGACCGCACCTGCGGCGATCAGGCCGACATTATTGATGTGTCTCATCCAAACCTCCAGCCTCCCCTAAGCAGATTCTCTGACTGTATCAAATGCTCGGAGGCTGTCAAATTCACAGCCCCAGTCGTGAAGGCGTTCGCATCAGCTCGGGCGGCGGGACGACCGCTTCTGCAGGAGGAGCTCGGGCCGCCGCCTGCAGTCATCGATGCCGCGCTCGTGGGCGAGCTCCACTCGGATGTCGGATGGCTGCGCACCGGCTCTTTTCCGCCTTCGCCTCATGGGCCAAACCTGACGTCAGCCACGCCCTGGCCGCCCTGCCAACGCCCTTCGTCTGAAGGTCCGCTGAAGAAGGGCCGCCCGCGCCTGAAATTCGCGGGTTAATGCATTGACTTTGATCTCAGGCTCTTGCCAGAGTATTCCGACCTGCGAGACGGTCTGGATACAGGCCCTCGATTCGGGTAACCACAGGTGGAGAGGAAGATGGGAAAGGGTTGGTCGCGCCGGCTGGGCGCGCTTGTGTCGTCGTTGGCTTTGGTCGCTGGGACCGCATTGGCGGTTTCAACTCTGCCGGCAGCCGCAGCGTCAGGCGCCGCTGTTCTCGGCGCCGGCCAGCAGCTGACCCGTGTCAACCTGGTCGGTCATTCTGCCTTCAAGTCGAGCCCGCCAAACCTGGCCGAAGGCACCACCTCGAGCGGCGCCCCCGCCGCGTTCACCGACGATCCGAACCTGGTCCGGGCCATGGTCGGCGGGTCTGCAGCCACCAGCTTCCCCCAGAACGCCGCGACCTCACCCTCGTCCGGCAGCCACACGCCGTTTGGCGACGCCCGCGGTGGCGTAGCGCAGTCGGTGAAGGGCCTCAACGCATACGACCTGGCGGCGACGCACGGATTTGTCGTCGAGCCCCCGGACCAGGGCCTTTGCGCGGGCAACGGATACGTGATCGAGATGGTCAACCTGAACCTGAAGATATTCGATGCCAAGCTCAACGCCCTCCCCGGCACCATGGTGCTCGAGACCTTCTTCGGCGATGGGCTCGCTTTCGGAGTCGGAGGCGGCGACGTGACCATCCAGGGCGATCCGCGTTGCTACTGGGACGCCGGCACCCAGCGTTGGTTCTTGAGCCAGCTCGTGCTCGACCTCAGCAACAACACCGCGATGTTCCAGCTCGCCGTCAGCACGACTGCCGACCCTCTCGACACCTACAACCTGTACTCAGTGGACACCACGGACAACTCCAACCCGGGATGCCCATGTTTTGGCGACCAGCCGACGATGGGAGCCAACAGCGACGCGATCTTCATCACCACCAATGAGTACTCGATCAACAATCCCGTGTTCAACGGGGCGGTCCTATACGCGATCGACAAGCAGGCGCTTGCCAACGGCGCAGCGAGCGCCAACATGGTCACAGACTTCATCGGCTTGACCTTTCCGACTCCGGAATGGCGCAACGGCGTCGACTGCGTTACCACCGGCGGCCTCTACTGCTGGGCTTCCGTGCGGCCAAGCACATCGCCCACGTCGGGAGACCAGCGCTTTGGCGGCGTGGAGTACTTGTTGAGCGCGCTTGACTTCGCCAACACGCACGACAACCGAATCGGGGTCTGGGCAGTCTCAAACACCAGCAGCATCCGCAGCAACAACCCACAGCTTCGCCTGTCTGAAGCCACCCTGGCCAGCGAGCCCTACGCCTTCCCATCGTTCGCCCGGCAGAAAGCGGGACCAATCCCGCTCGGCGACTCGGGACGCTTCACATGTAACCCGTCGCCGTGCGCCG
Source organism: Candidatus Micrarchaeaceae archaeon (assembly GCA_035534555.1). Taxonomy (GTDB): domain Bacteria; phylum Chloroflexota; class Dormibacteria; order Dormibacterales; family Dormibacteraceae; genus Palsa-872. Next base: position 3,086 of record DATLRQ010000179.1, read on the forward strand.
AAGGTCCGATCCAGACCAATGACGACCAGATCCAGAATTCCGTCTATGCGGCCGGCCTGATATGGGGTGGGCTCAACACGACAATTCACGGCCAGTCTGGCCAGATCGGCATCGGCTACTTCGCGGTGCAGCCACGCCTCAGCGAAGACCACCTCAGCGCGACGATCGTCACGCAGGGATACCTGAGCGCTGCCGGCAACGACGTTGCCTTCCCCTCGATGGGTGTCGACAGCCTGGGCGAGGGCGTGGTCAGCTTCACCCTCACCGGTCCCGGCTACTACCCGACGAGCGCCTACGCGAAGATCGACCGATCCGGAACCGGCAAGGTCAAGGTCGCAGCCCTGGGCCAGTCACCGCAGGACGGTTTCACGGAATACCAGTTCAGTGGCACCGGCAAATATCGACCGCGATGGGGCGACTACTCGGCGGCTGTCGCCGTGGGCCAGAGCATCTATTTCGCAAGCGAGTACATCCAGTCGGCGAACTGCTCGGATGCGACTTTCGTAAAAGATCCGTCCTGCGGCGAGACCCGAGCGCGTTCCGCCAATTGGGGCACGTCGGTCAACGTGGTCAGGATGTCCGACGAGGACAACAGCCACTCCTAGCGATCGATCAATAAACCCAGAGAGCCCTGCGAAATGCGGGGCTCTCTTCTTAGTCTCCGGGCCTATGCGGTCAGGGAGCGGCTACCGGACACATCGGGGAGACCTTGCCTGTGCCGACACCGCACAGGCTCGCTCCTGAAGCCGGCAGCCGGGGCGCAGTCGTCCCGGCGGGCGAAGTCGTGGCCGGCTGCGGCCGAGTCGTGCCCGTCTTTGTCATGACCCCATAAGTGCCGGACCCCAGCTGCTGGGAGGAGTCCGCCTGGTTTCGGTTGCTCCCGAATTGGGCCGAGGACGAGTCCTGGCCAACGGTCGATACCTGTACGCCTTGACCGGTGAGCTGGCCTGCTGGCTGTCCGCCAATCGCCACGCTTCCGCAAGCGGCGCAGACAACTGTGGCCGCGATCAGTGCAACTCGTAGGTGACGCATCGTCCGTAGTCTATTCAACGTCAGGGTTGGCCGCAAAATTGCGTGTGGCTGGCCGCTGTCGGGTGCTGCTCGTGAGCGACGTACAGTCCACTAGCCCAGGATCCGCGCGCTCCCGTAACCGGCGGGCAGGGATCCGCCTGTCGCGAACCGGTCGGGCGAAAACTGCCGGATGTCCTCATCGACGTCCGCTCCCATGACCAGCGCGGCCACGTCGGCGCCCAACGCCGGGGCCAGCTTGAAACCGTGACCGCTCGTCCCGGCGTCGACGAAGACTCCCGGCGCGATCTCCCCGATCACGGGCATCCAGTCCGGGCTCACGTCATACAGGCTCGCCCACCCTCCGGTTGAGACCGCATCCTTCAGGCGCGGGACCCTGCGCGTGGCCAGCGCAGCCATCCGGTGCGACTCCTCTGGGGTTATGCCGCCCACCTCTTGATGGGGATCGGCCTCCGCCTCGGCGGTGAGGGGGCCGAGGCAGTACATGTCGATGCCTTCTGGCTTGCAGTAGTAGCCGCTCGCGATGTCCGCATGCACGAATGGCATCTCGCGAGCGTCCGGCCAGCGGATGGTCGCCACGTAATGGCGTTCGACCGACAGAGGCAACGGGTCC